>NZ_PYBP01000031.1:0-1830 GCF_003015025.1 Nitratireductor sp. StC3 | reverse complement strand
CGCATGAAAGTCCTCGTCCCGGTCAAGCGTGTGATCGACGCGAATGTTAAGCCGCGTGTTAAGGCCGACGGCTCGGGCGTCGAGCTTTCGAACGTGAAGATGTCGATGAACCCTTTTGACGAGATTTCGGTGGAGGAGGCGATCCGGCTGAAGGAGGCGGGCACGGTTTCGGAGATCGTCGCGATTTCGGTCGGCCCGCAGCAGGCTCAGGAGACGATCCGCACCGCGCTTGCGATGGGGGCGGACCGGGGCATCCTGGTCAAGACGGACGCGGTTATGGAGCCGCTTGCGGTTGCCAAGGTCTTGAAGGGGATCGTTGAGGCGGAGAAGCCGGAGCTGGTGATCCTGGGCAAGCAGGCGATCGACGACGACAGCAACCAGACCGGCCAGATGCTGGCCGCGCTTTTGGGCTGGAGCCAGGGCACGTTCGCCTCCAAGGTCGAGATTGCCGCCGGCAAGGCGACGGTGACGCGCGAGGTGGACGGCGGGCTGCAGACGGTGGAGTTGTCGCTGCCGGCGATCGTGACGACGGATCTGCGGCTGAACCAGCCGCGTTATGCGTCGCTTCCCAACATCATGAAGGCGAAGAAGAAGCCGCTTGAGGAGAAGACGCCGGACGATTACGGCGTCGACGCCGCGCCGCGTCTGAAGGTTTTGAAGACCGAGGAGCCTGAGGGCCGCAAGGCGGGTGTGAAGGTCAAGGACGTGGCCGAGCTGGTCGAAAAGCTGAAGAACGAAGCCGGCGTGCTGTAGTGAATTCGCTTGAGGCCGGTCTGCAAGCGGCCGGTCTCTGTGCTTCCGGTGCCCGCATATCCGACTGCGTTGTGCGCCGGTTCTCGAACCCAACCGCTTTGGCTGCGGCCTGATCCGAATTCGGACCGGAGCGAGCGGGACAAGCAAGGCAAGGACGACGACGATGGCCACTCTTTTGATTGCCGAACACGACAATGAAACCCTGTCCGACCAGACCGCCAAGGCCTTGTCGGCGGCGTCCGGGCTTGGCTCGGATGTTGACATTCTGGTGGCGGGCAAGGGCGCCAAGGCGGCGGCCGAGCAGGCGTCCAAGCTTGCCGGCGTGCGCAAGGTTCTGCTTGCCGAGGCCGACGGGCTCGCCGAGCGCCTGGCCGAGCCGCTTGCGGCCACGGTCGTCTCTCTGGCCGAGGGCTACGACGCGCTGGTGGCGCCGGCCACGACGATGGGCAAGAACGTGATGCCGCGGGTGGCGGCGCTGCTCGACGTGATGCAGATCTCCGACATTGTCGAGGTGGTCGACGCCAAGACGTTCAAGCGGCCGATCTATGCCGGCAACGCGATCCAGACGGTGGAGTCCGGCGACGCCACGAAGGTGGTCACGGTGAGGACCGCCGGCTTCCAGGCGGCCGGCGACGGCGGCTCTGCCCCGGTCGAGACGGTCGAGGCGGCGGCCGATCCGGGCCTGTCGCGCTTTGTGGAGAACAAGCTGTCGGAGAGCGACCGTCCGGAGCTGACCTCGGCCCGGATCATCATCTCGGGCGGGCGCGCGCTCGGCTCGGCGGAAAAGTTCCAGGAGGTCATCCTGCCGGTCGCCGACAAGCTCGGCGCGGCGGTGGGCGCCTCGCGCGCGGCCGTGGATGCCGGCTATGCGCCCAATGACTGGCAGGTCGGCCAGACCGGCAAGGTGGTCGCCCCCGACCTCTACATCGCCGTGGGCATCTCAGGCGCCATCCAGCACCTGGCCGGCATGAAGGACTCCAAAATCATCGTCGCCATCAACAAGGACGAGGAGGCACCAATCTTCCAGGTCGCCGATTACGGCCTCGTCCAAGACCTCTTCACAGCAATCCCAGAGCT
>NZ_PYBP01000030.1:0-2500 GCF_003015025.1 Nitratireductor sp. StC3 | reverse complement strand
TGTTGATTTCCGCTGAGAGCTGACCCGGGATTTTCGTCGAGAAGTGACCCGCCTTCATGTATGGTTTGGGTCTCAGGTTGTGGTCAAGGGCGCGGCTTTCTCCTTCTTTTTGCCTGTGGCCTGGGCGGAGCTGTTTTTGAAGCGGAAGCTGTCGTTTCCGGTCTCCAGGATGTGGCAGTGATGGGTCAGCCGATCGAGCAGCGCGGTTGTCATCTTGGCGTCGCCAAAGACGGTAGCCCACTCGCTGAAGCTGAGATTGGTGGTGATGACGACGCTGGTGCGCTCGTAGAGGGTGCTCAGCAGATGGAACAGCAGCGCCCCGCCTGATGCGCTGAAGGGCAGATATCCGAGTTCGTCGAGGATGACGAGATCGGAATGAGCAAGCCGATTGGCGATCTGACCTGCTCTGCCCTGGGCCTTCTCCTGTTCGAGCACGTTGACGAGTTCGACGGTGGAGAAGAAGCGGACACGCTTGCGATGATGCTCGACCGCCTGCACGCCGAGAGCTGTAGCGATGTGGGTCTTTCCGGTGCCTGGACCTCCGACAAGCACGACGTTGTTGGCATCCTCCATGAACTCACAGCGATGGAGCTGGCGCACGAGTGCTTCGTTGATCTCGCTGCTGGCGAAGTCGAAGCCGGCCAGGTCGCGATAGACGGGGAAGCGGGCTGCCTTGAGCTGATAGGCGGTGGATCTGACCTCCCGTTCTGCCATCTCGGCCTTCAGCAGTTGCGACAGGATCGGGATGGCGGCCTCGAAGGCGGGAGCGGCCTGTTCGGTCAGTTCGGCGACGGCCTCCGCCATGCCATGCATCTTCAGGCTTCGGAGCATGATGACGATGGCGCCGCTGGCGGGATCATGACGCATGGCGCACCTCCCTGGCCGGGCGCAGCGCATCGTAGCGCTCGACATTGGCCTGTGGCTCCTTGGCCAGGCTCAGTGCCTGCGGTGCATCCACGACAGGTGCCGCGATCGGCCTGCCATCGACCAACCTGTGCAGCAGATTGAGGATATGGACCTTGGTGGGAACGCCGGCCTCGAGTGCCATCTCCACTGCCGCCAGCACGGCCTGCTCGTCATGCTGCAGGACAAGGGCCAGGATCTCGACCATCTCCCGGTCACCGCCGGGCTTCCTGAGCAGGTGCTGCTGCAACTGCTTGAAGGCTTCGGGCAGTTCGGTGAAGGGCGCGCCGTTGCGCAAGGCTCCCGGCTTGCGCTGGATGACCGCCAGATAATGCCGCCAATCGTAGACGGTCTGGCCAAGACGGTCGTGCGACCGCTCGATGATGCGGCGGTGCTCGCAGATGAGCTGCCCTTCGGCAGCAACCACGATCCGTTCCGGATAGACCCGGAGGCTGACCGGCCGGTTGGCGAAGGATGCCGGCACGCTGTAGCGGTTGCGCTCCAGATGAACCAGGCAGGTTGGAGAGACCCGCTTGGTGTATTCGACGAAGCCGTCGAAGAGGCGAGGCATCGGCATCAGGAACTGAGCCTCCTCAGCCCGGATGTCCTCGATCGTTCCGGGTCTGAGGCCATGGGGAATCTGTTGCCACAGCTCCCGGCATCGCTGCTCCAGCCAGTCGTTCAGCGCCTCCAGCGATGGAAAGCGCGGCATCGGCTGCCATAACCGGTGGCGGGCGTCCTGGACGTTCTTCTCGACCTGTCCCTTCTCCCACCCCGAGGCCGGATTGCAGAACTCGGCCTCGAACAGATAGTGGCTGGCCATGGCCGAGAAGCGGGCATTGACCTGTCGTTCCTTGCCGCGGCCGATCCTGTCGACCGCCGTGCGCATGTTGTCGTAGATCCCGCGCCGGGGAACGCCGCCCAGAACCCGGAAGGCGTGGTTGTGGGCATCGAACAGCATCTCGTGCGTTTGTAGCGGATAGGCCCGCACGATGAAGGCACGGCTATAGCTCAGCTTGAAGTGCGCAACCTGCAGCTTGGTGCGCTCGCCGCCGAGAACCGCCCAGTCCTCCGACCAGTCGAACTGGAAGGCTTCCCCTGGTTCGAACGCCAGCGGCACGAAGGTGCCGCGCCCGCTCGTTTGCATCTGACGCTGACGCTCTTCTTTCCAGGCACGTGCAAAGGCGGCGACACGGCCGTAAGAGCCCTCATAGCCGAGACTCATCAGGTCGGCGTGCAACTGCTTGATCGTGCGCTTCTGCTTGCGCGGCCTGTTCGCTTCCGTCCTCAGCCAGGCCGATAGCCGCTCGGCATAGGTATCGAGCTTGCTCGGCCGCTCCGGCACGTTGAAACGAGGCTCGACCTCGTCGGATCGCAGGTATTTGCGGATCGTGTTCCGCGACAGTCCCGTGCGCCGCGCAATCTCCCGGATCGAAAGCCCATCCCGCAGATGCCAGCGCCGGATAACGCTCAGTAACGCCATGTCTATCACTCCAATGTCCCCTGCGATCATCAAGCAGGGGTGGGTTCAAACATGGGTCACTTCTCGATGGAAAAATCCCTCAATCCCGGGTCAGTTCTCGGCGGAAATCAACAC
>NZ_PYBP01000003.1:0-479008 GCF_003015025.1 Nitratireductor sp. StC3 | reverse complement strand
CCTCTACCGCCAACGGCACAAAGTCGAAAACCTCTTTGCCAAACTCAAGGACTGGCGGCGTATCGCAACACGCTATGACCGGTGTGCCCACACCTTCTTCTCCGCCATCTGCATCGCAGCCACTGTCATCTTCTGGCTTTGATCAATGAGTCCTGAGCCTAGCTGCGAGATTTCAAAAAAGGTTGTCCACGCGGACATTGGCCCGGCCAGTGGGGATAAAGGCGCCGCCGATCCTGCCAAGCGACTAGTGTTAAGCCGTCGGTCGGCGGAGGGTTCGTGACGGTCATTGGCGGGGCGTGGCCAGATCGCGCGGCGGGCAGGGGCTCGGTTTGGATCTGGGGGTGAGACGGCGGTTTTTCGAGCGTCGTCGGTTGCGCGGCCCCGGACGGGCGGTGGCGCCCCGCGCAGGCGCGGTCGGGTGGCCGTGGATGTTGGACCCGCCGTCCCCTGTTTTCCTGCAAGTGAGGGTCTTCGGGTGATAGAGGGAGGAAGGAAGACGGCTGTAAACTGTTGATTTTCTTGAGGCTGATGGTGGGCGTGACAGGGATTGAACCTGTGACCCCTACGATGTCAACGTAGTGCTCTCCCGCTGAGCTACACGCCCATCAGCGCCGCGCATAGACCACACAAATCATGCCGGCGTCAATGCCGAAAATCCACCGTCCGGCGGCGGCCCTTGTCAGGCCGCTTTCAGCATCTTTTCGACCTCGCTGACGAGCTCGCGCAGATGGAACGGCTTCGACAAAACCTTGGCGTCCTTGGGGGCTTTCGAATCGGGATTGAGCGCGACCGCGGCGAAGCCGGTGATGAACATCACCTTCAGGTCGGGATCGATCTCGGTGGCGCGGCGCGCGAGTTCGATGCCGTCCATCTCCGGCATGACGATGTCGGTCAGCAAAAGCGAGAACGGCTCCTCGCGCAGCCGTTCATAGGCGCTGGCGCCATTGTCGAAATCGATGACGTCGTAACCGGCCCGTTCCAGCGCCTTGACCAGGAAGCGGCGCATGTCGTTGTCGTCTTCGGCAAGTAGGATTCTCGTCATGGATTCCCGTCCGCATTCCAGAACAGAGTCGGCCGCCGTGCCGCCCGTTAACCAAATCAGATATATGCGTAGGGTAAGGTAAACATCAAGTGAACCGTGGTCGCGTCCGGCCGCCCGCGCGCCATTTCGCCTTGCCGCCGGGGTCGCAGGGCATCCGGCATGCGATTGGTTCTGGACAGGCCGGAGATCGGATGGCACTTTCGCGGCATGACCAGAGCCTGCCCGCGGTGGATCCGTCCTTGATGAGCGTCGCCGACGATTTCGCCGGCGCCGCGCCCTTCCAGACGCGGCGTCCCTCTCACCAGAGCGTCCCCTTCATCTTCAATTCGCCGCATAGCGGGCGCAGCTATCCCGAACGGTTCCTGGCGCTGTCCAGGCTCGACCGTCAGGCGATCCGCCGCTCGGAGGATTGTTATGTCGATGAGCTGTTCGCCGCCGCGGTCAGCTTCGGCGCGCCGCTGCTTTGCGCCAATTTCCCGCGCGCCTATCTCGACGTCAACCGCGAACCGTGGGAACTCGACCCGCGGATGTTTTCGGAAACCCTGCCGGCCTATGCCAATATCCGCTCGCCGCGCGTGGCGGGCGGGCTCGGCACGGTGCCCAGGATCGTCGGCGAGGGCCAGGAGATCTATGCCGGCAAATTGCCCTTTGGCGAGGCGCGGCAGCGGGTCGAGACGTTCTACAAACCCTACCATGCCTGTCTTGGGCGGCTGCTCAGCGAGACGCAGGCCGCCTTCGGGCTCGCCGTGCTGATCGACTGCCACTCCATGCCGGCCAGCATCCGGGTCGGCGAGGCCGGGCTGCGGCCCGACTTCATCATCGGCGATCGCTTCAACACCTCCGCTTCCGCGGCACTCAGCGAGGCGGCGATCGGCATCCTGGTTTCGCTCGGCTACACCGTCGCCCACAACAAGCCTTACGCGGGCGGTTTCATCACCGAACATTACGGCCGGCCGGCGCGAGGGCTGCATGCCTTGCAGATCGAGGTCAATCGCGGGCTTTACATGAACGAGCGCAGCTATCGCAAATCGAGCGGTTTTCTGCCGCTGGCCGACGATATGGCCCGGTTCGTGGAGCGTTTGATCGCGGCGGCCGGCTTCGGCAGGCCGCCAATGCCCCTGGCGGCGGAATAAGGCCGGATAGACACAAAAAAAGACCGCATCGCGAAGACGACACGGTCCAAGTCTAGGGAGGAAACGCCCAAAGGGCATGAACGGACAAACCGTTCATCAAAATCGTATTGTGCAATGCACAAAAGTCAAGTGTCGACGGTGGAAAACCCGAATTTCACCGTTTGGCAGACCGAGAATGCCATTTATATGTGGCAAATCTGCAACAAAATGAGGTTCCACATGGCAACGGCGGAGTTATTGCGCCGAATCGCGGCTGCGGCCGCCGAGCAAACGCTGCCGCGGTTTCGCGGCGCGGGCGCGGTCGCCAACAAGCAGGCGGCCGGCTTCGATCCGGTCACGGAAGCCGACCGCGAGGCCGAGCGTGCGATCCGCGACATCATCCGGGCGGAATTTCCCGATGACGGCATTGTCGGCGAGGAACACGGGGTGGAGAACCCCGACGCGCGCCGTGTGTGGGTGATCGACCCGATCGACGGCACGCGCGCCTTCATTTCCGGCGTTCCGCTGTGGGGAACGCTGGTCGGCCTGCTGGAGGACGGCAAGGCAGTGGCCGGGTTGATGTCGCAGCCCTTCATCGGCGAGCTTTATTACGCGACCGGGCAGGGGGCGTTCTACGAGGGCCCGGGTGGCGCGCGGCCGCTGGCCACGCGTGCGACGACGTCGCTTGCCGAGGCAAGCTTGTTCACGACCACGCCGGCGCTGTTTCAGGGCGCGCTGCGCGCCCGCTACGATCGCCTGGAGGCCGCCGTGCGGCTGCCGCGCTACGGCACGGATTGCTATGCCTTCGCGATGGTGGCGGCCGGCCATGCCGACATCGCGGTGGAGGCCGGGCTGCAATCCTACGATATTGCCGGCCTGGTGGCGCTGATCGAACGGGCGGGCGGGGTGGTGAGCACCTGGCAGGGCGAACGGCCGGAAGCCGGTGGCGACATCGTCGCGGCGGCGACGCCGGCGCTGCATCGCGCGGTGCTCGATCTCGTCGGCGATTGACCCGGCGGGACCGGCCGCGCGCGGCCGTCAGCTGAGCGCGGCGTCGGTGCCGGGCACGAAGGCGGAAAAGGCGGCCAGGAACTGTTCGCGATAAATGTCGGCTTCCTGCAGCAATTCGTGGCGCGCGCCGTCGATCGTCAACAGCGAGGCCGCCCGCAGCCCGGTCGCGTAGTGCTCGATGGCGCGGGTCGACACCACCCTGTCCGCACCGGCGGCGACGAACAGCGTCGGCACCTGGATACGGGCGGCGAAGGCGGGGTCCGTCACCTTTTCGATGGCGCGGCAGGCCGCGCGCACCCAGCCGGCGGTCGGCCCGCCGAGCGCCAGATGCGGGAAATGCTGGTAAAGCGCGATGTTGCGCTGGTAGCGGGCGAAATCCGTGGTCAGCTTGTTGGTGGCGAACGGTGGCGGGACCGCGGGTCGACGGCCCCAGCCCAGATAGATCGTGCCCAGACCGAGCGCGTAAAGCAGCGAGCTGATCCGGCGCAGGCCGGTCACCGAGGCGTTTTGACCCTCGAAGGCGAGGAGCGGCGCCGACAGCACCATGCGCCGGACCCGGTTGGTCAGGGTCGGTGCGGCGAGCAGCGCCACCAGCG
Source organism: Nitratireductor sp. StC3 (assembly GCF_003015025.1). Classification (NCBI taxonomy): domain Bacteria; kingdom Pseudomonadati; phylum Pseudomonadota; class Alphaproteobacteria; order Hyphomicrobiales; family Phyllobacteriaceae; genus Nitratireductor; species Nitratireductor sp. StC3. Next base: position 475,247 of record NZ_PYBP01000003.1, on the reverse strand, counting down.
CGCCGGTCGAATGGGCGAGAATGTAGAACGGGCCGCGACAGTCGGGCAGCGCGATGTCGGTGAAGAACTGGTCTAGATCGGCCGCGTAGTCGTCGAAACTATCGACATGGCCGCGCTGCGGATCGCGCGTGAGGCGTTCGGAACCGCCCTGGCCGCGCCAGTCCATGACCGCGGAGCCGAGCCCGAGCTTGGCCAGATCGCCGATGGTCTCGAAATATTTTTCGATACATTCGTTGCGGCCCGACAGAATGATCACCGTGCCCTTCAGGGGACGGGCCTGCGCAGGAAAGAGCGCGTAGCGCAGTCGTTTGCCGTCCCGGCTGTCGAAATAGCCCGCGCGCGCCCGTTCCGGGACGGGGTTGTCCGGGATTTCGTGAAGCACGGCCGTGTCTTTGTCTTCGACCGGCATGTCGGCGCGCAGGTTCATGGTTCGGTGATACGGAGCGACTTGGGCAAAAGCAAAGAAAATCAGAAGTCGTCGCGGGCAAGGGACTGTCGAAAGGTCAAGGCCGGAGGCGCTGGCAGCGACCTCCGGCCTCTGTCGATCCGGGAGGAAGGGACGTTACACCCGGACCGAGCTGGTGCGAGGCGGCGTTGCGCCCCGATCTGTTGAGAAAACACTAGCGCGGCGAAGATGAACTCGGGCCGAAACCACGGTTCATGTCCGGTTCAGGAAGAAAACCGGGCGCCGGCGTCCCTCTTGAACAGCGTTTTTGCCCTTCCCAAATAAGGTCTGCGGCCGCCGCACGATCGGGGTCGCTGGCTTCACGGAAATGCCGGTTCGGATTTTCGGAAAACGCCAAACGCAAACCTTGTTGCTCAACAGGAGAACACACCATGCGTCACGTTGATTTTTCGCCGCTCTATCGCTCGACCGTCGGTTTCGACCGTCTCTTCACGATGCTCGATTCGCTGGCCCAGCCCGACAACGGCCAGACCTATCCCCCCTACAATATCGAGCGCACCGGTGAGGACGCCTACCGGATCTCGATGGCGGTGGCCGGTTTCGCCGACACCGACATTGCGATCGAGGCGCACCGCAACGTCCTGACCGTCAAGGGCGAAAAGACCGAGAGCGATGGCGAGCAGGATGCCGAACTGCTTTATCGCGGCATCGCCTCGCGCGCCTTCGAGCGCCGCTTCCAGCTTGCCGACCATGTCGAGGTGACCGGCGCCGAACTCAAGAACGGCCTGCTGCATATCGACCTGAAGCGCAATATTCCCGAGGAGATGAAACCGCGCAAGATCGCGATCTCCGCGGCCAATGGCGCCGGCTCGAAGCAGATCGAGGCCGACGTCGCCCGATAAGGCGCGTCGTTCGACGCGTGTCGAAACGATCCGTGGCGGCGCCGCCTGCGCCGCCACTTTTTTGCATGGGCCTGGCTAACCCTCTCGGTGGCGCGTGAACAGGTGGTCCAGCGACAGCCTGCCCGCGCCGTGGACGACGATGATGGCGAGAACGAACACCCATAAAAGCCGCTGATCCCAGATGATCGCGTCGGGCATGCGGTCGAACATCGCGCCGACCGATCTGGTGTCGAGCCCGTGCTGGGTGACGTCGACATAACTCTGCACGATGACGAAAAAAATCATGCCGAGGGCGGCAAGCCTGCTGAACAAGCCAACGACGATCAAAAGCGGCAGGACGAATTCCGTCCAGGTGCCGAGATACACGATGACGTCATAAGGCCAGGCGAGCGCGGTTTCGTCATAGCCGCGGGCTTCCATCACCTTGGGCAGGATCGACACATAGGCTCCCGACGAGGGGCTGAGAAAGCCGAAAATCCCGTCGGAGAACTTTCCCCAGGACGAATTGAGGTAATAAAGCAAAAGCACGCTGGCGAAGACGACGCGGGCCGCAAGGCCCGTGAACCATCCGGCCAGTGCCGCTTGGAGGCCGGAAAAGAACGTGTCATGCAGGCGCATCGCCGCGCCGAGCGGCCCGACCGGCTTGCTTGTACGCTCATCGCTGTCGTCATCCATGATGCCGTTCCATTTGCTGGCTCCGGGCGATGTCATGCGGCGGGAACAAAGATATCGGCGAACGCGCCAGCTTCCATCATGCCGGCAATATTGGCGCCGAGGTCGAAACGTGGCTCGGCCTCGCTCGCCTTTGCGGCCGCCTCGCCGAGCGGCTTTCCGGCACAAAGCAGCGTCAGGAACGCCGCGCCGCCGGGCGGCAGCCTGCGCACGAAAACCTCCAGCGCCGGTCGGGTGACGAGCGCGTCCTCGCCGTCGCGCTCCAGGATCTTGCCGACCGGACCGCTGGCCCGGTTGGCGGCAAAGATCGTCACGGCCGGATAGGCGGAGCGCACAATCCGCATGGCGGGGTGCGGTTCGAAGCGCAGTGCCGGCAGGGCATCGTGTGGAACGCTCGCCAGCTTTGCGGGCGCCAGCGGGGCGCGGTCGGCGGCATGGTAGGCGTCGAGCCAGGCCCGTTCGATGCGGGCGACGTCGCCCAGCCAGGGTAGAGGGCGCGTATGGTCGAAACCGTCTATGAAGGCGGCGAAGCTGTGGCCGTAATCGAACAGCAGCGGCGAGCGGGGCGGTTCGCGGCGCACGTAGAGGCGCGCCATGTCGCGAAAGAAGGCCTCCCCGACAATGCGCTTTACGGCGGGAAACGTGTCGGCGAGCGCGTCGATGAGGGAGACGGTGACGTTGTTGCGATAGACGTTGTAGCGGACATCGCCGGCCTTGGCGCCCGGTCCGGCGACGCCGGGCGGCGTCGGCCTGTCGGGGTCGAGAAGCGGTGCCGCGAACGGGCCGGCGAAGGCCGCGCCGGAGGGATTATTCGGCTGCGGCATGGTGGACGTCCCGCGCGCTGGCGGCGGCATGGCGATCGAGAACGGCCTGGGCGGCGTCGGCCTCGGCCTTGAGCACGGGCCAGTCGGGAATGTCGCCGTCCCATTCGACCAGCGTCGGGATCGTTCCGGCGCGTTCGACGACGATGTCATAGAGCTTCCAGACCGCGTCTGAGACGGGGCCGTCATGGCTGTCGATCAGCAGCGGCTCGCCCTCGTCGTCGCTCTGCTCGCGATGGCCGGCGAGATGGATCTCGCCGACATGCTCGAGCGGGAAGTCGGCCAGATAGTCGAGCGCCGAAAACCCGTGATTGGTTGCGGACACGAAAACGTTGTTGATGTCGAGCAGCAGGCCGCAACCGGTGCGCTTGACGATTTCGCGGATGAACCCGGTCTCGTCGTAGTCGGAGGCCGCGAACGCCAGATAGGTCGAGGGATTTTCCAGCAGCAGCCGGCGCCCGATCGCGGCCTGCACCTGGTCGATGTGCTCGCACACATGGCGCAGCGTGTTGTCGGTATAGGGCAGCGGCAGGAGGTCGTTGTAGAAAACATCGTCGTGGGTCGACCAGGCGAGATGTTCCGACACGATCGCCGGCTCGTAGCGCTCGACCAGCGCTTTGAAGCGGGCGAGGTGGGCCGCGTCGAGCGGTTGCGGCGCGCCGATCGACATGCACACGCCATGCAGCAGGACCGGATAGTCTTGCCTGATGCGGGCCAGAGCCGCATGCGGCGGGCCGCCGGCGCCCATGTAGTTTTCCGCGTGGACCTCGAAAAAGCCGACCTGGTCGCGCCCGGCAAGGATCGCGTCGAGATGGGTGTGTTTCAGGCTGGCGCCGGCGCGGCCGGACACGGGGCGCGCCGGAAAGCGACCGTTTGCGTTGTCGGCATGCGGCATGGCGGAGCCTTTCAAAACGGCGGGGATGCGAACACGATGGCGTTTCGGCGACGCGCCATCGTGTTCGAAATGCGGGTCCGGCAAACCTTCTTTGGGCTGCCGGAACCTGTCACTGGCCGGTTCTTAGGACGGCAGGTCGCGCTCGAGCGGCTCAAGCGAGCCCATGCGGTCGCCCGGCAGTTCCATCGTCGCGCAGGTGCCGGCATCGACCAGCTTCCAGGAATTGCCCTGATAGTCGACGCTCGAGGTGCCCTTGCAGGTGGTGCCGGGGCCGGCGGCGCAATCGTTCTGGCCGGCCATGGCGACGCCGTAGCATTTTTCCTTCTCCTGGGCCTGGGCCGCGGTGGTGGTCATGGCACCGGCGGCAACGGCGCCCGCCACGGCGCTGGCCAGATAAGCGGCGCCGATCATGGTTTTGGTCGACATGGTGTTCTCCTCTCGGTTTCAAGAATTCCGGCCGGCTCAAGCCGGCAAGACACCATTTCAAATGCGCCGCTCACATGGAAATAAAGCCGGCGAGAGCGATCATCACGCCGCACTGACGAGAGTGTTACCGATCGGTAATGTCGAAATCGTCGTGCCGGTTCATGCGATCAGGCCCGCGAAACGGTCGACTTCTTCGGCGGTTGTGGCAAAACCGGTGACGAAGCGGCAAATCCGCTCGTCCGCGGCCATGCTGCCCTGGAACCCCTCGGGCGCGTTCCAGTCGTAAAAGGCGACGCCGGCGCCCGTCAGTTGCTCGGCGGTGGCACCGGCCATGATGACGAAGACCTCGTTGGCCTGCGGCTCCCAGGCGAGCCGGGCCGTGCTGGAGCGTTTGACGCTTGCGGCCAGGCGGGCGGCCATGGCGTTGGCGTGGCGGGCATTGTCCAGCCATAGATCATCATCGAAATAGGCCTGGAACTGGGCCGCCACGAACCGCGATTTCGACAGCAATTGCGCGGCGCGCTTGTGCAGGAAGGCAAATTCGCCGGCCTGTGCGGGATCGAACAGCACCACCGCTTCCGCGCACCAGCAGCCGTTCTTGGTGCCGCCGAAGGACAACAGGTCGACGCCGCGCTTCCAGGTCATCTCGGCCGGTGACAGGTCGAGCGACACCAGCGCGTTGGTGAAGCGGGCGCCGTCCATATGCACGGCCAGCCCGTGCCGCCTGGCGATCGCCGCGATGGCGTCGAGCTCGTCGGGCGTGTGGACGGTGCCGATCTCGCTCGCCTGGGTCACGGACACCGCGACCGGTCGCCCGGCATGCAGGAATTCCGGCGGGTAGCGCCGGATCGCGTCTTCCAGCGCCTGTGGGTCGATGCGGCCGAGCGGGCCGCCGACCCGGGCAAGGCGGGTGCCGCCGGTCAGATATTCGGTGGCGCCGGCCTCGTCCTCGACCAGATGCGCCTCGGCATGGCAGAAGGCGACGCCGCCGGGGCGGGAAACGCTGGCCAGCGACAGCGCGTTGGCCGCCGTTCCGGTGGAGACGAAGAAGACGGCCACGTCCCTGTCGAAAATCTCGCAGAAGCGGCGGCGGACCTGGCGGTCGAGGTCGCTGTCGCCATAGGCGCGTGCGTGGCCGCCGGCGTGGTCGGCGAGCGCCTGGGCGATGGCCGGATGGGCGCCGGCCCAGTTGTCAGAAGCAAAGATCATCGCTGTGTCCGAAATGAGCTGAAGGAAGGCCGGACTGTGCCCGTTTTCGTCACCGGGCTTCAAGAGGCTTGACGAGGCTCGCGCGCCAGGCCGACGGCTGGCCGGCTCTGCGCGGCGGCGCGCCCGGTCGATGCGGCGCGATCAGACACGATCGACAGCTTTTTGAAACTAAATTTTCCCATAAGCTCTCCGGGGATAATTTTGTTGCGATTTCATGCGAAAAAGATCGCGATCCGGTCTTGTGTGCGGTATTCAATTCTGCCATTGTGGAATTAGGACAGTACTGCTGTCTTATTTATCCGGGAAATTCGGGCCGGGGCTGGCGTGGGACGCCGGCTCTGGCGTGTGCGCCGGACAACAGCGACCTGGGATGCTCGCGGTCTGTGAAGCCGAGCCCGACAGGTCACCCTCGTGGAGCGATGTGCACGAGGTGGACGTGCTGATAAAATGGGCGTCCGCGATATCAAGGCACCCCGCAATCAGGGGGTATATGGAGGAAGGACGATGACGGATTCGACGCCATCAGCGACGACGCAGCCCTGCCTGGCCGCCGGGCGCGATGCGCGTGCCGCCAAACGTGCCGTTTTGCCGATTCCCGGCGGGTTGCCGGACGCGCGCGGGCTTTACGATCCGCGCAACGAACACGATTCGTGCGGCGTCGGCTTCATCGCCGACATGAAGAACCGCAAGTCGCACCAGATCGTGCTCGACGGGCTCGCCATGCTCGAAAACCTGACCCATCGCGGCGCGGTCGGCGCCGATCCGCTGATGGGCGACGGCGCGGGCGTGCTGGTCCAGATTCCGGACCGGTTCTTCCGTGAGGAGATGGCCGAAAAGGGCATCGAGCTGCCGCCGCCGGGCCATTATGCGGTCGGCCACATCTTCATGCCGCGCGACCGCGACCTGCGCGCCCATATCGAGCAGGTGTTCGCCGAGGTGACGCAGGCCGAGGGCCAGCCGCTGATCGGCTTCCGCGACGTGCCGGTGGACAATTCCTCGCTGTCGAAGGCGCCGCATATCGCGGCCTCGGAGCCGGTGCATCTGCAGGTCTTCATCGGCCGCAATCCGGCGATCGAATCCGACGAGGACTACGAGCGGCGCCTCTATATCCTGCGCAAGGTGGTGTCGGCGCGCATTTTCGAGGAAACCGGCGGGCGCGACAACGGCTCCTACACCGTGTCGCTGTCCTCGCGCACGATCGTCTACAAGGGCATGTTCCTCGCCTACCAGGTCGGCGCCTACTACAAGGACCTGCTCGACCCGCGCTTCGAATCGGCGCTGATCCTGGTGCACCAGCGCTTTTCGACCAACACGTTCCCGTCGTGGAAGCTGGCCCATCCCTACCGGATGGTCGCTCATAATGGCGAGATCAACACGCTGCGCGGCAATGTCAACTGGATGGCGGCGCGCCAGGCCTCGGTCGATTCGGAGCTGTTCGGCAACGACATCTCCAAGCTGTGGCCGATCTCCTACGAGGGCCAATCCGACACGGCCTGTTTCGACAATGCGCTCGAATTCCTGTGGCAGGGCGGCTATTCGCTCGCCCACGCCATGATGATGCTGATCCCGGAAGCCTGGGCCGGCAACAAGCTGATGGGCGAGGACCGCAAGGCGTTCTACGAATACCACGCCGCGCTGATGGAGCCGTGGGACGGTCCGGCCGCGGTCGCCTTCACCGACGGGCGCCAGATCGGCGCCACGCTCGACCGCAACGGCCTGCGCCCGGCGCGCTATATCGTCACCGACGACGAGCGCGTGATCATGGCCTCGGAGGCCGGCGTGCTGCCGGTGGACGAGGCCAAGATCGTCAAGAAATGGCGTTTGCAACCCGGCCGGATGCTGCTGATCGACCTGGAAAAGGGGCGCATCGTCTCCGATGAGGAGATCAAGTCGGAGATCGCCGGCAAGCATCCTTATCGCCAATGGCTCGATTCCACCCAGCTCATCCTGGAAGAGCTGAAGCCAGTGGAACCGCGCGAACTGCGCCGCGACGTGTCGCTGCTCGATCGCCAGCAGGCGTTCGGCTACACGCAGGAAGATCTCAAGCTGCTGATGGCGCCGATGGCCACCACCGGTCAGGAGGCGATCGGGTCGATGGGCACCGACACGCCGATCGCCGCCATGTCGGGCCGCACCAAACTGCTTTACGAATATTTCAAGCAGAATTTCGCGCAGGTCACCAATCCGCCGATCGACCCGATCCGCGAGGAACTGGTGATGAGCCTGGTCTCCTTCATCGGACCGCGCCCGAACATTTTCGATCTGGTCGGCTCGTCGCGCAAGAAGCGCCTTGAGGTGCGCCAGCCGATCCTGACCAATGCCGATCTCGAAAAAATCCGCTCCATCGGCCACACAGAGGATCGCTTCGACACAAAGACGATCGACATCACCTATTCCGCCACCGAGGGCGCGGAGGGCATGGAGGCGGCGGTCGAGCGCCTGTGCGAGCGCGCGGAGGCGGCCGTAGCCGGCGGCTACAACATCATCGTGCTTTCCGACCGCCAGATCGGCCCGGACAGGATCGACATTCCCACGCTGCTGGCAACCGCGGCGGTGCATCATCACCTCATCCGCAAGGGTCTGCGCACGGCCGTGGGGCTGGTGGTCGAATCGGGCGAGCCGCGCGAGGTGCATCATTTCTGCTGCCTGGCGGGCTACGGCGCCGAGGCGATCAACCCCTATCTCGCCTTCGACACGCTGGTGGAAATGCACCGACGCGGCGAGTTCCCGCCCGAGGTCGACGCGCAGGAAATCGTCACGCGCTACATCAAGTCGATCGGCAAGGGCATTTTGAAGGTCATGTCCAAGATGGGCATCTCGACCTACCAGTCCTATTGCGGCGCGCAGATCTTCGACGCGGTCGGGCTGAAGAACGCGTTCGTGGAGCGCTATTTCACCGGCACGGCGACCACGATCGAGGGTGTCGGGCTCGAGGAGGTGGCGGCCGAGACGGTCAAGCGCCACGTCGCCGCCTTCAGCGACGACCCGGTGCTGCGCAACGCGCTCGATGTCGGCGGCGAATATATGTACCGCATCCGCGGCGAGGAGCATGTGTGGACGCCGGACGCGGTGGCGAGCCTGCAGCATGCGGTGCGCAAGGGCTCGTTCGACACCTACAAGGACTTCGCCGAGCAGATCGACGCGGCTTCCGGGCGCTCCAAGACCATTCGCGGGCTGTTTCACATCCGCACTGCGGCGGAGATGGGACGCAAGCCCGTGCCGCTCGAAGAGGTCGAGCCGGTCGCCGAGATCGTGAAGCGGTTTTCGACCGGGGCGATGTCTTTCGGATCGATCAGCCGCGAGGCGCATACGACGCTGGCGCGGGCGATGAACGCGCTCGGCGGCAAGTCGAACACCGGCGAGGGCGGCGAGGAGCCGGACCGCTACATGCCGCTGCCCGACGGCGCCGCCAACCCCGAACGCTCGGCGATCAAGCAGGTCGCGTCCGGCCGCTTCGGCGTGACGACCGAATATCTGGTCAATGCCGACATGGTTCAGATCAAGGTCGCCCAGGGCGCCAAGCCCGGCGAGGGCGGACAATTGCCCGGCCACAAGGTCGACGCCACCATCGCCAAGGTGCGCCATTCGACGCCAGGCGTCGGGCTGATCTCGCCACCGCCGCACCACGACATCTATTCGATCGAGGATTTGGCCCAGCTGATCTTCGATTTGAAGAACGTCAATCCGGCCGCCGATATCTCGGTCAAGCTGGTGTCGGAGGTCGGGGTCGGCACGGTGGCGGCCGGCGTGGCCAAGGCGCGCGCCGACCACATCACCATTGCCGGCTATGACGGCGGCACGGGCGCCTCGCCGCTGACCTCGCTGAAACATGCCGGCAGCCCATGGGAGATGGGGCTGGCCGAAACCCACCAGACGCTGGTGCTGAACGGATTGCGCTCGCGCATCGCGCTTCAGGTCGACGGCGGCCTGCGCACCGGGCGCGACGTGATCGTCGGCGCGCTTCTGGGGGCGGACGAGTTCGGCTTTTCGACCGCGCCGCTGATCGCGGCCGGCTGCATCATGATGCGCAAGTGCCATCTCAATACCTGCCCGGTCGGCGTGGCGACCCAGGACCCGGTGCTGCGCAAGCGCTTCAAGGGCACGCCGGAACATGTCATCAACTATTTCTTCTACGTGGCCGAGGAAGTGCGGACCCTGTTGGCGGCGATGGGCTACCGCGCGCTCAACGAGATCATCGGCGACACCGACCTGATCGAGAAGCGGCCGCTGATCGAGCACTGGAAGGCGCGCGGCCTCGATTTCAGCCGCGTCTTCCACAAGCCGGCGGCGCCGAAGGAGGCGACCTACTGGACCCAGCGCCAGCAGCATCCGATCGACGACATCGTCGACCGCAAGCTGATCGCCGAGGCCGCGCCGGCGCTCGAGCGCAAGGAGAAGGTGTCGATCGAGATGCCGATCCGCAATGTCGACCGCTCGGCCGGCGCCATGCTGTCGGGCGAGGTCGCCAAGCGCCACGGCCACAAAGGGCTGAAGCACGACACGATTTCGGTGCGCTTCACCGGCACGGCCGGGCAGTCCTTCGGTGCGTTCCTGGCCCGCGGCGTGGCGTTCGAACTCAACGGCGACGGCAACGATTATGTCGGCAAGGGCCTGTCGGGCGGCCGCATCGTCATCCGCCCGCCGGAGGGCGCGCGGATCGTGCCGGAAAACTCGATCATCGTCGGCAATACGGTGCTTTACGGCGCGATCGAGGGCGAATGCTATTTCCGCGGCGTCGCCGGCGAACGGTTCGCGGTGCGCAATTCGGGGGCTGCGGCGGTGGTCGAGGGTGTCGGCGACCATGGCTGCGAATACATGACCGGCGGCGTCGTCGTCGTCATTGGCCAGACCGGGCGCAATTTCGCGGCCGGCATGTCGGGGGGCGTCGCCTATGTGCTCGACGAGGTCGGCGATTTCGCCGAACGCTGCAACATGGCCATGGTCGAGCTCGAGCCGGTGCCGGAAGAAGACGACATGCTGGAGAAACTGCACCACCATGGCGGCGATCTCGCCCACAAGGGCCGTGTCGACGTCTCCGGCGACATGACCCGGCACGACGAGGAGCGGCTGGTGCAGCTGATTTCCAATCATATGCACTACACCGGCTCGACGCGGGCCAAGGAGATCCTCGACAATTGGGCCGACTACCGGCCGAAATTCCGCAAGGTGATGCCGGTCGAGTATCGCCGCGCGCTCATCGAGATGGAGCGCATGCGCATGGGACTCGCGGCGGAGTAGGCAGGAACACGGACACCGTGCCGGCGCCGGGGCTTAAGCTCCGCGCCGCGGTGCCTTGGAGAGCGACATATGGGCAAGGTAACAGGTTTTCTCGAGATCGACCGGCAGGTGCACAAATACCAGCCGGCTTCCGACCGCATCCGGCATTTCCGCGAGTTCACGCTGCCGATGTCGGAAAAGGAAGTCGAGAAACAGGCCGCGCGCTGCATGGACTGCGGCATTCCCTATTGCCACGGGCCGACGGGCTGTCCGGTTCACAACCAGATCCCGGACTGGAACGACCTCGTCTATAATGGCGACTGGGACACGGCGATCCGCAATCTGCACTCGACCAACAATTTTCCCGAATGGACCGGGCGTATCTGCCCGGCGCCGTGCGAGGAAGCGTGCACGCTCAATCTCGAGGACATTCCCGTCGCCATCAAGACGATCGAGCACGCGATTGCCGACAAGGCCTGGGAGACGGGCTATATGCGGCCCTATCCGGCCGAGCACAAGACCGGCAAGAAAGTCGCCATCATCGGTTCGGGCCCGGCCGGTATGGCGGCAGCCCAGCAACTCGGCCGGGTGGGCCACGACGTGCATGTTTATGAGCGCGAGAGCCGGCCGGGCGGCCTGATGCGCTATGGCATTCCGGACTTCAAGATCGAAAAACACCATGTCGACCGGCGCGTCAGCCAGATGGAGGGCGAGGGGGTGACGTTCTTCTGCGGCGTCAATGTCGGCGTCGACAAGACCGTCGACGAACTGCTGGCGACCTACGACGCCGTGCTTTATTGCGGCGGATCGGAAAAGCCGCGCCCGGCCGGTATTCCCGGCAGCGAACTGGGCGGCGTGCACGACGCCATGCCCTATCTGGTTCAGCAGAACCGGCGCGTGGCGGGCGAGGACATCCAGTCGTCGGCCTGGCCGTCGGCGCCGATCCTGGCCGGGGGCAAGCACGTCGTCGTCGTCGGCGGCGGCGACACGGCGTCGGACTGCGTGGGCACGGCGTTTCGCCAGGGTGCGGTGCGCGTGACCCAGCTCGACATCCGTCCGCAGCCGCCGGAGAGGGAAGACAAGCTGGCGGTGTGGCCTTATTGGGCGACCAAGATGCGCACCTCGTCCAGCCAGGCCGAAGGGGCCGAGCGCGAGTTCCAGGTCGCGACGCTGGAGTTCGTCGGCGAGGACGGGGTTCTGACCGGGGTCAAATGCGCCGCGGTCGATGAGGCGCGCAAGCCGATCGCCGGGACGGAGTTCCTGATCCGCGCCGATCTGGCCTTCGTCGCAATCGGCTTTTCCGGCCCGATCGAGGGCGGCATCATGCAGGAACTGGCGGGCAAGGTGGCGACCGTTGTGGACGGCCGCCGCTCGACGAATGTCGAAGCCAACGACCGCGACTATCGCACCAGTCTCGACCGCTTCTTCGCCGCCGGCGACGTGCGGCGCGGGCAGTCGCTGGTCGTGTGGGCTATTCGTGAGGGTCGCCAGGCCGCGCATGCGATCGACGCCTTCCTGATGGGATCGACGGTGCTGCCGCGGTAATCCGTCAAAATTCAAGCCGGCCTGCGGAAACGGCACCTGCTGGGTGGTTTTGGCCGGTCCGGCGGCAACGGTTCGGAGCCGTCAGAGCCTTTCGGGGCGGGCCAAAGCGTTTCCTGGCGAAGTGGACGCCGGTTCGCCGTTCGCAAACGCGTTAAAACAATAAGGTAGAGCCGGTCTGCGATGCCGTGAAGAGCAGAGCGACTCTAACGGGCCGGCACGATCGCCGACGTTTCGTTGCGGTCCGCGCCGGGAGCGGGCGCAACGGCTGCCGCCGGCTGGACGCGGATCGAAAAATCGTCGACCCGTCCGGGACGGGGCTCGGGCGTCTTTCCCTCGATGGCAAGCTTTTCGGACAGGGTCACGGCCTCGCCTTCCTTAGGGTCGAGGCTGGCGCCCATCAGGTCGTCGGCGCCGTCCAGTTCGGGATCGCCGAGCGCGATTGGGGGCGTGCGTTCGACCGTGGGCTGGCCCGCCGCCGGCGGGCCGATCAGTTCGGGCACGCCGAGTTCGGGAAAGACGGTGGAGCGGCCGTCACCCAATATGCGCTGCAACGGCTTTTCGGCGTAAAAGGCGATCTTGCGGCGTCCGGCCCGGGTGAAATTGATCCCGTCGTTGGCGCGCAGCCTGACCGCCTGTCCGTTAATGTCCGGGCCGGTGGCGGCATAGGCGCCGTTTTCGTCGACGAAACCTTCCCAGATATCGACAAAGGTGCCGCCGATGGTTTCCACCGCGTTGCGCTGCAGGTCGTTGAAGGCCAGCATGTCGGAGCTCATCGAGGAGAATTTGAACGCCGGCAGGCCGACCCAGACCAAGGGGATGTTGCGCTCGGCGAAACTCTGCGCCAAGGCTGCGGCGCGGGCGGCGTATTCCGCCGTCCATTTTTCTGAGCGCACGCTTTCGCGGCTTCCATCGACGCGCATTTGCTGGCGATCGTTCGAGCCGATCATGACAACGCCGACGGCCGGTTTCGCGTCGTCCAGGATCGGACCGATCTCGACGGGCCAGTTGTAGAAATCGTCGCGCACGAAACCCGACGAGCCGTTCGACTTGTCGACGATGCGTACGGTCGGATCCTCGGCGAAGACGGTTGTCAGCCCTTCCGCCAGACCGCCGGCGAGAAAGTCGCCGACAACGATGACGACACGGGCGTTTTCGGCCTTTTCAACCACCTCGACGGCCGGCCGCGACGGCGCGGCGGAGTGTCGTGGCGCCGTGGTGCGCCGGGGCGCGCTGCGCTTTTTAACCTGCGGAACCTGCCGACGTTCGGGCTGGCGGGCGCGTTCGCGTCCGCCGCGAAACAGGAATTCCAGCAGCGAGCGTGGCCGCTCCTGCGCATAGGCCACGCCGGCGACGTCGACGACGACGGTCGCCAGGGCAAGCAGCACGATCGCCAGGAGACGTGTGCCGCGCAGTCGTGTCGAAGCCCGCTGGTGCATCAAGCTTCCTTCGCCTCAGCGCCGCAGCCGGTTGAGCACTTCCATGCTCGGATGGCCGTCGACCGGCATCCCGACCCGCTTCTGATAGGTTTCGATGGCGCCGCGCGACCCGGAGCCGATCTTGCCGTCGATCGGACCGTCGTAGAGCCCGACCGCACCGAGGCGCTTCTGCAGTTCCTGTTTTTCGGCGAAACTCAATTTGGTGAAGGGCCGGTTCCAGTCGCGTTCCAACCCGCCATAACCGGCGATCTCGTCGGCGAGCAGACCGACGGCGAGCGCGTATTTGTCGGCATTGTTGTAGCGCTTCAGGATGAAGAAATTGCGCGTCATCAGGAAGGCCGGCCCGGCGCGGCCGTCGAGTACTTTCAGCTCGGCCTTCTCGGACGGGCGCGGGAAGGGTTTGCCGTTGGTGCGCGTTACGCCGATCGACTGCCATTGCGCCAGCGACATCGATCCGGCGGGAAATTTCCGGCCCGGCGGCAGGCTGACCTCGTACCCCCAGGTCTTGCCGCTCTGCCAGCCGTTCTTGCGCAAGAGATTCGCCGCCGTCGCCAAGGCATCGGGGATGGAGTTCCAGATGTCGCGACGGCCGTTGCCGTCAATGTCGACCGCATAGGCCTGGTAGCTGGTTGGGATGAACTGGGTGTGGCCCATCGCGCCGGCCCAGGACCCGGTCAGGTGGGAGACGTCGATGTCGCCCGATTGCAGGATCTTCAGGGCGGCGAGGAGCTGTGTGCGCGCGAATTTGGCGCGCCGCTTGTCCGCATAGGCCAATGTCGACAGCGAGCGCACCACATTGCGCATCACGCGGTCGTTTTTGAGGATCTCGCCGTAATTCGATTCCATCGACCAGATCGCCAGAAGGATATGGCGGTCGACGCCGAAGCGCGATTCGATGCGGTCGAGCCAGTTCTTCCATTTGCGCGCCATCTGGCGGCCCTCGGAGATGGAATGCTCGTGGACGCGGTTGTCGAAATAGTCCCACACCGGGGCGGTGAATTCCGGCTGATAGCGCGCCTTCTCCAGCACTTCGGGGTCGGGCGCGGTCACGCCGCGGAAGGCGCGGTCGAGCGTGGATTTGGAAATGCCGTTCTTCTGGGCGGTGCTGCGGAAGCCCGCCACCCAGCGCTCGAACTTGGCATCGGCCAGAGCCGGGGCGGTCAGCAGGGCGAACGCGACCGCGGCACCGGCGAAAAGGCTGGTCGCGCGTGCGACGACTGATTTTGCAAACATCATCTGATCCGTTTGTTGTCTCGGGATGATCTTTCGCGGGTTGCGGTTAGAAAAGGGTTTACCATAGTGTGAATCAACGAGACATAGGGCGGTGCAACCGCACCGACCGCCTCTCCTGTTGGATATTTTTTAATTCCGGCGTGAAGATGTCAGGGCCGGAAGCGAAAGTGTGGTTGCAGCGATGAAGAAAGTCAGAAAAGCGGTTTTTCCGGTCGCCGGGCTCGGCACCCGGTTCCTGCCGGCGACCAAGGCGGTGCCCAAGGAGATGCTGACCGTCGTCGACAAGCCCGTCATCCAATACGTCGTCGACGAGGCGCGCGAGGCCGGCATCGAACACCTGGTTTTCGTCACCGGGCGCAACAAGGGCGTGATCGAGGATCATTTCGATATCCAGGTCGAGCTCTACGATACGCTTGCCCAGCGCGGCAAGGACGCCCAGCTTGCGCGGCTGCAGCGCATGCAGCCCGGACCCGGCGAAACCAGCTTCACGCGTCAGCAGGAGCCGCTGGGGCTGGGCCATGCGGTGTGGTGCGCCCGCTCGATCATCGGCGACGAGCCGTTCGCGCTTCTCCTGCCCGACATGATCATGCAGTCGAAGCGGTCGTGCCTGACCGAAATGGTCGATCTCTACGCCCGCACCGGCCAGAACGTTGTGGCGGTTCAGGAATGCGACCCGGCCGAGACGCATAAATACGGCATCGTTGAAAAGGGTGAGGCGGCCGGCACCGGTTTCGAGATCACCGGCATGGTGGAAAAGCCGGCCCCGGGCACGGCGCCGTCCAATTTCTACATCAACGGGCGCTACATCCTGCAACCGGAGATATTCGACATTCTGGCCGAACAGAAGCAGGGCGCCGGCGGCGAGATCCAGTTGACCGATGCCATGCTGACGCTGATGGAGCGCCAGTCCTTCTATGGCTACCACTATAGGGGCCGGACCTTCGATTGCGGCTCGCCGGAAGGGTTTGTGGCGGCCAATGTCGCCTTCGCGCTGTGGCGTCCCGATATCCAGCCGGTCGTCTCGGAGGAACTGTCGCGGCTGATGGCGGAAATCGAGCCGGTCGAGCGCCGGGCCAGCAAGCGCTGACGCGCCCGCCTTCGGCAGGCATGGTTCAGCGCTGCAGCCGAAGGCCCAGATAGACGCTGCTTGCCTGCCAGTCGCGATTGGGCAGCGTGCTGGTGAAGGTTTCGTGGCGCAGGCGCCCATTGATACCGGCATAGCGGTTGAACCACCAGGTCGCGCCGGCTTCCGCGCGCAGCGCGCGCTCGGTGTCGCTGGTGCCGACATAATCGCGCCAGTCGGCGCCGATCGAGGCTTCCAGAAGCAGGTTGGCGCGTGCCTCGCGCGACAGGGCAAGCCCGCCCGAGTACAGGATCGAGCCGCTCTCGCCGGCGCTGGTCGTGCCTTCGACGGTCGTCGAGCCGGTGAGCGTGACGGTGGTGCCGCGCACCGGCGACCAGGCGAGGCGGGCATCGACGGCGGGACCGGCAACGGGTGCCAGGCGCGTGTCGTCGAAGGTCTCGCGCAGCCAGCCGGCGGAGATTTCGCCGGACAGCTTTTCGCCGAAGTCGAAGGCCGCGCCGCCGCGCACGGCCAGGCGATCGGCGGACCGGGCAAAGCCGCTCGAGTCAATTTCAAGATCGTAGAAACGACGCCCGATCTCGGTCTCCACGAATGGCACGAGCGCGGGCGCGATCTCGTAACCGACCCGCAAGGCCACCGAGGCCAGGGTCGCGTTGCGTTCTTCCTGCGACAGGGTCCCGCCGCCCGACAATTCGGCGTCGGAATAGAATTCGCGGTCGAGGAGCCCGGTCGCCGACAGGCGCAGCTTGCCGATATCCTTGCGCAGGCCGAGCGTTCCGGTCAGGCCGTGCTGGAGCGGCTGCGAGGCGGTGCCGACGATCACCACCGGCGAGGACGCGGTCTCCGGGCGCAGCGTGTAGGCAAAGCCCGCCGTCGCCGCGTAGCCGCTGCCGAGATCGAGATCGAGCGCGGCGTCGAGGCCGCCCTGGGCCTGGGAATAGTCCGCGCCGGACACCGATTTCAGGAATGTGCCGTAGAGGCTGGCGCGGGCGGCGTGGCGCGACCAGTCGGACACGGCGTTGAGGCGAAGCTGGGTCTCCGAGAGCCAGCCTTCCTCGCCGCCGGGGCTGGAATCGACATTGCTTGTCCAGCGCACGCCCTGATCGAGCGTGGCGGTGACGTCGAACGTGCCGAGCCGCAGGCCGAGCGGCGCATAGGGCGCCTCCTCGGTTTCCAGGTCGCGGGTCTCGATCGCCTCGACACGGCCGTTGAGGACCTCGGCCGAAGTGTTGGCGTCCTGATCGAGACTGTCGAGGGTCGGCGCGCGTACCGAAGCGGTGGTTTCGACGATGTCTTCGTCCGCCGCCTCGTTCGCGCCTCGTGCGGCCGTGCCAGTTGCCCGGTCTTGCGTGCGCTCGGCCGCGCCGTCCGGTTGCGCCTGGCGCCGGTTCTGGCGCGCCATGGATGGCCGTCCGGCGGGCCGCGGCGCGTCGGCGAAGGGATCGTCGTCCTCGTTTGAATCGGCGAAAATGCTGCGCCCGCGCCCGTCCGGGTCCGCGTCGTCTTCGGTGTCGCCGGGAAGCGCGCCTTCGCTGACGGGAACATAGGTTTGTGGCGCCGTGTCGCTCTCGCCCGGGCGGGCCTCGTCGCCTGGACGGATGCCGCCTGACGACAGCAGGCTGCGGTTGACGGTTTCCTCCGACACCTCGCCACGCAGCCCGCTCTCCTGACCGAGAACGGAGACTGTCGAGACGCCGGTGCTGAGGATGACGGCGAGAATGCCGGTGGCTGCCCCTCGCAAGAGCGGGACGCCGGTTTTTTCCCGCATGCTTTTCGGCGTCCTCGTCATGTCCTGGTGCGTGCGCGCGTGGTGGAACTTTACCGAACCGTAAATCGGGATGGTTAACGCTTGGTTGAGAGGTGCTTTCCGGTGCCGTCCGCGCCGCGTGTCGCGGGGCGTCAAATGGCGTTGGACACGGCATGGCGAAGCGGCTAAACGAAGCGCCATGCAGGGCATTCCAGAAAAGAAGCAGCCGGATCGCGTGGCTGCGATCGCGTCCGCGGTGCGCACGGTGTCGACCGGTCAGTCCGGTATGGCCGCGCTGGCCGAGGCGCTCGACAACGGGCTTTCGGAACCGTTCGCGGATGCGGTGGCGCTGCTGTCGGCGATTCGCGGCCGCGTGATCGCGACAGGCGTCGGCAAAAGCCATCATATCGGCTCGAAACTGGCCGCGACGCTGTCATCCACGGGAACGCCGGCCTTCTTCGTCCATCCGGCGGAGGCCAATCACGGCGATCTCGGCATGATCACCCGCGACGACGCCGTCATCGCCATGTCCTGGTCGGGCGAGAGTTCCGAACTGAAGGGGATCGTCTCCTATTCGAAACGCTTCGCGATTCCGCTGATCGCGATCACGTCCGGCGAGGATTCCACCCTGGCGCGGGAGGCCGACATCGTTTTGTGCCTGCCCAAGGCGGCGGAAGCCTGCCCGCACGGGCTGGCGCCGACGACGTCGACATTGCTGCAACTGGCGATCGGCGACGCGCTGGCGGTGGCGTTGCTGGAAGCGCGCGGTTTCACGCCGGACAATTTCAAGACCTTCCATCCCGGCGGCAAGCTCGGCGCCAACCTGACCCAGGTGCGCGAGATCATGCATGGCGGCGACGAACTGCCGCTGGTGGGACCGGGAACCCGCATGCCCGAAGCGGTGATGATGCTGGCGCAAAAACGCTTCGGCTGCGTGTGCGTCATCGATGCCGGCGGCCGGCTGGCGGGCATCTTCACCGACGGCGACCTGGCGCGCAGCCTCGACCGCAACCTCGCCGATCTCGCGGTCGAGGACCTGATGACCCGCGAGCCCAAGACGATCGGTCCATCCACGCTCGCCGGCGCGGCCATGGCCGTGCTCAACGAGCATCACATCAGCGCCCTGGTCGTTGTCGACGAGGGCAGGCCGGTCGGGATCGTCCATTTCCACGATTTGCTGGCGCTCGGCGCGGCGTGAAGCGCCGGCACGGTTGCGGCGACAGCCTCTGCGCTGTCAGATAATTTCGACGACCAGATCGCCGTTGTCGACCGCGATCACGCGTACGCGTGTTCCCGCCGCCGCGTCCGGACCCGTCACGCGCCAATAGGTGTCGCCGATGCGGATACGGCCGCGGCTGTCGCGAATCGCCTCGTCCAGCGTGGCGGTGCGTCCGACGAGTTGCTGGGCGCGCTGGTTGAGGAGCGGCTGGTCGCTTGGCGTCTGACGGTTGTGGACGAAGCGATAGCCGCCATAGGCGGCGACCAGTGACAGGGCGAGGAACACCAGCGTCTGTAGCTGCCAGTCCCAGAACCGGGCGTCCCACAAGGCGATCGACAACAGGCCGGTGGCGAGCGCCGCCAGGCCGATCCAGACAAGAAAGACGCCGGGAACCAGGATCTCGGCCGCCAGCAGGGCAAAGCCGAGCACGATCCAGCTCCACGGGCCGAGTTCGACGAAGACGCTTGCGATCATGCCAGGTTTTCCCGTGCCGGGCTCATGACTCGTCCGGGGTGACGACGGGCGGCCGCGCCGGGGTGCGGCGGGTGAGCGGCACCGCATCCTCGCCGAACACTTCCTTGGCGATCGCGCCGATGCCGCCCAGCGAGCCGATCAGTGACGAAGCCTCGAACGGCATCAGGACGACCTTGTTGTTGTTGGCCGCGCCGATCTTGGCCAGCGCCTCGGTGTATTTCTGGGCGACGAAATAGTTGATCGCCTGCACGCCGCCCTGGGCGATCGCCTCGGAAACCGACTGGGTGGCGCGCGCCTCGGCCTCGGCGAGGCGTTCGCGGGCTTCGGCGTCGCGGAACGCGGCCTCCTTGCGGCCTTCCGCCTCCAGTACCTGGGCCTGTTTCAAGCCCTCGGCTTCCAGGATCTGGGCGCGCTTGTTGCGCTCGGCCATCATCTGGCGGGCCATCGACTCGACCAGGTTTTCGGGCGGGTTGATGTCCTTGATCTCGACCCGGGTCATCTTCACGCCCCAGGGATTGGCGGCCTCGTCGACGACGCGCAGCAGGCGTTCGTTGATGGCGTCGCGATTCGACAACAGCTCGTCGAGGTCCATCGATCCCATGACGGAACGGATATTGGTCATGGTCAGGTTCAGGATCGCGTTTTCCAGGCCCGACACCTGATAGGCGGCCTGGGCTGCGTTGAGCACCTGGTAGAAGGCGACGCCGTCCACGGCAACGATGGCGTTGTCGCGGGTGATCACCTCCTGGGTCGGCACGTCGAGCACCTGCTCCATCATGTTCAGCTTGGCGCCGACGCGGTCGATGAACGGCACGATGATGTTGAGGCCGGGCGACAGGGTGCGGGTGTAACGGCCGAAGCGCTCGACGGTGAAATTGTTTCCCTGCGGGACCGTCTTGATGCCGACGAAGATGAGCAGCAGCACGAGAACGACGAGGACCGGAATGAGAATGTCGAGACCGGTAATTGGCATGCGTAAGTCCTCCGCTGGCCATGTCGATTGGGACGCCGGCGCTGGGCCGGCGCTCCTGTCAGCGGAAAGACTTAGACCGTTTTGTGGCCGGATGGAAACAGTTGTGCCGGCCGTCCGGTCACGAACCCGCCGGGACGCGTTCGGTCAGCCAGGCCTCGATGGCGTTCACTGTTGCCTCGGCATCCACCAGGCCGAGATGATTGACGCCGGCCAGGATGCGATAGGAGCCGCTGCTTGTGTGCGGCCCGATCGTCGACTCGTACTTGTCGGCGATGAATGCCTCGTCCCGGTCGCCCGCGAGCAGCAAAAACGGCCGGTCGAGCCGCGCGAGATCGCCAGTGTAGTCGGGACGCGGCGCGAAGGAGACATTCATGCGGTAGGTGTAGCGTGTTGTGGCGGTGTTGCCGAGCGGGCCGTCGAGCACGGATCGCGGCATGGCGAAGCTGATTACCGGCAGATGGTTGAAGGCGGTGATGCCGAGCGTGTTGATAAGGCCGAGCGCGACGATGCGCCCGGTCGCCGGGCGCGCCCAGCCGCCCGACGCGGGCCGCGTGGTCGGCGCATCATATTTCAGAAAGGGCGCGAGCAGCAGGAAGGCGTCCGCCTCGCCGCCATAACGCCCGCCGGCAAAACGCACGACCAGCCCGCCGCCCGACGAATGGCCGCCGAGCACGAGCCGTCCGGGCTCGCCGCCGTTCTTCAGGTGGGCGATCAGGTCGAAAAGGTCTTCCTCGAGCTGGCCGATATGGTCGACGTCGCCGCGCCGGACCGGGTCCGGCCCATGTCCGCGCAGGTCGGGCACGATCACGGTTCCAAGTCCGTTCGCGGCGAGCGCCGTGGCAAGCGCATGAAACTGCATGCCGTGCCAGCCCGAGCCGTGGACGAGAATGATCGTGCGCGCGGCACTGCCATTGGCTGCGGCATAGCGCCGGTAGGAGAGCACGGTCGCGTCGCGGGCGCGATAATCCTGCCGGTCGGGGAGAGTGGACAGGTTCGTCGCGATTGCGGCGGCGAAATCGAGCCCGGTCCCGGCGTCCGGCCGCGGGCGTTCGGGTGGACGACTGAAGGCGACGAGGCCGGCGAGGATCGCGACGCCGGCGGCCAGCGCGACGAGAGCGGACGGAACGAGCCTGGAAGACATGCCGGTTGTCTCCTGCGCCGTCAGATCCAGCCGGACACTTCGCGCCGCACGAGCGTTTCGATCACCGCCATGCCTTCGGCGCTGTCGTTGAGGCAGGGAATATGGGTGAAATTCTCTCCGCCCGCCTCATGGAATATCTCGCCTGCCTCGCCGGCGATCTCCTCGAGCGTTTCCAGGCAGTCGGAGACGAAGCCCGGATTGAAGACCGCGATCGATTTCACGCCCTCGCGCGCCAGCTTCTCGACGGTCTTGTCGGTATAGGGCTGCAGCCATTCCTCCGGGCCGAAGCGCGACTGGAAACAGGTTATCAGCCGCTTCTCGTCCCAGCCGAGCCGTTCGCGCAGCAGCCGCGTCGTCTTCTGGCAATGGCAGTGATAGGGATCGCCGGCACGGAAATAGCTTTGCGGAATGCCGTGATAGGAGGCGATCACCGTCTCGGGCTCGAAATCGAGCGTTGCGAGATGGGTTTCGATCGACCGCGCAAGCGCCTCGATATAAACCGGCTCGTCGTGATAGGCCGGCACGGTACGGGTCGCCGGCATCCAGCGCTTTTTCATCAGCGCCTTGAAAAACGCGTCGTTGACCGTCGCCGTCGTGGTCGCCGAATATTGCGGGTAGAGCGGGAACATGACGATGCGGTCGCAGCCGGCGTCCGTCAGCCTGTCGAGCACGGTTTCGATCGCCGGCTGCCCGTAGCGCATCGCCCAGTCGACGACGACCTCGTCGTGGCCCTGCAACGCGTGCGCCAGCTTTTCGGCCTGGGCGCGGCTGAAGGTGCGCAGCGGCGATTCGTTGCGCTCGCGGTTCCAGATCTTGTCATAGGCGGCGCCGGATTTTTTCGGGCGCGTGTTGAGCACGATGCCATAGAGGATCGGATACCAGATCGCGCGCGGCCATTCGATCACCCGCCTGTCGGACAGGAACTCGCGAAGATAGCGGCGCATCGAGGTGAAGTCGGTGCCGTCGGGCGTGCCCAGATTGACCAGCATGACGCCGACCTTCGGCGGCGCGACGCGCGGATGGCCGGAAGGCAACGGGCCGGTCTTCCTGGTTTGGTTGTCGGCAAGGGCCGGAGTGAACGTCATGAAGCAGTCCTCGTGCGAAGGAGGCACATAGCGGCCGGAGGCGCGGGATCAAGCGTGAAACCTGCTCTATACCAAGGTGCGGCCAACAAAAAACAAAACCCGCTCCCGATGGCGGGAGCGGGGCAATTGGTCGCGAGATCGAGGCCGAAGCGGCTTCAGTTGGCGGCCGGAACCTTGAGCGGGCTGCCGATCGGCAGCAGGTCGGGGTTGTAATCCGGGTTGGCCGCCTGCAGCTTGGTCCACATCCGCGGGTCGCCGTAGAATTCACGCGCGAGCTCCCAATAATTGTCGCCGCGCGCGATCATGTGGGTCTTGTCCTCCATCGCCATATCGCCGTTGGCGGGCTTGTCGGCGGGAAGGGTGGTCTCCTCGGCGGTTTTCATCTCCGCCTCCTCGGCCATTTTTTCCTCTTCGGCCTTCTTCATTGCGGCCTCTTCGGCGGCCTTGGCTTCCTCGGCGGCTTTCATTTCCGCCTCCTCAGCCATTTTTTCTTCCTCGGCCTTCTTCATGGCCGCCTCTTCGGCGGCCTTGTCGGCCGCCTCGTCGGCGGGCACTTCCGGCGCCTTGGTCGTCAAGGTGTTCGACATCGCCGGCAATTCCGGGGTTTCCACCACCGGCTCGCTCGCGGGCGCGGCTTCGGCAGCCATGTCCTCCTTGGGTTCCTCGGCCGCCGCGGGTTCTTCAGCGGCTGCCATCGCCTCGACCTTGGTGATGCGTCCCTCGATCACCGGCTGATAGGGACGGTTTTCGACCAGATAGTCGGCGACCACCTGCTCCAGGCCGGGGCCGTAGTCGTAAGCGTTCTCGGCGTTTGTCTTGAACAGCGCGTAGCCGTCGCCGCCATTGCGCATGAAATTGTTGCTGACGACGCCGTAGGTCTTGTCCGGGTCGATCGGCACCCAGCTGCCGCCTTCGTCGACCTCGACCGACTGGACGCGTCCCTCGTTCGGAGCGACAGAGGGATCGAAGCTGAAGCGCAGGCCGGCGACTTGGGCGAAACGGCCGCCGCCGTCCTCGATCTGGCTGACACCGTTTTCGAGCGAGGCGACGATGTCGGCGCCCTTCAGCTGGAAGGTGGCGAGCGTGTTCTGGAACGGCAGGACGGCCAGAACCTCGCCCATCGTGACCTCGCCGGCGTCGATGGAGGCGCGCAGCCCGCCGCCGTTCTGGATGGCGACCTGAATGCCCTGGTTCTTGACCCGGTCGAGCATGGCGTCGGCGACGAGATTGCCCATCTCGCATTCCTGCGCCCGACAGGTTTCGCGGCTGCCGTCGATGGGCGCGTTGGTTTCGGCGACCACCTTGCTCTTGAGTTCCTCGATCGGCGCGCCGAGCTCCTGGATACGTGCCAGAACGGCCTCGTCCGGCGTGACGGCGGCGTCGAGCAGCAACGGGTCGCCGCTGGCCGAGGTCACGACGCCATTGTCGTCGAAGACGACCTGGAACTCGCCGAGATATTTCGAATAGGAGGCGGCCTGCACCACCGGAACGGCATAACCGTCCGGATTGTCGACCATGGTCGGGTAGGGACCGGCCGCGCCGTCGTCCTTGTTCGACAGCAGCGTGTGACTGTGACCGCCGACCACCACGTCGACGCCGGGGATCTTGGCGATCGCGGCCAGGTCGCGCGGATAACCGACATGGGTCAGCGCGACGATCTTGTCGATGCCTTGCGCCTTGACCGCCTCGACCGCGGCGGTGATCGTGGCGATGTCCTCCTCGATGGAGACGTTGTCGCCCGGCGAGGACAATTCGGCGGTATCGTTGGCGACCGCGCCGACCACGGCGATCCGCTCGCCACCGCGCTCGAAGATCGTGAACGGCTCGATGCGCCCGGCCAGTTTCGAGGCGTCGGTCACCTTCACATTGGTGCTCAGCACCGGGAAGTCGGCAATGTCGAGGAAGGTCGTGAGGCCGTCCTCGCCGTCGTCGAATTCATGATTGCCGACGGCCATGGCGTCGGTGCCCATCAGATTGAGGAACTCCGCTTCGACCGCGCCTTTGTAGGTGGTGTAAAACAAGGAGCCCTGGAAATTGTCGCCGGCATTGAGAAACAAGAGGTTCTGGCCGTCGAGCGCGGCGCGCCGGTCGCGCACCGCGGTGACGAGGCGCGCGGCGCCGCCGAAACACTTGCTTTCGGTCTCGTCGTCGGCCGAGCAGGTCGAATCGTATTTGTTGATCGACTCGATCCGGCTGTGCCAGTCGTTGATATGCAGGATGGTGAGCGTGTAGTCGGCAAACGAGGCCGATGCCGACAGGGCCAGTATCGAGGCCGAGGCGGCAGCGAGCGCGGCGAGTTTCTTCATGACCATTCTCCCGTTAACCCCCGGCCGGCTTGCGGCGCGGCCGGGTTCGAACAACCCAGTTCAGAACTAGCGCGCTTTATTGTCAAAATTATCGCGCCTGGTTGCAGGCCATGTTCACACCGAGGCCGGTCCGATGCAAGCGTTTCGACGGCAGGGCTCAGGCCGAATAGTCGCGTTCGTCGGCGATGACACGGCCGTCATTGGGCAGCAGGCCGGCCCGAACGGCGCTCACCGTGCCGCCGAGCTTGGTCGTTTCGCGCAGCGTCGCCGTGATCGCGCCGACATCCGGGGCGACGTCGCCGGCCGGCTCGATCTGGAGTTCCATCGCGTCGCGATCGCCGTCGCGGCGCACCACGAGGCGCGCGCGCGCGATTTCGGGGTGGCGGCGCACGATGTCGGCGACCTGCTTGGGGTCGACGAACATGCCCTTGACCTTGGTGCGCTGGTCGGCGCGGCCCATCCAGCCCTTGATGCGCGTTCCCGTGCGCCCGCAGGCCGACGCGCCGAGCAGGATTGCCGACAGGTCGCCGGTGCCGAGCCGCACCAGCGGATAGATCGGGTTGAAGCCGGTCACGACCACCTCGCCGACCTCGCCGGCCTCGACCGGGTCGCCGGTGCCCGGACGCACGATCTCCACGATCAGGTTCTCGTTGACGATCATGCCGGGCAGCGGCTTGCCGTCCGCGTCGACGGCCTCGTAGGCGATGACGCCGAATTCGGCGGTGGCGTAGCATTGCAGGACTTCGATGCCGCGCTCGGCATATTCGGCGCGCAGGGAGGGAAACAGAGCGCCGCCCGAGACCAGCCCGTGGCGAAAGCAGGACAGGTCCTTTTGCAACTCGCGTGCCTTGTCGAGCATGACCTTCAAAAAGTCGGGCGTGCCGCAATAGACAGTGGGTTTCAGCGCCGCCGCCGCCTCGACCTGCATTTCGGTGTTGCCGGTGCCGGCGGGAAACAGCATGCAGCCGAGCGCCCGCGCCCCGGCGTCCAGAATGAAACCGCCGGGCGTCATATGATAGGCGAAGGCGTTGTGGACGATCGCACCGGGGCGGATGCCGGCGGCGAAGAAGGCGCGCGCGCCCTGGCCGGGATCGATGCCTTGTCCCTGCGGTTCCCAGATCGGCCCCGGCGACATGAAGATGCGCTGTCCGGCCAGCGCCCGGGCATCGACAAAGCCGCCGAAGGGCGGGTTTTGGCGCTGCATGTCCAGCAGTTCGGCCTTGCGCAGCACCGGCAGTCTGGCCAGTGCCTCGCGCGAGGTCACCGTTTCGGGGGCGACGCCGTCCAGCCAGCGCGCCAAGCCTGGCGCCGCCGCGACCGCGTCTGCGAGAAATCGCGGCAGGCGCCGAAACAGATCCCGCTCGCGCTCGGCCGGGTCACGAACCTCCAGATCGTCGAAATAGGCGCTCATCGGCGTCCTCCTCCCCCTTTTTGAGGCGTTATCGCAGGAGGGCGCTCGGCCACGCAAGGCGTGGCAATACACTTGAAAAAATAGTTTCGATCCGCGTCAGGCCCGGGCGAACGAAACCCGTCCGGCCGGGCAGCCGCCTTGCGTCATGCCGGCAGGCGTCGCGTGAGCACGAAGGTGGAGCCCGAGGCGCTGGTGCAATTGAGCTGGTCGGTCGTGACCTGGCGGCAGTTGAAGCTGATCTCGGCCGGCAGGCCGCGGCGTTTTCTGGCCAAGGACACGCCGGACATGGTGATCTGGTCGGCGCCGCTGGAGAAATAGCGGCCTTCCGAAAGCCGTTCGCCGGTATCGAGCGCCACGGTCTGGAACGAACCGCCCGACAGGGTCGAGACCCCGCCGGTCGCGTCGATCCACGTCCCCTGAAAACCGGTCGGACGGGGCGCCGCGGTGCCGCCGCCGGGGCCCTGCGTTTGACAGCCGGCCAAAATGGCCAAGCCGGCCGCAGCCAGGATCAGGGGGGACTTCTTCATCGTGGCGCTCCTCTCATCGTCACCGCCTGTCTTGCCGCGTCAGGCCGGCAAAAGCAAGGCGACAATGCGACGGGCGGGGCCGTCGGCACCGGCCGGCCACCTTGCGATCACCTGACGAGAATATTGCGGAACTGCCAGGGATCCTTGGCGTCGAGGTCTTCCGCGAACAGGCCGGGCCGGCCGTCGAGCGGCGTCCAGTCGGTGTAGTGGCCTTCGACCGGGCCGAGATAGGGTCTTTGCACCTCCAGGCAACGCGCGAAGTCCATCTCGTCGGTTTCCACGATGCCGGCGCGCGGGTTTTCGAGCGCCCAGACCATGCCGGCCAGCACGGCTGACGTCACCTGCAGGCCGGTCGCGTTCTGATAGGGCGCCAGCTTGCGGGTCTCATCGAGCGAAAGCCGCGAGCCGAACCAATAGGCGTTCTTCCTGTGGCCGTAGAGCAGCACGCCGAGCTCGTCGACGCCGTCGACCAGTTCGTTTTCGTCGAGCACGTGCTGGACCGGCTGGGCCTTGCCGGCGGCGCCGAACATCTCATGCAGCGACAGCACCGCGTCGTTGCAGGGGTGGTAGGCGTAGTGGCAGGTCGGCCGATAGGCGAGCTTGCCCTTGCCATCGCGCAGGGTGAAGAAATCGGCGATCGAGATCGCCTCGTTATGCGTGACCAGAAAGCCGTATTGCGCGCCCGGCGTCGGGCACCAGGTGCGCACGCGGGTGTTGGCGCCGGGCTGTTCCAGGTAGATCGCCGCCCGGTTGCCCTTTTTGTGGCTCCTGGCGTTCTTGGGTTTCCACTTCTCGTGCGTACCCCAGCCGAGCTCGGCCGGCTGCAGCCCCTCCGAGACGAAACCCTCCACCGACCAGGTGTTCCAGAACACGCCCATCGGTTTCGGGTTTTTGGCGCGCTGCGTGTCGCGCTCGGCGATGTGAATGCCCTTCACGCCGGCCTTTTTCATCAATTTCGCCCAGCCGCGGCGGTCGTCGGCACCGGGCCGCGTGTAGGCGAGCCCCAGATCGTCGGCGAGGTTGACCAGCGCCTGCTTGACGAACCACGAGACCATGCCGGGATTGGCGCCGCAGCACGACAGGGCGGTGGTGCCGCCGGGATGCTTGCGCTTTTCGCGGCGCACCGTCTCGCGCAGCGCGTAATTGGTGCGCGAGGCGTTGTCGGCCTTGTCGTCGAAATAGAAGCCGAGCCAGGGCTCCACGACGGTGTCGACGTAAAGCACGCCGAGCTTGCGGCACAATTTCATCAGGTCGAGCGAGGAGGTGTCGACCGACAGGTTGACGCAAAAGCCCTGGCCGTCTCCGGCGCTCAGATAGGGTGTCAGCAGTTCCTTGTAGTTGTCCTTGGTCACATGCGCCTGGACGAAGGCGATGCCGCGTTCGTCGAGCAGCGCGCGGTCGTCGTCGCGCGGATCGATCACCACCATGCGCGATTTGTCGAAGCGGAAATGGCGTTCGATCAGCGGCAGCGAGCCGCGGCCGATGGAACCGAAACCGATCATGACGATCGGTCCGGTGATGTCGCCGTGGATGGGCCAGTCCCTGTCGGCCATGCGGACAGGCTCCTTTCCGATTGCCAGTTGTTCCGGTTCGCGGCTAAATCACAAAGCCCTGTCACAATAAAGCGAAAACGCGCCGAAGGGCGAGCGCGGGTTTCGAAGCCGCGAAAAGGACGCTATGTGATAGGGACGAACAAAGCGGCTCCGTCGGTCCCGCCCCCAGGGACCGCACGGCCCGCAGGCCCACAACCGCAGGACAGTCTCATGCCAGCCTATCGTTCCCGCACAACCACTCATGGCCGCAACATGGCCGGCGCCCGCGGTCTGTGGCGCGCCACGGGCATGAAGGACGGCGATTTCGGCAAGCCGATCATCGCGGTCGTCAACTCCTTCACCCAGTTCGTGCCCGGTCACGTGCACCTGAAGGACCTCGGCCAGCTCGTCGCGCGCGAGATCGAGAGCGCCGGCGGTGTGGCCAAGGAGTTCAACACGATCGCCGTCGACGACGGCATCGCGATGGGCCATGACGGCATGCTCTATTCGCTGCCGTCGCGCGAGATCATCGCCGATTCCGTTGAATACATGGTCAACGCGCATTGCGCGGATGCCATGGTGTGCATTTCCAATTGCGACAAGATCACGCCCGGCATGCTGATGGCGGCCATGCGGCTGAACATCCCGTGCGTGTTCGTTTCGGGCGGCCCGATGGAGGCCGGCAAGGTCGTCCTCAACGACAAGACCATGGCGCTCGACCTCGCCGACGCGATGGTCGCGGCCGCCGACGACAGCGTTTCGGACCAGGACGTGCAGGCCATTGAGCGCTCGGCGTGCCCGACCTGCGGCTCGTGCTCGGGCATGTTCACCGCCAATTCGATGAACTGCCTGACCGAGGCGCTCGGCCTGTCCTTGCCCGGCAACGGCTCCACGCTCGCCACCCATGCCGACCGCAAGCGCCTGTTCGTGGAGGCCGGCCATCTGATCGTCGATCTCGCGCGCCGCTATTACGAGCAGGACGACGAGACGGCGCTGCCGCGCACCATCGCCTGCAAGGAGGCCTTCGAAAACGCCATGACGCTCGATGTCGCCATGGGCGGGTCCACCAACACGGTGCTGCATATCCTGGCTGCCGCGCTGGAAGGCGAGATCGATTTCGACCTTGACGACATCGACGCCCTGTCGCGCCGGGTGCCGGTGCTGTGCAAGGTCGCGCCGAGCAAGAGCGACGTCCATATGGAGGACGTGCACCGGGCCGGCGGCATCATGGCGATCCTGGGCGAGCTCGATCGGGCGGGACTGCTCAAGACCGACCTGCCGACGGTGCATTCGGTTTCGCTTGCCGACGCGCTGGACCGCTGGGACGTGGTGCGCACCGAGGCCGAAACCGTGCGCGATTTCTACCGCGCCGCGCCGGGCGGGGTGCCGACCCAAACCGCCTTCAGCCAGGATCGCCGCTGGGACGAACTCGACCTGGATCGCGAAAGCGGCGCCATCCGCTCGGCCGAACATTCGTTCTCCAAGGATGGCGGTCTGGCGGTCTTGAAGGGCAATATCGCGCTCGAAGGCTGCGTCGTGAAGACCGCCGGCGTCGACGAGTCGATCCTGACTTTCTCCGGGCCGGCGGTGATCTTCGAAAGCCAGGACGCGGCGGTGAAGGGCATCCTCTCCAACGAGGTCAAGCCTGGCGACGTGGTGGTGATCCGCTACGAGGGGCCGCGCGGCGGACCCGGCATGCAGGAAATGCTCTATCCGACCAGCTATCTGAAGTCGAAGGGGCTCGGCAAGGTCTGCGCGCTCATCACCGACGGGCGCTTTTCCGGTGCCACGTCCGGCCTTTCGATCGGCCATGCCTCGCCGGAAGCCGCCGAGGGCGGTGCGATCGCGCTGGTGGAGGCCGGCGACACGATCGAGATCGACATTCCCAATCGCACGGTCAATGTCGCCGTCCCGGACGAGGAACTGGGGCGTCGCCGTGCGGCGATGGAGGCCAGGGGCGCGGAGGCCTGGAAGCCGGCCGCACCGCGCAAGCGCAAGGTGACCACCGCGCTCAAGGCCTATGCCGCGCTGACGACTAGCGCCTCCAAGGGGGCGGTCCGGCACGTGCCGGACTGATCCCCGAAGGCCGCTTCGGTACTTTGAAAGGCAGCCCTCCGGTCCGCCGGGGGCATCAGGCGGGGTGACCTGGCATGCGTGTGAAGGCGGTCGGCGTGTGCGTCAGGCCGCCGCCAGCTTCTGGAGCGCCGCGACCAGCCGCTCGCGGTCGGCGGCAAGCCCCTTGTAGGCCAGTTGCGCGGCATCGAGCGCGGCGAGCTGGGCGGCAAGCGAGCCCGCCAGGGCGGCGCGGTCGGGATGCGCGGCCAGGATGCGCATCGGATCGAGAAAGATGCGGATCGTGAACAGGATGTCGCCGGAGACGGGCAGTTTTCGCAGCGTCTGGCGTTCGACGCGGATGAAACTGCGCAGCAGCGGGTCGTCGCCGGTTGAGTGCGCTGCTTCGCGCTCGCGCCGTGCGTCGCGCGTGGTCTTCGACAGTGGCTTGTGGAGGTCGTCGTCGTCCTGAAGCGACCAGTTCAGCCGCTCGACCGGCTGCTCGACCTTGAGATTGTCGAAAATGCGGTTGATCAGCCCGGCCGTGCGCGTCCCGCGCCCGAAACCGGGAACGGTGGCGTGAATGTCCTCGATCGGCCGGCCGAACTTTTCCGTCAGCGTCCACGATGAGGGAAAGCACAGCGACGCCGCGGCGAGCCGCCATCCGGCCTCGCCCTTGCGCATCAGGACGAGATCTTCCTGGACCAGGAGCGAGGCGGTCTTAAGGGGCGGGGCGTCGGTATCGCTCTCGCGCTCCATGGCCGCGAGCGCCGCCTCCCATTGCCGCGTTCCGGGAAACAGTGCCGGAAAGCCGGCGGCAAGCCCGTCGCGCACCAGAGCGAGCACCTCGTGCTGGGCGGCGCGGGTTTCGGGCTCTTCGGCAAAGACCGTGGCGGGCGCCGTGTCGAACAGCCGGCGCTTTTCGGCGAGATAGGCCTCGTAGTCGCCGTCGATCTCGAGCCAGCGGACGAGATCGAGCGGCTTCAGGCCGATGGTGAACGGTGTCGCCGTGCCGTCGTAGGGAGTGTGGGCGGGCTGCGCGCGGCGGCTCACCCGGTCAGCCTTCCATGGCCTCGAGCTCGTCGATCAGCCCTTCGATCACCGACAGGCCCTTGTCCCAGAAGGCCGGGTCGGCCGCGTCGAGCCCGAAAGGGGCGAGCAGTTCGGAATGATGCTTGGTGCCGCCAGCCTTCAGCATGTCGAAATATTTCTCCTGAAAGCCGCTTTCGGCGTTCTGGTAGACGGCGAACAGCGAGTTCACCAGACAGTCGCCGAAGGCGTAGGCGTAGACGTAGAACGGCGCATGGATGAAATGCGGGATATAGCTCCAGAACACCTCGTAGCCCTCGCGCAGCCGGATCGCGGGACCGAGGCTTTCGCGCTGCACCTCGAGCCAGAACTCGCCGAGCCGGTCCGAGGTTAGCTCGCCCTTGCGGCGTTCGGCATGGACCCTGCGCTCGAAGGCATAGAAGGCGATCTGGCGCACGACCGTGTTGATCATGTCCTCGACCTTCTGGGCGAGCATGGCCTTGCGTTCGCGCCGGTCGGTGGTCTTGTCCAGCAGCGAGCGGAACGTGAGCATCTCGCCGAACACCGACGCCGTCTCGGCGAGCGTCAGCGGGGTCGAGGCCATCAGCGCCCCCTGCCGGCCGGCCAGGACCTGGTGGACGCCGTGCCCGAGTTCGTGGGCGAGCGTCATGACGTCGCGCGGCTTGCCCATATAGTTCAAAAGCACGTAGGGATGAACGGAGGGAACGGTCGGATGCGCGAAGGCGCCCGGCGCCTTGCCCGGGCGTACCGGCGCGTCGATCCAGCGTTTGTCGAAGAACCGGGCGGCGATATCGGCCATTTCCGGCGCGAAACCGCGATAGGCCGAAAGCACGGTGTCCTTCGCCTCATCCCAGCCGATCACGGCCTGCGGCGCTTCGGGCAGGGGCGCGTTGCGGTCCCAGTGGTTGAGCGCGTCCACGCCCAGCCAGCGCGCCTTGAGCGTGTAATAGCGGTGCGACAATCGCGGATAGGCGGCCTCGACCGCGGCCGCGAGCGCGTCCACCACCTCGCGTTCGACGCGATTGGCCAGGTGGCGCGAATCGGCGATGTCCTCAAAACCGCGCCAGCGGTCGGAAATCTCCTTGTCCTTGGCCAGCGTGTTGGTGATTAGCGTGAAGACCCGCAGATTGGCCTGAAACGTCTTGGCCAGCGCATCGGCGGCGGCCTTGCGCTTGGCCCCGTCGGGATCCTGCAGCAGGTTCAGCGTCGGCTCGAGCGGCAGTTCCTCGCCCTCGACCGTAAACCGCAGCGCGGTCATGGTCTCGTCGAACAGCCGGTTCCAGGCGCCGCGTCCGGTGACCGATTTTTCGTGGAAAAGCTGCTCGATCCGGTCTTCGAGCTGAAAGGGCTTGTCCTTTCTCAGGTCGACGATCCAGGGCCGGTAATGCCCGAAGGCGGGCGCGGCATCGAGCGCGGCGTTGATGGCGTCCTCGTCGATCGTGTTGAGCTCGAGCGGAAAGAACAGCAGATGGGCGCTGGCGTCGGTCATGCGCTCCTGGATGTCGCCGTAAAGCTTGGCCCGTTTCGGATCGCTGGTGTCGCCGGCATAGATCAGGCTGGCGTAGGAGACGATGCGCCCGATCAGCTCCTCGAGCGCCTCGTAGGTTTCCATCGCCGCGCCCAGCCGCGATTCCTGCTTCTTGTCGGCCTCGGCGGCGAGCTTGCCGCGCCAGTCGGCCTCGAAAGCCTGCGCGTCGGCCTTGGCGCGTTCGAGATCGTGCGCCAGTTCCTTGGAGTCCATCGCCGGGTAGAGGTCGGCGAGGTTCCATTCGGGCAGGTCGCCCAGTCGCGTCGTGGCCTCGGGTCGCGCGGAGGTCGCGGTGGTCTGCGTCGCGGTCGGAGCGCTCATGCCTTGATCCTTACGGGCTGGTTCGGCGTCTGCGGTCGGGGAAAGGATTTGTTCACCGGCTTTGTTGAGCCCCTATTTAGATGGGTGTGCCAGTATGATCCAGTGACCAATTTCCAGCGAGGACGGCTTTGTCCAGCGCCACCATGACAGACACCATCCTGATCGTCGATGACGATCCCGTGCAAAGGCGGCTTCTGGAAGCCGCGGTGAGCCGAGCCGGCCACGCCTGCGTCACCGTCGACGGCGGCAAGGCGGCGATGGCGCACCTGACCGGACCCAAGGGGCAGGGAACCGGAGGGGTCATCCTCGACCTGGCCATGCCCGACATGGACGGGCTCGCCGTGCTTGCGGCCATGCGGGCGGTCGGCATCGATCTGCCGGTGATCGTCCAGACCGCCCAGGCCGGCATCGAGACGGTGGTCTCGGCGATGCGTGCCGGCGCGTTCGACTTCGTCGTCAAGCCGGTGTCGCCGGACCGGCTTCGCGTCGCGATCGCCAACGCGCTCAAGGTCAAGGCGCTGGGGGGGAACGAGCGCGTCTCGCGCCCGGCCCATATCGAGACGCTGGCGATCAAGGATCTCGTCACCCGCAGCCCGTCGATGGACCGGGTCGTGCGGCTGGCGGAAAAGGCGGCCGCCTCCAGCATCCCGATCCTGATCGAAGGCGAGTCGGGCGTCGGCAAAGAGGTGATCGCGCGCGCGATCCGTGGCGCCAGTCCGCGCCGTTCGAAACCCTTCGTGACGGTGAATTGCGGCGCGATCCCCGAAAATCTGGTCGAAAGCATCCTGTTCGGTCATGAGAAGGGCTCCTTCACCGGTGCCCAGGACAAACATGCCGGCAAGTTCGTCGAGGCCAGCGGCGGCACGCTGTTTCTCGACGAGATCGGCGACCTGCCGCTCGACGTCCAGGTCAAGTTGCTGCGCGCGGTCCAGGAAGGCGAAGTCGACCCGGTCGGCGGGCGGGCGGCGGTCAAGGTCGATATCCGCCTGATCTCGGCCACCCATCGCGATCTGCTGCAGCGCGTCAAGGACGGTTTCTTTCGCGAGGATCTCTTCTACCGGCTCAACGTCTTCCCGATCTACGTGCCGCCGCTGCGCGACCGGCGCGAGGATCTGGACGACCTGGTGAGCCTGTTCATCAACCGTTTCAGCGGCGCGGAGACCGGTGGCCGCGTCACCGGCATCTCGGGCGAGGCGATGGCGGTTCTGAAAGCCTATGACTGGCCCGGAAATATCCGCCAGCTCGAAAACGCGATCTTTCGCGCGGTGGTGCTGAGCGAAGGGGCAACGCTGACCTCGGAGGAATTTCCGCAGATCCGCGCGCAGGTCGGCACGATCGATCCGGTCAAGGAACGCGGGCTCTATCTGGAAAGCCCGCCCAGCCTGGAGGTCGATCCGGCGCGCGCCGACCTGGTGATCGGGATCGACGCCAAAGACCGGGCGGGAGCCGGCACGCTCGCGCTTTTCGACGAGCGCGGCAATGTGCGCTCGCTCGCCGTGATCGAGCGCGAGGCGATCGCGTTTGCCATCGAGCATTATTCCGGACAAATGAGCGAGGTCGCCAGACGGCTGGGGATCGGGCGGTCGACACTCTATCGCAAGCTCAAGGAATATGGCATCGATCCCGACGCAGGACGCGGCGAACATGCGGCCGGTTGAGGCCGCCCGATCGGCAAGGCGCGATAAATCTTTGGTTTACCTTGACCTCGGTCAAGGGGGCTTTGCCGGATTTCTGCCATCGTCTCACCGCATTTGATCTTCAATAAGCGTCGATTAACCATTAGGGATGATAGTGCGGACGCACCGGAATGCGTCTGTCGGTCTTCCGGGGACACTTCAAAGCCACAAGGCCTCTTGATTTGAACGACCAGACTTCTTCCATCGGCGGATGGCGAACGAGCGCGCTTTTCCGTCCCGTCCACATGGCGGTTTTGCTGCTGGCGGCATGCGTCATGCTGACGACGGCCGAGGCGCGCGCGGAAACGCGCACGTTGAAGCTCTATTTCATCCATACCAAGGAACGCGCCGAGATCACCTATAAGCGCAATGGGCGCTACCTGTCCTCGGGGCTGAACAAGATCAACCGCTTCCTGCGCGACTGGCGGCGCAACGAGCCGACGAAGATGGATCCCCGCCTGCTCGACATCGTCTGGGAAGCCTACCAGAAGGTCGGTGGGCGCGACTATATCCACGTCGTGTCGGGCTATCGTTCACCGTCCACCAACTCCATGCTGCGCAAGCGCGGCCGCGGCGTCGCCAAGAAAAGCCAGCATATGCTCGGCAAGGCGCTGGATTTCTATATTCCCGGCGTGCCGCTGAAAAAGCTGCGCAATGCCGGCTTGCATACGGGTGGCGGCGGGGTCGGCTATTATCCGCGCTCCGGGTCTCCGTTCGTCCATTTCGACACCGGCAGCGTCCGGCACTGGCCGCGCATGAGCCGGCGCGAACTGGCGTCCGTGTTCCCCAACGGCAAGACCCTGCACGTGCCGACCGACGGCAAGCCGCTGCCCGGATACAATCAGGCGCTCGCCGCCTACAAGTCACGCAAGAGCGGCGGCGGCACCGTTCAGGTCGCACGCAGCGATGACAGGGATACGGGGTCCGCGACCAAGTCTTCCGGCGGCGGCCTTCTGGCCAATCTGTTCGGCGGCGGGGCCGACGAGGAAGAAGACAACAACGCGATCTCGCAGGAGCCGATGCGGCGCGGACAGACCGTCCCCAGGGCGGCGCCCAAGCCCAGGCCCGCGGGCGAACTGCCGGGCGTCGCGGTGGCTTCCGCGCCGGCGCCGAAGGCCGAGGAACCGCCCCGGGTCGACACGCCTGAGACGATCCTGGCCGCCTTGCCCGAGCGCAGCGTGCCGCTGCCGGCTTTCGCGCCCAGGCCGAAGGCGGATGTGGGAACAGGGCTCGCGCTCGCAGCCGAAGACAGCGCCAACGAAACCGAAACGGGCCAGGAGACCGTGCTCGCCTACGGCGTGCCGCTGCCGGCGACCCGACCGGGCGCCCGCGAGGCGATCGCGCTTGCCGCGGCCGGAAACGAGCCGGCCGGCGCCGCGGACGCAGCCGCCGAAATCCGCAAATCGGCGATCGCCGGCATTATCGAAAAGTCGCGCCGTCTGGTGGCCGACGACGAAAGGAGGGATGCCGAACAGCGCGAGATCGTGCTGGCCGCCTTCGCTCCGGTTCCCGAATTCCGGCCCGGCGACGGCCCGGTCAAGGAAATCGTCGCCGCCCTGCCGCGCCCGCGCCCGAACGACCGGCTGCGCGAGGAAATCACCGGCGCCACCGGCACCGCCCCGACGAAGGGCGGACGGCTCGCCGCGCCGAAGGACACGCAGCGCGCCCTGCTTCTGGCCAGCACCGGCTATCGCGACGCCGAGGCGGTGATCGACACGCGGGTGAAGACCACCGACAAGGGCGCTAAGCCCGGCCCCTCGGACGCGAAGGGCGACCGCAGGTCGGTGACGTTGCCGGTCGAGGAGATCAAGGCGCGCTGGGCGCTGGAGACCGCCGGTCGGGCGACGCGTTCGATCGCCAGCGCCAAGACGCCGTCATTGGCGCACAACGCGATCCGCATCGCGCCGACGCAGGTCTACACGGGCGGTTTCGAAACCGCGCCCGCTGAACCCGATCCGGCACGGTTCTCCGGCAATGCGGTGACCTTCCTGTCGGTGGCGCGCTTCGAAAGCGAGTAGCGCGGCCGCCGGCGCACATGCGCTCTGCCGCCTTGGCCGGGGCGTCTTTGCCCGAACTCGTTCGACTGTCGGCATGTCCTGTTCCGGCAGGGCGCACGCCCTCCAGGCTGCGAAAGACCGGAGGGTCAAACGATTCCTGCGAAAGATGACGGCGCCAGACGGCAACGCGTGCGCCCCGCGGCGCCTTGCCGATCCGGTTTTCTCAGGCTTTTGACAGCGCGGCCGCATCGCGCGCCAACGCCTCGATCCCGTCCCAGTCTCCCGCTTGCAGGAGCGTATCGGGCACGATCCACGAGCCCCCCACGCAGATCACGTTCGGCAAGGACAAATAGGCCGGCGCGTTGGCGGGCGTCACGCCGCCTGTCGGGCAAAAGCGGGTGCTGGCGAGCGGCGCCGACAGGGCTTTGAGAAAGGCGGTGCCACCCGATTGCTCGGCGGGAAAGAATTTTAGGATCGAATAGCCTTCCTCGGTCGCGGCCATGATCTCGCTCGGCGTCGTTGCGCCCGGCAAGAGCGGCACGTCGGTGGAGCGTGCGGCATCGAGCAGTTCCTGGGTCGTGCCGGGACTGACGATGAAACGGGCGCCGGCGCGCACGGCCTGGTCGAACTGGCGCGCGTTGAGGATCGTGCCGGCGCCGACCACCGCCTCGGGCACCTCGGCGGCGGCGATGCGGATCGCGTCGATCGCCTCGCGGGTGCGCAAGGTGATCTCAATCGCCGGCAGGCCGCCCTTGGCCAGGGCTCGCGCCAGCGGCGCGGCGTCGGCGGCGCGGTCGATCTTCAGGACGGGGATCACCGGCTGACCGGCGAGGATGGGCAGGAGCTTGTCGGTTTTTTGGGGCATGGTCGCGGCGGCGCCTTTCGTGAACCGTTCTGGAGGCGGGTATAGCCGATCGTCCCTGTAATCAGAAGCCGCGCGTGCCCGAAATCACCAGTGCGACAGCGCGCGCCGCAGGGCCGCGAGCAGCCGCTGCCAGATCAGGCTTTTGTTCGCCTCCTGCGCATCGTCGGCGAGGGCCCGCCATGTCTTCGGCCCGGCTATGCCGTCGGCCCGCAGGCCGTTGCGGCGCTGGAAGGCGCGCAGCGCCCGCTCGGTCGCCGGCCCGAATACGCCGTCCTGGTCGACGGCGTGACCCGCAGCCGTCAGGCGTGCCTGCAGGCTGCGCACGCGCGCGCCGGTCGCGCCGCGGGTGACCGGCACCGTGGCGGCACCGGCGTCGATAGCGGAAGCCGGCGCTGCCGCGGCGGTGCCCACCGCTTGGTATCTGGCGACGGCGCGGGCGATCTTGCGGTCATAGCCATATTTGCGATAGCCGGGCCCGTTATACCCCCTGGCGAAGGCGGCCCAGTCGCGGCGCCTGAGCGCGGCCGTCAAACCTGCCTTTTCGATGTAACGCAGCATGATCGCGATCTGACCCGCGACGCCGGAGCGGGCCTCCTCCACCATCGCTTCCACGCTTGCGTAGCCGAGCCAGCTCCAGTGCGCGCCCATGACTTGGCCGATGCCCCAGGACACCGATTCCAGCGCCGCCTTGCGATCGATGGCGCAGGCCCGGTCCAGCAACGCCCAGCGCGCGGCCTGGGTGCGCGGGTTGGCGACGCGGCCGGGCTCGGGCGAGGCGAGGCCGGCGGCGCGCGCCCGGGCGCGTTGCGCGCCCTTGAGGCGACGGTCGAAATAATGGCCCTCGAAACGGATCACCGGTTCGCGCCGGCCGGCGACCGAGGCGAAGGGTTTGCCGGCGCTTTCGACGTCGGCGACGGCGAGCAGCACTGCCGGTGCGAGGGCGTGGCGCGCCGCCGCGGCGCTGATCGACTGGATAATTTCCGGGCTGAACATGGTGGCAACCTCCGCAATCAATACCGGCGATGATGCGGGCAGGACTGCGCAGGTGGATCGAAAACCGGGCCGGCGTCGCCGGTCCCGGCGGTGCGCTTGTGCCGAAGGGGCTGAAACGGCGCGGGTTTTTCGGGCCGCTTGCGCTTTCGCCGCCAAGCGGATAGGCGACATCCACCATGAATTCGCCCACGGTTCCGGATCCCGTCAAGATCGCCGCGCTCTATGGCTTTCGCCGGCTGGCGCGACCCGAGGCGCTGCGCCGGCCATTGGCTGCGCTGTGTGAGAGCCAGGGCATCAGGGGCACGCTGATCCTGGCGTCGGAGGGCATTAACGGCACCGTCGCCGGCCCGGATGCCGGGATCGACACGCTGCTTGCCTATCTGGAGCGGGAGGCGGGGCTCGGCGATCTCGAGCTCAAGTTCAGCCGCGCCGCCACGATGCCGTTCCTGCGCATGAAGGTGCGGCTGAAACGCGAAATCGTCACCATGGGCGTCGACGGGGTCGATCCGGTGGCGGAGGCGGGAACCTATGTCGAGCCGGCGCAATGGAACCGTCTGATCGACGATCCCGATACGGTGGTGATCGACACCCGCAACGATTACGAGGTGAGGCTGGGCAGCTTCGCGCATGCGCTCGATCCGCAAACCCGGCGTTTTCGTGACTTTCCGGCTTGGGCCGAGGCGCATCGCGAGGCCTTTCGCGGCCGCAAGGTGGCGATGTTCTGCACCGGCGGCATCCGCTGCGAGAAGGCGACCGCCTACATGAAATCGATCGGCGTCGAGGAGGTCTTCCACCTCAAGGGCGGAATCTTGAAATATCTGGAGGAAATACCGGCCGAGACGAGCCGCTGGCGCGGCGAGTGTTTCGTCTTCGACGAGCGGGTTTCGGTCGGGCACGGGCTCATGCGGGGCGAGGCCTCGCTGTGCCGGGCCTGCCGCCACCCGTTGACGGGCCGGGACAGGGCTTCGCCGCATTTCGTCGAGGGCGTGTCGTGTCCGCATTGCGCCGGCGCGCGCTCGGCCGCCGACCGCGCCCGTTATGCCGAGCGCCAACGCCAGGTCGACCTTGCCGCGCGCCGCGGCCTGGCCCCGCATCTCGGGCAGCGGACGGACGGTCATGACTGACGCCCGTCATTGCAATGTCACGGCCGCGATCCTAGCTAAAGCATGCCCGAACGCCCAATCGCGGAGGTTTTATGTTCGATCCCAAGAAGCTGCTCGATGATCTGCTCGGCTCGAAAGTTCCGGGCACGGACTCAACACTCCGCGACAAGGCGGGCCAGGCGACGCAATTGGCCAAGGACAACCCGCTGGCAACCGGCGCGCTGGTCGCGGTGCTGCTGGGCACCGGCACCGGACGCGCGGTCACCGGCACCGCGCTGAAGGTCGGCGGCCTCGCCGCCGTTGCCGGTCTCGCCTACAAGGCCTATCAGAACTATCGCGCCGGCGACGCGCCGGGTTCCGACCCGGCCGCGGCCGAACCCGAGCTTCTGGCGCCACCGTCCGACAGCGAGTTCCGGCCGGAAAGCGCTCCGCAGGGCGAAACCGAGTTTGCACTCACCCTGGTGCGCGCGATGATCGCGGCCGCCCGTGCCGACGGCCATATCGACGATGAGGAGCGCGGCAAGATTGCCGACCGGCTCACGCTGTCCGGCATCGGCGCGGAAGCCGAATCGTTCCTGGTTTCGGAGCTGGAACGGCCGGTCGACCTCGATGCGCTGGTCGCTGAGGCCCGCACCGAGGCGCAGCGGGTGGAACTCTACACCGCGTCGCGGCTGGCGATCGAGCCGCATACCCGCGCCGAGCGCGGTTATCTCGACATGCTGGCCGGGCGGTTGAAGCTGCCCGACGCGCTGGTCGACCATATCGAGGCGACGGTCGCCTCGGCCAAGGAGCCGGTTCCCGCGCAGCCCGCGCCGGGCGATGCGCCGTCCGGCAGGTCGCCCTGGTAGCCTGCCCGCACCGGCTTTTTCGCCGTGCGGAGCCCGGAGACGGCGCCGCGCGGCGGGTGCGTGTTAAGGTTTCGTTAACCAGTTGAGCGCATGCTTGGTCCAGTCGGATCAGCTTTCCTCCTCCCAAGCATGGTCCAGATCGGGCGGCCGCGAATGGCCGCCCTTCCTTATTCCCAGACAGCTTGCGCATTGCGCCATCCTCTGCCAAGTGCATCGGGTCGGAGGAACGCATATGGATGCAAGCAGGGTCGCGATCGTCACCGGAGCGGGAACGGGAATCGGCCGGGCTGCCGCCGCCGCGCTGTCGGGCGACGGCTGGCACACGGTCTATGTCGGGCGGCGCGGGGCGCTGCTCGACGAGGCGATCGCCGCAGCCGGGCGCACGCGCGGCGAGGCGCTTGCGTTTCCCGCCGATATCACTGATCCCGCGGCGGTGGACGATCTGTTCGAGCAGGTCGCGGCCCGGTTCGGACGGGTCGATCTCCTGTTCAACAATGCCGGCATGTTCTCCAAGAGCCAGACGATCGACGAAACGCCGGTCGATCTGTGGAAGGCGGTCGTCGAGGTCAATCTGACCGGCGCCTTCCTGTGCGCGCGGGCCGCCTTCAGGCAGATGCGCCACCAGGCCCCGATGGGCGGGCGCATCATCAATAACGGTTCGATTTCCGCGCACGCGCCCCGGCCTGGCTCGGTGCCCTACACGGCGACCAAGCACGCCATCACCGGTCTGACGCGCACGCTGGCGCTCGACGGGCGCCCCTTCGACATCGCCTGCGGGCAGATCGATATCGGCAACGCGCTGACCGACATGGCCGCGCCGATGGCCGACGGCGTGCCGCAGGCCGATGGCCGGATCGCGCCCGAGGCGGTGATGGATGTCGACAATGTCGCCCGCTCGGTGCTGCACATGGCCAATCTGCCGCTCGATGCCAATGTGCTGTTCATGACCGTGATGGCGACGAAGATGCCCTTCGTCGGTCGCGGTTGAGAAAAACCGTTCCGCAGGCCTCGCCATCTTCAACGGAATTGCTTGGACACGGCCGGCTTTGCACGTTTCGATAGGACGGGATAGCGCGTGAGGGCGCGCGGCGCCGCCCGCGCCGAGAGACCGCCCCGGACGGGGAGCGAGAGCGAGGACAGACCTTAACCATGGCAGCGATCATCGACGGCTATCAAGGCTATGTCGCGCTTGCGGTTCTGGCCGTTCTGCTGGTGTTCTTCATCATCGAGCGCTATCCGCCGGAGGTAACGGCAGTGGCCGGCGCGGCGGCTTTTCTGCTGCTCGGGCTGACGCCTGCCGAGGAGGCCACGAAGGTCTTTTCCAACGCGGCGCCGCTGACGATCGCGGCCATGTTCGTACTGTCGGGGGCGCTGGTGCGCACCGGCGTTCTGGAAATGGTCGCCGACAGGGTGATCGGCCAGGCGGCGCGCCGCCCGGCGACCGCGATCGGCGTGCTTTTGTTCGGCGCGGTCGCGGCCTCGGCCTTCATGAACAACACCCCGGTGGTGCTGATCCTGATTCCGATCGTGTTCCGGCTCGCCCGATCGCTCGACGTCGCCGCGACCCGTCTTTTGATCCCGGTTTCCTATGCCGCCATTCTCGGCGGCACCTGTACGCTGATCGGCACGTCGACCAACATTCTCGTCGACGGCGTGGCGCGCGAGTCGGGGCTGGCGCCGTTCTCGATCTTCGAGATGACACCGGTCGGCCTGGTGGCGGCGCTGACCGGCACGGTCGTCATGCTCGTCCTCGGCCGCTTTCTCTTGCCCGACCGGCGCGTCGGCGGCGAAACCTCGCCGGCCGGACAGACCGAGTTCCTGTCCGAGGTCACGGTGCGGGCCGAGGGCCGCTACACACAGCAGAAGATCGGGCAACTGGCCGATTTCAAGCGCTCCGGACTGCGCATATTGGGTCTGCGCAGCGGCAACGACATCACCCGCGAGAACATCCAGGAGCGGACCATGAAACGCGGCGATTCGCTGATTGTGGCGGCGACCGCGGCCGAGATCCTGACACTCAACGAGCAGGCCGAGCTGCGTGTGGGCATGCGCCGCGGGCAGGAGCGCAGCGGCGAACGGGTCGCGGTGGAGGCGGTGGTGGCGCCGCATCGCGGCACGGCCGGCGGCCGCATCGCCGACCTGTCGCTCGGCCGGCGCTACGGCGTGCGCGTGCTCGGCGCGCACCGGCACCGCCATATTCCCGGTTCCGACCTGGAAAGCGTCATGTTGCGCCCGGCCGACAAGCTGCTTCTGGAAGGTCCGCCGGCCAATTTCGATGCGCTGACCGAGGACGCGGCGCTGGTTTCGGTGACGCGGCCGAGCGGCCGCCCCTATCGGCGCGGCAAGGCGCCGGTCGCCGTGCTGGCGCTCGCCGCCGTGGTGCTGCTGGCCGCCTTCCAGGTCATGGACATAGCGATCCTGGCGATGCTCGCCGTTGCGGCAATCCTGGTGCTGCGCTGCATCGACAGCGACGAGGCGTGGGGGTCGATCGACGGATCGATCCTGGTGCTGATCTTTTCCATGCTGATCGTCGGGGCCGGACTGGAGAAATCCGGCGGGGTCATGCTGATCGTCTCGGCGCTGACGCCGCTGCTTGAGGCCTCCCCGCCGCTGGTCACGCTGGCCGCGATCTATATTCTGACCTCGATCTTCACCGAACTGGTCAGCAACAACGCCGTGGCGGTGCTGATGGCGCCGATCGCGATCGGGCTC
This sequence comes from Nitratireductor sp. StC3, assembly GCF_003015025.1. NCBI lineage: Bacteria > Pseudomonadati > Pseudomonadota > Alphaproteobacteria > Hyphomicrobiales > Phyllobacteriaceae > Nitratireductor > Nitratireductor sp. StC3. The sequence continues at coordinate 431,841 of NZ_PYBP01000003.1, read as the reverse complement.
GCCGCCCAGCTCGGCATCGACGCGCGCCCCTTCCTGATCGCGGTGATGATCGGCGCCAGCGCCAGTTTCGCCACCCCGATCGGCTATCAGACCAACACGCTGGTCTATGGTGCGGGCAATTACCGTTTCGCCGATTTCCTCAAGATCGGCGTGCCGATGAATTTGTCGATCGCCGCCACCACCTGTCTGGCGATTTGGTATCTCTACGATCTGTGAGCCTCGCGGCGGGCCGCCTTCAGCCGTCTTGCACGGCCGCGCCGGGCAGGTAGAGCGTGATCGGACGGATCTCGTAGACGGCCGACCTGTTGACGCGCTGCAGGTCGCGGGCGGCCGCGACCGCGGCGTCCAGCGTGTCGCATTCCAGCACGTAGAAGCCGAGCAACTGCTCCTTGGTCTCGGCGAAGGGACCGTCGATTACCATCGGTTCGCCGGGCCCGCGCAGGGTGACGGCGGTGCCGGTCCCATCGAGCCGGGCCGCCGGCCCGAGCCGGTTTTGCCGGTCGATCTTGTCGTGAACCCTCATCAGGCCCGCCATCAGCGCGGCGTCCTCGTCGGGCGACAGCGCGGAAACGGCCTGTTCTTCGTGATAGGCGAGTATGGCGTAGAGCATGCTTCCTCCCGATTGCCCCACGCGCCCGGCGGTGAGGGCGGTGTTGATCCCGGCTGTTGTGGATCAGCGGGTCAAGAACGCCTCCATACGCTCGATCGCGCGCAGGATGTTTTCTTCCGAATTGGCGTAGGACAGGCGCAGATAGCCTTCGCCGAGCACGCCGAAATCCGGCCCGCCGATCGTCGCCACGCCGGCCTCGTCGAGAAGCGCGGCCGCCATTTTCTTGGCCGGCAAGCCGGTGTCGCGCACGTTCGGATAGGCATAGAAAGCGCCCTTTGGCGTCACGCAGGAGATGCCGGGCAGGCCGTTCAGCCCTTCCACGATCACTTTGCGGCGGCGATCGAAGGCGCGCAGCATGGTCTCGACCTCGTCCTGCGGCCCGTCAATCGCCGCGATGCCGGCATATTGGCTCGGCGCGTTGACGCAGGACCAGCAATTGACGGCGAGCTTGCGCACCTTGTCGTAGAGCCGCTCCGGCCAGATCGACCAGCCCATGCGCCAGCCGGTCATGGCCCAGGTCTTGGACCAGCCGTTGAGCACGATCAGCCGGTCGCGGATTTCGGCAAAGCCGAGCAGCGAAGAGTGCCGCTCGCCGTCATAGGTCATCACGTCGTAGATCTCGTCCGACAGCAGGGCGACATCGGGAAACGCGGCAAGGCCGGCGACCAGTTTTTCGATCTCGGCGCGCGGCGTGACGCCGCCGGTCGGATTGGCGGGCGAGTTGAGCACCAAAAGCCTGGTTCGCGGCGTGATCAGCGCCAGCGTTTCCTCGGCGGAGAAGGCGAAGCCGTTTTCCTCGCGCATCGGCACGGGAACGGGCGTGGCGCCGGTGAACTCGATCATCGAGCGGTAGATCGGAAAACCGGGATCGGGATAGAGGATGTCCGCACCCGGTTCGCCGAACATCAGGATCGCCGCGAACATGGTCGGCTTGCCGCCCGGCATGATCATCACAGACTCAGGCGAAACCTCGACGCCGGTGGTGGCCAGCGTGCGGCGCACGACGGCCTCGCGGGTGGCGATCAGGCCGTTGGCGGGGGTGTAGCCGTGATGGCCGTCGCGCAGCGCCTTGACGGCGGCCTCGACGATGTGGGCGGGCGTGCTGAAATCGGGCTGGCCGATGCCCAGATTGATGATGTCGCGCCCCTGTTCGGCAAGCTTGGTGGCCCGCGCGAGCACGGCGAAGGCGTTTTCCTCGCCGATGCGGTCGAAGGCCGGAATCGTGTGGAGCATGCGGCGTATCCTTGTGGTCCTTTCCGTTCTGCGCGACTTTTGTGAGCCTCCGGCGGCAAAAGTCAAACGGCAGGAGCATTGAGGTGGGTGAGGAGCTTGCAAACTGGACCGGGCGGCCGCGGCCGCACCATACGGCCATGGAAGGGCGTTTCGTGCGGCTCGAACCGCTCGACCCGGCACGCCACGGCGACGGGCTCTATGCGGCCTCGACCGTTGCCGATGCGCCGGAGCGGTTCCGGTGGCTGCCCGAGTTTCCGCCGGCAAGCCGGGCCGACTTCCAGCCCTGGCTCGACAAGGCGGCGGCGAGCGCGGACCCGTTGTTCTTCGCCGTCATCGACCGCCGCAGCGGGACGGTGTGCGGACGCCAGACGTTGATGCGCATCGACGCGGCGAACGGGGTGATCGAGATCGGCAACATCTATTGGGGGCCGGCGATCGCGCGCACGCCGGCCGCCACCGAGGCGCTCTATCTGTTCGCCGCCCATGCGTTCGACGCGCTCGGTTATCGGCGCTTCGAATGGAAATGCAACGACCGCAACGCGCCGTCCAAGCGCGCGGCGGAACGGTTCGGGTTTTCGTTCGAAGGGGTTTTCCGCCAGCATATGGTCGTGAAGGGCGAAAACCGCGACACGGCATGGTATGCGATGATCGACTCGGAATGGCCGGCGCTGAAACGGGCCTTCGAGGCCTGGCTCGACCCGGCCAATTTCGACGGTGAAGGACGACAGCGGCGCCGGCTCGAGGCATGCCGCGACGCGATCAAGGAGTAGGTCTTCGGTCATGGGGCACGACCACAGCCACGATCACAGCCACGATCACAGTCACGATCACGGGCACGACCATGGCTCCGGCAACAAGACGCGCATGCTGATCGCCGCGCTCCTGACCGGCGGTTTCATGATCGTGGAGGCGGCCGGCGGACTTTTGACCGGGTCGCTGGCGCTGCTGGCCGATGCGGGCCACATGCTGACCGATACGGTCGCGCTGTCGCTCGGCTGGTATGCCTTCCATCTCGCCGAACGCCGCGCCAACGAGCGCCTGACCTACGGCTACGACCGCATCAAGACGCTGGTTGCCTACACCAACGGCCTGACGGTGTTCGTGATCGCGTTGTGGATCGTCTACGAGGCGTGGGAGCGGTTTTCGACGCCGTCGCCGGTGCTGGGCGGTCCGATGCTTGTCGTCGGCCTTGCCGGCCTGCTGGTCAATATTGTCGCCTTCTTCGTCCTGCACGGTGGGTCGCGCGACGACCTCAACATGCGCGGCGCCATTCTCCACGTGCTGGGCGACCTTCTCGGCTCCGTCGCCGCGATCGCCGCCGCGCTCATCATTCTGGCCACGGGCTGGTATCCGATCGACCCGATCCTGTCGGTGTTGGTGGCGGTGCTGCTTTTCCGCAGCGCCTGGGCGCTGATCCGCGATTCGGGCCATGTGCTTCTGGAAGGCGCGCCAACGCGCCTCGACCGCGACGCCATCGCGCGCGATCTGGAAACCCATGTCGCCGGCGTGCGCGACATCCATCACATGCATGTGTGGTCGATGGACGGCCGCCGCACCATGGCGACCCTGCATGCCAGTCTGGACGGCGGGATGGCGGCCGGCGAGGCGATCGCGCGCATCAAGGCGCGGCTTTCGGACGTGCACGGCATCGGCCACACCACCGTTGAGCCCGAATATGGCGATTGCGCCGACCAACGCAACGATCACACGAACCATTCGCATTGAAGAGAGGTGAACATGGCCGGCAGGCTGAAGGGCAAGATCGCGGTCGTCACCGCGGCGGGGCAGGGGATCGGGCGCGCGATCGCCGAAGCGTTCGTCGCCGAGGGCGCGACGGTCTACGCGTCCGATCTGGCGCGTGACAAGCTGGACGATCTGCGGCGGGTCAAACGGGCCAGGCTCGACGTCCGTTCGACGCGGGCGGTGGAAAAATACGCCGAAAAGGTCGGCGATATCGACATTTTGGTCAATGTCGCCGGTTTCGTGCATCACGGCACCGTGCTCGACTGCTCTGAGAAGGACTGGGACTTCTCCTTCGACCTCAACGTCAAATCCATGCACCGCATGATCGCGGCTTTCCTGCCCGGCATGCTCCGGCGCGCCGGGGAGACCGGGAACTCGGCCTCGATCATCAATCTGTCCTCCGGCGCCTCGTCGCTGAAGGGCGCTCCCAACCGCTACGCCTATGGCGCGACCAAGGCGGCGGTGATCGGCCTGACCAAGTCGGTCGCGGTCGATTTCATCCGCCAGGGTGTGCGTTGCAACGCGATCTGCCCCGGCACGGTGCGTTCACCGTCCTGGGAGGCGCGGGTGGAGGAACTCGGCCAATCCGTCGGGGGGACCGACAAGGCGATGGAAATGTTCGTGTCGCGCCAGCCGATGGGCCGGGTCGGCGAAGCCGCCGAAATCGCCGCGCTCGCGCTTTATCTGGCCGCCGACGAATCGGCCTTCACCACCGGCACGGCGATCCCGGTCGATGGCGGGTGGACGCTGTGATGGACGCCCGGACCCGCAACGCGGCGATCGCGGCCGCGATCATCCTGGTCGGCTTTGGCCTGGTCGCCTTCTACATGCCCACGATCATGCTCGCGGTCGGCGAGAGCTCGCCGCTTGCCGCCGGGGCCATCGCGGTGGCCTTCGTGGTGGCGTTCTTTCTGGTGTTCTGGCTGCGCGGCCGCGCGCAGCGACGCAAATGAGCATGCGGGTCCTGGTGACGGGCGCGGCCGGGATGATCGGACGCAAGCTCGTCGCCCGGCTCGCGCGCGACGGGGGGCTCAACGGCAGGCGGCTCGCCGCGCTCGACCTGCACGACATCGTCGGCGCCGACGCGCCGGCGATGAACGGGGCCACGGTCTCGACCCATATCGGCGACCTTGCCGCGCCCGGAGAGGCCGACAGGCTGGTCGCGGCGAAACCGGACGTGGTGTTTCATCTCGCCGGCGTCGTGTCGGCGGAGGCCGAAGCCGATTTCGACAAGGGTTATCGGGTCAATCTTGACGGCACGCGCGCCCTGTTCGAGGCGATCCGCCATGCCGGCCATGCGCCGCGGCTGGTGTTTTCTTCCTCGATCGCGGTGTTCGGGGCGCCGTTTCCCGACACGATCCCCGACGATTTCCACCCCACGCCGCTGACCTCCTACGGTACCCAGAAACTGATCGGCGAGGCGCTGCTGGCCGACTATTCGCGCCGCGGCTTTCTCGACGGGATCGGGCTTCGCCTGCCGACCATCTGCGTCAGGCCGGGCAAGCCTAACAAGGCGGCGTCCTCGTTCTTTTCGGCGATCATTCGCGAACCGCTCGCCGGCCGCGAGACGGTGCTGCCGGTGCCGCGCTCGGTGCTGCACACCCATGCCAGCCCGCGCGCGGCGGTGGGTTTCCTGCTACACGCGGCCGGGCTCGACGGCGAGGCGGTCGGGCCGCGGCGCAACCTCACCATGCCGGGCGTCGCCTGCACGGTCGGCGAACAGATCGACGCGCTCGAGCGTATCGCCGGGACAAAGGCGGTTGGGCTGATCCGCGAGCGGCGCGACGAGACGGTCTGGGCGATCGTGCGCAATTGGCCGACGCGGTTTACGGCCGAACGAGCCCGCGCGCTCGGGTTCAGGGCCGAGACCGGCTTCGACGAGATCGTCAGGGCGCATATCGAGGACGAGCGCGGCGGCACGCTCTGACCGCCGTTGCTACGCCTGCAGGCTCGCTGTGAGCAACGTGAGGCCGATCAGGAAGACGAAGGCGGCGCCGCCGATCTCGATCGCGGCGTGGATGCGATTGCCCAGACGGCCGTCGCCGGCAAGCGCCACGGCCCAGTTCTTGGCGACGACGGCCAGCGTGGCGAGCACCGAGACGGTGATCGCGGTGCCGAGCGCCATGGCGAGCACGGAGACGATGCCGCCGAGCCACAGGCCGTTGAGGAAGGAAAAGGTCAGGACGATCAGCGCGCCCGAACAGGGCCGCAGGCCGACGGCCGCCACCGCCGACCAGGCGGTGCGCCAGGTGAAACGGTCGCCGGAGATAAGTTGAGGGTCCGGCGCATGGGCATGGCCGCAACTGGCGCAGGCGGCGCCGGGAGCGTGGTCATGATGGTGATGGTGCCCGTCGCCGTGGTTATGGGCGTGATCGTGTGCGTGAGCGCCGTGATGATGATGATGATGATGGTCGTGGTCGGTCGCGATCGCCGCCGAAAGATTCTGCACCGGACCGCCGAAAAGCCGCGTGCGCAGCCGCGGACCGGCTTTCTGCCACAGGAGCCAGGCACCGAACAGCGTGATTAGAGCGTAGCTGGCCACTTCCAGGAACCAGGTCGCGCCGGTCATCGAGATCGCGGTGCCGCGCAGGACCAAGAACACCGCGCCGATCAGCAGGATGGCGCTCAGTGCCTGGAGGAAGGCCGAGACGAAGGAGAGCATCACGCCGCGTTTGAGCGCCACCTCGTTGGCCAGCATGTAGGACGAGATCACCGCCTTGCCATGGCCCGGTCCGGCGGCGTGAAAGATGCCGTAGGCGAAGGAGAGCCCGACGAGCAGCCAAAGCTTGCCGCTATCCTCGCGCATCGCCTTCAACGCGCCGGTGAGCGCGCGGTAGAAGGCCTGCTGCTGGGTGTTGACCCAGTTGACCAGGCCGCCGAAAAGCCCGGTTTGCGGCAGCATTGCCTCGTTGGTGCCGATGCCGAGCGAGCTCTGGGCATGGCCGGGTTCGACCGCCAGCAGAAGGGTTCCGGCGGCCAGGACGGCCAGTGCGGGGATCGTGCGTGCTTTGGTCATGGCCGGCCTCAACCCTGTGCGGGGCAGGAGATTTCGAGCCGGGTCGCGAACAGCTTGCTCATGTCGTTGCCGGTCGGGTCGTTGAAGAAGGCCTCGGTCAGCGAGGACTGGTTTTGGGCGATCGCCTCGTCCGGATCGGGCCGCACCACCTGGCGCTCGCAGCCCGAAGGCAGGCCTTCGACCGCCATATAGGCATCCTCGATGAAATCGATCGCGGTATAGAAGGTCGGGTCGTAGACACCGAAATCCACCGTGCCGTCGAGTTCCAGCCTGTCCTTGGGCTGGGATTCGAACAGGATGATGAGCTGATTGTCCTCGAAATTGACCATCAGCCGGTCCGGCGCCTTCATGGCGACCGGCTTGCCGTTGGCCGACACGATCTGGAAATAGTCGAACTCGCCGATCGAATCGTAGACCACGCTCGAGACCTCCTCGAGTTCGTCGGGGCCCAGTTTCAGATCGCCGTTCTTGTCGAATTCCACCAGTACGGTGCTGGAGAACAGGTCGTCGAAGCGCCACAAATGCCGCAGCGCGGTGACGGACTTGTCGGCGCCGATCACTACGTCGAGCCGTGCCTCGGCGAAAACATGCGGGTGGGCGCCGGCCGGTCCGGCTGTGCTGGCGGCCACGGCCACGAGAGCGGTGAGGATCGAATGTCGCATGGTCGGCCGCATGGACTACCTGCCGGATGGGAAGATGGAATCGTGCCGCAGCATGACCACAAAGCGGGCAAAATTGGGACCGTCCCGTTTCATGGCGCACGTTCGTCCTTGAACCATTGCACGAGGAAGTCGACGAAGACACGAACCTTGGCCGGCAGATAGCGGCGATGCGGATAGACGGCGAAAATGCCGGCATCCGTCGGCATGCGTTCGTCGAACAGCGTCGTCAGCCGTCCGGCCTCGATCTCGGGGGCGGCGATGAAGTCGGGCAGGATGGCGAAACCGAGACCGGCCAGCGCCGCCGCGCGCGCGGCAAGCGGGCTGTTGACCTCGATCGGGCCGGAAACCGGCACGGTGATCGTCTCGCCGTCGTCGCCCATGAACGGCCAGTTGGAAAGCCAGCGCCCATTGGTGTCGATGATGCAGGGCAGGTCCGCCAGTTCCTGCGGCCGCCTGGGTGCGCCGCTTTTTTTAATGAGGCCGGGCGTGGCGCAGACCTTGACCGTGAACGGGGCGATGCGGCGCGCGATCAGCGAGGAATTTTCAAGCCGGGCGATGCGGATGGCGAGATCGAAGCCCTCCTCGACCAGATCGACGAAGCGGTCGTCGAGATTGATGTCGAGCACGATATCGGGATGGGCGGCGGCGAAGTCGATCAGCGACTGGCCGATCGGCGCGTCGGCGAAGGTGCGCGGCGCCGACAGCTTGATGCGGCCCTTCACGTCGCCGGAGGATTCGCGCACCGAATCGGCCAGGCTGTCGATCTCGCGGATGATTTCGGAAGCGCGGCGAAAATAAGTATGGCCGGCTTCCGTCAGCGAGAACTGGCGCGTCGTACGGTTGAGCAGCAGCGCACCGAGATCATCCTCCAGCTCGCGGACATATTTCGACAGCAGCGCCTTGGAACGGCCGATCTTGCGCGCGGCGGCGGAAAACCCTTCCGCCTCGACCACCGAGATGAAGGCGCGCATCCGGGTGAGTGTGTCCATGGCTCAGCCTTTCCCGGCGTGGCCGAGGATCGTTCGCGCAATCCCGATCAGCGCCCGGTCGCTGCCGGCAGGTCCGAGCAGGGAAATTCCGAACGGCGCGCCATCGACCCGGCCGAGCGGCAGGGTGATTTGCGGAAATCCGGTGAGGCCCGACAGGCACAACAGGCCGAGCGCTCGCTCGCGATAGGCTTGCAAGGCCTCGAAGGGCGCGTCCGCGCGCGGCGCGGCCCCGGGCACGGTCGGCAGGACCAGCAGGCCGTTTCTCCCGAGCATGGCGGCAAGCGCCTCGCGCAGCGTGTTGCGCCGGCCGGTCTCGGCCGCCGCCGCGTCGGGGCCGATGCCGCGGCCGAAATCGAAGCGCTCGCGCACGCCCGGGCCGAGATGACGGTCCTTCGCCGACAGCCAATGGCCATGCGCGGCCCAGGCCTCGTGAGCCTGCAACCTGCGAAACGCCCAGTAGAGATCGTCGACGGCGAACGGCAAGGCGGGCGCGGTTTCCGCCTCGCCCAGCACCGCGGCGACGATCGCCGCCATGCGCCGGTACTCATCGGCCTCCGCCGGTCCCAGAACGAGATCGTCAAGCACGGCCAGGCGCATGGGACGCAAAGCCGGTTCGTCCTTAGGCCCGTCGGTCGCGTCGCCAAGCAGCAGCTCGCCGACCTTGGCGTAAGTGTCGATGTCCTTGGCGAACCAGCCGAACGTGTCGAAGGACGGCGCCAGCGGCATCGCGCCGTCGAGCGAGATCGCGCCGTGGGTGGTGCGCAGGCCGATCAGGCCGCAAAAGCTCGCCGGCGCGCGGACCGAGCCGCCGGTATCGGAACCGGTGGCGATGTCGGCCAGGCCGGCGGCGACGGCGGCGGCCGATCCCGAGGACGAGCCCCCGGTCACGCGCTCGGGTGCTGCCGGGTTCACCGGAGGGGCGAAATGCGCGTTCTGGCCCATCAGCGAGAAGGCGAGTTCGTCGGTCTGGGTCTTGCCGACGAAACGGGCGCCGGCCGTCAAAAGACGCTCGACCGCCGGTGCCGAGCGTTCGGCGATGCCGGCCTCGGCCTCGCGGTCGGGGTTGCCGCAGCCGGTCTTCATGCCGGCGACGTCGAAAATATCCTTGACGGCGAGTGTCAGGCCCGAAAGCGGGCCGGACGCGACCTCGCCGAGATCGGGGGCGGGATAGTCGAGCAGGGCGTTGTGGGGCGGAAGTGTATGGGTCATCGTTCGCAATCAGTTTACGGTTCGGGCAAGAATGTTCGACACGCGAAAAATTGCAAGTCCGGATCGATTTTTCATTGATTGTGACGAACGTCGCGCCTATATCCGCGCCTGCCCAAAGTCGCACGTGCCTGTGGGTGTCCGCCGGTCCTCGAAATGGCGAGGAAGCCGGTACGGTACCTGGACCTAACCACTCCAGTCGATCTCGCGGCCCAACCGCAGATCGAGGACATCTTGAAGCAACGACGGTGCGGGCCTTTCTGGTGTCTGCCGGTTGTCCATAAACCGGGGTTACTGAAGAGGCACACCTTCATTGCCGGCAGTGCGGAACGGGTCTCCCAATCCAAAGCTGAGGCAGACAAAGCGAATCTTCGCCCCAAAGGCGCAGGTTCATCGCCGCGTGAAACGCGTTTCGAGCTCCGGTCATTTCCACCGTCCGGATCCCGCCGCGCATTTTCGCGCCCTTTGTCCACCGCGGGGCCGGACGCCGTGTGCGCCGATGCCCGCGACCCTTGAGCCTGGCGGGTCGAACCGCCTGTTGGAGAGACCCGATGGCAACGCAGCGCATCCTCGATTTCCTCGCCACCCGCCGTCCCGACGGCCCCTGCCTGATCGTCGATCTCGACGTCGTGCGCGACAATTACCGCGCCTTCGAGAAGGCGCTGCCGGAAAGCCGCATCTTCTATGCCGTCAAGGCCAATCCGGCGCCGGAGATCCTGCGCCTGCTCGCCTCGCTCGGCTCGTCCTTCGACACGGCTTCGGTGGCCGAGATCGAGATGGCGCTGGAGGCCGGCGCGACGTCCGACCGCATCTCCTACGGCAACACGATCAAGAAGGAGCGCGACATCGCGCGCGCCTACGACCTCGGCATCCGGCTGTTCGCCGTCGACTGCGTGGAAGAGGTTGACAAGATCGCCCGCGTTGCGCCCGGCAGCCGCGTCTTCTGCCGCGTGCTGACCGACGGCGAGGGCGCCGAATGGCCGCTCAGCCGCAAGTTCGGTTGCGTGCCGGCGATGGCCGTCGACGTGTTGCGCCACGCCGCGGCGCTGGGCCTCGACGCTCATGGCGTGTCGTTCCATGTCGGCTCGCAGCAGACCGACTTGTCGGCCTGGGACAAGGCGCTGGGCGACGCCAAGGCGGTGTTCGCGACGCTCGCCGACGAGGGCATCGTCTTGAAGATGGTCAATATGGGCGGCGGTTTCCCGACCCGCTACCTGAAGGACGTCCCGGCCGCCCAGGCCTACGGCCAGGCGATCTTCGAGGCGCTGTCGCGCCATTTCGGCAACCGTCTGCCCGAGACCATCATCGAGCCCGGCCGCGGCATGGTCGGCAATGCCGGCGTCATCAAGTCGGAGGTCGTCTTGATCTCGAAGAAGGCGGACAACGACAATGTGCGCTGGGTCTATCTCGACATCGGCAAGTTCGGCGGCCTGGCCGAGACGATGGACGAGGCGATCCGCTACCCGATCGTGACGGCGCGAGACGGCGACCAGGCCGCGCCCTGCGTGCTCGCCGGCCCGACCTGCGATTCGGCCGACGTGATGTACGAGAAGACGCCCTATCCGCTGCCGCTGTCGCTGACCATCGGCGACGAGGTGCTGATCGAGGGCACCGGCGCCTACACGACGACCTATGCCTCGGTCGCCTTCAACGGCTTCGAGCCGCTGCGATCCTACGTGATCTGACGGTTCGCAAGACCGTCGGATCATCCGGCGGCGGGCGTTTTTGCCCGCCCCGGCCCGCTCGTGGACACGTGTCTCCGCTTGGGAAGGATCTGGAGATGGACCAGCACGAATTTTTTCCGTTGATGGCGCTCGTGCCGCCTTTGCCCGCTGCGCCGGGCACGGGGGCAGGCGCCACGACGATCACGCTTGAGACCGACGCCGACGCGCTCGCACGCGAGGCGCTGCTCGACCGGGCGATGGGGCCCGGCCGCACACGCAAATCCTCCGAAAGACTGCGCCGCGGCCGCCTGCCGGCCGCCGGCCTGGCGTTTGCGGCGCGCGACGGCGCGGGCCGGCTGGTCGGTACGGTGCGGCTGTGGAACGTGGCGGCGGCACGGTCGCCGTCGCCTTCCGGCTTGTTGCTGCTCGGCCCGCTGGCGGTCGATCCCTCGCTCAAGGGCGCGGGCGTCGGCGCGGCGCTGATGCGCCACGCGATCGGGGAGGCTGGCCGCCTCGGCCATGGCGCGATCCTGCTCGTCGGCGACCCGGATTATTATCGGCGTTTCGGCTTCAGCGCCGACAAGACCGACGCGCTCGCCATGCCCGGCCCCTACGAAAAACACCGGCTCCTTGCACTGGAACTGCGGCCGGCTGCGCTCGACGGCGCAAGCGGCGTGCTGGGCGCGTGCGGGAAAAGGAGCCCGCGGAGCCGCGCACGCGGGATGGCGGCCTAGACCACGTCCCGCGAACTCGCATCCGGTCGCTCGGCGGCATGCAGCCAGCAAAAAGCCCGGCGCTAAGCGCCGGGCGATCGTCGCGGCAAGGCAGGTCTTCGGATCAGAGCACCTGGCTCAAGGCCATCGCCGCCGACATGTCGCCGTCGACCTTCATCTTGCCCTGCATAAAGGCGGCGGTCGGGTTGAGTTCGCCGGCGACCAGCGACTCGAAATCGTCCTTGGACATGGAAATCGTGCAGTCCGCCTCGCCTCCGCCGGTCGAGACGCTGGTGCCGTCGATCATGATGGCGCCGGCCTCGCCGAGGTCGAACTTCACCGATTTGTCGAATCCGGAATCGGCGAGGCGCTCGCCGATTTTTGCTGCGATCGAATCAAGGCTCATGGGCTTTCTCCTCGTGGCGGCGCGCGCCTTTGTGGCGATGTCGGTTCGTCCCGCCGGCAAGGCGACGGGCAGGCCGGTGATAGCAGTCGATTGACGTTTACGTCAACGTTGACTAGCGTCGTCGTCGCGGGAGGAGGCGCGCGATGGGCTATCGAAGCATTTTGCGGGACGACTGCTTTGCCGGCGAGGTCCATCTCGTCACCGGCGGCGGGTCGGGCATCGGCCGCTGCATCGCGCATGAACTGGCAGCGCTCGGCGCCCATGTCGTCATCACCGGCCGCAAGCCGGACAAGCTCGAGGCGGTTGTCGCCGAGATCACGCAGGATGGCGGCAGCGCCGAGGCGCGGGCCTTCGACATTCGCGACGAAGAGGCGGTGAAACAGGCACTGGCCGGCGTCGTGGAACGCCACGGCCGGCTTCACGGGCTGGTCAACAATGCCGGCGGGCAGTTTCCCGCGCCGCTGGAGGCGATCTCCAAGCGTGGTTTCGAGGCGGTGGTCGCCAACAATCTGACCGGCGGTTTCCTGATGATGCGCGAGGCGTTTTGCCAGTCGATGCGCAAGCATGGCGGCGCGGTCGTCAACATGGCCGCCGATATGTGGCGCGGCATGCCGGGCATGGGGCATTCGGGCGCGGCGCGGGCGGGCATGGTCAATCTGACCAAGACGGCGGCCTATGAGTGGGGCCGGCACGGCGTGCGGGTCAACGCCATCGCGCCGGGCTGGATCGCCTCGTCGGGCATGGACACCTATGAGGGCATGACCAGAGCGCTGATCCCGCATCTGAAGGATCACGTGCCGATCGGGCGCATCGGGGTCGAGGCCGAAGTGTCGTCGGTGGTGTGTTTCCTGCTGTCGCAGGCGGCGTCCTTCGTCACCGGCGTCACCGTGCCGATCGACGGCGGCGCGCCGCTCGGCAGCCCGCTCTACCCGGTGCAGGCGAAGAGCCGGATCGCCGCCTTCGACGGGTTTCACCGCGCCGTGACGCCCGCGGCCCTTGCCGGGGAGGATGCGGGCTGATGCCGGCGCTGATGTCCGCGCTTGATGTCCGCTCGCAGGATTTTGCGGCCAATGCCGAGGCTATGGCCGAAAAGCTCGACGCGGTGCGGGCGCTCGAGCAGCGCGTGCGCGACAATTCGGCGGCGCGCCGGGCGCGGTTCGAGGCGCGCGGTCAGATCCTGCCGCGCGAGCGTGTCGAGCGGCTGCTCGATCGCGGCCAGCCCTTTATCGAGCTGTGCACGCTCGCCGGCTACAAGATGCACGACGACGACGGCGGCAAGACCATCATGGGCGGCGGCACCATCGCCGGCATCGGCGTGGTGGCCGGCCGGCGGTGCATCGTCTCGGCCTCCGATTCCGGCATCAAGGGCGGCACGGTCCCGCCGATCGGGCTGAAGAAGGCGTTGCGCCTGCACGAGATCGCTTTCGAAAACCGGCTGCCGCTGATCTATCTGGTCGAAAGCGGCGGCGCCAACCTGCTTTACCAGGCCGAGATGTTCGTGGAAGGCGGACGCTCCTTCGCCAACCAGGCCCGGCTGTCGGCCGCCGGCATTCCGCAGATTGCCATCGTGCACGGATCCTCGACGGCGGGCGGCGCCTATCTGCCGGGACTGTCCGACTATGTCGTTCTGGTGCGCGGACGCTCGAAGATCTTTCTGGCCGGCCCGCCGCTGGTCAAGGCGGCGATCGGCGAGGAGGCGGACGACGAGGCGCTGGGCGGCGCCGACCTGCACGGCACGGTCACCGGGCTCGGCGAATATGTCGCCGAGGACGACGTTCAGGCGATCGCCTATGGCCGCGAGATCATGAAGACGATCGGCTGGGACGCCGTCGGGCCCGCGCGGCCGGCCGCGCCGCCGCTTTACGACGCCGAGGAACTGATGGGCATCGTGCCGCTCGATGACAAGGCGCCCTTCGACATGAAGGAGGTGATCGCGCGCATCGTCGACGGGTCGGACTTTCTGGAATTCAAGCAGGCCCATTCGCCCGACACGATCTGCGGTCATGCCACGGTCGAGGGGCATCGCGTCGGCATTCTCGCCAATAACGGCCCGATCATGCCGACCGGGTCGCTCAAGGCGGCGCAGTTCATCCAGCTCTGCGATCAGGCCGGCACGCCGCTGGTCTTTTTGCAGAACACCACCGGCTACATGGTCGGCTCGCGGGCCGAGCGCGACGGCGCGATCAAGCACGGCTCGAAAATGATCCAGGCGGTCGCCAATGCGCGGGTGGCGAAATTCACCTTCATTCTCGGCGGCTCCTATGGCGCCGGCAATTACGGCATGTGCGGGCGGGGGTTCTCGCCGCGTTTCATCTTTTCGTGGCCCTCGGCGCGCACCGCGGTGATGGGCGGCGCGCAGGCGGCCAAGGTGATGGAGATCGTCAGCCGCGGCAAGGCGGCCGCTTCCGGCGCGCAGCCCGACGAGGAGCAGCTTGCGAAGATGAGCGCCGGCATACGCGCCGGCGTCGAGGCGCAGTCGACGGCTCTCTTCGCCACCGCCAGGCTGTGGGACGACGGCATCATCGACCCGCGCGACACCCGGCGCGTGCTGGGGCTCTGTCTTCAGATCGCGGCGGAAGGCGCTGGGCGCGAACTCAGGCCCAACGCGTTCGGCGTGGCACGGGGATGAGCGTCCAGGCACACAGGAAGGAATGACAGCGATGCAGTTCACCCCCGAGCACGACAATCTGCGCCGTACCGTGGCCAGGTTCGTCGACACCGAGATCAATCCCCATGTCGACGACTGGGAGGCGGCGGAGGAATTTCCCTCGCACGATCTCTTCAAGAAGCTCGGTGATCTCGGCCTGCTCGGCATCAAATACGATCCCGACTATGGCGGACTGGGTCTCGATTTTTCCTATTCGATGGTGATGGCCGAAGAACTCGGCCTGTGCGCGGCCGGCGGCGTACCGATGGCGATCGGGGTGCATACCGACATGTGCACGCCGGCACTCAACCGGTTCGGGTCCGATCACGTCAAGAAGATGTTTCTCGCCCCCTCGATCGCCGGCGACGTGGTCGGCTGTCTCGGCGTGTCGGAACCCGGCGGCGGCTCGGATGTCGCCGCCGTCAAGACGACCGCACGCGCGGACGGCGACGATTTCGTCATTTCCGGCACCAAGATGTGGATCACCAACGGCATGAAGGCCGACTGGTGCTGCCTGCTCGCCAACACGTCGGACGGCCCGGCGCACAAGAACAAGTCGCTGATCGCGGTGCCGATGGATGCCAAAGGCATCTCGCGCCAGAAGATCAGGAAGATCGGCATGAATTCGTCCGATACCGCGCAACTGTTCTTCGACGAGGTGCGGGTGC
Source organism: Nitratireductor sp. StC3 (assembly GCF_003015025.1). Classification (NCBI taxonomy): domain Bacteria; kingdom Pseudomonadati; phylum Pseudomonadota; class Alphaproteobacteria; order Hyphomicrobiales; family Phyllobacteriaceae; genus Nitratireductor; species Nitratireductor sp. StC3. Next base: position 416,284 of record NZ_PYBP01000003.1, on the reverse strand, counting down.
CGCGGCGCAACATCATCGGCCAGGAGGGTATGGGCTTCACCATGCAGATGCTGCAGTTCCAGGAGGAGCGGCTTTATTCGGCGGCGAGCTCGCTCAAGGGCTTCGACCGGCTGATCGACCTGACGATCGACTACGCCGGCGCGCGCACGACCTTCGGCAAACCGGTGCTCGACAACCAGGTGGTGCATTTCCGGCTCGCCGAACTCAGGACGGAGGTCGAGGCTTTAAGGGCGCTGACCTGGAGCGCGATCGAGCAATATGTCGCCGGCCGCGACGTGACCCGGCTCGCCTCGATGGCCAAGCTCAAGACCGGGCGCCTGGCGCGCGAACTCACCGATTCCTGCCTGCAATATTGGGGCGGCATGGGGTATACGCTCGACAATCCGGTCAGCCGCGCCTTTCGCGACACGCGCCTGGTGTCGATCGGGGCCGGCGCCGACGAAATCATGCTTGGCATCATCTGCAAGCTGGAAGGCACGCTGCCGGGCACGAGCAACAAGGCGCGCGGGTAGTCGCATGGCCTTACGAGGATTTGACCCGATGTCGCCGTTCGGCAATTGCCGCTCCCGCCCGTGCTCATGGAAGGCGGCGGCGTGATTGCGCGCCTGCTGATCGCCAATCGCGGCGAGATCGCCTGCCGCATCGCCGCCACCGCGCGCCGGATGGGCATCGCCACGGTGGCGGTCTATTCCGATGCCGACCGCGCGGCGTTGCATGTGCGCCAGGCCGACGAGGCGGTGCGCATCGGCGGGGCACAGGCTTCGTTGTCCTATCTCGACGGCGACGCGGTGATCGCCGCCGCGCGGGCGACGGGAGCCGAGGCGATCCACCCCGGCTACGGTTTCCTGTCGGAAAACGCCGATTTCGCCGAAGCCTGCCAGGCGGCGGGACTGGTCTTCGTCGGCCCCCCGCCCGACGCGATCCGCGTCATGGGCGACAAGGCCGGGGCGAAGGCGGTGATGGTCGAGGCCGGCGTGCCGGTGGTGCCGGGTTACGACGGGGCCGACCAGTCGGCCGAACGGCTGGCCGCGGCGGCGCGCGAGATCGGTTTTCCCGTCCTGATCAAGGCGGCGGCCGGCGGCGGCGGGCGTGGCATGCGCAGGGTCGATCGGGCCGAGGCGTTCGAGGCGTCGCTGGAAAGCGCGCGGCGCGAGGCCGAGGCGGCGTTCGGCGACGGGCGCGTGCTGCTCGAAAAGCTCGTCACCGAGGCCCGCCATGTCGAGGTGCAGGTGTTCGCCGACGCGCATGGCAATGTCGTGCACATGGGCGAGCGCGATTGTTCGGCGCAGCGCCGGCATCAGAAGATCGTGGAGGAAACGCCGTCGCCCTTCGTCGATGCGGCGATGGGCGCGGCGATGGCGGTGGACGCGATCGCGGCGGCCAGGGCCGTAAACTATGTCGGGGCGGGCACGGTCGAGTTTATCGTCGGCGCCGACCGCCAGCATCATTTCCTGGAGATGAACACCCGGCTCCAGGTCGAACACCCGGTCACGGAAATGGTGACCGGCATCGACCTGGTGGAATGGCAGTTGCGGGTGGCGGCGGGCGAGCCGTTGCCGTTGCGCGAGGAGGATATCGACTTTTTTGGCCATGCCATCGAGGCCAGGCTCTACGCGGAGGACCCGGCCGACGGGTTCCGCCCGCAGACGGGCGAAATCCTGTTCTGGCAGCCGCAGGTCAAGACTGGCGAGACGGGTATCCGGATCGACAGCGGCGTCGCGGCGGGCGACCGGGTCTCGCCGCATTACGACCCGATGATCGCCAAGCTGGTCGCGCATGGTCGCAACCGCGACGAGGCGATCGACAGGCTGGTGCGGGCCCTCAGGGCGCGGCCGCTGTTCGGCCTGACGACCAATCGCGGTTTCTTGATCGACCTGCTGGAGGGGGCCGAGTTCAGGCAGAGCGGCGTCACCACCGGTTTCATCGACGACCTGCTCGACAGCGGACGCGAGGCGATGGGTGCGCAAGCCTTGCAGAACTGGCACTTCGCGCTCGCCGGCGCCGTTCTTGCGCTTAACGTCGACGGCGACTGGTTCCGCTCCAGCGGTATCGCGGCCTGCCCGTTGACGCTGACATGCGGCGGCGACACCCGCCATGTTGTGGCCGAGATCGCGCGTGGCCTCGTCTCGGCGATCCGTGTCGATGGCGATGCGGCGGCGCTGACGGAGATCGCGTTGCACGGCCAGGAGGTGCGCTACGTCTATGCCGGCACGCCGGCGCGGGCGATCTTTTCGCTCGTCGGCCGGACGCTGTGGCTCGACGTGGACGGGCACAGTCTGGCGTTCCGCGAAACCGATCCGCTGGCCGCCCGGCCGCCGGTCGCGGACGCTTCGCGCGTGACGGCGCCGGTCACCGGGCTTTTGCGCTCGCTCGCCGTTGTCGCGGGCGATTCCGTCGAGCCCGGCGATACGCTGGCCGTGATCGAGGCGATGAAGATGGAGACCGCGCTTGCGGCCACGGTCGCCGGCACGGTGCGGGCGGTCCATCGCGGCGAAGGCGAGCAGGTCGGCGCCGGAGACCTGCTGATCGAACTCGATCCGGGCCCACAAGACCCGACGGACGGCGATCGGCCCGGTTGAGTCCGGCGCTATTTTGTTATAGTCAATAACATTAATCGCCGGCGGCGACGGGCGCGGCCTGTGCGGCCCGGCGGCCGGCGGCGTTCACGATGATGCATAAGAGGCTGCAACCGACATGACCGACACTCCGCAGGGCTTGCGTTTCAGCTTCGACGACGCCTGGCTGCTCGACGGCACGCGCACGCCGTTCGTCGACTATACCGGCGCGCTGTCGGCGATCTCGCCGATCGATCTCGGCATCAAGGCCGCGCGGGCCGTGCTCGACAAGACCGGGTTCGACCCGGCCGATATCGGCACCACCATCGCCGGCTCGATGGCCCAGGCCTCGTTCGACGCCTACATGACGCCGCGCCATATCGGGCTTTATGCCGGGGTGCCGGTGGAGCGGCCGGCGCATCTGGTGCAGCGCATTTGCGGCACCGGCATCGAGGTGGTGCTGCAGGCAGCCGAGCTGGTCGAGCGCCGGCGGGTGGAGGCGGCGCTGTGCGTGGGCACCGAATCGATGAGCCGCAATCCGGTCGCCGCCTATACGCACCGTTCCGGGTTCCGCATGGGTCAGGTCGAGTTCAAGGATTTCCTGTGGGAGGCGCTGCTCGATCCGGCCTGCTCGTGCACCATGGGCGACACGGCCGAAAATCTGGCGCGCGAGTACAACATCACGCGCGAGGAGGTGGACCGCTACGCCGAACGTTCCTTCGCCCGCGCGCTCGCCGCGCAGGCGGATGGGTTCTTGGCCGGCGAGATCACGCCGGTGGTCAGCGAGAGTTTTGCCGTCGACGGTTTCAACCAGCGCGGCATCCGGCTGCCGCGCAAGATCGAGACGGTCGACACCGACAGCCATATCCGCCCGTCGTCCTACGACATGCTGTCTGGAATCAGGCCGGCTTTCGGCGGGGTCCAGACGGGCGGCAATTCCTCCGCGATCGTCGACGGTGCGGCCGCCGCCATCGTCGCCAGCAAGGCGTGCGCCAGCGGACGCAAACCGCTTGCCCGCATCGTCGCCGGCGCGACGGTCGGCGTGCCGCCGCACATTATGGGCATCGGCCCTGCGCCGGCGATCCGGGCGCTGCTCGATGAGGCCGGGCTCGGCCTCGACGCGATCGACCGCATCGAGATCAACGAGGCCTTCGGCGCCCAGACGATCGCCTGCGCGCGCGAGCTCGGCCTCGACGAGGACAAGCTCAACGTCAATGGCGGCGCGATCGCCATCGGCCATCCGCTGGGCGCGACCGGTCTGCGCATCACCACCACGGTGGCGCGCGAGTTACGCCGCGCCGGCCTGCGTTACGGCATCGCGGCGGCCTGTATCGGCGGCGGGCAGGGGATCGCGGTTCTGGTCGAAAACCCGGACGCGGGCTGACGGAGCGGCGGCCATGCTCGTTCACCGCCGCGAGGTCGAGATCGAATGGGGCGATTGCGACGCCGCCGGCATCGTCTTCTACCCGCGCTATTTCGCCATGTTCGACGCCTCCACCGCCTATCTGTTCGAAAAGGCGCTGGGCATGAAGAAAATCGCCTGGACGAAGGCCTACGGCATTGTCGGCATTCCGATGGTCGACACCGGGGCGCGCTTCATCCTGCCCTCGCGTTATGGCGACGTGATCGTCATCGAAAGCCGGGTCGGCGACCTGCGCCGCTCGAGCTTCGACGTCCGCCACCGCGTGTTCAAGGGCGAAGAGCTCGCCATCGAGGCGCGCGAGACCCGGGTGTGGGCCGAAAAGCACCCCGACGATCCCGATCGCATACGCGGCAAGACCATCCCCGAAGAGGTGATCGCCGCGCTGTCGGCCGGATAGCGCTGCCCGTCCCGGTCCGGGGCCTATTGCCCCGCAGGTTCGATCAGGCGGTCGAGCAGGTCGATCAGGCGGTCGCGCTCGCGCGCGCCGCCCAGGCGCTCGATCAGGCGGTTTTCGTGCTCGGCCCAGACGACGGCCATCCTGCGCACGAATCTCTCGCCTTCCGGGGTCAGATGCAGGGAATGCGAACGCCGATCCGTGTCGGCCTTGCGGCGTTCGGCCAGGCCGCGCTTTTCGAGCCCGTCCATCAGCGCGACGAAATTGGCGCGCTTGATGCCGAGCATCTCGGCGATCTCGGACTGTTTCAGCCCCGGCGTGTTGGCGATGATGGTCAGGACCGAAAACTCGGCCGGGCGCAGTTTCAGTTTCGAAAACGTGCCGATGAAATCCTGAAAGACATGCAACTGGGCGCGGCGCAGCTTGTAGCCGATAATGGTCGACATCGCCGGCATGGCGGTGCCGGCCTGCGTTACAGGCCGGGCGTCGGCCGGGCCGTCGCGCCCATCGCTCGGGCCTGTCTTCTTGGAATCAACGCTCACTGTGCCTGCCGACCGCTCCCCTGTATCCGGTTCGTCGCCGCGTTGTCGCCGCGGGTGGCCTTGTCCGTTTTTGCCCGGCGAACACTGGCGGTGTCCGGTCCCCCGGCAATTTTGTTCGCACGAAGGGCGAAGCCGGGTCAACTGCCTGTTCGGTCCGCCGCATCGCCTTGTGTCGCGTATTAATGTTATGATATAAAACATTTTTTGACCTGTCCAACACGGTTGCACACCGGGAGACGCGACGGAATGAATGCCCCCAACGGCGCGGCCATGCGCGACGACGATGCCGCCGCGCCCTTGCGCATCACGATCGACGGGCCGATCGCCTTCCTCGCCTTCAACCGGCCGGAAAAGCGCAACGCGATCAGCGACGCCTTGCTGGACCGGCTGAAGCGCTTTTTCGCCGCGCCGCCCGAAGCGGTGCGGGTGGCGGTTCTGCACGGGCTGGGCGGACATTTTTCGGCCGGGCTGGACCTCTCCGAACAGGTCGCGCGCGAGCCGGCCGAGGTGATGCGGCATTCGCGCGGCTGGCACCAGGTCATGGATGAGATCCAGTTCGGCGGTCTGCCCGTGGTGTCGGTGCTCAACGGCGCGGTGATCGGCGGCGGGCTCGAGATCGCCGCCTCGACCCATGTGCGCATTGCCGAGCCTTCGGCCCGGTTTCAATTGCCGGAAGGCAAAAGGGGGATTTTTGTCGGCGGCGGCGCGACCGTGCGGATCGGGCGCATCCTGGGCGCCGACAGGCTGACGGAAATGATGCTGACCGGGCGTTCCTACGATGCCGAGACGGGACACCGCCTCGGTCTCGCGCACTATCTGGTCGGCGACGGCGAGGGGATCGCCAAGGCTCGTGAACTCGCCACCGAGATCGCCGCCAACGCGCCGCTGGTCAACTATCTGGTCATCCAGGCGGTTTCGCGCATCGACGATATGGGGCGCGGCGACGGTCTGTTTGCCGAAAGCCTCAGTGCGGCGCTGTCGCAGACCGGTACCGATGCCAGGGAGGGTCTGCGGGCGTTTCTGGAAAAGCGCGATCCCCGTTTCAGATAGCGTCCGGAAAGCGCCGCGCGGCCGAAGCTTTTAGCCTTGCGCGCGCACGGTGTTGCGCAGCACGCCGAGCCCCTCGACCTCCAGTTCGACGACGTCGCCGTCGGTTAGGAAACGATCCAGTTCCAGCCCGCAGCCGTTGCCCATCGTGCCGGAACCGAAGAATTCGCCGGCATGCAGGGTTTCGTCGCGCGAGACGTGGGCGATCATGTCCTCGAAGGTGAACAACATGTCGGCCGACGAGCCGCGTCCCCAGACCTCGCCGTTCACCCGCGCTTCCATGGCGAGCTTGTAGGGATCGGCGAGTTCGTCCGGCGTGACGATCCACGGGCCGATCGCGTTGCCGTAGTCGAAACTCTTGCCCTTGGTCGGGCCGAGCATGGTCTGCATCTCGGCAAGCTGCGTGTCGCGGGCGGAAAAGTCGTTGTAGATCGTGTAGCCGAAAATATGGGAGCCGGCGTCGCCGACGGCGATATCGCGGCCGGGCCTGGCGATGACGATGCCGAATTCGCATTCGAAATCCATCATCCGGCTGTAGCGCGGCCAGGCAACCACGGTGTCGGGTCCGATGACCGAAAAGCGGTTGGTCAGATAATAGGCCGGCTGGGCGCTGTAGATGTCGGGCACCGCGTCGAGCGGCTTGGCTGCCGCTGCCGCCGCCTCGTCGCCGCGTGCCATGGCCGCAAGCCGCCGCATGCCGCGCGGTGCCTGTTTGATGTGGCCGGGAAAGACGGAAAAGTCGCGCATCTGCCGTGGCACGGGGAGCGGTGCGAGCAACCGCAACTGCGCCAGCGGAGAGGAATGGCGGGCGACCAGCGCCGGGTCGGCGGCCATCTCGCGGGCGTGGCCGAGCGCGGCCTCGCCGGCGTCGATCAGGTCGAGCATGGTCGCGAAGGCGGGATCGTTGCCCGAGGCCCGGGTCAGGTCGAAGACGGTCTGCGTGTCGGTATCCACGTGGCCGATCCGGCGCGTGGTCTGCTGCTCGAAAGTGACGAGTTTCATGCGTCGCGATCCTTTCTGGCCACAGTGACGTCGCGGCGGATCGTGTCCGGGCTCAACGCAGGACCGGCCGGTTCTCGCCGCCGTTGGCGTCGCGCCGGCGCAGCGCGTTGTCGCGGATGTCGCTCTTGGTCAGATAGTCGAGCTGCTGGACGAGCACTTCCTCGACCAGCTTGTCGCCGACGCGCTCGTTGATACTGTCGCGCAGGCCGTTGCGCAGTGCGACGATGTCGAGCGTGTCGGTTTGCGAAAAATCGATCTGCGGATTGGAAAACAGATAGGTGTAGAGTTGGTCGACGAGCAGCGTGTCGAGCGGCAGCTCGAGTTTCTTCAGCTTCTCGGGCTCGACCGTATAGACAAGCCGGGTCAGGAAATAGCCGCGCACCTCGCCCTTCTGGATGACCGGCACCGACACGATCTCGGTCTTGTAGTATTCCAGGCCCTCGAGATAGGCGCGCTCGCCGGCGTCGCCCTTGTCGCCGGTCGCCGAGAAGGCAAAGAAGATCGAGCCGATCGTGACGGCGACGATCCATAGCGCGCCGATGACGAACTTGATCATGGGCGACCGCCGGCGCCGAAGGCCCTGGTGGAATAGGTGCCGTCGTCCTCCGAGCGCTCGATCGCGTCCTGCAGCAGCCTGGCGACCTCATTGACCGCGCTCAGATGAGCCTTGATCGCGGATTCGTTGTCGGCAAGTTTGGCGCGCAGGCGCGCGATGTCCGGGCGATGGGCTTCGAGCGTGTCGGCGCCCACGTCGCGCACGGCACGGTTCAGGTCGTAGAGATGGCGGCTCTTGCGTGCGTTGGAGGCCTTGAGATCGAAATTGACGTCGGTGCGGATAGCGGCCGTCTCGGCCTCGATCGCTTCCTCGATGCGGGCGATGATGGTGCCGAGCGAGCCGGAGCGCGGGCTGGGCCCGGACGGCGCGCCGGCGCGCGTGCTCGGGACGGATGTGTAGATGTCCTGTTCGCTCACTGTCGCGCAAGCTCCCTGTCTCAGCGTCCGGACCGTTCGGCCAGACCCGTGAGGTCGGCCTCGTTCTCGAAGCTGCGCACGATCGTGCGCTGGATTTCGTCGATCAACGCCACCGACAGCAGATCCTGCGTGTCGGCGACGCGTTTTTCCTGTGTATCGGCGGCGACGCCGGCCACCGCGACGCGCTTGTCGTCATCCATGTAGAAATCGCCCAGAACCCGCTCGGCGATGCCGATGCCGCCGCGCTTGGCCATCTCGCTGGAGAGCTCCTGCGCCAGAAACGTCTTCCACATCTCGCCGGCCAGGCCTTCGCCGTAAACGTTTTGGGCGTCCTCGGGCAGCATGCTTTGCACGAAGGTCTGCAGCACCATGGCCTCGAAGTCGCGGAAGGCCTCGGGCGCTCTGGTGCCGACGGCGTCGGCGGGCCTGCCGCGCAGGTCGGGCGCGCCGCCTGCCTCGAACTCGGCCATCACCGACCTTGCCGCGGCCGCCAGGCGCGTGCGCGCGGCGGCGAGGTCGGTCTGGTCGACGGCGCGGGCGACATCGAGAACGATGTCGCTGGGGGGCGAAATGGCCAAGGCGATCCTCTTCTCGAAATTCCGTTCCATCCGTTGTCGCAGACAGAGCTTGCCGCAACCTTACTTGCTGTCGGGCGCGCGCCCGAGCATGCGCTCGACGCTTTCCAGCCCGTCGCGCTCCTCGCGGGCGCGTTCTTCCTGCCGGAAGGCGATTTGCCGATCGCGGTCGAGCAGTCGGCAGCGCGCGGTTTCGACGGCGATTTTGGCCGCTTCGGTTTCCGCCGCGCTCAAGGCGTGATCGCGATCCTGAAAGGCGCGGGCGATGCTGCGCTCGTAAAGTTCGGGAAACAGCGCCGCCAGCGAGTCCGGGGCGTCCTTGCGCGCGGCGACCTCGCTTGCCCTGGCCTCGGCCTCGTGCGCGGCGCGCAGATGGCCGGCGCGCTGGGTTTCGTGCAGCGCCTTCAACTGGTTCTGGACCTTGAGAAGCCGGGCCAGGCGTTGACTTTTTTCCATCGCTAGCGACCGATCGTGATCGGCACGAACCCGTCCGCGAACAGGCGCAGCAACGGTCCGATGCCGAGATAAAGAAGCAGGATGCCGCCGGCCAGCACGAAGGGCAGCGAGATGAAGTAGATCGGAATCTGGGGCGTGAGCTTGTTCACGAAGCCGATGGCGAGATTGACGATGATGCCGTAGGCGATGAACGGGCTGCCGAGCTGGATCATGACCAGGAACGCCTCGGCCAGCACGTCGACCATGTCGGTGAGCGCGGAGCGGGGATTGAACAGCAGGTTCGGCGGGGCGACCTCGTAGGAATTGACCAGGGCCTTGATGATTTCGTGGTGGAAATTGAAGATGAACAGCAAAAGCAGCGCCGAAAGCGTGATCAGATTGGTCACGGCGGCCTGCGGTTCGGCCTCCTCGATGCCGGAGGCCACCATATTGCCGTAACCCGACAGCATGGCGATGGCCGACCCGACGAATTGCAGCGCGAGAATGTAGAGCCGGGTCACCAGCCCGATCAGCGCGCCGGTCAAAAGTTCCGACACGATCAGTTGGGCCAGGACGTCCGGCGCGCGGCTGGCGTAGGGAAGCAGGCTGTCCCAAAGATGGATCAGAAGCGCGAAGGTCGCCGCGATCGCGACGAACAGCCGGATCTGCATGGGCACGCGCACGCTCGACAGGCCGGGCATGAGCATGAAACAGGCGCCTATGCGGCAAAAGGCCAGAAACGCCGTGATGACGATCTGGTCGGTGATCACGACAGCGAGCCGAGCACCTTGATCTCGACGCCCTTGGCGATCTCGACATGCGACAGGACGGGCAGCGTCGAGAACAGGCGTTCGATGATCATGCGCACATAGGGCCGGGCGTCGGGCGCGGTGACCAGCGCGAAGCGCTCGCCGGCGTCGAAATGCTGGCGGATCACCTTGCTCGCCTCCTGGCCGAATTCCTCCAGCAGGCGGGGGTCGATGTCGAATTCGCGCACCTCGCCCTTCTGGTCGCGCTTGAGCGCCTGGTGGAAGGCGAGATCCCAGCGATTGCCGAGCCGCAGCACCTTCAGCGTCCCGGCTTCGGACAGGTCGCCGCAGATCTGCTGCGACATGCGGATGCGCACGTGTTCGACGATCTGTTCGGTGCGCCGCACATGCGGGGCGATCTCGGCGATCGCCTCGATGATCAGATGCAGATTGCGGATCGAGACGCGCTCGGCCAGCAGCAGCTTCAACACCGCCTGCAAGCCCGGATAGGAGATGTGGCTGGTGCAGATTTCCTCGGCCAGCTTCTTGTATTCCGGATCGAGGCGCTCGATCAGCGTCTTCATGTCCTTGTAGGACAGGAGCTGCGGCAGGTTGTTGCGGATCACCTCGGAGAGATGGGTGAGCAAGACCGAGAGATTGTCGGCGACCGCGAAATTGTCGCGCTTCAACTCTTCGGAGAAGGTTTCGGGCACGGAATAGGCGCGCATGCCGAAGGCCGGCTCGCGCACCTCCTCGCCGGGCATGTCCGGTGGCTCGTTGCCGCCCAGAAGCACCATCACCTCGCCGACGCGCATCTGGTATTCCGCCACCACCGTGCCGTGGATCTTGATCTGGTAGCTCTTCGGCGGGATGGCGAAATCGTCGGTCAGGCGCACTTCCGGCACGACGAAGCCGTAGTCGAGGGCGAATTTCTTGCGCATCTTGCCCATGCGGAAGGCGAGTTCCTGATGCGAGGCGAGCATGCGGGCGGAAAGCTGCTTGCCGATCAGGAGCTCGATTTCCGGCGTCCTCAGCGACGATTTGATCGAGTTCTTGTCCTCCGCCTCGATCGCTTGCTGACGCTGCTTCTCGTCCTCGGCCTCGGCCGCGGCGCGACGGTTCTGGCGCAGCGGTATCGCGTAGCCGATGCCGGCCATCACCAGCGCCAGCCCGACAAAGGGCAGGAAGGGAAGGCCGGGCAGAAAAGCCAGAACCGCCAGCAGCAGCGCCGCCACCTGCAGGGCGCGCGGATAGGCGGTGAGCTGGCCGAAGACGGCCTGGTTGGCGGATCCGCGCGTGCCGCCCTTGGAGACCAGCAGGCCGGCGGCCAGCGAGACGATCAGCGCCGGAATCTGGGTGACGAGGCCGTCGCCGACCGACAGCTTGACGAACACGTCGGCGGCCTGGCCGAGATTCATGTCGTGGCGGCCATAGCCGATCGCCACGCCGCCGACGATGTTGACGCCGGTGATGATCAGGCCGGCGATCGCGTCGCCGCGAACGAATTTCGAGGCGCCGTCCATGGAGCCGAAAAACGAGCTTTCCTCCTCGAGCTCGCGCCGGCGCGCCTGGGCTTCCTTGTCGTTGATCATGCCGGCGGAAAGGTCGGCGTCGATCGACATCTGCTTGCCGGGAATGGCGTCGAGGGTGAAACGGGCGCCGACCTCCGCGATGCGGGTGGCGCCCTTGGTGATGACGATGAAGTTCACCACGATCAGGATCAGGAACACGATCAGGCCGATGACGAAATCGCCGGCCATGACCAGGTTGGAAAACCCGCCGATCACGTAGCCGGCCGCGTTGGTGCCCTCGTTGCCGTGGGCGAGGATGACGCGTGTGGTGGCGATGTTGAGCGCCAGCCGCAGCATGGTGGCGATCAGCAGGATCGTCGGGAAGGAGGAGAAATCGAGCGGCCGCTGGATCCACAGCGCCACCATCAGGATCAGGACGGAGATGGCGATCGAAAACGCCAGCCCGATATCGATCATGAAGGAGGGGATCGGCAGGAACAGGACCGACAGGATGGTGATGATGCCGATCGCGAAGAAGACGTCGCGGCCGTTGCGGGCGGAGGCCGCCGGGACGGGCGTGTATGTGGTCGGGCCTGCCGCCATGTCTGTTTGCTATCTCCGCGCCTGATTTGAAGGTCGCAGACTAGGACCCCAAGCTTGCGCGAGGATGAGTTTTGCGGCGCGGCCGGCCGCCGGCGCGACCGCCGGCCGCGTAGGGTCTACCGCTCAGTCGCAACCCGCGTGAAGACGCCGTCGCGATAGGCGTCGAGATGTTCGATGCGCACCGCGCTCGCCGCGCCGTCCGCCATGTCGAACGTGACCTTGGACACAGAACCCTTCGGCTGGTTCTCGTTGAAGGGTTCGACGATGAAACTGTCTCCCTCCCACGGCGTCATCGCAAAGGCGATGCCGGCGGGGCCGACGGCAAGCTGCAGGCGGCCGTCGTCGACGGTGATGGTGGCCGCTCCGTAATAGGCGTTCTCGTATGTGCCCCGATAGGCTTCCAGCGGCTGCGCCGGGCGTGCGCCGGCGGGCGCCTTGCGGCCGGCGAGTTCGCCCGCCGGTGCCGTCAGCGGCGCCAGGCGTGTCCGATAGCCGTCGAACCAGTCGCGGCCGACCTCGCCGAATTCGACCATGTCGGCGAAGCTGGCCGCGATCGCCTCGGCTGCGCCGACGGGCGGTGCGTTGGTCAGCACCACGATGCCGAGATCGAGGCCGGGGATCAGCGTGACGGCGGTGGCCGCGCCCAGCGCGAAGGCGCCCGAGTGGCTGAAGACGACGCGGCCGCTGGCGCGCACGCCGACATTGAAGCCGAAGCCGTATTGGCCGGCGCGCGCGTCGAGCGCATGCGGCGGCGAGGGCAGGATCTGCGGGCTGACGGCCGGCGCCAGCGCGGCGGGCGCGATGATCTCGCGGCCGTCGAACGTGCCGCCGCCGAGGACCATGGTCATCCATCTGGCCATGTCGTTGGCGCTCGAGCTGACCCCGCCGGCCGGGGATTGCGCGTCCGGCTGGCGCAGGTCCGCGACCTCGTACCCGTCGGGGCCGGGGATGTGCGAGGCGGCGCGGTTGACGCGGGCGCGATAGTCGCCGTGGCGCGAACTGGTCGCCGTCATGCCCAACGGGCGGTAGATCGCCTGCGCCGAGAGCTCTTCCCAGGACTTGCCGGCAGCCGCGGCCACGGCTTCGGCCGCCGCCGTCAGGCCGAAATTGGTGTAGGCGTAGCTGTCGCGGAAGGCGGCCTGCGTCAGCAGATGGAGGCGCTCCAGGATCGCCTTGCGGCCATAACCGATGTCTTCCAGATCGTCGCCGGCATGGTCGGGCAGGCCTGCGCGATGCGCGTAAAGGTCGCCGATCGTGACATGTGCCGATACCCAGGGATCGGCCAGCCGGAACCAGGGCAGGTGCGTCTGGACGGGCGTGTCCCAGCCGACCACGCCGCGCGCGACCTGATGCGCGACGACGGTGGCGCCGATCGGCTTGGACAGCGAGGCCAGCAGGAACACCGTGTCGGCGTCGACCGGCCCGCCCTCGGCGCGCGAGCGCACCCCGAACCCCTTGGCGTAAACGGTCTCGCCTGCGTGCACCACCGCGATCGCCAGACCGGGAACGGCCGAGCGGCGCAGAATGTCGGCGGCCAGGTCGTCAAGCCCGGCTATGGCGGCGTCGATCTCGGTCCGGGTGGTCTCGATCGCGACCTCCTGGGCGGGCGAGGGCGCGGGCCGGGCGCCCGCCGCGTCGTCGTGTTCGGCCTGTGCGGGCGCCGACAGGAGCGTGAGCGCGGTGGCGAGGCCCGCCGCGCGGATCGCGATGGTTTTGAGCATCAACACGAATTTCCTTTCTGTCGAACGGCAGACGCCGCAATGGGCAAGGGTGCGGGCCCGCAAGCGGGGCAGGCTCAGCGTTACGCGCCGTGTCGGCCCTGGCGGGCGGATCGCGGCGCGATCAGAACCCGCCCTGGATGCGCTGGAAGATGACGTTGGTGAAGGAAGAGATCTGCGCCCCCACGAACGGCCCGGAAAAGGCGACGGCAAGCAGGATGGCGATGATCTTCGGGACGAAGGTGAGCGTGATTTCCTGGATCTGCGTCAGCGCCTGGATCAGGGCGATCGAGACGCCGACGAGCATGGCCACGATCACGGCCGGGCCGGATGCCATCAGCACGGTCCAGATGGCGAATTGGACGATATCGAGAGCGTCGGCTTCGTTCATGGGTTTTCGAATCCGCCGGCCGAAAGGGAACGTCGGGCCAAGGCGCCACCCTAGCTGACGGTCATGCCCGCTTCGACCGGAAATTCGGTTCCGTCCGCCAAGACGGCGATCAGACCGGCGCTGCCGATGCGCACTTCGGCGACCTGGCCGGAGACCGCGCCGTCGGCCGAGGTGACGGTGCGTCCGATAATGGCGTCGGCCTGACCGAGCAGCGACATCTGCATGAGCTGGTCGATCTTGCTGTTGGTCTGCACGGTCTGCTCGACCTGCGAGAATGTCGCCAGTTGGGCGATATAGTCGGTGGATTCCATCGGCTTGGTCGGGTCCTGGTTCTTCATCTGCGTGACCAGCAGCTTCAGGAAGGAATCATAGTCGACCGTGTTGGAGCGTTTGGCGTCGGATTGCGGCGTCGTGGCCGGCGGTGCGGATGTCGCGCTGGTTACGGTCATGATGCAAGCGCCTCCAGCGCCAGGTTTTCGATCGGTTTGTGGGCGGTATCGCTTTCGGCCAGAATGGCCGCCTCGAGCGGAAACAGGCCGCGCAGCATTTTCAGCGCCTCGTAAGTGTGTTCCTCGGCGACCAGCCTGTCGATCTGTTTCAGCGTCGCGCGGATCTGTTCGCTGGTGAAGCTGGCCAGAAGCAGCGGCAGCGACCGGCGGAACATGTCGCGCGCATCGTTCGAATCCTTCGGATTCATCAAGATGACCTGGATGATGAAATAGAGCTGGCGCAGCGGCGTGGACGCGTTCTCGGGCAGCATGACATGGGTTTCGAGCAGAAACTGCACGTCGTTGAGGAACTCGATCGAGGTCTTGCGGTCGACCTTCACCACCGCGCCGTTGATGTAGATCTTCTCGTTGGCCTTGAGCGATATCCGCAGCTTGCCCTTCATTGGATGCCGTCCCTGATGATCTGGGAGACTTCGATCAGCCCGTCGAAATTCTCGGCTTCGCCCTGGCGAATCGCTTCGGCCTCGCGCAGCAGCCACAGGCCGATCGAAATCAGATTGGCACGCAACTCGGAGGGCAGGCCGTTTTCGGGACTGCCGAGATCCTCCACGAAAGCCGTCCACAGCCGGTTGAGGAAATGGACCGCCTCGACCGCCTGCATCGAGCCGGCGCCCGCGTCACGCGCGGCGATCAGTAGGTCGATCGATCGGGTCAGCAATTGCCGTTCGCGGTCCTTCGCATCCGCGGCCGAGTCGGATTGGATGTCGGCGTATGAAAACTGATACATCTTCTTTCCGTGTTCACTTTCTGCCGTCGTGGCGCCGGATTAGGACAACAGCCTCGTCAGACTCAGTTGCTGGATGCGCGCGGTCAGCGCGTAGGAGGTTTCGATCTGGCTGATCAGCGCGTTGACGCGCGTGGCCGCCTCGAACGGGTCCACGCCCTGCATGTCGTTCAGGAAGCCGTTGAAGATATCGACCTGCATGGACAGGTGCTCGCTGGCGCTCTTGATGCGCTGTTCGGTGAAGCCGGTGGCGGCCTGCACCTGGGCGATGTCGCCCATCGCCTCGGTGACCAGGTAGGTTGCGGTCTCGGCGACGGCCACCAGAGCGCCTTCGTTCAAAGCGCTCGAATAGAGATCGTCGACAATCGTGGCGGCCATGGCGAGTTTGCGTATGCCGTCGATATTGGCGCTGACGGACGTCTCCACGGTTTCGTTGAGCGCGATACGCGTCGATATCCCCTGATCGGTGGCGCTCGACCAGTTGGCCTCCCAGCCCGCGCCGAGAAATTCCGCTGCGGCGGGCCCGTCCAGGAAGGCCTTGATGGCGGGGCCGTCGAGAGCGGTGGCGGCGGGATCGTCCTGGGCAAAGCCGAAATGCGCCAGGAACGCCGCGTCGAAGGCGGTCTTGGCGGCCGAGGGCGGATCGGCGCGATAGTCCGCGAGCGGCAGCACGTCGGTATTGACGCCGGCGAACAGATGCTCGCCGTTGAAACTGGAATTGACGATCCCGGTCAGCGCTTCGCCCATGACCACACCCGCCTGCCGGGTGGTGGCCGGATTGGAATCGCCCGAGACGGCCGCGGTCAGCGCGGACAGGAAGGTCGACCCCGCTTCCGAAATCCGGCTCAGCGAATCCTGGGTCGCGGCGAGACGCGACGACACCAGCGTGTTGGAGCTGACGATCGATTCGAGCCGACCGACGTCCCGCGCCAGCGACACCGCCTGTCCGGTGCGGATGCCGAGCGCCAGGCCGACATCGGCGACCTTGCCCGACTGGGCCTCCTTCTGGCCGCTCACGAGTTCACTTTGCATCCGCAGCAAAGAGTGCCTGAGCGCCTGGGAAATTGCCTGGGAGGAGACGTAGGAAACTTTCACGGCTGCCTCACACCACGTCCAACAGGGTCGCCATCATCTGGTCGACGGTGCGGATCAACCGGGCCGACGCCTCGTAGGCGTGTTCGAGATCGAGCAGAAGCGACATCTCGACGTCGATATTGACGCCGGTTTCGTTCGACAGCGCTTCGGCGGTCCTCACTTTCAGGGCGCTTGTCGTCATTTCGGCATTCGAGGCGGTCTGGCGACTTGCCTCGATCCAGCCGATCGCGCCGCTGGCGAATTCCGTGACGCTGACATTGGTGGCGAGCCCGGCGGCGGGATCGAAGGCGATCGGGTCGCCGAGCCGGTCGCCGTAGTCGATCAGAAGGTCGGCGTAGGAGGCGCCGCCCGGATTGGCGACATAGGCGGCTCCGTTGGCGCCGCCGTCGCGCAACAGGGCCGGGTTGCCGCCGACGTCGGAATCGAACGCCGGATTGAGGGAGATCGAATAGGCCAGCCCCGTGGTGGTTGTCCCTGCCGGCGGCAGGGCCGGGCCGCCGGCCCATGTGAACAGCCCGGCAAGCGGGGGCGCGCCCGCGCCGGTGCGGTCGGTCTCGGCGAATGCGGCGATGGCGCCGCGCGCGATCTCGTCGAGCTGCGTCTGCAAGGTCGTGGCGACGTCGTCGCGCAGGGCGACGACGCTGGCAAGCCGTCCCGAAACCGCGCCGTTCTTGTCGGGCCGCAACGGAACGCCGTCTATGTAGACGGATTTGCCGCTGATGCCCGGCGCGAAGGCGGTGGTGCTCTCGAAAGACACGGCGCGCGGCCTGGTCTCGAACAAGGTGGCGCCGTCGGCGGTGGTGATGACCATGTCGTCGTTGGCGCGCGAGAAGGTCGAGACGGGAATATGGTCGGATATCTGCTTGAGGATCGCATCGCGCTGATCGAGCGCGTCGGAGGTGTCGCGCCCGGTCGCGCGGGCGGCGATCACCGATTTGTTGGCAATCTCGAAATCGGCGAGCAGGCTGTTGAGGTCGTTGACCGCGAGCCCGATTTCCACATCCATATTGGTGCGGAACGTCTGGATCTGGGCGCTGCCATTGTTGAGCGAATGGACGAACTGACGCGCGGCGTCGAGCGCCCCCTCGGCTACGGTGGCGCTCGACGGGCTGGTCGCATAGAGCTGCAGGGCTTCCTGAAGCTTGCCGAGCGCGGTTGCGGGAGAGGCGGCATTGTCGGCGCCGTTGACCGAAATCGCGAGCGTGTCGAGGCCGGCAAGCAACTGCTTTTGTGCTTCCCAGGACGAGGAGGCGGCCAGGTTCTGCCGGAAAAGGGCCTCGGCCGCCGCGCGCCGGATCTCGGCGACGCGAACGCCGGGCGCGTCGCTCGACAGAACGGCGGAGCGGCGAGAATAGTCGGGATTGGAGGCATTGGTGACGTTTTGCGAGACGATGCTGGTCCGCCGCGCCGTCGTCAGCAGCGCGTTCTGCGCGATCCCGAGAGCAGTCGTCAGCGACATTCCAAAGCTCTTTCCGACAAAGACACGCCAGACTACCTCTTAAGGTTAACCAAAATGTCCATCAGCTCGGAGCCGGTCTGGAAAACCTTGGAATTGGCGGTGTAGCTGCGCTGCGATTCGATCATCGCGGTCAGTTCCTCGCCGATATCGACATTGGAGGCTTCCAGCGCGCCCGAGCGCACCGCCCCGAAGCCGCCTTCGCCGGCGAAGCCGAGAAAGACGTCGCCCGAGGAGGTGCTCTGGCTGTAGACATTGCCGCTCTCGACATTCAGCCGGTCGGGGCTGCGGACATTGGCGAGCGGGATCCGGTAGAGCTCCTGCAGCGTGCCGTTTTCGTACTGGGCGTAGACCGTGCCGTCGCCGTCGATCTTGACTTCCTTCATGGCGCTGGCCGCGCTGCCATTGACGTTGGAGTCGCCGGGAATGTAGCCGGCCGACAACTGGCTGAGCGTGGAAAAGTCGAGGTCGAGCGTTTCTCCGCCCGGGATCGGGATCTGGATATCGTCGGCGCTGGCGGTGGCAAGCTGGCCGGTCGTGCCGTCGAAGGTGAGCGTCTCGGTCGCCAGCGGACCCGTGGCATAGGGGAAGCCGGTCGTCGGGGCGCCGTCGGCCTGATTGTAGACGGCCACCTCCCATTCGTTCGCCGCCGTCTTGGTGAAATAGATGTCGAGCAGGACCTCGCCGCCGAGGCTGTCATAGGTGACCATCGAGGTCTTGTTGGTGAATGTCGCGCCCGGCGCGTTGGTGGAGGGGAGGTCTGCGGCGGGCACGACCGCGGCGCCGGCCGGCAGGTTGGCCGAGAAACGCCCGAACGTGCTCGGAATGGCGGTCAGCGCCTGCTGAAGAACCTGGATCGGCTCGAGCCCGGCGAAGGAATTGCTGACCGGGGTCGGCGTGCCGTTTTCGAAACTGTAGCCCATCAGGTAGAAGCCGGCCGCGTTGACCAGACGGCCCTCGTCGTCGGGCACGAAGGAGCCGGCGCGCGTCAGGAAGGGTTGGCCGGCGGTATCCTGCACCACGAAGAAGCCGTTGCCGTAAAGGGCAAGGTCGGTTGCCGACGGCGTGTACTGGATGACGCCCTGGCGCGAGACGGCCGAGCGGACGTTCGACACCACGCCGCCGGAGGAATAGCTGCCTTCACCGCTGGCGATCACCAGGGTGGAGAACTCCGTCATCGATTTCTTATAGCCGTTGGTGTTGGCGTTGGCGATGTTGTCGGCGACCGTGCCGAGCCGGTTGGATTGGCCCTGCATTCCGGATACGCCGGTCCGCATCATCCCGTAAAGGCTCATTGCAACTTCTCCTCGTGGTCAGCACCGCTTCCTGACAGGCTATCGTTCCTGACTTGCGCGAAACTGTCTTGGGCACAAAGGCCTGGCCAAGGTCGGTGCCGGGGGCTGCCTTTGCCGCCGTGCGGCGGCCGGGGCCGACCCGGTCACACGTTCAGCCGATATCCGAGGAAACGCTTTGAATCGATCGGATCGGTGCCGATCCGCTCTCGCAATTTCTTGCGCAGCTTGCTGACATGGCTTTCGACGACGTTTTCCTCGACCTCGTCGTCGAAAATTCCGTAAATCGCGTTGAAAAGCTGGGTTTTCGTCACCCGCCGCCCGCGATTGCTGGCAAGATATTCGAGAATGCGTCGCTCACGGCGCGGCAATGGCAACGGCGTGCCGTCGATCTCGGGATCCTTGCCGTTGGTGTAGATGCGCAGCTTGCCGATCTCGGTGTGGGCCGCCTCGTCCTGCGCCCGCCGGCGGATCGCCGCGATCCGAGCCAGGATTTCGCGAATATGCACGGGCTTGCGAACGACGTCGTCGACGCCGAGCTCGAACAGCCGCAACGTGTTTTCCAACGAATGATGATCGCTGAGCGCGATCACCGGAGCCCCGCTGCGTTCGCGCAAGGCCCGTGGTGAGACAGGATGGCTGTCGCATTCGCCGATCAGGAACGCGCCGACCGCCTTGAGGTCGTCCTCGGCCGCCGTCGATACCCATTCGCCGAACTCGCTGGCGCAAAAGCCAGCGCTGGGGACACCTTCTCTACCGAAAAGCGAAGAATATCCCTCTTTTACTCGATCACGCTCATCCACAATCACAATCATCGGCCCGCCCTCCGAATCAGTTTCATGGTTCGCCGGACAAAGGCGTAACCGGTGGCGGGAATCACCGGCAACTGTGATTTCTTGTATGTATCAATTTGGGATTCTGGTGCCGCGCTTCACAGGCTTGTCCACAGTTTGTCCACAGAGGCGGCCGGCGTTTGCGGTGCCGGAATTCTGCAGTGTCATGCACTTATTGATTGCAGAATGCGCGTGCGTTTGCGGTCCAGCGGCCGAACCCGGTTGCAACCATGTTTTGGATCACGCGACACACATAGCGCTTTTGCGCGGGGTCATTGTCGGGACCGGCATGATACCGCGCCACGGCCATCGACCAGCTCGTGTGGCGCTTTTTCAGCCTGGCCAGAAACCGGGCGGCGTAGTCGACATTGCGGCGCGGGTCGAGCATGTCCGCCACGCCGGAGAAGCGGTCGCGATGATAATAATGGTTGATCTGCATGCAGCCGAGATCGATCAGCGTGGCGCCCTCCGATCGCGCCTTGGTGAAGGCACGGATCGCCGTCGCCTTGTCATGGGCGAAGACAGCCCGCCCCTCGATGTTCAGCGCAAAGGGTTGAAGGCTTCCCTTGCGTCCGGTTTCCGTCAGGCCCACAGCATATAGTATGCCGGCGGGCACGCCGTATTTTTCGGCCGCGCGCAGGATCTCGCCCTCGCAGGGGTTCGCCGCCGCCGGTTCAGATGTAAATGCCGCCAGAAGCAGAACCGGAATCGCCAGTGCGCGCATCCGCATTCGAGCCACCTTCTTGCCTGTCGTGCCTTGACTGATCGCCCGTCTGGGAGCGGTTTTCGTTTTGCTCGCGCGCGCCGGGCGAAAATCCTGGCGAGCCGTTGCCGTCGCGTGCCGAAAGGCCGGCCTGCGCCGTCTGGGCGGAGGCGGGCTGCTGGACGATCGAGACGTCGTCGACCTTGAAGCCGAGGCCGCGCAAAGAGGTCGTCAGGGCGTCGCGCTCGGCCGAAAGCCGCTGAAACGCCTCGGCATTGTCGACGCGAATTTCTACCGTAAGTTGTTCTCCCTGGGTGCGCAGGCGCGCGTTCACCGTCCCCAGGGATAGCGGCTGAAGCTGAATCGTGAGATCGCGGACCGGCGCCTGCCACTTGACTCCGGGCGTATCCGGGGGGCTGGCGGCGGCGCGCGCAAATTCGCTCATGCCGCGGTCGGCGGCGATCGATTTCGCCAGCGCGGAGACGGTTTCGCCCGGCTGGGCGGGACCGAGGCCGATATGGCTGGTCTCGGCGAGCACCTTGATCTTGATCGGCAGCGGCTCGGCCGGCTCGCCGGCCATCGGTGTCGCGGCCCGGCCGGCCGGGCCGGTTTCCTGCGCGGCCGCGCGCGGCTGGTCGGCGCGCGGCGCGTCCTCTCCGCTCTCGGCCGGCACGGTCTCGCCGAGGCGCATTTGCGTGGAAGGCGCCCTGCGGTCGTCGCCGCCCGCGTTTGGCGCAGCCTGTCCGGCGAGGCCCGGACCGCCGGTGCGACGGGGCGCCTCGGCCGTGGCCAAGGGCACTGGCGGCACAATCGCGGCCGGCTCGGCGCCCTCGCCGACCGGTTGGTCTTCGGCCGGTTTTTCCTCGGGCGCGGTCGTGTCGTCCTGGTGCTCGCCGGCGGCGGCCGCGCGCAGGGCAAGGCCCGGATGACGCAGCAGGGCGAACGGACCCTCGACAGGTGCCGGCAAAAGTTCGCGGCGCTGCGCGTCCTCGGCGCGGGCATTTCCGGCCGGCTGGCGTTTGTCCGCGGCCGTGTCGTCCGGGTCGGCCAAGCGGCGTGCTGCTGGCTCTTCCGGGTCGTTGCCGGGCTTGGGCGCTTTGTTGGGCCCGCGCTGCAGGATGCCGGAAAAGGCGTCGTCCTGCGGCTCCCCGTCGCGGCGCGCGAGACGCGCATTGGCCAGCGGCAGGGCGGCGGCCGGGCCGGAAATTTCTGTCATGGGCGTTCCACCTCTTGTTGTTCTTCCAGCATGCGGTCGATGGCCTCGAGTTTTTCGCGCACCGAGGTGACGAGTTCGGAGCCTTGCCGGTAGGCCTCGTCGTCTTCGCCGGGTGCGGCGGCGGTCTCGGTCGCCGCCGGGCCGGGTTCGTCCGTGGCCGGCACCGTCGGTTCGGCGGTCGGTTCGGGCAGCGGCGCGACAGCGGCCTCGGCGGGCGGCTCGGCCGGGGCCACGAGCCGCGGCGCGGGTCCGGGTGCTTGCGCGTCGGGCGCTGGCCCCGCCGGTGCCGCCGGCGGGGCCAGCATCTCGGCCGCGATCGCGCGCGCGGCCTGGAAAAGACGCCGGTCGCGCGGCGACAGGGCGGCCGGATCGACCTTTTCGAGGGTCGCCACGACATCGCGGGCGTTTTCCGAGGTGATCGAGGCAAGGGCGGCGTAGAGCACCGCGCGCGGGTCTTCCGGCTCGTCGGTCTTGCGGGCCACCTCGCGCGCCCTGGTGGAGGCGAAGGCGGACCGTTCTGTCTGTCCCTTGATGGTGCTGCGGCGCGCCAACCGCAGATAGATCGCCTCCTGCTGGGCGGGGCGCATCAGCGACACGATGCGGTCGATCTCCCGCGTGCCGATGCGGTCATGAAAGGCGACGAGACCCTCGACGAAGGCGTCGGCGAATTCGCTGGCATAGGGCGAGCGCAGGAAGCGGCGCGTATATTGCTCGGCCACCGTCATGAAGCGCTCGGGCTGGTTGAGCGTGATGCAGGCCGGCAGCGAGCGCCGCAGCGCGGCCTCCTCGACCAGCGTGCCGGGCGCGAGCAGCCGCGCCTGGTCCATGAAACCCAGAGCCTTGCCCGGCTGGCTGAGCGCGACGATCGAGCCCTTCACCAGCGCCAGATAGGCGCCAACCTCGGGGTCGAGCGCCATCGGGTCGATATCGGCCAGCGCCTGGGCGGCCTTCGGCAACTGGCCGCGCATATAGGCCAGAACGCCCAGCCCGAGCGCGCGGTCGGTGCCGGCCGGCATGGTGCGCGACAGCACCACGTCGAGCGTGGCCGGATTGCCGCCGCTCATCGCGTAGACCATCAGCGCGGTGAAGTTGCGGCGGTCTTCGAATTCCTTGCGGGTCACGGCCCGGAAGCGCTCGTCGGTGAGCTCGAGCAGCTTGCGCTGCATGGGCAGGGCGGCATGATCGCCGCGTGCCAGACGGTCCTGCACCAGTTGCAGCGACCGGACCACCTTGAACGGCGCCATCGCAGCGCCTTGGGCGATCGCGGTTGCCGGACCTGTCGCGATCAGCGCGCCGAGCAGAACCAGGCGGGCGATCACCCTTTCGTCTCCAGGACGATTTCGATACGCCGGTTGCGGTCGTCGAACGGATCGTCGGGCACCTTGAGCTGGCGGTCGGCATACCCGGTGACTTCGCGAATCCGCCTTTCGTCGAGGCCGCCGCGCACCAGCATGTAATAGGCGGAGTGGGCACGGGCGGTCGAAAGCCGCCAATTGTCGTAATCCTTGCTGCGGAACGGCCTGCCGTCGGTGTGGCCGTTGATCGCGATCGCGCCCTTGTGCGTGCTCAGCACCGCGGCGACCTTTTCCATCGCCAGCACCAGGTCGCGGCGCGGAACGGCGGAGCCGATCTCGTACATGCCGTAGTCGAGCTGGTCGGTCAGCGACACCATCACGCCGCGCTCCGTCGGAGTCACCGAAATGCCGTCATAGATCTTCTCGCCGGTGCCGAAGGCCTCGGCCAGTTCCTCGCTGATCGCCTTGGCTTCCGCCAGTGCGGCGGCGTCGGGTTGTTCGGCTTCGGCCTTGGCGTCCTCGGTCTTGTCGCCTTCGTCGGCAGCCGCGCCGGCGGTTTCGTTCTGCGCGCCGGCATCGGGGTTTTCGTCGGGTTTTTTCTCGACGGTGGGCGCGAACGGATCGTCCTCGAATTCCTGGTGGCGGATGCTGGCGCGCGGGTCGGCGCCGTCGGTCGCGGTCTCGACCTGCGGCGTCTCGAACAGATCCGGCTCGCCGGGATCGTCCTGTTCGACCTGCTTGGACCAGAAATCGGGCGCGAACGGATCGCGGTAGGATTCGCCGCCCGAGGCGCCGGTGGCCGCGCCGGCCGTGTCGGAGCCGCCGTCGCCCTTGGCGCTCAGGTTCTGCAGTTCACCGGATTCGGCGGCGATTTCGGCCAACACGGCGTAGGGGTCGGAAAACAGATGCTCGTCCGACGCCGAATCGGTGCTGTCGCCGGCCCTGGCGCTGCGCTCGTCGCCGGTTCCGCTGGCCGAGGGGCCTTCCGACTTGGTGGATTTGTCGGACTCCTCGTCGCTGTCGGACCCCTGTTCCTTCTGCGGTCCGGAGCCGGCGTCGTCGAGGCCGCGCCGGCTCGAATTGCGATCGACCAGCTTGATCGGGTTGAAATAGCTGGCGACCGAGACCTTGGTTTCCTCGTTGGCGGCGTTGATCAGCCACATGACCAGGAAGAAACACATCAAAGCGGTCATGAAGTCGGCGAAGGCGATTTTCCAGACGCCGCCGTGATGGCCGTCGTGATCGTCGCCGCGGGCGTGCTTGACGATGATGATCTCGTGCGGGTGATCGGACTTGTCGGTGGTCATGCCAGCACCTTTGCCGCCGAGATCGACCATTCCGAAAGCCGCGTCTCATAGACACTGCCGTCGAGTGCGACGGAAAGGTCGAGCCCGTTCGATTCGGTGAATTCGAGCAGGCTCGCCTGCTCGCCGAGCGCAGTTTCCAGCGCCTGGTAAAGCGACATCGGTCCATGGACCCGGATCTTGGTCGTCTCGGCGTCGCGCAGGGCGGCGCTGATGATTTCGGCCAGCCGCGCCACGGAGCGTTGTTGCAGATCCTCGGCCAGAACCGGCCCCAGAACGCGCGTCACCACCTCGGCGGTCAGGTCCAGCACCCGCTTTTCGGCGGCCTCGAAACGCTGCCGGATTGCGGTTCCCAATTCCTCGCCGATGCCGGCCTGAAGCGCGGCGACCTCGGCGGTGTGCTTTTCGCGCTCGGCCTCCAGCGCCGCGGCATGGTCGGCCTCCAGCCGCGCGGTGGCGTCGGCCACCGCCTTGTCGACCGCCTTGTCGACCGCCTCGGCGATCAGGGCGTCGACATCCGGCGGGTCCGTTTCGGGCGCGGCCGGCTGCATGACCAGCGGCATGTCGAAGTCCGGCATCGAAACCTGGAAAGGCGCGGGCTCGTCCCGCTTGCCGAAATCGACCAGCATATCCGCGAGCGACAGGTGCGCCATCAGCCCGCCATCGCCTCGCCGACGCTCTCGCCCTGGGTCCATTTACGCAGGATCGCGGCCGTGCGTTCCTCGTTGAGGTCCACCATTTGCGCGAGCCGTTCCTGCGGCGCGGGCCGCAGCCGCATCTTCAGTTCTTCCATGACGTCGTTTTCGTTCGGCGCCATCTCCGCCAGCGGGTCGGGCAGGGCGATATTGTCGAGCGGCGAACCGATGGAAAGCTGCAGGTCCTCGAAATTCGGTGCTTCGCCGTCCTCTTTCTTGGTCAGCATGCCGGCCAGCGGACGCAGGCCGAACCAGGACACCAGGAAGGCGACGACGATGAAGGCGAGTGCGTTCACCATCGACCCGGTATAGTGCGCGGCGATCTCCAGATAGCCGGGCGCGGCGGCGGCTTCGGCCTCCATGGCGTCGACGAAGGAAAGGGCGGTGACGTTGATCTTGTCGCCGCGTTCCTCGTCAAGGCCGGCGGCGGTCGACACCACCTGCTGGATTTCGGCCACACGGGCCTCGACCATTTCCGGGGTCGCGCCCTCGCCGAGTACGGTGGCCAGCCGCTCGCGATTGACCACCACCGCGATCGAGAGCCGCGAGATCGAATAGCCGTTGCTGACCGTGGCGATGCGCTTGGAATTCAGCTCGTAATTGGTGATTTCCTCCTTGCGCTCGCGCTCTTCGCTCGATTGCGGTGTCGTGGCGCCGCCCGTGTCCTCGTCGGGCAGGTTCTGCTCGACGGATGCCGGCGCGGCGGCGGTGCTTTTGTTGGAATTGTCGTTTTCGCGGATGATCTGTATCGAGCGCTCGACCCGCGAATCGGGATCGAAAATCGTCTCCTCGATCTGGCGGCTGTCGGTGTTGACCACCGCCTTGACGCTGGCGCGGAAATTCTCGTGTCCGAGATAGGGCGACAGCGCGCGGTAGATGTTGTCGGCGATCTGGCTTTCGACCGTCCTTTGGATCGAGATCGACTGATTGAGGGAACTGGTGGTCGGATCCTCGCCGGCGGCCAGCAGCGAACCGTCCGCGTCGAGCACGGTCACGTTGTCGGCGGTCAGGCCGGGCACGGCGGCGGAGACGAGATGGCGGATCGAATTGGCGCTGCGCGTGGCGTCGACGCCGCCGGTGCGGATGACGACCGAGGCCGTCGGCTTCTGCTCGCCGCGGCGGAAATTGGCCTGTTCGGCCATGACGATATGGACGCGCGCCGACTTGATGCCGGCGATCGACTGGATGGTGCGGGCGATCTCGCCTTCGAGGGCGCGCACGCGGGTCACTTCCTGCATGAAGGAGGTCAGGCCCAGCGAGCCGACATTGTCGAACAGTTCGTAGCCGGCGTTGGAGCTGGCCGGCAGTCCCTTTTCGGCCAGGATCATGCGGGCGCGGCCGGCCTGGCCGGACGACACCAGGACCGAAGCCCCCTCTGCGCCGATGTCGTAGGTGACGCCGGCTTCGCCCAGAACCACGCCGATCCGGTTGACGTCGCCACGGTCGAGACCGACATAGAGCGTCTCCATCGCCGGTCGGTTCAGATAGAGCGACGCCACCGTGATGACGGCCATCACCAGGGCGGCCATGCCGCCCATGACGATCAGGCGCTGGGTGCCCAGCGCCTTGAGATTGTCGGCGATTTTCTGGAGTTGTTCAGGCAAAGCGCGTCGTCCCGCAGTGAATGGCCCGGGAAGACTAATGCGCGAAGCTTGCGCGAGAATGAAATCGGGCCGCGCTCGTGACGAGCGCGGCCCGGATCGTTTCAGGTGCGGCGCCGACGCGCCGCTTGGTCGATTAGCGGAACAGCGACAGGATCGACTGCGAGTTCGAATTGGCCATCGACAGGGCCTGGATGCCGAGCTGCTGCTGGACCTGGAGGGCCTGCAGGCGGGTCGATTCCTTGTTCATGTCGGCATCGACGAGCGTACCCACGCCGCGATCGATCGTGTCCATCAGGTTGCCGACGAACTCGGTCTGAAGATCGATGCGCTTCTTGGCGGCGCCGAGATCGGAGGCGGCCGTGGTCATCTTGCTGATCGAGTCGTCGACGCCCTTGATGTAGTTTTCCAGCGTCGTCAGGTCGGCGGCGCTGTTGGTCAGGGCCGAGATGTCCAGCGTGGCGACGGTGAAGCCGCCTGTCGACTGGTCGGCGAGCAGCGCGCCGGTGGCGGCGTCGTAGCGGCCATCGAGAATGCCGGTGCCGGCCGCGGCCGCGTCGGCGCCGGCGTCGAACAGCTTGGTGCTGGACGTGTCGATCGTAATCGTGCCGATCGACACCGAACCGTCGGTGGCGCGGGTGAAGGAGGCGACGACCGACTTGGTCGCGCTGTAGCCGGCGGCGTCGGAATCGACCGACAGCCAGTTCTCGCCCGAGAAGGTCGAGGCGGCCGCGTTCGAGGTCAGCTGACCCTGCAGCGCGGTGATCTCGGCCTGGATCTTGGTGCGGTCGACGCCCGGCTCGCGGGCGGCCACCAGCTTGGCCTTGATCTCGTCGACGACGTCGATGGCGGCCGTCATACCGGTATAGGCGGTGTCGACCTTGGCGGCGCCGAGACCGAGCGCGTCCTGGACCGTGGACAGGGCCTTGTTGTCGGAGCGCATCGTGGTGGCGATCGACCAATAGGCGGCGTTGTCGCTCGCCTCGCCGACGCGGTAGCCGGTGGAGATGCGGTTCTGGGTGGTTTCGAGAGCCTTGTTGGTGGCCTGGAGGGTCTTGAGCGCGGTCATCGCCGACGCGTTGGTCATGATACTCGACATGGGTGTCCCCTTACAAAACGCAGATACTCGACATACCGGGCTTCACCGGTAAGACGGCTCGGCATCATGCCAATCAAGCGACCCGAAACACGGGCTTTGATCCGTCCTGAAACGACTAACGTCCCGACCCTTTTAAGGCCGGGACATTTTGATTCAGTTAATGGGGTGGAGACGGTCGGTTAACCGTAAGACTAGCCGCGGAACAGCGACATGATCGACTGCGAGTTCTGGTTGGCGATCGACAGGGCCTGGATGCCGAGCTGCTGCTGGACCTGGAGGGCCTGCAGGCGGGTCGATTCCTTGTTCATGTCGGCATCGACAAGCGTACCCACGCCGCGATCGATCGTGTCCATCAGGTCGGAGACGAAAGTCGTCTGCAGGTCGATGCGCTTTTTCACCGCACCGAGATCGGAGGCGGCGGTGGTCATCTTGCTGAGCGCGTCGTCGACGCCCTTGATGTAGTTCTCAAGCGTCGTCAGGTCGGCGGCGCTGTTGGTCAGGGCCGAGATGGTGAGGTCCATCACACGGAACCCGCCTGCCGACTGGTCGGCGAGCAACGCGCCGGTGGCGGCGTCGTAGCGGCCGTCGAGAATGCCGGTGCCGGCCGCGGCCGCGTCGGCGCCGGCGTCGAACAGCTTGATGCTGAGCGTGTCGATCGCGATGGTGGAAACGGTCACGGTTCCGTCGGCGGCGCGATTGAAGGACGACACGACCGACTTGGTCGCATTGTAGTTGGCGGCGTCGGAATCGACCGACAGCCAGTTCTCGCCCGAGAAGGTCGAGGCGGCCGCGTTCGAGGACAGCTGGCCCTGCAGCGCGGTGATCTCGGCCTGGATCTTGGTGCGGTCGACGCCCGGCTCGCGGGCGGCCACCAGCTTGGCCTTGATCTCGTCGACGACCTCGATCGCCGCTTTCACGCCGGTATAGGCGGTGTCGACCTTGGCGGCGCCGAGACCGAGCGCGTCCTGGACCGTGGACAGGGCCTTGTTGTCGGAGCGCATCGTGGTGGCGATCGACCAATAGGCGGCGTTGTCGCTCGCCTCGCCGACGCGGTAGCCGGTGGAGATGCGGGCCTGGGTGGTTTCGAGAGCCTTGTTGGTGGCCTGGAGGGTCTTGAGCGCGGTCATCGCCGACGCGTTGGTCATAATACTCGACATTGGGAACTGTCCCTTACTGACTGTCACAAACTAACGAACAGGGACATACCGGGCTTCACCGGTAAGACGGCTTGGCATCATGCCAGTCGACATCCCTCGGTCAGGTCGCCGATCCATCCTGCTTAACCATGTTGTGATGGAAAAAATTTACCAAACCGATAATTTTCGGTCGGGATTTCAAGAAAATGACTAACGCTTCCTTACCGCGGCCGCGGGCGGGCCCGAGACGGCGGCGCCGGTCTCGAGCGCGGACGGATGCCGTGCGGCGACGTCAGTTGAAGGAGCGGACCAGACTGCCGACGAGCAGGTTCCAGCCGTCGATCAGTACGAAGAACAGGATCTTGAAGGGCAGCGATATGACGGTGGGCGGCAGCATCATCATGCCCATCGCCATCGTGACGGTGGCAACCACGAGGTCGATCACCAGGAACGGCAGCACGATCAGGAAGCCGATCTCGAAGCCGCGCCTGATCTCCGAGATCATGAAGGCCGGCACCAGGACGCGCAGATCGACCTGCTCGCCCTCGACCACGTTCTGGCCGCGTTCCCGGGCGAGGTCGGCGAACAGGTTGAAATCGGCGTCGCGGACATTGGCCAGCATGAAGTCGCGGAACGGATCGGCGATGCGCTGCATGGCCTCGGTCTCGTCGATCTGGTTGTTGACCAGCGGGCGCACGCCGTTGTTCCAGGCGCTATCGAAAGTCGGGGTCATGACGTAGAAGGTCATGAACAGGGCGAGGCTGATCAGGATGATGTTGGCCGGCGTGGTCTGCAGGCCGATGCCGGCGCGCAGAATGGCGAACACGATCACGAAGCGGGTGAAGCTGGTGACCATGATCAACAGCCCGGGCGCCACCGAAAGCACGGTCAAAAGCCCGAAAATCTGGATGATGTAGCCGATCGTGGCACCGTCGGCCTGACCCGCGATCTGGCCGAGATCGAGTTGCTGGGCGTGTGCGGCCCCGGTCAGCGCGAGCAGGGCGGTTGCGGTGGCGAGTAGCGTTCTCATTCGAACAAAAGGGTCCTGATCACCAGTTCGCGCGCCAGGCCGTTGCTGCGAATGCGGGCGCGTTCTTCAAGATCGGTCTTGAGATGCTGGAAGCCGCTTGCGCCCTGGACCTGCTGGAGGGTGACGGTGCGCATATAGGCGAGAATGTCCTGGTGGATGCTGCGGACCAGTTCGGGATCGGGCGTGGCGGCAAACACCATCGACAGTTCCATGCGCACCCAGATGTCGGCCGGCGCGCTCAAATTGGTGGTGATCGGCTCCAGCGGCACCAGGCGCGGGACGGGCCTCGCCTCGCCGTCGGCCTCCTGTTCGTCCTCGCCGCCATGGGCCTCGTCCGGCGTCTCCGGCACCACCGGCTCGACCGAGACTTTCTGGGTCGCGGGCTCGGCCTCGGACCCGGTCTTGAGATACATGCCGGCAACCCAGCCGCCACCGACCGCCAGCAGGGTCAGCACCGCCATCACGCCGAGCTGGACGATCAGCGAGGGACCCTTCTTGGCTTCGGCTTCGGCCTGGTCTTCGACGTTGGCGAGCGACATTGCCCCTTGTTAATCCTCAGAACGGAGAGATCAGATCCAGGATCTGATGGCCATAGGGAGGCTGCTGGACCTCGGTCAGCCGGCCGCGGCCGCCGTAGGAAATCCGCGCCTCGGCGATGCGCTCGTAGGGGATGGTGTTGCTGGCGCTGATGTCGGCGGGCCGCACGATGCCGGCGATGGTGAGGATGCGCAGCTCGGCGTTGACGCGCACCTCCTGGGAGCCCCGGATCATCAGATTGCCGTTGGGAAACACTTCGGTGACGACGGCGGCGACCGACAGGCGGATGTTTTCCGAGCGCGCCGTCGCCCCGGAACCGGCGGCCGTCGAACGCGAATTGATGTCGAGATCGGCGGACGCGGATTTGCCGACGCCCTCCGCCTCGAAGCCGCCGGACAGGCCCAGCGTGCGGTTGGTGGTGCGGCTGCGGTCGGATTCGTTGTTGAGGATCGCCTTGTCGTTGATCGAGATGAACACGGTCAGGATATCGCCGACCACCAGGGCGCGCGCGTCTTCGTAGAGCTGGCTCTGGCGGTCGTCCCACAAGGAGAAGCGCTTGACCGGCGCGGCCGGCGCTTCGGGATAGGCCTGCACGGAGCCGGCCGCCGGGTCGAGACCCGAGCCGACCGGAGACAGGCTCGGGGCGCGGCCGATTTCGTTCAGCTCCCCGGCGCAGCCGGCCAGAAAAAGCCCCGTCGCCAGGATCGGCAGGCTGCGTTTCATGTCGGATCCTCGGCTTTGGCGACATCGGCGATGATGCCGGTGAGTTTTGCGGCCGCCTGCACGTCCATCTCGTTGAGGATGCCGCCGGCCTGGCGGCCCTTGAGCTTCAGGATGATCGCGGCGGCGAGCATGGCGTCCATCTTTTCCAGCCGTGCGGCGGCCGCGTCGGGGCGCATACGGGCATAGATGCCGACAATGCTGTCCTCGGCGCTGTTGATGACCTCGTCGCGCTTCTTCAGCCACGCCTCGTATTCGCTGCGCTTGGCTTCCAGCGCGACGATGCGCTCGTCGATCTCGGAGCGCAGTTTTTCAAGCTCCTGGGCCTGCACGGCGTAGCGGCGGTCGCGGGCGGCGTCGATGATGTTGGCGCAGAATTCGCGCACCTCGTCGGTCAGGCGGGACGGGACCTTGCGCGCCTGGGCGAAGGAATCGGAGACGGCAAAGGCGCCCGCGCCGAAACACAGCGCGGCGAGCGCGCCGATCGCCAACGCCCTGGGAAGGGCGCGTTTCGCGGTTCGCATCCTTGTCGCCACCTTTCCGTCTCCTATTGCAGAACCAGCTCGGCCTGCAGCGCGCCGGCCGATTTGATGCCCTGCAGGATCGCGATGATGCCGTCCGGCTTGACGCCGATACGGTTGAGGCCGGCCACCAGCGTCTGCAGGTCGGGGCCGTCGAGCAGCGCGACGCGCGCGTCTTCCTGCTGGGCGTCGATGATCGTGGAAGGCTCCTCGGCGGTTTCGCCGCGCGAGAACGGCGCCGGCTGGACGATTTTCGGCTGCTCGGTGATGCGCACGGTCAAGGCGCCATAACTGACGGCGACCTGCGATATCTTCACGTCCTGGCCGATCACGATCGTGCCGGTGCGCTCGTCGATGACCACGCGGGCCGGGGTGTCGGTCCGGATGATCAGGTTCTCGATCTCGGCGACAAAACGCGCGGCCGAGATGCCGCCCGGCCGGGTGATCAGGATCGTGCGCCCGTCCTGTTCGCTCGCCAGGCGCTTGCCGAAGCGGCTGGTGGTGTAGCGATTGATCTCGTCCGTGATCCTGACGGCGGTCGAAAAGTCGGGATTGCGCAACTGCATCGTCAACACGCTGTCGTCGTTGAAGCGGGCGGCGACCTGGCGTTCGACGATGGCCCCGTTGGGGATGCGGCCGGATGTCGGCACACCCTTGGTCAGGGTTTCGGCCTCGCCCTGGGCGGTGAAGCCGGAGACGAAGACGGGCCCCTGGGCGACGGCGTAGATCTCGCCGTCGGGGGCGCGCAGCGGCGTCATGACCAGGGTGCCGCCGGCGAGCGAGGTCGCGTCGCCGAGTGAGGACACGTTGATGTCGATGCGCGATCCCGATTGCACGAAGGCCGGCAGGTTGGCGGTGACGATCACGGCGGCGACGTTCTTGGCCCGTGCGCGCCCGTCCTCCATGGCGATGCCGAGATTGCGCAGCATGGCGCGGATCGACTGCTCGGTGAACGGCGAATTGCGCAGCCCGTCGCCGGTGCCCTGCAGGCCGATCACGAGGCCGTAGCCGATCAGCTGGTTGTCGCGCGCGGTCTGCAGCGTGGCGATATCCTTGATGCGCGATGCCGGTCCGGTGGGGGCGGGCAGGTTGGACGCCTGGCCGCTGGCGGAGACCCGCACGGCCTGCACGCCGTCATACCCGTCATTGAGCTCGCCGCCGGAACTGGCCGGCGCCGCCAGGGTGAGGCCGAAACACAGGGCCAGGGCGAGGCGCTTGATCATATCGCGCCGACCCGGATCGATCCGTCCGCCATCACGATGCCGGTGAACACCGCGCCGGAATCGGCGTTCCTGACCTTGACCATGTCGCCGATCGCGCCCGGCTGGAGCGGGATGCCGATGGTGGAGATCTGAAGTCCGCCATGGACATAGCTGACGGCGACTGGCGCGCCGGCCTCAACCATATAGGCCTCGCGCAGGGCGTTGATCGGGATCAGCTTGCCCGGCAGGAGGGTCCGCTTGGCGACCTTGCCGGTGACCTGGTCGGCATATTGCGCGATCGAGGTCAGAATGCGGTTGTTGCCGCGCCTGAGCTTGACTTCGCTCAGAGCCCCGGCGTCGACGGTCTCGCCGGGATAGATGACGCGCTTCGCCACCACCGCCATCTCCTGCGCGACGGCCGCCCCGGCGAAGGCGGCGAGCGTCAGGGCGGCGCCGAGGACGAGTGAGGACAGGCGAAGCCGCAACATCGATCTACCGGATGCTCTGGGTGACGACGGACGCCATCTCGTCGGCCGCCTTGATAACCTTGGAGTTCATTTCGTAAGCGCGCTGGGCCGAGATCAGCTCGGTGATCTCCTTGACCGGATCGACGTTGGAATTCTCGAGATAACCCTGCTCGATGGCGGCATAACCGGGGTCTCCCGGCACGCCGACATTGGCCGCGCCGGAGGCCGCGGTCTCTTGGAAGAGATTGTCGCCGAGCGGGGCGAGGCCGGCCTCGTTGGGGAAGGTGGCAAGCGTGATCTGGCCGAGATCCTGCAGGTCGACCTGGCCATCGAGACGGGCGAAGACCTGACCCGACTTGTTGACGATCACCTCGACCGTCTCGGCCGGGAAGACGATGTCGGGCACGACGCGGAACCCGTCCACGGTGACCAGTTCGCCATTGGCGTTGGTGTTGAAGGCGCCGGCGCGGGTGTAGAGCGTCTGCCCGTCCGCGCCCTCGATCTGAAACCAGCCGGGGCCGGTGAGCGCCAGGTCGAATTTGTTGCCGGTGCTGTCGAGAGCGCCCTGCATATGCACGTTTCTCACCGCCGACGCCTTGACGCCGAGGCCGATGCTGGCGCCTTCCGGCACGATGCTCTGGTCGGCCCGGTTCGGCACGCCCTGCAGCCGCTCGACCTGGTAGAGAAGGTCGGAGAACTCGGCGCGCGCGCGCTTGAAGCCGGTCGTGTTGATGTTGGCGATGTTGTTGGCGATCACTTCCAGGTTGAGCTGCTGGGCGTTCATGCCGGTGGCGGCAATGGCTAGGGCTTTCATCGCTGTTCCTCAGATCGCCATGCGGCTGATTTCGAGATAGGCGGTCACGATCTTGTCGCGGATCGCGATCGCGGCTTGCAGGGTCTGCTCGGCGCTCATCACGGCGTCGACGACGTCGCGCGCCTGGATGTCGCCGCCTTTCAAGGCATGCATGGACGCGCTCTCGGCGCGCTCCAGCGTGGCGACCGACTGGCTGGCCGCCGCCTCCAGCGCCGCTTCGAACGAGGTCGGCGCGATCGCGGGGGCTACGGGCGGGGCGACCGTCCCGGCGCCGGCCAGGCCGTTGCCCAGAGACGTCTGGTTGAGGCGGTCGACGAGTCCCAGTCCGGCGATCATGTTTGCGACCTCAACAAATCGATGGTCATGGAGATCAGCTGGCGCGCCTGCTTGATCACCTGAAGGTTGGCCTCGTAGGAGCGATTGGCCTCGCGCATGTCGGCCATCTCGATGATCGGATTGACGTTGGGCATCTTCACGAAGCCGCCGTCGTCGGCGGCCTGGTGGCTTGGCAGATATTCGACCGGGAATTCGCTGCGGTCGAGATCGACCGACTGAACGCGTACGAAGGAGCCGCCATTGTCGCGGTCGAGCGCGGTGGCGAAGGTCACAGTCTTGCGCTGATAGGGATCGGCGCCCGGTGTGTTGCCGGTCGACTGGGCGTTGGCCAGGTTCTCGGAGACGACGCGCAGGCGTTCGGACTGCACGCCGAGACCCGAGGCGGCGATCTTGAGGGCGGCGGAAAGCGGATCGATCGCCATCAGCCCCTCGTCGCCATCATCATCATGCGGTGAAAGGATTTCACGATCGCCGTGTTCAGTTCGAAGGCGTGGCGAACCTCGCCGGCTTTCACCAGCTCCTGCTCGACGGTGACCGAATTGCCGGAGGGCGACGTGGTTTCGATCGCGTCCTGACGCACGTTGAAGGTTTCGCGGCCGGCGCCGAGCGGAATGTGGCCGGCCCGGGTCGGCGCGAAGGCGAGCTTGGCGCTGTCGAGGACCTGCTCGAACGGCACGACGTCGATCGCCTGGTAGCCGGGCGTGTTGATGTTGGCGATGTTGCCCGCCACGGCCGACTGACGCACGGACAGCCAGCGCGCCTGCTGCGCGGCGAGATCGAACAGACTTACCGGTTGCATGATCTTTCCCTCGGTCAGGGTCAGATTAGAAACACAGTCTTGCGCGGACCTTGCGTGGCCGCGCCGCCGTTCGTCTTGAGAGGTCTCGTCGAAGGCCGGATGCGGGATCGCCGGTCGCTGCCGGCCGTTTTCCGGGTCGGGACGGTGGCGCCCCGAACGGCCCGGCCCTAGGGCGTCATTTCGATCACGTCGTCGTTGCTGGTGCGCAGGATCCAGGCTCCGGAGCGTTTTTCGATTGCCATGACCCGCGAGTTGTCCGGCAGGATCGAGCCGCGCTCGACCACCCAGAAACCGTTCGCGTCCTGGATCATGGCCCGCCCCTTGGCGACGTGGACCAGCGCGTAGGCGGGCTTGCGAGCCGGAAAGGGCTGCACGCTTCCCGTGGTGTCGGGCGCTGTCCTGTCCGGCAGGACCGTGCCGGTCGGAGCGAAATCCAGTGGCAGTTCGGCGATCTCTTCCTGCGTGAGGCGCTGCGGCGCCCAATTGACCCGCGGCGTGTAGAACGGGCCGGACAGGTCGGATTCGATCTCCGTGCCGTCGAAATCGACGACGCGCACCCCGAACTGTTCCTGATGGAAAAAAACATACCAGGGAAAGGTGAAGCTTGCCGCGCCGATGCCGAGCCCGAGGCCGGCGAGGATGGCGTCGGACAGGCTGTAGCGTCCCTTGCGCCGGGGACGGACGCCCGTGGGCCCGGGGGTCGACGGCGTGCCGGCGAGGGCGGGTTCGTGCCGCTTGCCGCGTTTTTGGCCGAAGATACGCCAGTTAGCCATCCGTTGCCTCCTGAGCCTTGAGATGCCGGGCCAGTTCGGCGAAGGGATCGGGGATCGCGCCGTCTTGCGGCGATTGCATCAGCGCCTGATAGATCGCAGGGACCTGGCGTACCGCATTGTCGAGTTCGCCATCCCCGCCCGGCTTGTAGGCGCCGAGAATGCGGATGTCGCGCGTTTCCTCGAAACGGGAGACCATCGCCTTAAGCCGTGTCACCAGCGTGCGCTCGCCATCGCTCCAGGCGCGGTTGGCCAGCCGCGACACCGACGCCAGCGGGTCGACGGCGGGGTAGCGGCCCTGTTCGGCGATCGCGCGGTCGAGCACGACGTGGCCGTCGAGGATGCCGCGAACCGAATCGGCCACAGGGTCGTTGTGGTCGTCGCCGTCGACCAGGACCGAGATGATCGCGGTGATCGAGCCGGTGCCTTCGCTGCCGGGACCGGCGCGCTCGAGCAGTTTCGGCAGATCTGTGAAGACGGAGGCCGGGTAGCCGCGCGCGACCGGCGGCTCGCCGGCGCCGATCGCGACCTCGCGCAGGGCGTGCGCGAACCGGGTCACCGAATCCAGGATCAGAAGCACCTTGTCGCCGCGATCGCGGAAATATTCGGCCACCGACATCGCGGTACCGGAGGCGCGCTTGCGCATCATCGCGCTTTCGTCGCTGGTCGCCACCACCGCGACGGTCTTTTTCATGCTTTCGGTGCCGATCGTGTCTTCGAGAAACTCGCGCACCTCGCGGCCGCGCTCGCCGACCAGCGCGATGACGACCGTATCGAAGGCCTCGGCGGCGGCGAGCATGGCAAGCAGCGTCGACTTGCCGACGCCGGAGCCGGCGAACACGCCCATGCGCTGGCCGAAACATAGCGGCGTGAAGATGTCGATCACCTTCACGCCGGTGCGGAACGAGGCGTCGACCCGCTGCCGGGACAGGGCCGGCGGGGTCACGGATGTCGCCGGATTGGCGGTGTCGGGCACCAGCGGCGCGCCGCCGTCGACGGGGCGTGCGAGCGCGTCGACCACCCGTCCCTTCCAAGAGATGTCCGGGCGGATGCGGAACGGGCCGCGCAGAAAGACCGGGTCGGAAATGCCGGCGTCGAAGGTGGTCTCGAACGGTGCGACGAGCACGCTTTCGGCGCTGATCTGCACCACTTCCCCGGTTTTCGGTCCGTGGCGGCCGCGATGTTCGACGATGTCGCCCAGCCTGGCCGCCGCCGACAGTCCGCCGACCCTGTAATGGGTGGCGGAGACTTCGCGCACGTGGCCGCCGCGGCGCACGAGCGCCTCGTCCTCGACCAGGCCACGGTGGAGGCGCCCCAGGGCCTCCAGAGCGTCGAGCCCCTTGCCGCCGGCGTCCGGGGCCGGGGCGGGCGCCGACGAGGCGGCGTATTCCTGCAATGGTCCGCTCGGTTCCACGGCGCTAGCCGCCGAGCGCCTTGACGGCGCCGTCGAGCGACTTGTCGCTCTCGCGGATCGCGGCGGCGGCGTTCTCGAAGGCGCGCTGGACCATGATCAGTCGGGTCATTTCCTTGACCGGATTGACGTTGGACTCCTCGACGAAGCCCTGCATCACACCGACCTCGAGATTGTCGACCACCGCCTCGGGCGGGGTCGCCGGGATGACGCCGGAATTGCCGTAGCGCGCGAATTCCGCGCCGGGGGTGAACGTGAACAGGCCGATCGCGCCGACCGGTTGGCCGTTCTGGCGCAGCATGCCGTCGCTGCCGGCGGTCGGGGCGCCCTCGAACGGATCGAGCTGGATCGGCGCGCCGCCGGCGTCCAGAACGGGGTAACCTTCGGTCGAGACCAGTTCGCCGGTTTCCAGCATGGTGAAGCGGCCGTCGCGTGTCATCACCGGGCCGACGGGCGTGTCGATGGCGAACCAGGCCTCGCCGCGCACGGCGAAATCGAGCGGATTGCCGGTCTGCTTGAGCGGGCCGGACGTGGCCGACAGGAAGGTCGAGCCCGGCGAGACATAAGCGACCGAATCCGAGCCGGATTGCGACACCACGTCCTCGAATTTCACTTCCGTCGCCCGGAAGCCGACCGTGTTGGCATTGGCGACGTTGTCGGCGATCGTTCGCAGCCGCTTTTCGAGCGCGACCTGGGAGGAAAGGGCGACATAAAGACCGGTCTGCACGGGCGCGTCCTCAGAATTTCAGCTTCTGCATGGTCAAAAGCAGGTCGGTGGAGATCCCCAGCTCGGCCGGCTGGCCGAACAGGATGGCCGTGTTGGGCACGTTGGCCGAGGTCGGATTGGAGATTTCCCACATGCTCGTGAACCGCGTCAGGAATTTCGACAGGGCCTCGGGGTCCTTGAAATCCTCGATGTCGAGCGAGCGCTCGAAAATCTCGACCTGCTTGTCGACGTCGAGAAGGGCGAAGGAATCGGGCAGGCTCAGCGAGGTGCGCACCACCTTGGCGAGCGCGCTGTCGGCGAGGATGGAATAGAAACTCTCGATATCGGGCGCCTTGCGCTCGAAATAAAGCGCCAGCCTGACGCCTTCGTTCTGGTCGCCGGCGTTTTCCTCCAGCGTCTGGCGCAGATAGCGGTCGACGGTGCCCTGGCGGGTGCGCTCGAAGAGCGTGGCGTCTTCGCCGAAGCGGGCGAAGTTGAAGGTCTCGGCGAACTCGCGATAGCGCTGGTCGTTGAGCGAATTGGCGAAACTGTCGTTGTCGTCGATGCCCCCTTCCAGCACCTTGACCATGAACGCCTTGGCATAGGCCATGTCCTCCAGGCCGAAGGCCTTCATGGCATAACGGTACAGGCGGTCATTGCCGATGAACTCCTCGACCGAGTTCACCTTCTCGATGTTTTCCAGATAATAGTCGCTCTCGCGCTGAACCATCGGCTGGGTCTGAACCCGCTCGAGCGATCGATCGAGATCGCGCGCGATCGCGTTGTAGCTGACAAAGGTGCTGACCAAGCGGGTGCTCCGATACGGGTTCGACCGCCCTCACACTAGGCGCAATTGCTTGCGTGAACCTTTCCGGGGCCGCGCGGCGCGCGGTCAAGCCTCACACAAGCAAGCCGCGCTAGGGGAAACCTTCAAGCGAATTGCGGAGGCGCCGCTTTGGGCATTCTCATCGGTCTGGTCGTCACGTTCGGCTGCGTTCTGGGTGGCTTCATGGCCATGGGCGGGCACATCGATGTGCTTATCCAGCCCTGGGAGTTCGTCATCATCGCCGGCGCCGCGCTCGGCATTTTCCTGATCGGCAATCCGATGTCGACGGTCAAGGACGCCGGCCGGGCGATCGTGGAGGCGTTCAAGCACGCCGTTCCCAACGAGAACGACTATCTGGAAACGCTCGGCGTGCTGCACAGCCTGATGCGGGAGCTGAAGACCAAATCGCGCAGCGAGGTCGAAGGCCATATCGACAATCCCGACGAATCGCCGATTTTCCAATCCTATCCGCTGGTGCTGAAAAACAAGGACCTCACCCATTTCATCTGCGACTATTGCCGGTTGATCATCATCGGCAATGCCCGCTCTCACGAGATCGAGGCGCTGATGGACGAGGAAATCCACACCATCCGCCACGACAAGCTGAAATCCTACCATGCGCTGGTCGCCATCGGCGACGGCCTGCCGGCAATCGGCATCGTCGCCGCCGTGCTCGGCGTCATCAAGGCGATGGGCGCGCTCGACCAGTCGCCCGAAGTCTTGGGCGCGCTGATCGGCGCCGCGCTGGTGGGCACGTTTTTGGGCATCTTTTTGTCCTACGGCGTGGTCGGGCCGATCGCGGCCAAGATCAAGGTCGTGCGCGAAAAGCGCAACCGGCTCTACATCATCGTCAAGCAGACCCTGCTGGCCTACATGAACGGCGCCCTGCCGCAGGTCGCGCTCGAATTCGGCCGCAAGACGATCTCCTCCTACGACCGGCCCTCGATCGACGCGGTCGAGCAGCACACGCTGAACCCGGGCGGCGGCGAAGCGAAAAAGGCGGCCTGACATGGCGGATGGCGCCCCCGTCTCCGAGCGCGGCGGAAACGACATTCTCGAACGTCTGCTCGGCGATACCGGCGAGCCGGATCTGATCCTCGAAAGCGCGCGCACGCTGGGCGAGCGGACGCTGAAGCCGCTGCGCGCGGCGATGGGCGAAGGCATGAGCCACCCGGTCTCGATCGATCTGGGCGAGGTCGACATGGCGCGCATGAAGCAGGCGATCGGCGATGCGGGACCGCACGACGCGGTCGTGGTGGCGGCGTCGGCGAATTCGCCCGACGCTTTGGTCATCCGCGTCGACCCCT
This sequence comes from Nitratireductor sp. StC3, assembly GCF_003015025.1. Taxonomy (NCBI): domain Bacteria; kingdom Pseudomonadati; phylum Pseudomonadota; class Alphaproteobacteria; order Hyphomicrobiales; family Phyllobacteriaceae; genus Nitratireductor; species Nitratireductor sp. StC3. Next base: position 375,963 of record NZ_PYBP01000003.1, on the reverse strand, counting down.
TGGCGATCGCGGTGTTCATCAACGCGCTGTTCGGCGCCGAACCCGACGCCGCGCCGCAGGCGATCGACCGCGATCTGTCGTCGCTGGAGCGCGACGTCGCCGGGCTGATCGTCCAACAGGTCGCCACCGCCTTCAACGGGTTCGGCCAGCGCGCTCTGCAGGTCCGGTTTCCGTTGCCGCCTGTGCAGTCGGGCGAGGGGCTGCACAAGATCGCGCTGCGGGACGGGCCGGCGGTCAAAATCGAGTTTCTCGTCGAGACCGACCCCCAACCCGGTCGTGTCGTGGTGACGATGCCGCAGCGCATCCTGCTGCGTCCGCGCGAGGAGGCAGGCGCGGACGAGACGGCGCAGCCGGGCGGACGGGGCGACGACTGGTCGGCGCGTTTCAGCGAGGAGGTGATGCGCTCGAAGGTCACGCTGCAGGCGACGATGCCGCTCGCGCGCATGAGCCTGGGGGCGATCGCGCAGCTGAAGCAGGGCCAGACGATCGCGCTGGCCGCGGACGCGACCGCGCAGGCCACGCTTGCCAGCAAGAACAAGACGCTGTTCGTTTGCGAGTTCGGCCGGCTTGGACAACACTACACCGTACGAATCAAAAGCCCCTGGAATACCGAAGAGGAACTGATCGATGGGCTTTAACCTGCCTGACCTGACCCGTCCCGTCATGGTCGCGGGACCAGGAGCTGGACGATGAACCAAGTCAACGCTCCGGCCGGGACCGGGGACGAGGAAGAGGACCTGAACCGGGCGATCGACGAATTGCGCGGTGTCCTGCACGAAGGCGAGGAGGCGGCCGGCAAACCCGAGCCCACGCCCGATTTTGCCGTTGGGGAAGGGGCGGCTCCGGACTTCACGCTGGGCGCGGCGAGCGACGACACGGACGCGGCCGGTTCGGGCGTCATCATGGGGATCCCCGTCGACGTGCAGATCGTTCTGGGCAGCACGGAAATGCAGGTCTCGGAACTGATGTCGCTGCGCAAGGGCGCAACCGTGGCTCTCGATCGCCGGATCGGCGAGCCGGTCGACGTGGTCGTCAACGGCCGCAAGATCGCGCGCGGGGAGATCACCGTTCTGGAAAGCGATTCGTCGCGTTTCGGAATCCGGCTGACGGAAATCATCAGCAACTCGAAGGCATCCTGACCGTTTCATGGATTTCGACGCGCACACATCGACCACGTCGCAGGGGATAACGGCCGAAAGCCTGACGCGGGCGCAAAAGGCGGCGGCGATCCTGGTGGCGATGGGCAAGCCGGCGGCGGGTCGGCTCTTGAAGTTCTTCAGCCATGAGGAACTCAAGTCGCTGATCGAGGCGGCGCGGATGCTCAAGACGATCCCGCAGGGCGAGCTGGAAAAGATCATCGCCGAGTTCGAGGACGAGTTCGCCGAGGGGGCGGGGCTGATGGATTCGGCCGCGACCATGGACAAGATCCTGAGCGAGTCTTTGTCGCCCGAGGAGGTCAGCGCGATCATGAACCACGGCGCGGAGACGGGCGGCGAGGTGCCGGTGGCGGTCTGGCCGCAGGTCGAAAAACTCGAGCCCGAACGCGTCGGCGCCTTTCTGGCCGGCGAGCATCCCCAGACCGCGGCGCTGGTTTTGACCAAACTGTCCTCCACCGCCACGGCCAACGTCTTGCTGGCCATGCCCAAGCAGCTGCGCGGCGAAGTCGCCAAACGCATGGTGACGATGGGCAACGTCAAGCCCGGCGCGTTGCGGATCGTGGAAAACCAGGTGCGGGCGACGCTTCTCGGCGACAGTGCGAAAAAATCGTCGAGCGAAGGCCAGGCGCGCGTCGCCACCGTTCTCAACGAGCTGGAAAAAGCACAGCTCGACGAGATCCTGTCGGATATGGAAACGGCCGGATCGCAGGACGTGCATGCCATCCGCGCGCAACTGTTCTCGTTCGAGGATCTGCCGCTGCTCAGCCAGAAGGCGCGGCTGATGCTCTTCGATGGGCTGTCGACGGAAATCGTCACCCTGGCGCTGCGCAACGCAAGCAAGGAACTGACGGAAGTGGTGTTGTCGGCGCTCGGCGTGCGCTCGCGCCGCATGATCGAGGCCGAGTTGGCGATGGAGCTCGACGGCCTTCCGGCGGCCGAAATCGCCAAGGCCCGCCGCGCCATCGCCGCCACCGCCATCCGGTTGTCCAAGGACGGCAAGATCGAGCTGCCGTCCACCCAGGCCGCCGCTTAGCCGAGACGCGTCGGCACTCGCCATGCGGCGGCCATGGCGATGAAAGGACGGCTCCTTCATGTCCGAAGATCAGGACAAGGACAGCAAAACCGAACCGGCCACGGAAAAGAAGATCCGTGACAGTATCGAGAAGGGCAACCAGCCGTTTTCGCGCGAGACGCCGATCCTGGCCTCCTTTGCCGCGATCGCCATTTTTTTGCTGTTCTTCGCCTACGATACCAGCATCCGCCTGGCCGGTTTCCTGTCGACATTTCTGGAACGGCCCGAGGAATGGCGGCTGGAGACCGAGCTCGACGCGATCTCGCTCTACCAGACCGTCTTCATGGAGATCGGACGGGCCGTCATGGTGGTGATGTTCCTGCTGGTGGCGGCCGGGCTCGCGGCGTCGGTTTTCCAGAACATGCCGCGTTTCGTCGGCAAGCGCGTGATGCCGAAATTCTCCCGCATCTCGCTGATCGGCGGCTGGAAGCGGGTGTTCGGGGTCAAGGGGTTCGTGGAGTTCCTGAAGTCTCTCGGCAAAGTGCTGTTTGCGATGGTGTTCTTGTATTTCGTCATGCACGACGTCGATGTGCGGCTGCTGCAGGGCATGGTCACACACCCGCTGGGTTTCGGCCTCGTCATCCGGGACCTGGCCGTGGAGCTGGTGGTGACCATCACCATCGTCATGGTCCTCATCGCCGCGGCGGACCTGTTGTGGTCGCGCTATCACTGGCTTGAGGAACTGCGCATGACCAAGCAGGAGGTCAAGGACGAGGTCAAGCAGGCCGAGGGCGATCCGATCCTGAAGTCGCGGATGCGCTCGCTTGCCCGCGATCGCGCGCGCCAGCGCATGATGGCGGCGGTCCCGCGCGCGACGCTGGTGGTCGCCAATCCGACCCACTATGCGGTGGCGCTGCGTTACGTGCGCGAGGAAAGCGCAGCACCCGTCGTGGTGGCCAAGGGACAGGATCTGATCGCGCTCAAGATCCGCGAGATCGCGGAGGAGCACAATGTGCCGGTTTTCGAGGACGTGGCGCTCGCCCGTTCCATCTTCAAACAAGTTTCGGTCGATAGCATGATCCCGCCTCATTTCTACGAGGCGGTCGCGGAACTGGTCCGCATCATTCACAGCAGCCGCAACGGCGCGAAGACAGGCAAGTCGCATTCATGAATCGCCAGCCGCACACTTCTGCACGCGAAATCATCGTAGCCGATGCGATCCGTGAGGTCGTATCGGAACTGCGGCTGGTCGATGTCGCCGATTACGTGGCCTATATCCGGCTGGAATATTTCGCCAATCTGGCCGATATCGTGGAATCGGCGGCCGAACTCTATTTCATGCCCGACACGCTGCGTTTCGGCCATGGCGGCGATGTCGACATCGGCTGGTCGGGGGAGCCGACCGTCAATCTCGACCTGCAATTGCGGCCGAAGGGGGCGACGGTCTATTTCACGCTCAACATGACCGCGCTCAAGGCCGGGGTCGAGATCGGCTATGTCGCGCTCGACGATCCCTCGCCCGATCCGATGGAAAACACGCGGTTTCTGGCAAACGCGCTCGATGCGTCCAAGATCCGCCGAACGGTGCCGCTGGACATCTGAGGGCCGGCCTGGAACCTATTCGATCAGCCCGAGCCGCAGCGCCTTGGCCACCGCGTGGGTGCGGCTCATCGCGTTGAGCTTGTGGGTGGTGGTGGCGAGATACTGGTTGGCGGTGTGGACCGACAGGCCGAGTGCCGCCGCGATATCCTCGCTGGTCTTGCCTTCGGCGGTCATGGTCAGGCATTCGAGCTCGCGTTTCGACATTGGCGGCGTGCCGTCGAGCTGCGACAGGCGCAGCCGGGCGAGCGACCGGAACAGCGAAAAGGCGCGGATGTGCAGGTCGCACACCAGGCCGTCGTCGACGGCCATGTCGCGTCCGGCCAGCACGAAGAAGCCGCCGATGCCGCCCTCGGCAAAAACCGGCAGGGCGAGACCCGGCAGGTTGGGCGTCAGGGCGGGAACCTTGTGGCCGAGCGAAACCAGTGGAAAGGCCGGGCATTGCTGGGCGCCGGTTTCGCAGTACCACCAGGCCGGCGCGAGCGATTCGGCGCGCGTGGCCATCCAGGCCATGCCGGCGGGGCCGCAGATCGCCCGCGACAGGTCGGACGTGCGCGGGAATTCCCGGTCGAAGACGGTGGCCAGTCCGGGTATGCGGCGGTCGCGGGTCTCGACATAAAGGCCGTAGAAGGATGCCGCCGCGCTGGCGGCCAGGCGCCGAGCCTGACGCACCGTGTCGAGCACGACCGCCACGTTCTCCTGGGTGACGTCGAGACCGTCGGCGGCGGCTTTCGCCTTGGCGGGGCTGGCCGGACCGTCCTGGGCCGTGCGGTGCTTCATCACTCAGATGGTCCCGCTGCGGATCGCGGTGGCGATCGCCATGGCGCGGTTGCTGGCGCCGTATTTGCGTATCGCATGGGCGAGATAGCTGTTGACGGTGTTGGCGGTGACCCCGAGGATCATCGCGACCTCGCCGGTGGTCTTGCCCTCCGAAACCCAGCGCAGACATTCGCGCTCGCGCACCGAGAGCGAATTGGGCGGCGGGGTGCCCAGAAGGTCGGCCGGTACCCGCGACAGCAAATAGCAACAGGCGAGTTGCGCCTGCGGCAGCATCTGGTCGTCGATGGCGCCGACCCGGCCGGACGAAAACAGCGCCTTGCAGCGCTGTGCGGTGGCGTTGAGCCCGACACAGTAGATTTCCGCGTGCCCGTGGCGGGCGAGCAGGTGCAGCGCGTCGTCGCCGTCGGTGGCGATCGGTTTCGCCGGCTCGCCGATCGCGCAGGTGCGCGGCCCGGCCGAAAGCCGGGCGAGCCGCTCCAGGCCGAGAATGTGGACGGTGTCGTAGACCCAGTTCGAGGCGATGATGTAGGGCCGCTCGCCGCCATGATCGATCAGGGTGCCCAACAGAAGAAACCGTTCCGCGCCCGCTTCGGCGCAGATGCGGCCGAGACAGTCGGAAAGGTCGCTGCGGGTGGTGACGGCCGGTATCGCGGCCAGGGTCTCGCGCGAGAGCGTTTGCCGCGCGCCGTTCATGACCGCCGGCCCGGGAAGGGCGGCGCGTCGCCGCCACAGGGGCGGGTCGCGGAACTTGGCGAATCACTCGACATGTCCAACGATTTCCACGCAGCGCGAATCGGGTCAACCGCCAAATCTTGCTGCGGATGCCGAAACCGGCCGGCGCGGCTATCGCGGCTTCATCAGGCCGAGCCGTCCGCGCGCCAGCCAGCGCGCCAGCAGCAGCACGCCCACCACGGCCAGGCCGGAGGAGAGGCCGAGCCAGATGCCGGCGCCGCCCAGGTCGGCCCGGAAGGCCAAGAGCGCGCCGACCGGCAGGCCGACGCCCCAATAGCCGAGCGCGGCGTAAAGCATGGGCACGCGGGTGTCGTGAAGGCCGCGCAGCATGCCGCCGGCCACCGCCTGGGCGCCGTCGAATATCTGGAACAGGGCGGCGAAGGCCAGAAAACCGACCGCCAGTTGCGCAACCGCTCTGTTTTCGGGCGTGGAGGCGTCGATGAAGACCCCGATCAGAAGCTCGGGCACCGCGATCATGACCAGCGCCATCAGCGCCATGAAGCCGACGCCGAGCGCGAAGGACGTCCAGCCGGCGCGCGCGATGCCCTCGGGATCGCCGGCGCCGTAGGCGCGGCCGACGCGCACGGTGACCGCCTGAGAGATGCCCATCGGCACCATGAAGGACAGCGAGGCGACCTGCATGGCGATCGCGTGGGCGGCGAGCGCGGTCGTGCCGATCAGTCCCATCAGCATGGCCGCGACATTGAAGATCGAGACCTCGAAGAGCACGATCGCGCCGATCGGCAGGCCGAGGCGGGCGAGGGCGACGAAGCGCGGCCAGTCGGGGCGCCAGAAGCGCCCGAACAGCCGATAGCGGCGAAACTGCTTGTCCACGGTCACGACCAGGGTGACACCGGCGAACATCAACAGGCTCGACAGGGTCGTCGCCAGCCCGGAACCGGCGATGCCCATCGCCGGAAAGCCGAGATTGCCGAACATCAGGCACCAATTGGCCAGAACGTTGAAGGCGACGGCGCAAAAGGTGACCGCCAGCGCCCAGCCCGGCCGCTCCAACGCGGCCATGAAACAGCGCAGCACGATATACCAGAAGAAGGGCAGGATCGCCCATTGCAGCCAGATCATGTAGCGGCCGGCTTCGCGGGCCAGTTCCGTCTGCTGGCCCATCAGCAGCAGCAGCGGTTCGGCGAACCACAAAAACAGCCAGATCGGCAGCGCGGCCAGCGTCGCGATCCACAGGCCCTGGCGCACCGTGCGGCGCACATCGCGCACCGAATGGCGGCGGCGCCCGAGTTCGCTGGCGATCATCGGCGCGGTCGCCAGGATCAGGCCGAGGCCGAAGATCATCGGCGCGAAGTAGAGCGACCAGCCGAGCGTGCCGGCGCCCAGCGTGACCGGGCCGAGCCGCCCCATCATGATGATGTCGGTGGCCGTCATGGCGTTCTGGCCGAGATTGGTCATGACCATCGGCCAGGCGAGCGCCAGGGTGGCGCGGATTTCCCGCCGCCAAACCGTCATCCGCGCCGGCGCCGGGGGCGCGGCCGGGTAGGCTGCCGTTCTGCTCATTGTGGCCTCTTGATACGCGGTCGCGCGGAGCTTTCGCGGGCGTCCGTGCCATGCATCGATCCGGCTCTTGGGACAAGCGGCGCGGCAAGGCAAGCGGCTGCACGCCTTAATCGATTGGTACAGCGGCGCCGTTTTACGGCGCGGTCCGAATTGCCGCAGGCGGGTTTTTGCGATTTCCGCGAAACCGCCGCGCTGTTATGACGGGGCTCGAAACAAAAAAGGCGGACAGCGTGCAAGGACGGCTTCACCGGACACGATCGTGGATCGCCATCGTCGCGACCGCCTTCCTCGTCCTGCAGTCCGTGCTCGCCGGCTTTGTCGGCGGCGCCAATGCCGCTCCGCCGGCGCTCGACGCGTTCGGCAATCCGCTGTGCATCGGCAACAGCGTCGGCGATCCGGGCGAAAACGGCGGCGGCGGCCACCAAGTGCCGGCTTGCTGTGCGGCGGCCTGTTCGATGTTCGCGCCGGTCATGGCGACCGCCGCGCACGAAACCGCGCCATTTCCCGCCCTTTTCGACGACGCCTCCGTTCGCGTATCCCATCGCGCCCTCCCGACGACACGCGGGCGCGGCGAACCGGGCCGGCCGCGCGCGCCTCCGCTTTCGGGCTGATCCGGACCGTTCTCGACGGTTCCGTTTTGGATTTGTCGCCGGGCATGCCCCGGCTCCCGACTGTTCTTGGAGATTATCATGTCGACTGTTTTCGGCGCGGCTTTCGCGCGTTTCTTCCGTCCGCAACCGTCCTTCCTCGCCAGCGTCGAGGAAAGGCTCGGCCTTGCCGTTCTCGCCTTCGCGCTGCTTCTGGCGAGCGCATTGTCACTGATGGCGTCCGAAGCCAGGGTCGGCGACATCGTCGTCGAGCATGGCTGGTCGCGCGCCGCGCCCGCCGGCGCCAAGGTGGCGGGCGGCTTCGTCGTCATCCGCAACCAGGGCAGCGCCGACGACCGGCTGGTCGCGGCGGAGACCGACATCGCCGCGCGCGGCGAGATCCACGAGATGGCGATCGACGACAAGGGCGTGATGACCATGCGCCCGCTGGCGGACGGGCTGGTTGTCCCGGCCGGCGAAACCGTCGAATTGAAGCCGGGCTCCTTCCACCTCATGTTCATGGGGCTCACTGCCCAGCCGGAGGAAGGCGGGACCTTCGCCGTGCGGCTGATTTTCGAAAAGGCGGGGCCGGTCGACCTGACCTTCGAGGTCACCGGCATGGGCGGCGGCCACAAGAAGCACGGCGACTGACCCCGCCGGCTTGGCCGTGATCGGCGTCCGGCGCTTCGGGCAGAACCCGACTGCGCCGGACCTTGCCCGGCTCATGCGCGGTCGGAATCCGGCGCCATATTCGCGAATGCGACACATGCCGCACCCGATTGCGACGTCATATTGACATAAAGATATCCTTATGTGACCATGGAAGGAATTCCAGAACACGATCACGCGAGTATATTTTATGGCTTCCAGCCTTGATGAGCTGTTCGGCCCGGTTGCGGAAAAGCCGGACGGCAAGGAAATTCGCGCCGCGCTCGAACAGGCGGCGCGCGAACGCATTCTCGTTCTCGACGGCGCGATGGGCACGCGCATTCAGGCCCTCGGCTTCGGCGAGGACGATTATCGCGGCGACAAGTTCGCCGGCTGCGCCTGCCACCAGCAGGGCAACAACGATCTCCTGATCCTGTCGCAGCCCAAGGCGATCGAGGACATCCACCTCGAATACGCGCTTGCCGGCGCCGACATCCTGGAGACCAACACGTTTTCCTCGACCTCGATCGCCCAGGCCGATTACGGCATGGAGGCGATGGTCTACGAGCTGAACCGCGACGGCGCCCGGCTGGCGCGCCGCGCCGCGATCCGCGCTCAGCAGAAGGACGGCCGCCGCCGCTTCGTCGCCGGCGCGCTCGGACCGACCAACCGCACGGCCTCGATCTCGCCCGACGTCAACAATCCCGGCTTCCGCGCGGTCACCTTCGACGACCTCAGGATCGCCTATGCCGACCAGCTGCGCGGCCTGATCGACGGCGGCGCCGACATCGTGCTGATCGAGACGATCTTCGATACGCTGAACGCCAAGGCGGCGATCTTCGCCGCGCTGGAAGTGTTCGCCGAAAAGGAGATCGAGCTGCCGATCATGATTTCGGGCACGATCACCGACCTTTCGGGGCGCACCCTGTCCGGCCAGACGCCGACGGCGTTCTGGCACTCGATCTGCCATGCCAAGCCGTTCACGGTCGGGCTCAACTGCGCGCTCGGCGCCGAGCAGATGCGTCCGCATCTGGCCGAGATTTCGAGCGTCGCCGACACCTTTACCTGCGCCTATCCCAATGCCGGCCTGCCGAACGCGTTCGGCGAATATGACGAAAGCCCGGAATTCATGGCCGAGCAGGTCGAGGCCTTCGCGCGCGAGGGGCTTGTCAATGTCGTCGGCGGCTGCTGCGGGTCGACGCCGGAGCATATTCGCGCCATCGCCGAGGCGGTTTCCAAATACGCGCCGCGCGCGCTGCCCGACATCGAGCCGCGCATGCGCCTTTCCGGGCTGGAGCCGTTCGTGCTGACCGACGACATTCCGTTCGTCAATGTCGGCGAGCGCACCAACGTCACCGGCTCGGCGCGCTTCCGCAAGCTGATCACCGCCGGCGATTACGCCGCCGCCCTCGAGGTCGCCCGCGACCAGGTCGAAAACGGCGCCCAGGTGATCGACATCAACATGGACGAGGGCCTGATCGATTCGAAGGCCGTCATCGTCGACTATCTCAATCTGGTCGCTTCCGAGCCCGACATCGCGCGGGTGCCGGTGATGATCGATTCCTCCAAATGGGAGGTGATCGAGGCCGGCCTGCAATGCGTGCAGGGCAAGGCGGTGGTCAACTCGATCTCGCTCAAGGAAGGCGAGGAGGCCTTCCTGAAGCAGGCGCGGCTGTGCCGGGCCTATGGCGCGGCGGTCGTGGTGATGGCCTTCGACGAGACCGGCCAGGCCGATACCAAAGAGCGCAAGGTCGAGATCTGCACCCGCGCCTACAAGATTTTGACCGAGAAGGTCGGCTTCCCGCCGCAGGACATCATTTTCGATCCGAATATTTTCGCGGTCGCCACCGGCATCGAGGAGCACGACAATTACGGCGTCGACTTCATCGAGGCGACGCGCGAGATCACCAGCACCCTGCCGCACGCCCACGTGTCGGGCGGGGTGTCGAACCTGTCGTTCTCCTTCCGCGGCAACGAGCCGGTGCGCGAGGCGATGCACGCGGTCTTCCTCTATCACGCCATCCAGGCGGGCATGGATATGGGCATCGTCAATGCCGGCCAGCTCGCCGTCTACGACACGATCGACGCCGAACTGCGCGAGGCCTGCGAGGACGTGGTGCTGAACCGGACGCCGAAAGGCGAGGGGAGCGCGACGGAGCGCCTGCTCGACCTTGCCGAGCGCTTCCGCGGAACCGGCGGCAAGGCGGCCCGGGAAAAGGACCTGTCGTGGCGCGAATGGCCGGTTGAAAAGCGGCTCGAACACGCGCTCGTCAACGGCATCACCGAATATGTGGTGGACGACACCGAAGAGGCGAGGACCAAGGCGGAAAGGCCGCTGCACGTCATCGAGGGGCCGCTGATGGCCGGCATGAACGTGGTCGGCGACCTGTTCGGCGCCGGCAAGATGTTCCTGCCGCAGGTGGTCAAGTCGGCCCGCGTCATGAAGCAGGCGGTGGCCCATCTGCTGCCCTATATGGAGGCCGAGAAGCGCGAGAGCGGCGACGACACCAAGAATGCCGGCAAGGTGCTTTTGGCTACCGTCAAGGGCGACGTGCACGATATCGGCAAGAACATCGTCGGCGTGGTGCTGGCCTGCAACAATTACGAGATCATCGATCTCGGCGTGATGGTGCCGGCAACCAAGATTTTGCAGACCGCGCGCGAGGAAAAGGTCGACATTATCGGGCTTTCCGGCCTGATCACGCCGTCGCTGGACGAAATGGCGCATGTCGCGGCGGAGATGGAGCGCGAAGGTTTCGACGTTCCGCTGCTGATCGGCGGCGCCACGACCAGCCGCGTGCACACGGCGGTCAAGATCCATCCGCAATATGAGCGCGGACAGGCCGTCTACGTCACCGATGCCAGCCGCGCCGTCGGCGTGGTGTCGAGCCTGCTGTCGCCGGAAACCCGCGCCTCCTATGTCGAGACCGTCCAGGCCGAATACAAGAAGGTGGCGGCCGCGCACGAGCGCAACGAGGCCGAAAAGCGCCGGCTGCCGCTGGCGGCGGCGCGCGCCAACACGTTCAAGCCCGACTGGGCCGGCTACGAGCCGCCGGCGCCGTCCTTCACCGGCACGCGCGTCTTCGACAACTGGGACCTGGAGGAGCTGTCGCGTTATATCGACTGGACGCCGTTCTTCCAGACCTGGGAGATGAAGGGGCGCTATCCCAAGATCCTGCAGGACGAAAAGCAGGGCGAGGCCGCGCGCCAGCTCTTCGACGACGCTCAGCAAATGCTGAAAAAGATCATCGACGAAAAATGGTTCGTGCCCAAGGCGACGATCGGTTTCTGGCCCGCCAACGCGGTCGGCGACGACATTCGCCTTTTCGCCGACGACAGCCGCGACAAGGAACTGGCGACGTTCTACACGCTGCGCCAGCAACTGACCCGCCGCGACGGCAAGCCGAACCTGGCGCTTGCCGATTTCGTCGCACCGGTCGAAAGCGGCAAACCGGACTATATCGGCGGCTTCGTGGTGACGGCCGGGATCGAGGAAATCGCGATCGCCGAACGTTTCGAGCGGGCCAATGACGATTACGCCTCGATCATGGTCAAGGCGCTGGCCGATCGCTTCGCCGAGGCCTTCGCCGAGTGTCTGCACGAGCGCGTGCGCAAGGACTATTGGGGCTATGGCGCCGACGAGGCGTTTACGCCGGAAGAGCTGATCGGCGAGCCCTATCACGGCATCCGTCCGGCGCCCGGCTATCCAGCCCAGCCCGACCATACCGAAAAGGCCACTTTGTTCGGCCTGCTCGACGCCGAGGCGACAATCGGGGTGAAGCTCACCGAAAGCTATGCGATGTGGCCGGGCTCGTCCGTGTCCGGGCTCTATTTCTCGCATCCCGAAAGCTATTATTTCGGCGTCGCCAAGGTCGAGCGCGATCAGGTCGAGGATTACGCCGCCCGCAAGGGCATGGAGGTCGCGGCGGTGGAGCGGTGGCTCGGGCCGGTGCTCAACTATACGCCGAAGAAATATGCCGAGGCGGCGGAATAAGCCGCCTCGCGGACGATCCCGGCGCCTCGGGCGCCGGGACCGGTTTCATGCCGAACGATGATCGGGTAAGGACTGGAGGTCGGATCGCCGCCGTCTCGTTCTCCCGCAGTTCGGAGCTTTCATGAAAATCTTTGCCTACAAGCCTGGCCATGACGGCCATGTCGCGCTGTTGGAGGACGCTCGGCTCGCCTTCTCGATCGAGGCGGAAAAGGATTCCGGCCCACGCTACGGGCCGATCACGCCGGAACTGATGCTGCACGGACTGTCGCTGGCCGACAACGTACCCGACGTCTTGGCCGTATCCGGCTGGCTGCGCTCGTTCCGGCCGATGGCCGATCCGATCGGGGCGGGCTATTTCGGCGAAACCGAGGCCGGCATCATCGACCGGCCGCATCGTTTCCAGGGCCGCGACGTTCGCTATTTCTCTTCCTCGCACGAACGCTCCCATATTGTCGGCAGCTATGCGATGTCGCCCTTTCCGCAGGGCCAGCCCTGCTACGCGCTGGTCTGGGAAGGCGTGATCGGCAGCTTCTACCGGATCGACGAAAAGCTCGGCGTGAGAAGGCTCGGCACGCCAATGTCTGGCCCCGGCCACAAATACGGCTTTCTCTACGGGCTCGTCGATCCGAAACTGCCGGTCGAGGCGCGCAAATCGCGGCGCGAGGATGCCGGCAAGCTGATGGCGATCGCCGGGTACGGACACGACACGCCGGAAACGCCCGAGGAGCGCGCGCTGATGGAACGGCTGATCGCCTGGGACGCGGTCGCCGCGCCGTTGCGCAAGGCCGATTTCACCGACACGCCGTTTTTCGATATCGGCCTCGACAGTCAGGCGTTCCGCAACCTCGCCCGCCGGTTCCAGGATGCCGTGTTCGAGCGCTTCGCCGCATTTGCGCGCCGCGAGATGACCGAGGGCCTGCCGCTGCTGGTGTCGGGCGGCTGTGGGCTCAATTGCGACTGGAACAGCGCCTGGATCGGCTCCGGCCTGTTCGCCGACGTCTTCGTCCAGCCTTGCACCAACGATTCCGGGTCCGCGATCGGCACCGCCGCCGACGCCCAGTATCGCTACACCGGCAACGCCAAGATCGCCTGGGACGCCTATGCCGGCGAGGATTTCGTGCATGACGAGGCCGACCTGTCCGGTTTCGAGGCCGTCGCCCGCGACGATGGTGAACTCGCCGCGCGGCTGAAGGCGGGGGCGGTCTTTGCCTGGGTGCAGGGACGCTACGAGATCGGACCGCGCGCGCTCGGCAACCGCTCGCTGATCGCGGCACCGTTTTCGGCCGAGATCCACACGCGTCTCAACGCCATCAAGCAGCGCGAGGGTTTTCGGCCGATCGCGCCGATCCTTCTCGAAGAAGAGCTCGACCGGTATTTCGGCCATCACGGGCCGAGCCCGCACATGCTGTTCTTCCAGACGGTGACCACCGACGCTTTGAAGGCGGTGACGCATGTCGACGGCTCGGCGCGCGCCCAGACGGTGACGCAGGCCCAGAACCCTCAGATCCATGCGCTGCTGTCGGCGTTCAAGGACGCGACCGGCTACGGGGTGTTGTGCAACACCTCGCTCAATTTTTCCGGCAAGGGCTTCATCAACCGGATGAGCGATCTGGTGCGGTATGCCCGCGACACCGGGCTGGACGGCTTTGTCGTCGGCGACGTGTTTTATCGCAAGGCCTGAGGCAAACGGGACCTCTACCGGACGAGCAGCAGGTTTTCCGCCGTCTCGCCGGCCACGGCATAGCCGCGCCGTGCCAACGCGGCGCGGCAGTCCGTGCGCCACAATTGGGACAAGACGGTCTCGATCAGGATCGCGGCCGGCCATAGCGACGGTTCGGCCTGGTCGAAAAACGGCAACAGGGCGCGATCCTCGAAACCCTCGACGTCGATCTTCAGGAGATCGATCCGCGTAAGCCCCTGGTCGGCGATTTCGGCGGCGAGCGGCCGGACCGCGACCTCGTGTCCGGCGCGCACCGTGCCGGCGGCTTCGGCCAGCAGCGAGGCATGGCCGATATTGCCGCCGCCGTCGCTGTGCAGCGTCATCGTGCCGGCCGTTTCGGCGATCGCGAGGTTTCGGGCGGCGATGGTGTGGTTGCCGTTGGCCGCGACATTGAAGGCGAGCTTGGCGAAGGTGCGCGGATGCGGCTCGAAGGCGACCACCCGCCCGGTCGGCCCGGCGGTTCTTGCCACGAACAGCGCATAGGTGCCGATATTGGCGCCGATGTCGACGAACACCATGCCCGGCGCGAGCCGAGGGGCGATCAGCGCCAGTTCGGCCGGCTCCGGCATCGTTGCGCGGCCGAGCAGGATGCGGTCGTCGCGGTTTTCGGTCGGATAGGCGCGCAGCTTCAGCCCCGCCACCTCGACATCGAACGGGCCGGCAAAGCGGCCGGCGAGACGCTTGCGCACGAGGCGCCGGGAAGCGGGCGAAAGCAGGCCGGCTGTGGCCAGACGCCACGCCGCCGCCGGCGCGAAGCCGGGCCGGCGCTGGCCAAACGGGGTCGTCGTGTCGAGCGGCGGGCGGGGCGTGGTCATGGCGTCGTGCGCTTGCCGGTCAGAGCGCCGGCGTGGTCGATTTGCCGGCGCTCTTGTCGCCGGTGTCTTCCTCGTCGATTGCCGAGCGTACCGACCCCGCGATCGCCTCCTTCTGCGCCGGGCTCAGTTCGCTTGCCTTTTCGCCATCGGCAAGCCGCACGGTGACCTCGCGGTGGGCGAAGCGCACGCCTTCCTTCTCGAACAGATCGCGGATCGCGGCATAGACGACCTTGCGGGTGACGAACTGGTCGCCCGGCCGGGTCATGAACTTGACCCGCACGATCATCGCCGAATCCTCCATCTTGTAGACGCCCTGCGATTTCAGCGGTTGCAGGAAGAGCGGCCCGACCACCTCGTCCTCGAGCAATTGCTGGCCGAGCTTCTTGATCAGCTTGCGGACCTTTTCGACATCGGTGTCGTAGGTCAGCCGCAGCGGCAGCTTCATCATCACCCAGTCGCGGGAATAGTTGGTGAGTTGGTGGATCTCGCCGAACGGCACCGTGTGGACGGCACCGAGATGATGGCGCAGCTGGAAGGAGCGCATCGAGATCTTTTCCACCACGCCCTTCACATTGTCGATCTCGATATATTCGCCTTTGCGGAAGGCGTCGTCGATCAGGAAGAAGGCGCCGGAGAAAATATCGCGGATTAGGGTCTGGGCGCCGAAGCCGATCGCAATGCCGATCACGCCCGCACCGGCGAAGAGCGGGCCGATATCGACGCCGAGATTGGCCAGCACCACCATCGCGCCGATGGCGATGATGGCCGAGATCAGCACGTTGCGGAAGATCGGCAACAGGGTCGCGAGCCGCGACTGGCCCTTGCCGCCTTCGCTGTCGCCTTCGCCGGGATTGCTCGGCTGGTCGTCGAGCGTGCCGCCCTCCTCGACGATGCGGTGATCGATGTAGCCGTTGACGGTCCGGTAGGCCGAGGCCGCGACGATGACGGCAAGCAGGATGTCGAGGGCGGCGGCGAGCGGATGCCCGCCCTCGCGGCCGATATCGATGCCCCACAGCCGGGCGAGCTCGCCGGCCGAGACCACCAGGATCGTGGCCTGGACGACGTTTTCGAAAAACGGCTTGAAGGCGGGAAAATAGGGCCTTATCGCGGTCGAGGGCTCCGGCGTGGTGCGCATGACGGTCATCTCGCCCCCCTCCTCGATCATGTCGCGCATGTCTTCGCTCATCTCCGACATCATCTCGTCGGCGGCCTGCGCGCGCTCCCAGGCCTGCTTTTCGGCCTGCAGCTTCATCTCCTCGCGCCTGAGATGTGCGGCCGCGCGCCGTTCGTAGACGATCTCGATCAGATAGGAGGCGACGGCGTAGGCGAAGATCGCGGCCACGAAGACGATGATCGGGGCGAGGACGGGAATATAACCGCCGGGCAGGCCGAGCGTGAGGCGCACCGAACTGACGAACCAGGCCAGCGCCAGATATAGAAGCAGCAGCGGCACCGCCAGAAAGGCGATGGTTTTCAGCCAGGCCGGTTTCTGCGCGGGGTCGCCCTTGCCCAGGATGATGATGCGCAGATCCTGCTTGTGGACGACGGCGAGAAGAGCCAGCATGGCCGCGCAGATCAGCAGGCCGACGATGAAAGCGAGGCTGTGGGCGTCGGCGTTGACGATGTCCATCGAGGCGCCGGAAGGACCGTCTTTCAACGCCAGGATCTGGATCCAGCGGCACAGCCCGATGATGAGGGCGCCGATCGCCAGCGCGACCGCCCAGTGCCTGAACACGCGCTGCGCCTGGGCGTCGTCGAGTTCGACCAGGCGGTGCGCCGGCGAGGTGGGGGCGAAGAAATTCCAGAACACGACGCCGCGCAGCACGCGGTAGCCGATATAGGTCGACACGACGATGAAAATCGTCGCCCGGGTCGGTTCGTGGCCGGTGTCGAAGATCACCGCGACCAGGATCGCCGTGGCGAACATGATGCCGGCGCTCAAGAGCATCCAGCCCGCCCGCGCCAGCAGATAGGCGAGCTTTCCGGAGCGTTTCTGCTCGTTTTCATCGTAGAGCGCGCGGAAATGATCGCGTCCCCAGCGCGTCACCAGACGGAACATGTAGTGACCGGCAATCAGGCCGCCGACCGCCGTGACCAGCGCGATGACCAGCCACCAGGCGGTGCCGTCCGGGCTCGCCGCCTTCAGCGATTTCGGCAGGTCGTCGAGGAAAACCATCGCGTTGGCGATCATGCGGCGCATGTTGGCGCGCGCCTCGAGCAGGTTCTTGTTCGAAAACGCCATCGTCATCGGCGGGGCGGCGGCCTGCTTGTCGTCGCCGCCGGGCTGGACGACGATCACCGTGGAGCCGTCCTTGCGGGCCGCTTCCAGAAACGCTTCCAGGGCAGCGCCGTCCCGGGGTTGCGCCTGGGGCGCCTGTGCCAACGCCGCGCCGGCATGAAGCAGGGCTTGCAACACGAGGACGCTCAGGACAAACAGGATCGGGCGCAAAAGCCGCAATTTTTGAACGAACGGCCCGAAAAGGGATTGGTTTTTCATGAAATCTGCGCCGAAAATGCCAATCTTTTCGGATTTAATGCCACAAAACGGCGCCCAATCAGAGTAAATTATGGTCAAAATCGCGTTTTACGCAATGCGTCACGGCGAGACGGCGTGGAATGCGCAAGGCCGTTTCCAGGGGCACAGCGATATCGCGCTTTCGCCTGCGGGCCGCGCGCAGGCCTTGGCGGGTGCTGCGGGTCTTCGGGCGATGCTGGCGAACGAGCCGCGATTGTCCGCGCCGGAACGCATCGTGACCTCGCCGCTCGCACGCGCCCGCGAGACGGCCGAGATCGTGCGCGACGCGCTCGGCCTGCCGGAGGCGGCGCTGTGCGTGGACGTGCGGTTGCGCGAGGCGGGATTCGGGAACTGGGAGGGGCTGACGACGCTGGAGGTCAAGGCGCGCTTTCCCCAGGAGCGCCGGCGGCGCAAGGCCGAGCGCTGGTCCTACGCCCCGCCCGGCGGCGAAAGCTATGCCGATATCGACCGCGCGATGCGCGGGCTGATCGACGAGCTGGATCGGGCGCCCTTGTCGCTTTTGGTCACCCATGCCGGCAATCTGCGCATCCTGATGATGCGCGCGGCGGGCCGCGACCCGGCCGAGGCGCTGCGCGACCCGGTCGGCCATGGCACGGTGCATTTTTTCGACGGGCGGCAAGCGCGGCCGGCGTGACGGCCGCCTGGTGAAATACACGCGTCATGCAGCCCTGCCAGAACTGCGGCGACGGGACGTATTGCAAAAATCGAAGGCGCGTCTACCCTGCCGCGACTACGGCGAAGACAGCGCGATCGGGGGAATCGGGCGTGAGCGCGAACAAAGACCTGCTGCGCGTCGAGAACCTCAGCATCTCGATCGCGATCCAGGATACCAGTCTGGAGGTGGTGAAGAATGCGAGCTTTCGCATCCCCGCCGGCAAGACGGTTGCGCTCGTCGGCGAGTCCGGATCGGGCAAGTCGATCATCGCCCAATCCATTCTGGGCATTCTGCCGCGCGTGGCCCGCATCACCGGCGGGCATATCCGGTTTCGCGATCCGCTGAGACCGGACGACGAGTGCGACATCGCCGCGCTCGACGCCGACAGCGCCGAGATGCGGGCCTTGCGCGGCGGGCGTATCGCCATCGTCTTCCAGGAACCGATGACGTCGCTGTCGCCGCTGCACAAGGTCGGCCATCAGGTCGAGGAGGCGCTTGTCCTGCATCGCCAAATCGCCGGCACCGAGGCGCGCGCGACGACGCAGGAAATGTTGCACCTGGTCGGATTTCCCGATCCGGAGCGCGCCTACGACATGTATCCGATGGAGCTTTCGGGCGGGCTGCGCCAGCGCGCCATGATCGCGATGGCGCTGATCTGCCGGCCGGCCCTGCTGATCGCCGACGAGCCGACGACCGCGCTCGACGTCACGGTGCAGGCCCAGGTGCTCGGGCTTTTGAAGTCGCTGCAGGCCAAACTCGGTATGTCGCTGCTTCTGATCACCCACGATCTGGGCGTGGTCGCCAACATGGCCGACGAGGTGGTGGTAATCTATCACGGCGAAGTCGTGGAGGCCGGGCCGCTGGAGGCGATCTTCAAGGCGCCCGGCCATGCCTATACACGCGCGCTGATGAAGGCGGTGCCGGACCTGGATATGGACCGCAACCAGAAGCTCGTCGCCCTGCGCGACAGTACCCCGGTGATCCCGAGCTCGATGAAGGGCCAGACCCGCGATTTTTCACGCATCGACGGACCGTTGCTGCGCGTGCGCAACCTGTCGAAGAGCTATGTCGGCAAGGCGGGGCGCTGGTTCGGCGGCGCGAGCACGCGCACGCTCGCCGTCGACGATGTCAGCTTCGACGTCATGCCTGGCGAGTGTTTCGGCATCGTGGGCGAAAGCGGTTGCGGCAAGTCGACCATCAGCAAGCTGATCATGCGGGCGATCGAAGCCGATAGCGGCACGATCCGGTTCGACAACGGAACCGACGCCTGCGACGTGCTGGACCTTGAAGGGCACGCGCTGAAGGCGTTCCGCAAGCGCATCCAGATCGTTTTCCAGGACCCGTTCGGTTCACTCAGCCCGCGCTCGACGATCCTCAACACGCTGAGCGAACCGCTGGAAATCCACGGCGTCGCGAGCGGCAAGGCCAACAGCCGCAACGCGGCGGAGCTGATGGCGCTGGTCGGGCTGCAGACCAGCCAGTTGAACCGCTATCCGCACAGTTTTTCCGGCGGCCAGCGCCAGCGGATCGGCATTGCGCGCGCGCTCGCATTGTCGCCCGACCTTTTGATCTGCGACGAGCCGGTCTCGGCGCTGGATGTCTCCGTGCAAGCGCAAATCCTCAATCTTTTGAAGGATCTGCAGAAAAATCTCGGCCTGACGATGATCTTCATCTCCCACAATCTGGCGGTGGTCAAGTATATCGCCGACCGGATCGCGGTGATGCGACGGGGCCGCATCGTCGAGGTCGCGGATGTCGAGACGCTGTTTGCGCGGCCCGTCCACCCCTACACCAAAAGCCTGCTTGCGGCCGTACCCACCATTCGCCTCGATCGCAAGCTCGACTTCTCACATCACGACGGCGACACCCATGACCCCGCGCGGGACTGGCCGGACGAGTTCAAGCCGGGCGTAAACGGCGACCCGCTGCGGCTCGTGCCGGTTGCCGAGGACCATTGGGTGCTTGCCCGTTCGCTGCCATCCCGGGAGAGGATACCAGCATGACCGTTTCAGCTCTCGTCCGCCGCATGGGCCTGTCGGCCTGCATGGCCGGCCTGATCGTCGCGTGCGCGCTTGCTGGTGCGCCGGTGCTGGCGCAGGAGCCGCCGGCGCTTAAACAGGCGGTGGAAAGCGGCGCCCTGCCGCCGATGGCCGAAAGGCTGCCGGACACGCCGCGCGTGATCGACCTTGCCGCGCTCGGCCGCAGCGAAGGGCGTTACGGCGGCACGCTGACCATGCTGATGGCCCAGTCCAAGGACATCCGCATGATGACGATCTACGGCTATGCGCGGCTGGTCGGCTTCGACGAGAAGCTGGACCTCGTGCCGGACATCCTGGAGAGCTTCGAAGTCGAGGAAGGCCGCATCTTCACCTTGAAGCTGCGGCCGGGCCACCGCTGGTCCGACGGCCATCCGTTCACGGCCGAGGACTTTCGCTATTCCTGGGAGGAGGTCGAGACCAACGAGGATCTGTCGCGGGCAGGGCCCTCGCAGGTCATGCTGGTCGACGGGGAGCCGCCGGAATTCGAGGTGATCGACGAGCAGACGGTTCGCTACACCTGGTCGAAACCCAACCCGCAATTCCTGCCGTCGCTCGCCGGCGGCAGCCCGAACTACATCGCCGTGCCGGCGCATTATCTGAAACAGTTCCACCAAAAATATACCGACAAGGCCGAACTCGATGCCAAGGTCGCCGAGGCCGGCGTACGCGACTGGGTGGCGCTGCACACGATCCGGGCGCGCGCCTACCGGCCGGAAAACCCGGACCTGCCGTCGCTGGAACCCTGGGTCAACACCACGCCGCCGCCGGCCGAACGCTTCATCTTCAAGCGCAATCCCTATTATCACCGGGTCGACAAGTCCGGCCGGCAACTGCCCTATATCGACGAGATCTTCATGGGCATCAGCTCGGCCGACATCATTCCGGCCAAGACCGGCAGCGGCGACAGCGACCTGCAGGCCCGCTATCTGCGCTTCGACAACTACACTTTTCTGAAGCAGGCCAGCCAGGCGCACGGCTACCAGGTCAAGCTGTGGCGCGACGGCGACGGTTCGCAGGTCGCCTATCTGCCGAACCTCAACGTCAGCGACCCGGTCTGGCGCACGCTCTTTCGCGACGTGCGGTTCCGCCGCGCGCTGTCGGTGGCGATCCACCGCGAGGAGATCAACCAGCAATTCTATTTCGGCCTGGCGCATCCGGCGGCCAACACGGTGCTCGACACCTCGCCGCTGTTCCGGCCGGAATACGACCAGGCCTGGGCGCAATACGATCCCGACCTCGCCAACCGGCTGCTCGACGAGATCGGGCTGGAGCGCGGCGGCGACGGCGTGCGCCGGCTGCCGGACGGCCGCCCGGCCGAACTGATCGTCGAACTGGCGGGCGGCACCGAGGAATCCGACGTCACCCAGCTCGTCGGCGAATATTGGGGCAAGATCGGCATCAAGGTGTTCCCGCGCTCCATGCAGCTCGACAATCTACGCCGCCGGTTCCTGGCCGGCGACACGCAGATGTCGGTATGGAGCGGCCTGAATGTCGGGCTCGCCACCGCCGACATGCCGCCGGAGGAACTGGCGCCGGTTTCGTCGGTGCAAGGCATCTGGCCGCAATGGGGCCAATATGTCGAGACCGGCGGCAAGGCGGGGGAGATGGTTGACGAACCGAAGGCGCTGCGCCTGCACGAACTGTTCCAGTCCTGGCGGGTGTCGTCGACGACCGAGGAGCGCCGGGCGATCTGGCACGAGATGCTGGAGATCTATACCGACCAGGTCTACACGATCGGCACGGTCAACGGGGTGCTGCAGCCGGTGGTGGTGCGCGACACGTTGCAGAACGTGCCCGACAAAGGCATTTACGCGTTTTCTCCGGTCGCCTATTTCGGGGTCTACATGCCGGACACGTTCTGGTTCTCGGCAGGGGATTAGGCCGGTTGCTGCGTTACATCGTCTACCGACTGCTGGCCGCGATCCCGACGCTGTTCTTGATCAGCGCGCTGGTGTTCCTGATCATCGAACTGCCGCCGGGCGATTATTTCGAGACCTATGTCGCCGAACTGCAGGCGCAGGGTGAGACGGTCGATCCGAAGAAGATCGAATATCTCAAGGAACAATACGGTTTCGACAAGCCGCTGCTCGAACGCTACTTCACCTGGGTCGGCGGCATGCTGCAGGGCGATTTCGGCTATTCGTTCGAATATGAGCTTCCGGTTAGCGACGTGGTCGGAAACCGGCTCTATCTCACCATCGTGGTCTCGATGGTGACGATCATCTTCACCTGGTTGATCGCGTTTCCGATCGGCATCTATTCGGCGACGCACCAATATTCCTGGGGCGATTACGGACTGACCTTCATCGGCCTTCTGGGCCTGGCGACACCGAACTTCCTGCTGGCGCTGATCCTGCTTTACCTCGCCAATGTGTGGTTCGGCACCTCGATCGGCCATCTGATGGACGCCCGCTTCATCGACCAGCCGATGAGCTGGGCCAAATTCCGGTCGATGGCCGAGCATATGGTGATCCCGGTGATCGTCATCGGCACGGCGGGTACGGCCGGCATGATCCGCCGGCTGCGGGCAAACCTGCTCGACGAGCTGCAGAAGCAATATGTCGTGACCGCCCGCGCCAAGGGCGTGCCGCCGCTGCGGGCGCTGCTGAAATATCCGCTGCGCATGTCGCTCAACTTCTTCATCGCCGACATCGGCAGTATCCTGCCGGCGGTGATCTCCGGCGCGGAGGTGGTGGCGATCGTGCTGTCGCTGGAGACGACCGGGCCGCTGCTGATCCGCGCCCTGCAGAGCCAGGACATGTATCTGGCCGGATCGTTCCTGATGTTCCTGGCGACGTTGACGGTGATCGGCGTGCTGATCTCCGACATCGCGCTTGCCATTCTCGATCCGCGGATCAGGCTGCAGGAGGGACGCCGGCGATGACGTCTCCCCTGCCGCCGGACGGCGGACCGCTCGAGCATTTCGTTTCGCAGACCGCCTTCGACCCCGAGGTGACGGAGAAACTGACGCCGGCGCAGGAGCGCATCTATCTGGCCTCGCAACTGCGCCTGATGTGGTGGAAGTTCCGCCGCCACCGCGCGGCGGTCGTCTCGGGCATCTTTCTGGTGCTGCTTTACGCCTCGATCCTGATCAGCGAGTTTCTGGCGCCCTACAATCTGGAAAGCCGCAACGTCAACGCGATCTACATGCCGCCTCAGAGCGTGCATCTGTTCCATGAGGGCGCGTTTGTCGGTCCGTTCGTCTACGGCACCAAATTCGAGCTCAACATGGAGACGCTGAAGCGCGAATACACCGCCGACACGTCCCAGGTTCAGAAATTGCGCTTCTTCTGCCGCGGCGACCGCTACCGCTTCTGGGGCATGTGGGAGAGCGACGTACACTTGTTCTGCCCGGCCGAGGGGGGCGATGTGTTCCTGCTCGGCACGGACAGGCTCGGACGCGACGTGCTGTCGCGCATGATCTACGGCACGCGTATCTCGCTGACCATCGGCCTGATCGGCATCACCGTCAGCTTCGTCCTCGGCATTTCGATCGGCGGCGCGGCCGGCTATTACGGCGGCTGGGTCGACCATATCGTGCAGCGCGTGATCGAGGTGCTGCAAAGCCTGCCGAGCATTCCGCTGTGGCTGGCGCTGGCGGCAATCATGCCGGTGACCTGGAGTCCGATCCTGGTCTATTTCGGCATCACCATCATTTTGGGCCTGATCGACTGGACGGGGCTGGCGCGCGCCGTGCGCTCCAAGCTGCTGTCGCTGCGCGAGGAGGAATATGTGGTGGCGGCGGAGCTGATGGGGGCGAGCCCGACGCGGGTGATTTTCCGCCACCTGATCCCCGGCTTCATGAGCCATCTGATCGCCTCGGCGACCATCACCATCCCGACCATGATCCTGGGCGAAACGGCGTTGAGCTTTCTCGGCCTCGGCCTGCGCCCGCCGGTGACGAGCTGGGGCGTGCTGCTCAACGAGGCCCAAAACATCAACGTGGTCGCGCTCTATCCGTGGCTGATCCTGCCGGTCGTGCCGGTGATCCTGGTGATCCTGGCCTTCAACTTCCTCGGCGACGGCCTGCGCGACGCCGCCGACCCCTATCACTGAGCGGGGGGAGGCAGCACGGCGGCGAGATCGTCGGCGTTGCGGAAAGCCAGTCCCTTGTCTTCGGTGAGGTAGGACAGCAGGCCGTCGAGCGTCGCCCAGGCGTCGTCGTCATGGACGAGATGATGCGACAGGATGCCGACCGGCAGGCCGCCGCGCGCGCGCGCCTCGCCGAGCCGGCGGCGCGTCTCGGCGATCGTCCAGTCGAGCGGGCGACCCTTGCGGCCGCCATGCCAGTCGACGATGTCGACATGGGTGTTGAGTTCGGGCAAGCGCGTGCCTGTCGGGCGCCAGCCATGGGTCGAGAGCGCGCGAAATCCGGCTTCGTGGACGCGGGCGGCCACCGCCGGCGCGATCCGGTTCCAGGGCGGCACCAGAATGCCGGAGAGCCGGGAACCGAACAGCTCTTGCAGCCGGGCGCGCCCGGCGCGCAACTCGGCCAGCACCTCGTCGACGTCGCGGTCGCCGCCGAGTTCGACCGCCTTTTCGGTGTCGGGCGTGTGGCGGCGATGGGCATAACCGTGGACGCAGGGCGTCACCAGGGGGTCCATGGCGATGCGCTCGGCGAGCGCCGGCGTCGCGTCGGCCGGAATGATTGCGAGCAGGACCGGCGCCCGGTGCCGCCTGGCAAGCGCGATCAGCCGGTCGAGCGCCGGGGAGGGACGGGTGGCGTCGTCGTCGCGCAAGAACAGGCGCGGCGCGAGACCCTCGCCGGCCCAGCGCGCCAGTTCGTCGTCGAGCTCGGCGAAGGGGCTCATCGCGCCCGCGCCGTTTCGCGCGTGCGTGGAAGAAACGGGTCGAGCGTGTGTTTGAACAGCCGCGCGGCCGCTTCGATCGAATGGTGCTCGGCGACGTTGGTGCGCCCGGCGGCGCCGATCGCCTGCCGGAGCGCGGGCGTGTCGATGAGGCGGGCGAGATTGGCGCGAAAGGCCTCGACGTCGCCTTCGAGGGCGAGCAGACCGCTTGCGGGCGTGACAACGACCGGCACGCCGGCGGCGGCGTAGGCGGCGACCGGCAGGCCGAGCGCCTGTGCCTCGAGATAGGACATGCCGAACGCCTCGCCGAGCCCCGGCCAGACGAAAATGTCGGCCGCGCCCATCCAGCCGGCGACTTCGGGTTTCGGCAGCGCGCCGGCGAAAAAAACGCGGCCGGCGGGCAGCTCGGAAAACATCGCCTCGACGTCGGCGCGGCCGGGACCGTCGCCGACGACGACGAGGGTCCAGCGGCGCGCGGCGAGGCCCGACAGGATCGTGGCCAGGGCCCGGTAGGAGGCCATCTTGGCGCCGGGCCGCATCATGCCGACGGCCAGCAGCAGCGGCGCGTCGTCGCCGAAGGGAACGGGCGGCGGTGCCTGCGGTGCCTGCGCGGCCGTCTCGATGAAGGGGGGCAGGGGGACGATCATGCCGGGATCGTCGAGAAAACTCTCCAGATAGGCCCGGTCCGAGGGTTTGAGGCAGAAATTCGCGGCGGCGCCCGCAACGGCGGCCTGGACGGCGGCGCGTGCCTCTGCCCAGTCGGCGTCGGTTGCCTGGCGGGTGCGGCAGGCTTCGGCCGTCACGTAGGGAATGCCGAACGCCTGGGACACGGCCGGCCCGATCCAGTCCGGGGCCTTGCAATAGGGGTGATAGGTGAACCACAGATCGGGCGCGGTCGCCGGCGTGTGCGACCAGGCGCCGAGCAGCCGGTCGCGCTCGGCCTCGCACGCGGCCCGGCGTTCGCAAAACAGCGTGGACGAGGGGCGCTTTTGATAGGAGATCGTTTCCGTGGCGAGCGTCACCTGGTAGCCGGCCAGGCGCAGCGCCTTCATCATCGCGCGGGCGATCTCGCGATCGCCCGACGGGATCGGGTGATCGGGCGATTTCAAGGGCGCGTAAAAGGCGATTTTTGCGGGCATAGGCATCGACGCTAGAGAGAAGGCGGCGGCGCGGTCAAGCCGTGTGGCCGTGTCACGCCGGCGCGGGCGCGGCGGCGAAGCGGGCAAGGAGCCGCGCCGTTTCCGCGGCGCCGTCAAGGCGGATCGCGGCGCGGTCGGGCACAGGCGCTTCAATCGCACGGTCGATGGCGGCCGCGATCCCGTCCGGCGTTTCGTCGGTATGGGCGACGGCTTCGGCGAGCCCGGAGCGCCCCATCAGCGCGGCGCGGGTGATCTGTTCGGTCTCGATGCCGTCCGACAAGGGCACCACCACCGCCCGGCAGCCGGCGGCGTAGATGTCGGCCACGGTGTTGTAGCCGACCCGCGAGATCGACAGTCTGGCGGCGGCGAGAAGGGCGGGCAGGTCGGGCACGAAGGACAGGAATTCGAGCCTTCCGGAGGCGAGCGCGCTCAATTCCGCCTTCTGGGCCTCGCTGGTCCTCAGGCCGGTGATCACCGTCCATTGCTCGTCGCGCAGGCTGCACAGCGGCTTGGCCTGCAGCGCGGTCCTGAGAAGGGTGTGGCCGAGCGCGCCGCCGCCGACCGACACCACAACCCCGGCGCGCCGGCGCGCGGGGGGCGGCGGTTCGGGCGCGACGAGGCCTGTATAGAAGACCTTGTCGGCGATCTCGCCGGTCAGGCGGAACGTGTCGTCGAGACGCGTGAAGGCCGGGTCGCCGTGAACCAGGACATGGTCGAAATAGGACTGGATAATCTCGACCACCTCGTGGTCGCGTTCCGGCTTCTTGGTGTTGGCCTGGAGAATATCGCGGATCGAGGCGGCGATCAGCGGCTTTGGCCTGCGCGCCCGTGCGGCTTCCATCAGCGGCAGCAGCTCGAAGCGCATCTGGCGCCGGCCGAACGGAAACGCCTCGGTGAGCACGATGTCGGGCCGGGTGCGCTCGAACAGGTCGAGCAGGATGTCGCGCCGCCGGTCCTTCCAGGCGTCGTCGACCGGCGTGCCGTCCGGCAGTTCCAGCTTGTTGAAAACGGCCTCGCCGGCGCGCACCGGCGGCAGAAAATGGGTCCGCGTCGCGCCGCTGTCGAAATCGGGGATGGGCACGCCGCCGAAGACGAGATCGACCTCGAAGCCGGCCGCGACCAGGGCGCGCACGATGCGCGCGGCCCGGAAGACATGGCCAACGCCCATCAGGTGCTGGACGTAGAAGAAGACCTTTTTGGTCACGAGGCGATTTTCTCCGCGGACGGTTTGGCCGGCGCGACGCCGGAGGCCACGAAACGTGCGATCAGGCGTCCGATCGCCCCGCGATGGTCGAACGCCGTGCGCACGCGGTGCTCGGCCGCCTCGCCGATGCGTCGGCGCAGGCCCGGGTCGCGAATGAGGGTTTCGATCGTGACGGCGAGCGGCTCCGGCTCGTCGGGGGCGACCAGAAAGCCGGTTTCGCCGTCGAGGATCAGTTCGGGAATGCCGGAGACGGGCGTCGAAACGCAGACCAGGCCCTGGCTTTGCGCCTCCACCAGCACGTTGGGCAGTCCGTCGCGGTCGCCGTTCGGCGCGATCCGGCAGGGCAGCACGAACAGGTCCGCCTTGCGGTACTCGGCCAGCACCTCGCGTTGCGGCATCGAGCCGTGCAGGCTGACCCGCCCGGCAAGCCCGAGTTCGGCCACCTGCGCCTTCAGCGCCTCGCTCAATTCGCCGCCGCCAATATGGGTCCAGTGCCAGTTCAAGTCGGCGGGCAGGCGGGCGAGCGCGGCGGCGAGCGTGTCGAGCCCCTTCTTGGTCACCGCCCGGCCGACGGACAGGATGCGCGCGGGGTCTCGCGGGTCGGAGCCGTCGCGGGCGTAGGCGGGCGCCGCTGGCGGCGAAAAGCGCGACAGATCGATGCCGTGATAGACGAGGCTCACCTTGTCGGGGTCGTCGGCGAGGCTTTTGAGGTGGCGCGCGCCGCCCGCCGTGCAGGTGACGGTCCAGTCGCTGGCGGCGAGCTTTTCCTGAATCTCCCAATCCGGCGAGGTCCAGATATCCTTGGCGTGAGCCGAGGCGCTCCAGCGCATTTGCCGCATCTCGGCCGCATACCGGGCGACCGAGGACGGGGTGTGCAGGAAATGGCCGTAGATCCAGGCCGCGTCCTGGGGAAACTCGGCGGCGAAGACCAGTGCCTGGCCGAAGCGACGAATGCGGTTGGCGCTCGGATCGCGGCGCAGGTCGCGCAGCCAATTGTTGCGCGCCTGCCGATAGCCCGGAAGGCGGCGTACCTTGCGCCAGGCCGCCAACACGCGGCCGGGCTCGTGGTGGAGATATTCCGGCAAATAGAGGGTCCGCGCGCGGATCTCGTCGTTGATCGGGTGGGTCTTCTTGTCGGTCGGGTGGCGCAGCGAAACCAGCGTGAGACGGAAGCCGGCGCGCTCGAGTTCGAGCAATTCCTGCGCCACGAACGTCTCCGACAGGCGCGGATAGCATTTCAGGACGACGGCGATGTGTGAATTCATAGGCTGGCGGCCCTGAGCGAGGCCGTGGCGGTGGCGGCCTCGCGCCGGCGGTCGAGCAGGATTTCCGACAATGCGCAGATGCGGTTGAGGCCGTCCATGTCGGGGCGGGCAACGGCCGCCGATGGCGGCGCGCGCTCCAGCAGCCGGTCGATCGCGGCCAGGAAGCGGTGCGGGTTCTTGGCGCTTTCGATGTCGAGCACGTCGACCCAGCCGAATTCCTCGGCACGGTGGGCGCGGATCGACTGTTCGCGGCGCGGCGCGGTGCGCGGAACGAACAGCGCCGGCCTGTCGAACGACATCACCTCGCAAAACGTGTTGTAGCCGCACATGCCGATCACCGCGCGCGCATTGGCCACGATCTGTTCGAGATTGGCGTCGAAGTCGACGACGCGCACATTCGCAACGCCCGAGGCGCGCGCCATGATCTCGAAGCGCTGCCCGTCGGTCATGAACGGGCCGAGCACGAACAGGAAGGACAGGTGGCCGCAAAGCCCCTGCTTGATGACGTTGAGCGCGGCGGCCATCAGGTCGTAGCCGTCGCCGCCGCCGCCGGCGGTCACCAGCACGTAGCCGCTGCCATAGTCGTTGGATGCGTCGCCGGTCTCGGGCAGCGCCCGCGGCAGGAAGCCGGTATAGCGCGTGCGCGAGAGCACGGCCTCGGACAGGTCAATGCCGGCGAGCGGATTGTAGAAGCTGCCCGGCCCGTAGATCCAGATCTCGTCGTAGAGGGCTTCGAGATGGTCGAGAATGTGCTTGCGGGCCCATTCCTCGCGCAAAAGCTCCGGCGCGTCGAGAACGTCGCGCAGGCCCAGCACCGTGGTGGCGCCGCGGTCTTTGAGCCGCTGCAAGGCCGGCAGCATCTCGCGCGCCAAGCCAAGCGGCTCCTTGTCGACGATGACCAGTTGCGGATCGATCCGGTCGGCCGCCTCGTCGATCAGCGCTTCGCGCTGGCGGATGGTGTCGTCGAAGGTGGAGGTGGTGCTGCCGGAGACGTAGGAGCCGTCGGAGAGTTTGTGCGCGGCCGGAATCTGCACGTAGTCGACGCGGTCCTCGAACGGGTAGGCCGAAACCACCGGGGACCCGGAAATAATCGACACTTCGACGTTGCGGAAATGGGAGACGAGTGCGTGCGCGATGGTCCGACTACGGCGCAAATGCCCCAGGCCGAAGGTGTCATGGCTGTACATGAGCACTTTGAACTTGTCGAACGGGTTCATGCACAGCCCGGAAGGTTCGCCACCAACGATTAGCTGGTGATAGGCGATATAACTCTTAAGCGCAACGAAACGCTCGCGCGCTCGGCCAAACGAACCTTTTTTCCCGCTGCCGCGGACGCTTCGATCCGACCTGGTTCCCGCGCCAAGTGACCATTCGCAGCCGCCGTTTCAAGGTTTGGCATCGAGGTTTTTGTCCGAATGGTCAAATCGGCGCGTTTCGGGCTCATGGCTCGTCGGGGGTCGGCTGTTGCTGGCGGGGCGGGTCGATCGCGTCCTGCGCGGCACCGGTGACGGCTTCCTTTTCCTCCGCCGACAGGGGACGATCGGACAACACCTCCACCTTGACGTTGCGTTGGGCGAAGTTGATGCCGTTGGCCTCGAACGTGTCGCGCAGTTTCTGGTAGGCGTCCCGGCGGATCACCCATTGCGCGCCGGGTTTGGCCATGAATTTGACGCCGACGACCATGTTGAACTCTTCCATGCGGCGCACACCCTGGGATTTCAACGGTTCGATCAAATAGTGGCCGTAATTTTCGTCGGCCTGGAGCTCGGCACCGACCTTCTTGACCAGTTTCTTGACCAGTCTGAGGTCGGTGTCGAAGGGAACCCTGAACTCCAGCTTCATGATCACCCAGTCGCGGCTGTAATTGGTCAGCGATTTCAGTTCGCCGAACGGAATCGTATGCACGGCGCCGCGATGGTGACGCACGCGCATCGAGCGCAGCGACATCGATTCGACCGTGCCGCGCAGGTCGCCGATCTCGACATATTCGCCGACCCGGAAAGCATCGTCGATCAGGAAGAAGATGCCCGACACGATGTCGCGCACCAGCGATTGCGCGCCGAAGCCGATCGCGACGCCGAGAATGCCGGCCCCGGCGATCAGCGGCGCGATGTTGACGCCGAGCGAGGAGAGCGCCGTCAGGCCGACGAGCGCGATCAGGGCGACCAGAAGAATGTTGCGCGTCAAGGGCAGGAGCGTGGCCATGCGCGCTTCGGGGCCCGGCGGTTCGCCGGGCGGCGGGGCGACGTAACCCGCCATGCGGCGGTCGATCGCGGTCTTGGCCCAGCCCCAGACCAGATCGGCGATCAGCGCGGCGGCGGCGATGTCGATGGCGATTTTGACCAGACGCCCGGCGAAGCGCGGCGAGTCCGACAAGGCGGCGATATTGGTGTTCCAGGCGGCCGCCAGCACCAGCAGCGCCAGGCCTGCCAGGGCAAACCGGGCGACGCGGTGGATCAGCGGCCGATAGATGGCGTAGCGCTCGTCTTCGGCCTGGGCCGGGTCGCGCGCGTCCGAGGGGGCGTCTGCGACCGCGCCGTCGGCGGGTTCTTCCGGTCTCGCGTCGTCTGGCCCGGCGGCGTCGGCCTGCTGCGCGACGGGTGCGTCTTCTCTTGCGCTTTGCTCGGCGCGGTCGACGAAATGGTCGGCCATCACCCGGATCAGCCGCGCGGCCGGCACGAACATGCCGAGGACCAGCACGGTCCACATCAATTCGTGGGCGTCGAAGACCCACAACAGATAGGCGAGGAGGACGACAACGCTGATCACCGTCGGCTGGACACGCAGGCGGGCCGTTTCGAAACGCCGCGCGGCCCCTGCCGGCGGTGCGTGGTCGCGGGCCAGCCCGCGCGACAACGTCCAAACCATGGCGATCACCGCCGCCGTGGCGCCGGCGCCGAGCACGACGGCGACGGCGAGCGCGGCATTGACGGCCTGCGGCGAGCCCGACGGGCCCTGCGCCAGGAAGGCGAACGTGTCGGACAGCATCATCGCGCTGGCGAACACGACGGCCACCACCAGATGCCAGCGATGGATGCGCGCGGCCATCGGTGTTTCGAGAGGCACCAGCCGCAACTGGGCGTTGCGCGGGGCGAGGATGAAGCGCGACAGCATGGCGAGCGCGCGGATGCCGATCACCGTCAACAGCACGCTGACGACCACCCGCTCCAAAAAGGCCGGCCAGCCGAAGCTCAAAAACGTGCCGATGCTGCCGAGTGCGAACAGCAGCAGGCCGCTTGCCTGGAGCAGCAGGCGGCCGCCCGCCCCGCGCAGGCGCTGGGCAAGGCTGTGCGGCGGTGTGTGTTCGATGCGCAGCAGAACCGGATGGAAATATTGCCAGAACAGCCATTCCAGTCCGCCGCCGATAAACAGGAAGACGATCACATAGGTGAGGCTGCGCAGCGCCGCACCGCGCTCGAGCTGCGCGCGCCAGGCCTCTGCGAGCACATCGGGAAGATAAGGAAAATTGGACCAGGCCGCGCCCAATTCGGCGATGCGCCGGCGGGCCGCCTTCAGCCGGTCCTCGATCTCGGCGCGCAGCGACCGGTTCGCCGTTTCCGGCTGCGGCAGATCGGCAAGGCGGGTCTTGAGCCATTCGACGACGCGCGGATCGCCGAGAATGCGCAGCAATTCCTGGACATCGTTGGCGGAGGGCTCTCCGACGGCCTCGTCCTGGGCCTCAGTCTGCGCTGCCGGCTGAGTGACCTGGCCGGCCGCCGGCGCCATGCAGGCGAACCACATCAGCAAGGCGGCGAGGGCACGAGCCGAGCGCATCATCATGCCGTGCTCGGCTCGCCGTGGCGCGGCCCGTCCGCCGCCTCCGCTTCGAGGTCATGCATGTCGCGCGGCCGCAGGAACGGCGACAATACCCGCTCGACCGTCATCTCGCCGGCCGGAGGCTTAAGCTGGCAGGCAAGCCGGACGTCCGGCGGCGCGGCCAGCCTCGCAAGGGTTTTTTCCTCCGCCTCTGTGCGCTCGGGCAGTTTTTCCGTCGTCGCAAGCACGCGCACGCGACATGTTCCGCAACGCCCGCGACCGCGGCACAGATTGGCCATCGGCGTATGGTTCAGCCGGGCGATTTCGAGCAGGTTCAGGCTGGTGGAGCCGGTCATGACCGGCCCGCCGGCAAGGGTGATGCGCGCGCGACCGTGACTGCCGGCGACGCGGAACTGGCGGGCGGCGAAAACGGCGGCCAGCAGGATCAGATAGAGGATGAAGACGGTCCAGTTGATCCGCTTCAAAAGGGCCAGGATCTCGTCGAAGGGGCGGGTCAGGACCGGGGGATCGAGCGGCGGTATGGCGCCCGGGAACGCGGCCGGGTCGTCGACATAGGCGATCGCCTGGTTTCCGGCCTCCACGAAACCGAGCAGGCCGAGCACCGGGATGGCGACGGCGAGCGGGTAGAGGAAGCCCCCGATGCGCGGCCACCAGGGCTGGATGCGCGCCCAGGTGTAGACGCCGACGCAGCCATGGACCCACAAAAAGGCGAGAAGCAGCACCTGCCTGAGACCCTCCTGGGGCTGGTCGATCCAGAAATAGGGGATCAGCAGGGCGAAGCTCGGCACGATGCCGAAACTGGCGGCGACGACCGTGCCGACGACATGCGGGGTCAGCAGCGGCACGATGGCCAGGCTCGCCACGAGCTGGACGCTGTCGGAGGCGGACAGGCGAAGCGTGTTGCGCTGGTAGATCGCGACAAGGCCCAATGCCGCGTGCGCGATCATCGACCCGGCCAATATGGCGGTGCCGAGCGGGTTCGACCACAGGCCCATGAGAACCGGCCTGGCCCGGTCCATAAGGGCGATCGAATGCAGTCCGAGCGCCACGTTGAGGAGATGGATCGTCACGAAGACGAACAAGATCAGGCCGCTGATGATCCTGATCCGCCGTGCCATCGACCCCCCTTTCGTGCCCGCCGATCACCTTGCCGCAAATGACGGTGGCATGGCAACAGGCGCGGCACGCGCCCGGTTCAATCGTCGTGACTAGCGTCGTGACCGGCGTCGTGCGCGCGGGTCGCGTCGGCGTGGGCGCTGTTGCGCAACCGCAAGAAGCTCATAGAGATGTGCGCGCGGCGGATATGGCCGACGACTTCCAGGTCGCCGATCTCCACGGCGGCGACGATGTCGGCCATCTCGCGGTGAAAGATGGTGATCTCGGTGTTGAGCACCGCCTGGTAGCTTTCCAGCCGCGAGGCGGTCTTCAGCCAGATGCGGGTCGTTTGATAATAGAGCAACTCGCTGATGGCGCGCAGCGGCTCGTTCGCGGTCAGCGAGTTCAGCAGATGGAAAAAGTCCATGTTGATCTCGGCGAAGGCGCGCGCGTCGGGTCTCGCCACCAGCGCCTCGCATCGCGCCAGCAAGGCGCGAAAGGCATCGATCTTGTCCGCGTCCGGCTGGACGGGGCTCAACTTGCCGATCAGCTCGGCGAGCTCGACGCGCAGCTGATAGACCTGCTCGAGCGCGTCGATGTCGATATCGGTGACGATGGTGCCGACGCCGTGGACGGAGCGCAGCAGGCCCTCGTCCTCGAGCCGGGCGAGCACCCGGCGGATCGGGGTGCGGCTGACGTCGAACTCGTCGGCCAGCGTTTCCTCGCGCAGGCGTTCGCCCGGCGCGTAGTCGAGCAGGCAAATCCGCTTGCGCAGCACCGCATAGATGCGCTCGATGCGTTCGCGCGACCCTCCGGTCTGCATCGCGCCGTCTGCGGCCGGCAGGCCGCCCAGCGTCGGAACGGCGGTCATCGGCTCATCTTCCGTCGCAACCGCTCCAGCATGCCCAGGCAGGCGTCGAGCTGGTCGAGTGCCACGAACTCGTCCGGCTTGTGGGCCTGGTCGATCGATCCCGGGCCGCAGATCACCGACGAGATGCCGGCGCTTTGAAACAGGCCCGCCTCGGTGCCGAACGGCACGACGCCGGCATGCGTCTCGCCGGTGAGTTCGAACACGATGCGGCGGGCCTCCGAATCGGGCACGGTGCGCAGGCCCTCGACCTCGCCGATCACATGGGTGACGATCTCGGCGTCGGCCGAGACCGCGCGCATGGCCGGGCGCAGGACCTGGTCGACATAGGCGCCGAGATCGGCCTTCACGAAATCCGCGTCCTCGGTGCTGACCGGGCGCATTTCCCAGTCCACGGCGCATTGGCCGGCGATGATGTTGCGCGCCGCGCCGCCGGCGATGCGGCCCACCTGGACGGTCGTCCAGGGCGGGTCGAAACGGCTTTGTTGCGGCGCGCGGCCTTTGAGTTGTTCGCCCAGATCGAGCAGGCGGGCGATGTAGCGGACGGCGTATTCGACGGCGTTGACGCCGCGTTCGGGCGCCGAGCCGTGGCCTTCGAGACCGGTGAACTCGGTCGTGTATTCGTAACAGCCCTTGTGGCCTTCGATCACGCCCATGCCGGTCGGTTCGCCGATGATGGCCACGGCGGGCCGCAGGCCGGCGCCGGCGAGTTCGCGCACCAGCGCCCGGGCGCCGAAGCAGCCGATTTCCTCGTCATAGGTGAAGGCGAAATGGACCGGACGGGCGAGTTCGGTTTCGGCGAAGGCGGGCGCCATGGCGAGCGCGCAGGCGATGAACCCCTTCATGTCGCAGGTGCCGCGGCCGTAGAGGCGGCCGTCGCGCTCTTCGAGCTGGAAGGGATCGCTCGACCAGTCCTGGCCCTCGACCGGGACGACGTCGGTGTGGCCCGAAAGCACGATGCCGCCATCGCCGGGCGGTCCGAGCGTGGCGAACAGATTGGCCTTGCCGCCGGTCTCGTCGCGCATGATCGACATGGTTGCCCCGGCGCTGCTCAACAGGTCGGCGGCGAAGGTGATCAGGTCGAGATTGCTGTCCGCCGAAACGGTGGCGAAGCCGACCAGGTCGGCCAGGATCGCGCGGGTGCGATCGAGATCGGCCATGGCGCTCAGTCCTTGACGAAGAGCTCGCGCGGCCGGACGCACAAGCACTCGGCCGGGCCGCCGTCGCGGATGAGGATGCTCTCGGTGATCTCCAGACCCCAGTCGCTCATCCACAGTCCGGGCATGAAATGAAAGGTCATGCCGGCCTCGAGCACGGTCTCGTCCTCGTGGCGGAAGGAGATCGTGCGCTCGCCCCAGTCGGGCGGATAGGAAAGCCCGATCGGATAGCCGCAACGGCCTTCCTTCTCGATGCCGGCGCGTTCGAGCGACCCGAACAGGGCGCGGGCGACGTCGCCGGCCAGATTGCCGGGCCGGGCTGCTTCCAGTCCCGCTTCCAGCCCTTCCACCAGCGCCTTTTCGGCGTCCAGCATCTCCTGCGGCGGCTTGCCGAGGAAGACGGTACGGCAGAACGGCGCGTGATAGCGCCGGTAACAGCCGGCGATCTCGAAAAAGGTCGCCTCGCCGGATGAAAAGGGCCGCCCGTCCCAGGTCAGGTGCGGCGCGGTGGCGTCGGCGCCGCTCGGCAGCAGCGGCACGATGGCGGCATAGTCGCCCCAGGCTTCGCCCGTGCCGCGGATCGCGTCGGCGTAGATCTCGGCGACGAGTTCGTTCTTGGGAAGGCCGGGCTCGACGCGGGCCAGAATGCCGTCGACGATCTTTTCGGAGATCGCGGCGGCGCGGCGCATGAAGACGATCTCCTCCGGCGACTTGACCGCGCGCTGCCAGTTAACCAGCGCGGTGGCGTCGACAAAGGTTGCCTCCGGCAGGGCTTCGGTCAGCACGAGATGCGCCTTGGCGGAGTAATAATAATTCTCCATCTCGACGCCGATGCGCTTGCCGGCGTAACCGCGCGCGCGCAGCCGCTCGGCCAGGTCCTCCATCGGGTGATAGCGCGTCGACTGGATGTAGCGGTCGGCATAGCCGGCCACGTCGCTGTCTGGCATCCATACCGTGCGCAGGGCGCCGTTGGCGTCCTGGGTGCGGCCCCACCACAGCGGATCGGCGTCGTGGAACACGACCACGCCCTGATGCACGTAAAACGACCAGCCCTCATAGCCGGTCAGCCAGGCCATGTTGGACGGATCCTCGACGAAAAGCACGTCGATATCGGCCTTGGCCATCGCCGCGCGCACCTTGGTCAGGCGGCGCTGATATTCGGTCTGCGTGAACGGTAAGTCGGCGGCCGGCATGGTTCCTCCCTCGGCGACGGTTGCGCGGCGTCGCCCGATGTCGGACGATAATGTGTACATCTATTTGCACGCAAGCAAAAAAATATACTCAAGACTATTGATAAAAGCAGAAATCCGTTGACATCCTGCGCTTGGGCGTGATGTTGTACACAACAAAAGCATAATGGGTGAACCTCACAATGGGAGTATCGTTATGAGACGTGCAATCCTGAAAGGCGCCGTCGCGCTCGGCATCGCTGCGCTGACGGTCGGTTCGTGGGCCGGATCGGCCTCGGCGGGCGACCTGCTCGACAAGATCAAGGCCGGCGAGACGATCCGTGTCGGCTTCTCGAACGAAGTTCCCTGGGCGTATCCGGGCGACAACAACGAGCCGCTCGGTTTCGTCAACGCGATCACCATCGACATTCTGAAGAAGATGGGCACGACCAAGATCGAGCCGGTGGTGACCGAATGGGGCTCTCTGATCCCGGGCCTTCAGGCCGGCCGTTTCGACATCATCACCGGCGGCATGTATATTTTGCCGGAACGCTGCCGCAACGCGCTGTTCACCGAGCCGCTGGGCACGTTCGCCGACGCGCTGCTCGTGCCGAAGGGCAATCCCGAGGACCTGCATTCCTTCGACGACGTGCGCGACAAGGAGCTGATGTTCGTCACCGGCGCCGGCTACAACACCGTCAAGAACGCCAAGAATGTTGGCATCGCCGACGACAAGATCATGCAGGTCGCCGGCCCGGCCGAGATCCTGCAGGCGGTCAAGGCCGGACGCGCGGCGGCCGGCAGCGGCACCTACTTCACCATGAAGGAATTCGCCGACAAGGATGAGGCGGTCGAACTCGCCGACCCGTTCACCCCGCCGGTCATCGACGGTTACCCCGGTCTGGCCTTCCTGCCCAACCAGCAGGAAGAGGTCGACGCCTTCAATGCCGCGCTCAAGGAGTATGTCGGGTCCGAGGAGATGATGAAGTCGGTCGAGCCCTACGGCTATTCCAAGGCCAATCTGCCCGACGGAACCCCGACGGCGGAGCTCTGCAAGGGCTGAGACGGTGCCGCGTTTGGCGTGTCGTATCCGATGTGAACCCGGGGCGTCTTCCGGCCGGTGAGCCGGAGGACGCGGGATGGAAATCGGCTTCATGAACGAGTTCGCCCTCGGTTTCAGCGTCGCTGCCCTGGTCAAGGGCGCGGCGGTCACGCTGCTCGTCACCACCGGCGCCTCGATCGTGGCCATCGTGCTCGGGCTGGCGGTCGGTCTGGTCCGCGTGTCGACGCTGGCGCCGCTGCGCTGGCTGGCCGTGGCCTATATCGAGTTCTTCCGCGGCACCTCGATGCTGGTGCAGCTCTACTGGTGGTTCTTCGTGCTGCCGATTTTCGGTCTGTCGCTGTCGCCGTGGACCGTGGCCATCGTCGGTGTCGGCATGAACGTTTCGGGATACGGGGCGGAGCTGGTGCGCGCGGCGATCCAAAGCGTCGATCGCGGCCAGTACGAGGCCTCGACAGCGCTCAACTTTCCGCGGCTGACCATGATGCGGCGCATCATCGTGCCGCAGGCGATCCGCGGCATGCTGCCGCCCTGGGGCAATCTCCTGATCGAATTGCTGAAGGGCACGTCGCTGATCTTCTTCATCACCATTACCGAACTGACCACCGCCTCGAAGCTCGCCGCCGACGCCACCGGCAATTATCTCTTGTTCTTCGCCGTCGCGCTGTTCGGGTATTACCTGATCGCCCGCGCCATCATCACGCCGCTGGTGCGCTGGCTGGAGCGCCGCTTCTCGCGCGGCTTCATCCGGGAGGCGGTGGCATGAGCATCTGGGACTGGGAGTATGTCAGGGAGGCGATGCCCTATCTCCTTCAGGGCGCGATCGTCACCGTGCAGGCGACGTTTCTGGGCTTCGCGATCGCGCTGGTGCTGGGCCTGGTCTTCGCGCTGATCCGGCAATCGCAAAATCGGATCGTTTCCGGCACGATGGCCGAGATCGTCGAGTTCATCCGCTCGACGCCGCTGCTTTTGCAGATCTTCTTCGTCTATTTCGTCGGTCCGCAATTCGGTATCGTCATTCCGGCCTGGACGGCCGGCATCGGCATGTTGGGCATCCATTACGCCGCCTATTGCTCGGAGTGCTACCGGGCCGGCATCGAGAATGTCGACGGCGGCCAGTGGGAGGCCTGCACCGCGCTCAACCTGTCGACGGCGCGGGCCTGGCGGGTGATCATCCTGCCGCAGGCGATCCCGCCGATCGTGCCCAGCCTCGGCAATTATTTTATCGGCATGTTCAAGGACACGCCGATCCTGGCGGCGATCGCGATCCTGGAAATGCTGCAGCGCGCCAAGAATTTCGGCGCCGAGAACTATCGCTATATCGAGGCGATCACCATGGCGGGCGCGCTTTATCTGCTGTTCAGCCTCGTCGCCTCTGTGATCGTCCAGATGATCAGCCTGTGGCTCAACCGCCGCTACCATCTGCAGTAGGAGCCTCGCCATGAGCGATCCGATGGTCCGTTTCGAAAACGTCACCAAGCGCTACGGGGCGCTGACCGTGCTCGACCAGCTCAATCTCGACATCGAGCGCAACGAGAAAGTGTCGATCATCGGGCCGTCGGGTTCCGGCAAGACGACGGTGCTTAGAATGCTGATGACGCTCGAGCGCATCAATGATGGCGTGATCTGGGTCGACGGCGAGCCGCTGACCCATATGGACAGGAACGGCACGCTGGTGAAGGCCAGCGAGCGTCATTTGCGGCGCGTGCGCGGCAAGATCGGCATGGTGTTCCAGCACTTCAACCTGTTTCCGCACATGACCGCGCTGCAGAACTGCATGGAGGCGCCGGTGTCAGTCCTCGGCCTGCCCAGGGACGAGGCCGAGAGCCGCGCGGCCGAACTGCTCGACATGGTCGGCCTCGCCGACAAGAAAGGGCATTTCCCGATCCAGATGTCGGGCGGCCAGAAGCAGCGCGTGGCGATCGCCCGGGCGCTGGCGATGCGGCCGAAGGTGATGCTGTTCGACGAGGTGACCTCCGCGCTCGATCCAGAGCTCGTCGGCGAGGTGCTCAACGTCATCCGGCAACTGGGCGCCGAGCACGACCTCACCATGCTGATGGTCACCCACCAGATGGGTTTTGCCCGTGAATTCTCCGACCGGGTCTGCTTCTTCTACGGCGGCAAGATCGCCGAGCAGGGACCGCCCGACAAGCTGTTCAACGACCCCGACAGCGACCGCACGCGCCAGTTCCTGAGCGCCGTGCTGGAGGCGGGGTAGCGGGCAGGGTTTTGTTCGACAGCCGCTTTGTCTTTTCTGTTGCGATCTATCCTGACATGACTTCCCTGACCCTTTGCGATATTTTCGAGGCCCGGCGCACCATTGACGGCATCGCGAGCGACACGCCGCTGGTGCCGTCGCCGCATCTGGGCGCGCGCGCCGGCGGCGAATTCCTGCTCAAGCTGGAAACGACGCAGCCCGTCGGCGCCTTCAAGCTGCGCGGCGCGGTCAACGCGGTCTTCAAGCTGAAGGACGCCACGCGCGGCGTGACCTGCTGTTCGACCGGCAATCACGGGCGCGGGGTGGCTTTCGCGGCGCGGGCGCGCGGCATCAGGGCTGTGATCTGCATGTCCTCGCTGGTGCCGCAGACCAAGATCGACGGCATCAAGGCGCTGGGCGCGGAGGTGCGCATCGTCGGCCGGAGCCAGGACGAGGCGCTGGCGGAAAGCCAGCGCCTGTGCGCGGAGGAGGGACTGACGGAGATTTCGCCGTTCGACGACCCGCACGTGATCGCCGGCCAGGGCACGATCGGGCTGGAGATCATGCAGCGCCGCCCCGATCTCGCGACGCTTTTGGTGCCGCTGTCGGGCGGCGGGCTTGCCGGCGGGGTGGCGCTGGCGGCCAAGACGATCAAGCCGTCAGTGCGGGTGGTGGGCATATCGATGGACCGCGGAGCCGCCATGCATGCCTCGCTGGCGGCGGGCCGTCCGGTCGAGGTCGAGGAGGTGGCGAGCCTGGCCGATTCGCTCGGCGGCGGCATCGGGCTCGACAACAAGCTGTCGTTCCGGCTTTGCCGCGATTTTCTCGACGATGTGATCCTGGTGACGGAGGAGGACATCTACCGCGCCCTGCAGACGCATTATTTTGAGGACCGGCTGGTGTGCGAGGGCGCGAGCGCGGTCGGCGCCGCAGCCCTCATCGCCGGAAGGCTGGGCGATCTCGCCGGCCCGGTCGCCACCATCATCACCGGCCGCAATGTCGACATGACGGTGTTCAGCGCCATCATTGGCGGCGCGGCTGTGACGCTTGGCGACTATCGCATCACGGGAGCGCCTTATGCCGCATGAGATCACCATCCTGACCGAAACCGAGTTGCGCGCGGCGGTGCGCCTCGATCTCGCCGCCGTCGACACGGTCGAGCGGGCTTTCGCCGCGCTCGCCTCGGGCAAGGTGGTGATGCCGCCGGTTCTGTCGATGGCGATCCCTGACGCCAATGGCGAGGTCGACGTCAAGACCGCCTATATTCCCGGCTTCGACGGTTTCGCGATCAAGGTCAGCCCCGGCTTCTTCGACAATCCGGCGCTCGGCCTGCCGAGCCTGAACGGGCTGATGGTGCTGTTTTCGGCGAAGACCGGGCTGGTCGAGGCCGTGCTTCTGGACAATGGCTACCTGACCGACGTGCGCACCGCGGCCGCCGGCGCGGTCGCGGCCCGGCATCTGGCGCCGGCGACGGTGACGACCGCCGGCGTCTACGGCGCCGGCGTGCAGGCGCGTCTGCAAATCCAGGCCGCTCACCTGGTGCGTCCGTTCCGGCGTGTGCTCGTGTGGGCGCGCGACGGCGCCAAGGCCGCGGCCTGTGCGGCCGACATTTCGGCCGCACTCGGCATCGAGGCCAGCGCCATCGCCGATCCGGCCGAATTGGCCGCGCAATCGCAGCTCGTGGTGACCACGACGCCGGCCGAGGAGCCAATCTTCCTGGCCGACTGGCTGCATCCCGGTCTGCACGTGACGGCGATGGGCTCCGACCAGGGCGGCAAGAACGAGATCGAGCCGCGCGTGCTGGTCGAGGCGGGGCTTTACGTCGCCGACCGGGTGAGCCAGTGCGAACGGCTCGGCGAGTTGCGCAGCGTGATCGAGGCCGGGCTTTGGCGCGGCGGCACGCCGGGCGAACTGGGCGACATCGTCACCGGTGCCAGGCCCGGCCGGGAAAGCGAGATGCAGGTGACGGTGTGCGACCTGACCGGCACCGGCGCGCAGGATACCGCGATCGCCACCGTGGCGCTGGCGGCGGCGCGCGCCGGCGGGGCGGGCACGGTGATTTCGACCTGAATGGCGTGCGCATGCTGAAACTCGACGATCGCGACATGAAGATCCTCGCCATACTGCGCGAGGAGGGGCGGATCTCGAAATCCGAGCTCGCCCGGCGCGTCAACCTGACCGCGGCGCCCTGCTGGGAGCGGCTGAAGCGGCTCGAAAACGCCGGCATCATCACCGGCTACCGGGCCGAAGTGGCGCTGAAGAAGATCGCGCCGCATGTCGTGATCTTCATGGCGGCCGAACTGGAGGGACACCGGGCCGAACATTTCCAGATTTTCGAGCGCGCGGTCGCCCGCCACGACGAGATCGTGGCCTGCTGGGCGGTCGGCGGCGGTTTCGACTATATTCTGCAGGTGATCGCGCGCGACATCGACGCCTATCAGCGCCTGGTCGACGAGTTGCTGGAAAGCCAGGTCGGGCTGGCGCGCTATTTCACCTATGTCGTGACCAAGCCGGTCAAGATTTCGGCGCGGCTGCCCTTCGCCGCGCTGGTGCCGCCGGCCCCGGAAGACGAATGAGCGCTCCCAGGGCGGGCAAAACGGAAAAACCGTCTGCGCGGGGCGGGGTCTTCAAGAAAAACTTCGCCGGCCGCCGGTCGACACTTCAGGCGCAACCGGAACGGAGGAGCCCTGCCATGAACGCGGTCGCCAAGCTGGAAAAGACATCCCTGTCCGCGCTGCGCGATCCGCGGCTTTTCCGCGAGTTCGCCTATGTCGACGGCGCGTGGGTCGCCGGGGCGTCGGGAACGGCGATCGACGTCACCGATCCCGCCGACGGCCGCAGGATCGGCGCGGTGCCGGCGCTGACGGCAGGCGATGTCGAGACGGCGATCGCGGCCGCGCATCGCGCCTTTTCCGCCTGGTCGGCGAAATTGCCGCAGGAGCGCGCCACCGTGTTGCGGCGCTGGTTCGAGCTGGTCAGCGCGGCGCGCGACGATCTCGCCCGGCTGATGGTGGAGGAGCAGGGCAAGCCGCTGTCGGAAGCGCGCGGCGAGATCGACTACGCCGCCTCCTTCATCGAGTTCTACGCCGAGGAGGCGAAACGGCTCAACGTGGAAAGCGTGACCTCGCATCTTCCCGGGGCCGAGATGTCGGTGATCCGCCAGCCGGCCGGTGTGGCGGCGCTGGTGACGCCGTGGAACTTTCCCGCCGCCATGCTGACGCGCAAGGCGGCCGCCGCGCTCGCCGCCGGCTGCACCGTGGTCGCCCATCCGTCGTCCGAGACGCCGTTTTCGGCGCTGGCGCTGGCCGAGCTGGCCGAACGGGCCGGGCTGCCGGCCGGCGTCTTCAACGTCCTGACCGGACGCGCGGCCGAGGTGGTCGGCGCGATGACGGCCTCGCCGCTGGTGCGTGTCGTCTCCTTCACCGGCTCGACCGAGATCGGACGGCTGCTCTACGCCCAATCGGCGCCGACGGTGAAGCGCCTGGTGATGGAGCTCGGCGGCCATGCGCCCTTCATCGCCTTCGCCGATTGCGATTTCGAACGCGCGGTGGA
This sequence comes from Nitratireductor sp. StC3, assembly GCF_003015025.1. Taxonomy (NCBI): domain Bacteria; kingdom Pseudomonadati; phylum Pseudomonadota; class Alphaproteobacteria; order Hyphomicrobiales; family Phyllobacteriaceae; genus Nitratireductor; species Nitratireductor sp. StC3. Next base: position 332,874 of record NZ_PYBP01000003.1, on the reverse strand, counting down.
GCGCGCCGTCGCGGCCAAGTTCGCCACCTCGGGACAGGACTGCCTGGCCGCCAACCGCTTTTATGTCGAACGGCCGATCTATGCGCGCTTCGTGGCGGCCTTTGCCGAACGCGTGGCCCGCCTGACCGTTGGGCCGGGCCTTGCCGATCCCGATATCGGGCCGCTGATCAATGCCCGCGCGGTCGCCAAGCAGCGCGAGCAGGTGGCCGACGCGCTGGCGCGCGGCGCGCGGCTGATGGCCGGGGGCGAACCGCATCCGGCGGGCGAGAATTTCTTTGCGCCGACCGTGCTTGCCGATGTCGACGACGACGCGCTGATCTTTCGCGAGGAAACGTTCGGCCCGGTGGCCGCCTTCGCCCCGTTCGACGCCGAGGACGAGGTTCTGGCCAGGGCCAACGCCACCGAGACCGGGCTGGTGGCCTATCTGCATACCGGCGATACCGGGCGCGCGGCGCGCCTGGCGCGGGCGCTCGAGTTCGGCATGGTGGCGGTCAACCGCACCAAGATCACCGGCGCGCCGGTGCCGTTCGGCGGCGTCAAACAGGCCGGCCTCGGGCGCGAGGGCTCGCGCCACGGTATGGAAGCCTATGCCGAGATCAAATATATCTGCCGCGAAACCGATTGAGGCGCCGATGCACCGCAACCCGTTTTCCGACGCGGAACTGGCCGGGCGCGTGGCGCGGCTGCGTGAGGCGCTTGCGGCGCTCGCCCTGGACGCGGCGCTGATCTCCACGCCGGAAAACATCTTCTATCTGACCGGCCTCGACCATTGGGGCTATTTCGCCCCGCATATCCTGATCGTGCCGGCCGATGGCGAGTTGGTGCTGGTCACGCGGGCGATGGAACGGGTTTCGATCGAGACCTATGTGCGCAATGCCCGCTTCGAGGGGCATGCCGACACCGAGACGGCGGCCGATCTGGCGGTCCGGATCCTGCGCGGCCGGTTCGCCGCCCGGGCGCGGCTGGGGCTCGAGCACTGGTCGGGGGGGCTGAGCCTCGGCCTCGGCCAGGCGCTCAGTGCGGGGCTGGCGGATGTCGACTGGCACGATATGACCGGGCTGGTGGATGCCATGCGGCTGGTCAAGTCGCCGGCCGAGCAGGCGCTGATGCGCCAGGCCGCCGGAGTGACCGACGCGGCGGTGTCGGCGGCGATGGCGGCGCTCGGCGCGGGGGCGGACGAACGCGAGGTGGCCGCGGAATGCCACGCGGCGATGATCCGCGCCGGCGGCGACACGCCGGGCTTCGGTCCCTTCATCCGGCCGGGCACGCGGCTCGGCGAGGAGCACGCGACCTGGGGCGACGGGCGCTACCGGGCCGGCGAGCCGGTGTTTCTGGAACTGTCGGGCTGCGTGGCGCGCTATCATGCGCCGATCGGCCGGCTGGTCCATGTCGGCGGGATCGAAGCCGACGACGCGGCGATGGCGGAGACGGCAAAGGCGGGCTTCGACGCGGTTCTGGCCGCGCTCAGACCGGGACGGACGGCCGGTGCGGTCTATAGGGCCTGGCAGGATGTGGTCGATGCGGCCGGGCTTTCGCATTACCGCCGCCATCATTGCGGCTACGCGGTCGGCATCGGCGTGCCGCCATCGTGGACCGGCGGCAACCGCGTGACCGGGTTGCGCGCCGGCAGCGACATGGAAATCAAGACCGGGATGAGTTTTCACGTACTCTCCTGGCTGATGGGTACGGGCCGGGGCGACTATTTCGTGTCGAACCCCGTGCTGTTGACCGAAAACGGCGCCGAGATACTGACCGAGACGGATCTCGGCCCGACCGTGACATAGGAGGAAGCCATGCTCAGAAACGATCTGCTCGACCAGTGGGACCGGGAGAATTTCTTCCATCCCTCCACGCATCTCGCCCAGCACGCGCGCGGCGAAGCGCCGAACCGCATCGTGTCGGGCGGCAAGGGCGTGTTCATCGAGGATCGCGACGGCAACAGGTTGCTCGACGCCTTCGCCGGCCTTTATTGCGTCAATGTCGGCTATGGGCGGCCGGAAATCGCCGAGGCGATCGCCGAACAGGCCAAGGAACTCGCCTATTATCACGCCTATGTCGGCCACGGCACGGAGGCCTCGATCACGCTCGCCAAAATGGTGCTGGAGCGTGCGCCGCAGGGCATGTCGAAGGTCTATTTCGGCCTTGGCGGTTCCGATGCCAACGAGACCAACGTCAAGCTTACCTGGTACTACAACAATATTCTCGGCCGGCCGGAAAAGAAGAAGATCATCTCGCGCTGGCGCGGCTATCATGGTTCGGGCCTGGTGACCGGATCGTTGACCGGGCTGGAGCTCTTCCACAAGAAGTTCGATCTGCCGCTCGAGCGCATCCTGCACACCGAAGCCCCCTATTATTTCCGCCGGCCCGACCTGGCGATGAGCGAGGCCGATTTCGTCGCCCATTGCGTGGCCGAGCTCGAAGCGCTGATCGCGCGCGAGGGGGCGGACACCATCGCCGCCTTCATCGGCGAGCCGGTTTTGGGCACCGGCGGCATCGTGCCGCCGCCGCAAGGCTATTGGCAGGCGATCCAGACGGTGCTGGAAAAGCACGACATCTTGCTGATCGCCGACGAGGTGGTGACCGGTTTCGGTCGGCTGGGCACGATGATGGGCTCGGACCATTACGGCATGAAGCCCGACATCATCACCATCGCCAAGGGGCTGACCTCGGCCTATGCGCCGCTGTCGGGCTCGATCATCGGCGACCGGGTGTGGACGGTGCTGGAGCAGGGGACCGACGAGAACGGGCCGATCGGCCATGGCTGGACCTATTCCGCGCACCCGATCGGTGCTGCGGCCGGTGTCGCGAATCTGAAGCTGATCGACAGTCTCGGCCTGGTCGAAAACGCCGCCGAAACCGGCGCCTATCTCAACGCGGCGATGAGCGACGCGCTCGCCGGCCACGTTCATGTCGGCGAGGTGCGCGGCGAGGGCATGTTGGCCGCTGTCGAATTCGTGGACGACAAGGACAAGCGGACATTTCTCGATCCGTCCAGGAAGGTCGGCCCGGCCGTTGCGGCCGCGCTCCTGAAACGTGGCGTGATCGCCCGCGCGATGCCGCAGGGCGACATACTGGGTTTTGCGCCGCCGCTCTGCCTGACGCCGGCCGAGGCCGACGAGATCGTTGCCAAGACGGCCGAGGCCGTCGCCGAAGTGCTGGGCTGAACGGCCGGCTGCGCGCGATCCGGCAAGTGGAATGAAATGCCGCTTGCCGGCAAAACCGCGCAAAGCCGTTCCGCAAGCCGGGTTCCGGTGAGAGGACGGTTTCCTGCTAATCCGCCCCGGATGGCGTATTTTGCAGCCAGTGTCATCCGGAGCCTCGAGCCATGGATTTCGTCCCCCTGATCGATCAATTGGGCGAGCGCGGAACCGCGATCGCCGGCGGCGCGCTGATCGGCGCGCTTTTTGGCGTTTTCGCTCAGCGCAGCGCCTTTTGCACCCGTTCGGCCGTGCTCGACCTGACGCGGGGGCGCGATCCGAAGGCGCTCGCCGTCTGGGCGGCCGGTTTCGCCGCTGCCGTGCTCGGCGTGCAATATCTACTCGCAAGCGGCCGTCTCGGCGTCCTGGAAACGCGCTTCTTTTCCACCGCGCAGAGCCTGTCGGGCGCGCTGATCGGCGGCGCCCTGTTCGGCGTCGGCATGGTGCTGGCGCGCGGCTGCGTATCGCGGCTGATCGTGTTGTCGGCCTCGGGCAATCTGCGCGCCCTCTACACATCCGTGGTGATCGCGGTGGTGGGGCTGGCCACCTATAGCGGCGTGCTGGTGCCGGCGCGCGACGCAATCGGCGGCCTGTGGAGCACGGCGCAGCTTGGCGGCAACGACGTTCTCGCCCATGCCGGTCTCGGCCAGCAGGCCGGTGTCGTCATCGGCGCGGCGCTGGCGATTGCGGCGCTGCTGCTGGCGGTGAAGGCGCGGCCGTCGCCGTGGCGGGTCGTCGGCGGGATCGGCGTCGGCCTGTCGGTGGTCGCCGGCTGGTGGTTCACCTACACGCTGTCGCTGCAGGTGTTCGACCCGATCCAGGCCGAGAGCCTGTCCTATATCCGCCCGCTCGCCACGACGGGCGGGCTGGCGGCAGCCGGCAGCGACGGACCCGGTCTCGACCAGGGCGTGCTGGTCGGCACGCTCGCCGGCGCCTTCGCGGCGGCACTGCTGTTCCGCGAGTTCCGGATCGCCCGTTTTTCCGAACCCGGAACGCCTTCGCTCCTGCGCTACACGCTCGGCGCGGCGCTGATGGGGTTCGGCGGCATCCTGGCCGTCGGCTGCACCATCGGCGCCGGTTTCACCGGCGGCGCGGTGCTGGCGCTGTCGTCGCTGCTCGGCCTAGCCGCCATGATCGGCGGCGCGGCGGCGGCCGACAGGCTGATCGACGCCCGCCCGGCGGCGGCTGCCGTGGCGTCGCGTTCGCACGCGGTGCCGGCCGAATAAAGCCCGTAGGCGGCGCAGCGGCCCCGAGGCGGGATGGCGTTTCAAAGGGCCGCCATCCCGGTTGTCTGCGCCACGGAGCCGATCCTTTTCCGACAAGCGGCGTGCGCTCAGCCGAACATGTCGGAGACGATGCCGAAATACCAGCCGATCGATTCCTCGTAGGTGGCCTTGCGCAGCGCGGCGTCCTCGCCGGTCTGACTGATGAAACTCGCCACCGAGGTGATCTTGCCATCCTTGGGCTCGTACTGGGCGCCGACCTTGACGCCGTCGTCGGTCTCGATCAGCGACCAGCAGGTGTTGGAATATTTCGCCGGAAAGACCCTGGAATCCGTCAGGTCGCCGCGGACATTCATGGCCGCGATCTTGGCCTGGCTGTTGGCCGAGAAGCCGGATTTGGGCATGTCGCCGGCGATCGAGGCATCGCCGATCACGAACACCGCCTCGTCCATCGTCGAGCGCATCGAGGCCGCGTCGATCGGGCAGAAGCCGCTGTCGTCGGCAAAGCCGTCGGCGATGGCGCCGGCCTTCTGGGCCGGGATGACGTTTAAGAGCACGCCCTTGAAGGTGTCGAAATCGGTCTCGACCGTGCCGGCAGCGGCGTCGACGGTCTTGATGCCACCATGGATGTCGGGCCCGTACCACTCGACCATGCCGGGATAGTGTTTTTCCCAGCCGGCCTGGAACAGGCCCTGTTTGGAGAATTTCGCCTTCGGATCGAGGACGACGATCTTGGCGCCGGTGTAACCCTTGGCTTTGAGCACATGCGCCATCATCGAGACGCGCTCGTAAGGCCCGGGCGGGCAGCGATAGGGGTTGGGCGGGGCGACCATGACGATCGTCTCGCCGTCGGCGACGGCGTCGAGCCTGGCTTTCAAAAGCTCGGTCTGCGGGCCGGCCTGCCAGGCATGCGGGGCGATCTCGGCCGAGGCCTGGGAATAGCCGGGCACGGAATCCCAGATCATATCGATGCCGGGCGACAGGATCAGCCGGTCATAGGCAAGCGTGGCGCCGTCGGCCATGGTCACGGTCTTGGCGGCGCGGTCGACCGCGCTCGCGCGGCCCGTGACCTTGGTGATGCCGTAGGCCGAGACCAGTTGGTCGTAGCTGTGGGTGATCGACTGCAAGTCGCGGAAGCCGCCCAGATAGAGATTGGAGAAGAAACAGGTGGTGAAACTGTCGCCGTCCTCCACCAGGGTGACGTCGATCGCCCCGTTGGAATCCTTGGCGACATATTTCGCCGCCGTCGCGCCGCCCGCGCCGCCGCCGATCACGACCACGCGCGGCTTGCCCTGGGCGCGCAGATATGTGGGCGCGGCGAGGCTGGCCGCGCCGGCGCCGACCAGTGTTGTAAATTGCCTTCTCGTCAATCCGGTCATGGCATCCTCCCGAGTACCGGTTTTCAGTGAAAGACGTTCTTGCGCGTCATGCTCCAAATCCAAGTGCCGTTCTGCTTGTCACGAAATCGCAGGCCGGCTTCACCTTCTCGTTTCAACGCGTTTCCGGACGGCGAACCGGCATCCCCTTCGCCCGGAAACGCTCTAAGGCGACAGCTCGGCGAAATAGGCGGCTAGGGCGGCGATTTCGTCGGCTTCCAGCCGCGCCGTCATCAATCGCATGACCTCGTTGGCGCGCAGGCCGAGCTTGTATTCCACCAGCGCGCGCACCGTGTGATCGACCGGCAGGCCGGCGATCGGCGGTATGGTGCCGCCGGCACCGGACGACTGGTGGCAGGTCACGCATTCGCCGCCGAGATATTCGCCGAAAGCGGGGTCGCCGTCGAGGGACAGAATTTCGGTCTCCAGATGCTCGGCCCGCAGCAGGTCTTCGGCCGATGGCGGCGGCGGGCCGGCCTCGCTGGCCAGGACGGGGGAGCCCGTGGACAGGGCAACGGCACTGAGCATCAGGCCCAATAGCGGGCCCAGTATCGGGCTCGGTGTCGGGCGCCGCGACACGATACCGGCATTCTTCGGCACGTCGTTCCTCCCGCGCTGCGTCATTGGCGCTGGCATTGCCGGTCAGTCGATGCCGCCGCCGGAGCCGTCCTCGTCGCTGTCGCCGTCCGGCGTCACGTCGAGCACGGCGGCGTGCTGGGCGATCTCGGCCTTGCCCGGCTTGCAGTCGCGCATGCAGGGCTCGGCCCCGGCCGCATAATGCGGTTCCTCATACCGGTCGTCGGCGACGAAGCCGTCCTCGTTCGGCAGCCGGATCGTGGCCAGATTATCCTGGTTCAACTCAAATGCCTCGTCGGTGACGATGTCGTTCAAATATAGCACATAGGCGGTCAAGGCGTAGACGTCGTCGTCCGACAGCGAGCGGGCGTTGCCGAAGGGCATGGCGCGGCGCACATAGTCGTAGACCGTCGACAGATAGGGCCAGTAGGAGCCGATCGTCTTGACCGGACGCTCGCGGGTCAGCGTATCGTAGCCGCCCGCCAGCACCGGCCAGCGCCCGATCGCCTCGCCGAAATCGCCGTGGCAGACCGCGCATTGCTCGGTATAGACCGTCTCGCCCTCCAGAACCGTGCCGCTGCCGACCGGCAGGCCGGCGCCGTCGGGACGGATGTCGATGTCCCAGGCCGCGACCTCCGCCTCGGTGGCGGGGCGGCCGAGATGGAAGACGCCATGCGTGGGCGGCTCGGCCGCAGTTTCCGCCTCCACCACGGCCCCTTCGGGCTCGCCGGCTTTGGGTTCGGCTGCCGCGCCATCCTCGGTCGCCGTGTCGGGCGCGTCGGCCGGCGCTGGCTCGGCGGAGGCCGCGTCGTCGTCGCCCGATTGCGAGAACGTCGCCAGATAGGCGAGGACATCGTCGATTTCGGCGTCCTTCTTCAGACCGGCAAAGGCCATCCGGTTGCCCTTGATGAAGGCGCGCGGGGCGGTGAGATAGGCCGCCAGCGTCTCCTCGTTCCAGACCAGCCCGTCCTCGCCGGCCTTCATCATGGCGGGCGAATAGCGGAAGCCCTCGGCCGTGCCGGCGATACGGCCGAACACGTCGTTCAGTTGCGGGCCGACCCGGTTCTTGGCGCCATCGCCGACGGCGTGACAGGCCTTGCACTTGGCGAAGACCCTTTCGCCGGCGTCAACGTCGCCTTCGGCCAGGGCCGCCGCCGGCAGCAGCGACAGGGCAAGCGCGGCGGCGAGCCTAGGAAATCTCGACATTCTCGACCACTCCGTCTTTCGCCACATGCCAGGTCTGGATGCCGTTATTGTGGTAGATGGAATTCTCCCCGCGCGCGGCGCGCAGATCGTTCTTGGTCGGCTGCACGAAGCCGTTCTCGTCGATGGCGCGCGACTGCAGGAAGAGTTCGGAACCGTCCCAGTCGAAGGCATGGTAGAAGCGGTGCAGCGCCTTGGGCAGGCTCGGCCCGTCGAGACGCGCCGTCGTCCAGTTGCGGCCGCCGTCGATCGAGACGTCGACCCGGCTGATGCGCCCGCCGCCCGACCAGGCAAGCCCGGCCAGAACCAGCCGGCCGCGGCCGTGGGTGACCGGCGCCTGCGGGCTCGGATTGGTGATGACGGATTTGACGTCCATCTGCCAGGTGAAGCGCCTGGCTTTGCCATTGGCGAGCAGGTCGGTATATTTCGAGGTCTCCTCGCGCAGATGCCACGGCTTGTCGCCGATCTCGATGCGGCGCAGCCATTTCACCCAAAGATTGCCTTCCCAGCCGGGCACCACCAGCCGCAGCGGATACCCCTGGCCGGGCCGCAACGCCTCGCCGTTCATCTTGAAGGCGACCAGGCAGTCGTCGAGCGCCTTTTCGAGCGGCAGCGAGCGCGACATCGCCGAGGCGTCCGCGCCCTCGGGCATGACCCAGGCCGCACCCGCGCGGATGCCGGCCTCCTCCAGCAGGTGGCGCAGCTTGACGCCGGTATACATCACGCAATGCACCATACCGTGCGTGTACTGGCAGCCATTGAGCTGCGCGCCGCGCCATTCCATGCCGGAATTGGCGGCGCATTCGAGGAAATAGACGTGGTTTTCGCGCGGAAAACGCATCAAATCGGCCATGGTGAAGACCAGCGGCGTGTCGACCATGCCGTTGATCATCAGCCGGTGCTGCGCGGGGTCGATCTCGGCGATGCCGGCGTGGTGGCGCTCGAAGCACAGCCCGTTGGGCGTGATGATGCCGTCGAGCTCGTGCAGCGGCGTGAAGTTGACCGAGGAAATCGGATCGGCCGTCAGCCACGGCACGTTGCGGCGCACCACATGGGCCTCGTAGGGCGAGGGCACGCCGTAGGGCTCGGCGTCGACGCCCGGCCCGGCATAGCGGTTCCAGTCCTGGATTTCGGTGATGGCGGGATCGTCGGCCGCGCGCGCGGCGGTCGTCGCGGTGGCGAGTGCCGCGCCGGCGGCCAGGCCGCCCTTCAGAAAGCCGCGTCTCGATGGCTGATCAGGCATGGTTCGGTTCCGTCCGGCCGGGTATCTATATACACATATGAATTTTAATATATATCAAGCCGCAACTCATCTGTCCATCGCCGCCCTGTCTCCGTGGTCAGTTTTTCAGCGTGACGAGCCGGTTTTCCTTCAGCTCCACGACCGGGTTTTGGGCGAGATAGTCCTCGACCACCTCCCAGATCGGCGGGCCTTCGGTGGCCTCGTTCACGGAGGCCCAGCCGGCCACGACATAGTCGCGCCCCGGCTCGACGGTCGCGCCGGTCTCGACCAGCGTCATGTCGGTGATGCGGTTGCCCATCGTCGCGCCGGGATCGATCGTGTAGGCCATGCCGCCGACACGCACCATGTCGCCGCCCTGCTGATAATAGGGATCGGCGTTGAACAGGTTGTCGGCCACGTCCTCCAGGATGGCGTGGATGGTCTCGCCGCTCATCGTCGAGCGATAGGCGGCGGGATAGGTCATGGCGCAGGCATTGTGCAGGTCTTCGACGGTGATCTTTTCGCCCGGCAGCACCGAGGTGCCCCAGCGAAAACCGGGCGAGAGCGCGATGTCGGCCTCGCGCACGTCGAGCAGCGCCTGGCAGATCAGATCGTCGAACGTGCCGTTGAAATTGCCGCGCCGGTAAAGCAGCGTTTCGGTGGTCGCCAGCTCGCGCCTCAACTCGTCCTCGAACGGTGCCCGCAGCCGCGTGATGAGGCCGTCCATCTCCGCGTCGGGCGCGATCACGTCGGAAAAGACCGGAATCAGCCGGTGACGGAAGCCCTTGAGCGCGCCGTCGCGCACGTCGAGATCGAGCCGGGTGACGAACTTGCCGTGCGAGCCGCTGGCGATCAGCAGCGTCGAGCCGACCTTGACCGGCTCGGGCAGGGCGTCGTGGGTGTGGCCGGTCAGGATGATGTCGATGCCCGAAACGCGCGCGGCGAGCGCGCGGTCGACGTCGAAGCCGTTATGCGACAAAAGCACCACGAGATCGGCGCCGGCGGCGCGCGCGGCCTCCACATTGGCGGCGATATCCTCCTCGCGGATGCCGAACGACCAGTTCGGAAACATCCAGCGCGGATTGGCGATCGGCGTATAGGGAAAAGCCTGGCCGAGCACGGCGATGTTGACGCCGCCGCGCTCGAACATCTTGTAGGCCTCGAAGGCGGGTTCGTTCCATTCCGCGTCGTAGATGTTGCCGCCGAGGAAGGGGAAGGGCAGGGAACCGATGATCTCGGTGACCCGCTCGGCGCCATAGGTGAATTCCCAATGGCCGGTCATGGCGTCGGGCGCCAGCGCGTTCATGGCCTCGACCATGTCCTGGCCGTTGGTCTTCAGCGCGGTGTAGCTGCCCTGCCAGGTGTCGCCGCCGTCCAGAAGCAGCATCTGATCGCCGCGCTCGGCGCGGATGCGCTTGACGATGGTGGCGATACGGTCGAGCCCGCCCATGCGGCCATAGGTGCGGGCGAGCGCGGAAAAATCCTCCGCAGTCAGCGCATAGGCATGCGGACTGCCCGGGGCGATGTCGTAGAGATTGAGGAAGTCGGCGCCGGTGACGTGCGGCGGCAGACCGGCAACCGCCCCGACGCCGATATTTTGCGACGGCTCGCGGAAATAGACCGGCCGAAGCTGGGCATGGATGTCGGTCAGGTGCACGAGGGTGACGTTGCCGTGCGCCTCGAAGTCGAGCAGCGCGTCTTCGGTGAGTGTCTGCTGCGCGGCGGCCCGCGACCAGCGCCCGACGAGGCCCGGACCGGCGACGGCCGACAGCGCCGCCGTTGCCATGAGGAATTCGCGTCTTGAGATCATGTCCTTGCCCCGACGGCTCCCACGTCCGCCCGGCGCAAGACGGGGCGGAATGCGTTCTGCTTTGGCTTTGACGCGCGACGGCCCGCGCCGCGCACGGTCTTGTCGGCGTTATTGGCGCACGGCCGGCGTTTCGACCGACAGGCCCGTTCCGCGCCAGGTGACGTAGACTTCCAGCGCCATCAGCTCGTCGGAAAAGGCTTTCGGAAATTCCGCCCGCGTGTCACGGATGCAGCCGCGGAAACGGTTGTGCAGCGACACCATGTCGGCCTGTTTCAGCCGGTAGGTGGGAAAGCCGTTCGCCTGGCCCTGGCTCAGATGGTCGGCGCGGATATACTGGCCGGAATTGGCCTCGTGACAGGAGGCGCAGGCGAAGTTCAACTGGCCGGTGCGGGTGTAGTAAATGTCCTTGCCGCGATCCCACCAGCTCTGCAGGTCGCCCTGGCTCAGATCGACGGCGACCGGCGTGCCGAGCGACTGGTGCTTGATATAGGTCGTCAGCGCCTTCTGGTCGGGCGTGTCGAACTTGTAGGCCTCGGCGCCCATGTTCTCCACCCGGCACTTGTCGATCTGCAGTTCGATGTTGATCGGCCGCTTGGCGTCGGCGTCCCATTTGGGATAGTTGGCGGCGATGCCCTTCATCGTGTCGGCGGCGTCGTCGTGGCACGACGCGCACGACTTGCCCATCGTGCCGTCGACCGCGTTCCAGATGTCGGCGCCGCGGTCGACGTAAAGCATGCCCGGGTTCTGGAAGGAATCGGCCTCCAATTCGCGCGTTTCGGCTTCGCGGAACAGCCAGCCGGACAGGAGTTCGTCGAAGGGATGGCCCTCCGGCGCGGCGGTGCGCACCGTCATGGCCTGGCCGTCGATAACCAGTTCGTCGTCGACCGGCTCGGCCGCGGCCGGCAAGGCCGTGGCGACAGCCAGGAGCGCGCCAAGCCCGACAATTGCGTATCTATTCCTCACGGCCTTCCTCCCATTTCTTGCCTCGCGGTTGCGGGCCGGGACCGTTCGCGCGGACCCCCTTTTGCCCGGCCGTCTTATTTGACCTCGATGCCGGCCTCGTGCTCGTAGACCGAGCCGTCGTCGTCGATCCAGGTGAACTTGAAGGTTCCGCTCTCGGGAACCTTGGCGTTGAACTCGAAATAGGGGTTGGCCGAAATCGCCGGGTCGATATCGCAGGAAAACACCGGCGTGCCGTTGAACTCGCAAGTGAACTTGTTGATGATCTGGCGCGGGATCGGATCGCCGTTCTTGTCCTTGCGCTGGCCCGATTCCATCTGGTGGCTGATCAGTGTCTTGATGGTGATGATCTCCCCCGCCGAGGCGGTCTTGGGGAGCTTCACGCGCGGTTTGGGTGTGGCCATTGTGTCGTTTCCTCTCTGATCAACCGCCGCAGCCGCCGATCGTGACCTTGACTTCCTTCTGGTCGATGAAGGTCGAGCCGTCCTTCATCTTCGCCACGGCGATCACGTTTTGCGTCTTGGCCAGACGCATGCGCGTCGTCGCGGCCGCGATGCCGCTGGCTTCGGAGAAATTGAACACCGCGACGTCGGGATTGGGGTTGCCTTCGGCCAGGATCATGACCTGCTCGACGACGTCGTCGCCCTCCATGGCGCTTTCGACCTCGATGGAGATCGGCACGGTGTTGCCGTTTTCGGCGATTTCGGGTGCCGTCAGCGTCAGCCGGCCGGTTTCGGGCGTCTTGCCGCCGGTGAATTCGGCGATGCGCTTTTGAGTTTCCTCGGGGCTTGCCCATGCGGGGCGGCCTGGCAGGCCGGCGGCGGCAAAAGCGACCGCTCCCGCCGCAAGACCCAGCGCCTGGCGTCTGTTGATGGTCATGACTGTTTCTCCTCGCGCTTGCGCTATTCCTTCAACGTGGCGACATAGGCCACGACATCCTCGATCTGTTGCGCCGTCAGGATGGTCTTGCCGACGAGATCCTCGCGAACGTCTTTGCCGACGGCGAGCGAATAGAAGCCCGGCATGACGGTCTGTTCGCCGAAGACCTGCTTGGCGTCCGTGATGATGGCGCGCAGCTGGGCCGGTTCCCACCGGTCGCCGGCGCCGTCCATGGCCGGACCGACCGTGCCGTGGAACAGCTCTTTCTGCATGTCGGCATTGGTATGGCAGGCCAGGCAGTTGCCGAGCTTGCGATCCTTGAACACGTCCCGCCCGGCGGCCGGGTCGCCCGGCTTGCCGGTCAAGGAGGCGGCAACGGCGAGATCCTCGAACTTGACGTCCTGGGGTGCGGTTTCATCCGCCGGAGCGCTGGTGGCCGTGACCGCCAAGACCGCCGTCACGATTGCTGTCACACGAATCATCAGCCCGATTTCCTCCCGTGTTTCCGCTCTTATTGGGCGGATATCCTCTCCTGCCACACGCTATCCATGTCCGTGCAAATCTTCAACGGAAAAATATGATTATTTGCATATGTCGCCGCTCCCCCGGCCTCACTCCGCCTCCAGGCGGCCGGCGGCGCGAAGCTCGTCGAGCTTGCGGGCGTGGTATTTCTGAAAATGTTCGTCACCTTCATAACCCTTTTCGAACACCCATTCGAACATGTGCAGAAAGGTCCACTTGCCGAAGGCGCCGGGCATGGTGGCGACGGCCGCCTCGCTGACGCTGGTGCCGTCCGGCGCCTCCTGCGGCAGGAAGACGATCGTCGGGGTGAAGACGTAGCCCCATTTGCGCGCGGCGGTCTTTTCGGTCAGCACCTCGCCGTCGAGGTCGGTGACCTCCTCGTCGCCGAACATGTTGTATTGCACGACGTTGAAATGCGCCTTGATGTAGTCGCGCACCTGCGGGTCGCTTAGAAGCTCCTCGTGCATCTTGGCGCAATAGATGCAGCCGCGCTGCTCGAAGACGATGGCGAGACGCTTGCCGTCCTGCCGCGCCGTCTCGATATCCTCCGCGACGTCGCGGAAGGTGAGCGAAAACCAGGGCTGCTTGTGCAGGCCATCATCGCCGATCTCGGCGGCGGCGGGCGAGAAAGTCCCGGCAAGCACGAAGAGGGCAGTCAACAGCAGCGAGCGGATCATAACAAGTCTCCTAGCCGATGGTCTGGAAGATGGGGAAGGTTTCGAGCAGCCAGTAGGAGATGGTCGCCATCTGGCCGGTTATGAACAGGATGCCGGTGACGACCAGCAGTCCGCCCATCGCCATCTCGATCTTTCGCATGTGCTGGCGAAAACGCGCCGCCCAGCCGAGAAAGCGGCCGGCGAAGGCCGCGGCCAGCAGGAAGGGAATGCCGATGCCCAGCGAATAAACGGCGAGCAGAAGCGCGCCGCGAGCGGCGGTGTCCTCCGAGCCGGCGACGAACAGGATGGCGGCGAGCACGGGGCCGACGCACGGCGTCCAGCCGAAGGCGAAGGCCAGGCCCATAATGTAGGCGCCGACGATGCCGGCCGGCTTCTTGTCCACCTGCACGCGCGCCTCGCGATAGAGCAGGGCGATGCGGAAGACGCCGAGAAAATGCAATCCCATGACGATGATGACGACGCCGGCGATCACCGACAATATGTCGAAATATTGCGCGATCGTGTTGCCGATCACGCTGGCGGTGGCGCCGAGCGCGACGAACACCGTGGTGAAGCCGAGCACGAAGGCGAGGGCGGCCGCGACGATGCGTCGGCGCGCCCCGGCGGCGACGGCGTCGGTGCGCAATTCCTCGAAACTCAACCCGGCGAGCCAGGCCAGATAGGGCGGAACGATCGGCAGCACGCAGGGCGAGACGAAGGACAGCAGTCCCGCCAGCAGGGCGCCTCCGAGGCTTATATCCAGCATCGCGTTCCTTCCTTGCGGTGAACCGGGCCGCCGGGCCGGCGACAATTCCCTTGGAAGATATGCGAAAATTTATATATATTGCAATCGACGAAAGGACATTGCATGCGCCGAGCGGCGTTCCCTCTGATTTTGTTGATCCTTGCGGGGCTGGCATCGCCCGCCGCGGCGGCCGAGCTGATCATGCTCGAACAGCCCGGGTGCCCGTGGTGCGCGCGCTTCAACGAGGAAATCGCGCCGGCCTATGCCAAGACGCAGGAAGGTCGCAGGGCGCCGCTGCGCCGGGTCGACATCACCCAGGCCTGGCCGGCCGATCTCGACTTCGTCGAACGCGAACGCTTCACGCCGACATTCGTCCTGGTCGAGGGCGGGCGCGAGTTCGGCCGCATACGCGGCTATCCGGGCGATGAATTTTTCTGGTATCTTGTTGGCGATTTGATCGCAAAGCTTGACGAGACCCAACACGAATGACCCTTCCGAAACTCGATCGCAACCAGCCACCGGAGGATTTCGAGGCGCTGCTCGACCAGGCGCGCAAGGCCAGCGAATTGCTGAAAGCGCTGTCGCACGAAAGCCGGCTGCTGATCCTGTGCCTCCTGGCGGAGGGCGAGAAATCGGTCTCGGAACTGGAAAACATCATGGACATGCCGCAGGCGGCGGTGTCGCAGCAGCTTGCGCGCCTGCGCTTCGATCGCCTGGTCAACACACGTCGCGAAGGACGGGTCATTTATTATTCGATCGCCAGCGCGGAGGTCGCCTCGGTGATCGAGACCCTTTACGGGCTGTTTTGCGCCCCGGTCCGGCAGGGAGAGCCGAAGATCCGGAAACCCTGACGCAAGGCAGCCTGCGGCTTAGGGACCGGCCGGCGAAGAGCGCGGTCCCAGGGAGGAACCGCAGGTGCAGAATATCGTCGGATCGCCGTTTTTCCTACCTTTGGCGGGGCTTGTCGCCGGCACGGTCCTCGGCTTCGTCGCGCGGCGCGTGCATTTTTGCGCCATGTCGGCGCTCGAACGCCACTGGTATGCGGGCGACAGCCACGGGGTGCGCGGTTGGGCGCTGGCCGCCGCCGTTGCCCTGGTGCTGACCCAGACCCTCGTCGCGCTCGGTCTCGCCGATCCCGGGCGCAGTTTTTATCTGATGCCGCTTTTCGGCCTGACCGGCGCCGTCATCGGCGGGCTCGCCTTCGGGTTCGGCATGGCGCTGGTGGGCACTTGCGGCTTCGGCGCGCTGGTGCGGCTCGGCGGCGGCAGCCTGCGCTCGCTGGTCGTGCTGATGGTGCTCGGCCTGTCGGCGATGGCCGCGCAGCGCGGCCTGTCGGCGCTGGCCCGGGTCAAGCTGGTCGACGAGCTGGCGCTCGATTTTTCCGCATTCGGCGGCCAGTCGATGGGGGCGATCGCCAGTGCCGTGACCGGGCTCGACCTTCATGCGGCGGTGGCGGCGCTGATCGCCGGCGGCCTGATCTGGTGGGTGTTGCGCGACCGGGGCTTTCGTCGCGCCCGTCTGGCGATTGGCGCCAGCATGACGGTCGGCGCCGTGATCGCGTTCGGCTGGGTGGCGACCACGCTTGCCGCGCGCCATTCCTTCTTTCCCGTGCAGATCGAGGCCGGCTCCTTCGTCGTGCCGGTCGCCGACACGATCCTGCAGGCGATCCTGTTCACCGGCATCGGGCCGGACTACGGCGTCGGCCTGGTGATCGGGGTGGTGGTCGGGGCCGGCCTGCGCGCGTGGCGCAGCCACGACGTGCGCTGGGAAGCCTGCGACGACGCGCGCGAGCTGGGGCGGCATTTCGCGGGCGGTTTCCTGATGGGAACCGGCGGCGTGTTCGCGCTCGGCTGCACGGTCGGCCAGGGCATCACCGCCCTGTCGGCGATGGCGCTCTCGGCGCCGGTGGTGATCGTGGCGATCATGGCCGGGGCGCGGCTCGGCCTGGCCTATCTGATCGAGGGGTCGGTGCTGGCGGCGTTCCGGCGCATGGACGACGCGCCGGCGCGATAGGTTCAGCCAAGCGGCGCGAAGCGATAGGCCTCGCCCTTGCGCTCGACCGTGCCCATGCCGGGATACGGCAGGTGGAAGGCGATCAACCGCGCCCGTTCGCCCGCCATCCGATCGAGCAGGCGCAGGCGGGTCTGCGCGGCCTGTTCGCGGTCCTGATCGCTGCCCGAGTGCAGGGCGGGTCGCCGGAAGGAGACCGCGTTGGTCAGCGCGTCGCCGGCAATCAGCACCGGCTGGTCGCCGCCATGGATCATGAAGGCGACGTGGCCGGGCGTATGTCCGGCGGTGTCGACCGCCTCGACGCCCGGGAACACTTCCTCGCCCGGCGTGAACAGGGCAATGCGGTCTTCCAGCGCGGCCATCCGGTTCTGCGCGCCGACAACGAAGCTCTTGCGGTCCTCCGGCATCGTTGCCAGCGTGTCGTCGGCACGCCAGAAATCCCATTCCGCGCGCGCCATCCGGGGCGTGGCCTCGGGGAAGGCGAGATCGTCGAAATCGTCGAGAACGCCCCACAGGTGATCGGGATGGGCATGGGTGAAGAGGAGGTCTGTGACCTCGGCGGGATCCACGCCGGCCTCCTCCAGCCCGGCGAGAAGCTTGCCCGTGGTGGGCAGGAAATTGGGGCCGGCGCCGGCGTCGAAAAGCGCCAGCCGATCGCCGGCGCGCATCAAGGTGACGTTGCAATCGGGCTCGTAGGCGGTGGTCGACATGCCGCTTTCGGCGAGCAGCGCGTTGCGTTCCTCGGCCGGGATGTCGGGAAAGACGAAGGCCAGCGGCAGCGACATGCGCCCGTCGCTGACGACGGAGATCTCGCCGGCCCCGGTCGACAGGGCGGCGGCGGCAAGCGCTGGCCGGGCAAGGGCGAGGGCAGAGGCGGTTGCGATACCGGCCAGAACGTCGCGGCGTGTTGGCATGAGCGGGCCTCCCGATAACATATTCAATTTTTCGAATGATTTCACGGACTGTCAGGCGCGTCAATCGCCGCACCCGCGGCGGGATCAAATATGCAAAAATTTCTATGTGAATGGACAGGCGCGACGAAGCGGGCGACAATGGCGCGCAAAAGGAGCCAAGCCAATGAAACGTGTTTTGCGGATCGCCGCGTTTGTTCTTGCCATGTTCGCTCCGGCCGCGTTGGCCGAGGCGGCCGACGACATCACCGTCTACGAAACCGACACGCCGTTCGCCGACGTTGCCTTCGACCTTGGCGGCGCGATCGTCAATCGCGGTTTTGTCGTCGACTATCACGGTTTTATCGGCGAGATGCTGCAGCGTACGGCCGAAGATGTCGGCGCGCAGAAGGCGCTTTACAAAAATGCCGAGTTTTTTCAGTTCTGCTCGGCCGTCATCTCGCGCCGCGCGATGGAGGAGGACGTCGCCAATATCGCCTATTGCCCCTATGTCGTGTTCGCCTACGAAACCGAGGCGGCGCCGGGCACGGTGCGCGTGGGTTTCCGGCGTCTGCCGGAGGGCGGCGGCCGCGACCAGGTCAACGCCCTGCTCGACGAGATCGCGCGCGAGGTGGCCGGCGAGTAGCCGGGCCGGCCCGTTGGCGACGGCTTCGCGCGGAAAAATCTCCGATGCGGGTGGAACCGGGCGCGCCAAGCGGTCATTGTGGATGGCGAGGGCGGGGGTGGCGGCAGCCTGCAGCCGCCGCCATGCCGGCCACCGGGGAGACGCGCCATGTGCACAGGAGCCGACCACACCATCCACCGCGCCCGGCATCATTTCGGCTGGGACAAGGCGATCGCGCCGGTCATGCATGTGGAGCCCGGCGCGCGCCTGAGCTTCGAGTGCCTCGACGCCGCGTGCGGCCATTTCACGCCGCAAAGCACGGTCGCCGACGTGGCGACGCTGGGCTCCGACACGATCAACCCGGTCACCGGGCCGGTGTTCGTGGACGGGGCCGAGCCGGGTGATGCGCTCAAGGTGACGATCGAAGCATTCGAGCCGTCCGGCTTCGGCTGGACGGCCAATATTCCCGGTTTCGGCCTGCTTGCCGACCAGTTTCCCGATCCGGCGCTGCATCTGTGGCGCTACGACGTTGCGGGGCGCGTGCCGGCCTTGTTCGGCGCCAATGCGCGCGTGCCGCTGAAGCCGTTCGCCGGCACGATCGGGGTCGCGCCGGCCGCGCCCGGGCGACATTCGGTGGTGCCGCCGCGCCGGGTGGGCGGCAATCTCGACATTCGCGACCTGGCCGCCGGCACGACGCTCTATCTGCCGGTCGAGGTCGCGGGCGCGCTGTTTTCGATCGGCGACACCCATGCCGCCCAGGGCGATGGCGAGGTGTGCGGCACCGCGATCGAAAGCGCGATGACGGTCGCCATGAAGCTGGACCTGGTCAAGCAGGCCGGGCTGTCGATGCCGCGCTTCACCACGCCGGGCCCGGTGACGCGCCATCTCGACGGCGCCGGCTACGAAGTGACGACGGGGGTGGGGCCGGATCTTCAAGAGGGCGCGCGCACGGCGCTCGCCGGCATGATCGAGCTGATCGCGCGCGAGCACGGACTCGCTCCCGTCGACGCCTATATGCTGTGCTCCGTCTGCGGCGATTTGCGGATCAGCGAGATCGTCGACGCGCCGAACTGGGTGGTGTCGTTCTACTTTCCGCGCGCCGTTTTCGCGTAATGGATGTGAGGCGTAAGTCTTTGCAATCAAAGCGATTGGGTCGGTTTGGCTAGCAAGAGTTTCACTTTGACAGCGCGTGGCGGCTTGATGTAGCTTTACCCTGCCGCGTGAGTAGAAGCGCACTAATCCCTGCCGCCTGAAGGGCGGGGGAGATAATTGCTCACTTGTTGGAACGCCAACGAGATGGGTTGCGCTGTACGAATTTGGTTCTTCCCGACTCGTTGTAGACAATTGGGGCTTTCGGCCCCCGGCGGACCGTGTCCGGTGACCGTTGGAGCTGTCCTTCGGGCATGGTTTTGGTGTTGGCGCGAATTCGACCGGTCGCTACCGGCCGGTCTCTGGGAGGAGACGATGCGCAAACTGGCTTTACTACTCAGTGCGATGGTCATGGCGATTGCGGCGCTTCCCGCCGCCGCGCAGGAACTGACCAAAGTCCGGTTTATTCACGAATGGCGTTTCGAGGGCCATGTCGCGCCTTTTCTGGTCGCGCTCGACAAGGGCTATTACAAGGATGAGGGGCTCGACGTCTCGATCGATCCGGGGACCGGCAGCGTCGACGGCATCAACCGGATCGCGTCGGGCTCCTACGATATCGGCCAGATGGACCTCAACGCGCTGATCAAATATCGCGACGCGGCCGACGCCGTGCCGATCAAGGCGGTGCTGGTGACCTATAACGTGCCGCCGTTTTCGATCCTGACGATCAAGAAGAACGGCATCGCCGCGCCGAAGGATCTGGAAGGCAAGATCCTTGGCGCGCCGGCGGCGGATGCGGCCTATTCGCATTGGCCGATCTTCGCGAAGCTCAACGGGATCGACACGTCGACGATCAAGATCGAGAATGTCGGCTTTCCGGTGCGCGAGACCCTTCTGGCGCAGGGCCAGGTCGACGCGGTGACCGCCTTCATCTCCAACAAGCTCGCGGTCAAGGCCGCCGGCGTGCCCGACGACCAGATCGTGGGCATGATGATGAGCGATTACGGGCTCGACCTGTTCGGCAGCGCGGTGATGGCGAGCCCGTCCTTCATCGCCGAGCATCCCGAGGCGGTGGCCGGTTTCGTGCGCGCCACCATTCGCGGCTTCCGCGACGCCATCAACGATCCCGAAGGCGCGATGGACAGCGTCCTCAAACACAATCCGATCGCCAAGCGCGATATCGAGCTCGAACGGCTGAAGCTGGTGGCGCAGCAGTGCTACTTCACCGACGACGTGCGCGAAAACGGGTTCGGCCATGTCGATGCGGGGCGGTTGGCGCGCTCGATCGACCAGCTCGAGGAAACGTTTTCCTTCACCAACAAGCCGCAGGCGTCCGACATCTATACCGAGGATTTCCTGCCGGCGAAGGAAGAGCGGATGATCCAATAGGGTCGAGGCCCGCTACAGGCGGGAGCGGCGCGCGCGCCGCTCTTGCCACCGGTGCGACTTACAAAGGTGGATAAGATGGCACAGACCGATATCGTCTCGCCTCCGGCCAAACCCGCCCGCCGTGGCCCGGACTGGATCTGGCATGCGGAAAACATCGGCTCGCCGGTGCTGTTCACGCTCGGCCTGTTCCTGGTTTGGGAAGTGGGCTGCAGGCTGTTCAACGTTCCCGAATCGATCCTGCCGACGGCCTCGGCGACGCTCGCCGCGCTGTGGGAGTTCCGGGTCGTCATCTTCGACAACATGATCGTGACGTTGTGGACGACGCTGCTCGGCTTCGCGCTGGCGATCGTCATCGGCCTGCTTCTGGGCGTCGCGGTCGGCTGGCACCGCGCCGTCTATTCGGCCGTCTACCCGGCGCTGATCGCCTTCAATTCGATCCCGAAAGTGGCCGTCGTGCCGATCCTGATCCTGTGGTTCGGTCTCGGCACCGTGCCGGCGATCCTGACCGCGTTCCTGATCTCGTTCTTCCCGATCGTGGTCAACGTGGCGACCGGGCTCGCCACGGTCGAACCGGAGCTCGAGGACGTCTTGCGCGCCCTCGGCGCCAAGAAGCTTGTGGTGATGACCAAGGTCGGCATTCCGCGCTCGCTGCCGCATTTCTTCGGCTCGCTCAAGGTTGCGATCACGCTCGCCTTCATCGGCGCGGTGGTGGCCGAAACCTCCGGCGCGTCGAAGGGGCTCGGCAAGCTGATGCTCGACGCCCAGGCCGCCTTCCAGGTGCCGATCGTGTTTGCCGCGCTGTTGGTGCTGTCGGCGCTCGGTATCCTGCTTTACGCGCTTACCGCGCTGGTCGAGCAACGTTTCACCGGCTGGGCGCATCGTTCGCAGAACCACTGAACCCGAGACACCGGGCCGCGGTTTCGCGGACCACCCCAAGACAGGAGGCAGGCTCCGTGACCTTGCTTTATAACGAAACTTCGCTGCATCAAGCCGACGGCGCGGCCGCCAAGCGGCCGGTCAAGCTGGCGCAGATCGATCCGGCCCAGGCCGGCCGGCCGCAAACCGATTTCGTCGAGATTTCCGATGTGACGCTGTCTTATGGCGGCGACGAGGGCGTGACCGCCGTCGAGGAGCTGACCATGTCGGTGCGCAAGGGCGAGTTCGCCGCCGTCGTGGGACCCTCCGGCTGCGGCAAGTCGACCCTGATGAAGCTGACGACCGGCCTGGTCATTCCGCAAAAGGGCCGCATCGCCGTCGACGGCACCATGGTTCGCGGGCCGCTCGACATTGTCGGGATGGCGTTCCAGAACCCGTCGCTTCTGCCGTGGCGGCGCACGCTCGAAAACATCATGCTGCCGCTGGAGATCGTCTCGCCGCACGCCCAGCGGCTGCGCAAGCACAAGGCCGAGTATGTCGCGCGTGCCGAAGCCATGCTCGATCTGGTCGGTCTCGGCGGTTTCGGATCGAACTATCCCTGGCAGCTCTCGGGCGGCATGCAGCAGCGCGCCAATCTGTGCCGGGCGCTGATCCACGAGCCCGGCCTGTTGATGCTCGACGAACCGTTCGGCGCGCTCGACGCCTTCACCCGCGAGGAATTGTGGGGCGTGATCCGCGACCTGCACCAGAAGAAGAAATTCACCGTGGTGCTGGTGACGCACGATCTGCGCGAGGCCGTCTACCTGGCCGATCGCGTCTTCGTCATGAGCGCGCGGCCCGGACGCGTGGTGCTGGAACGCGAGATCGGTTTCGAACGGCCGCGGCCGATCGACCTGACCTACACGGTAGAGTTCAACGACATCGTGCATGAATTGAGGGAAAAGATTGCCGAGGCGCGGGCCGACACGCCGCAAATCGGTTCGAAAGACTAGGCGGGAAGGGGGGCGTTTCGGCTGCACCTATTGGGTGTGGCCGAGGCGCGGATGATAAACGCGCGCCGGAACGCGGCGGGGCTTGCGGAAGGGCCGCAGGCAAGGGCCGCGATGTGCCGATATTTTCCTAAGCATAGGAAATTACTTGAATTTTTTCTCCTTTTTTACTTTCAAATCTTGGCTGAATCGGCTAAGAATTTGTCATTGTCAGTAGAAGCAGAACGCCGAATTTCGGTCGCGTATAACGCGAAAAATCCGGTCGGGAATTGCTGGCAAGAGATCACTTGATCTGCGCCCGACGGTAAGAGCTGACAGAGATTGCGGCAGGATTGTTGTCGGGCGCGGTGGTTTCGCCGCGCACGGGCTCCGTGTTGGCGGGACTTTGCCAATTGTGGAGACAATCGATGATAATCGACATTAGCTGCTACCCCACCAAGCTGGTCGACCTGGCATGGCGGCACGATGGCGATCCGTTTACCGGCGAGCGCCTGCTGAAGATGATGGACGGGCCGTTCTGGGTGAACGGCAAGCCGCGCCGCATCGACAAAGCCTTTATCCAGCCGCCCCAGGGCAACACGATCTATACTGACGGGCACGGCGACCTGACCGGCAAGGACGCGATCCGCGACTACATGGCCTACACGGTCGAGCTGGTTCAAAAATATCCCGACCGCTTCCTCGGCTGCTTCGTCTACAATCCGCGCTACGGCACCCAGAACGGCGCCGAGGAGATCGAGCACCACGCCAAGGAATACGGCTTCAAGATGGTGCAGCTCCAGGCCAACATGCACGCCTACCGGCCTGACCGCGCGCTCGACTGGTTGCGCCCGGCGATGAAGAAATGCGCCGAGCTCGGCCTTCTGGTGAAGGTGCATACCGGCGACGGACCCTATTCGATCCCGACCGAGTTCTATCCGATCATCCGTGAGTTCCCCGAGGTCAATTTCATCCTCGGCCATTTCGGCGTGCAGACGGGCGGCGTCTACTGCTTCGAGCCGTTCCAGATGGCGTTGGACGCGCCCAATGTCTACGCCGAATCGGGCTGGTGCCTGCAGTCGCGCATCGTCGAGTTCGCCAAGGAACTGCCGAAGGAAAAGATCCTGTTCGGCACCGACACGCCGCCCAACGAGCCGGGCATGTGGCTGAGGCTGCTGGAGGTTCTGTGCCATGAGCCGCCGCAGGGCATGAACCTCGATGAGGACACGCTGGAAGATTATTTCGGCAACAATATCGCGCGCATGATCGGCCTCGATCCGACGCCGCCGCCGCGCACCCTCGAAGAGGCGAAAGCACGTCTGAAGGGCGAAGCGCCCAGCCTCGCAACGGCCTGAGGCCGTCCGGCGTATCGCTCTCGAAAAATCCCGGAGATCATCATGATTATCGACACCCACCTGCATCCGACCAATCTGGTCGACGAGGCCTGGCGGCACACCGGCACGCCATTCACCGGCGAGCGCATGCTCAAGCTGATGGACGGTCCGTACTGGATCAACGGCAAGCCGCGCCGCATCGACATGGGTTTCATCCAGCCGCCGCCCGGCAATACCGGCTATCGCGACGGCAACCGCATGGGCCGCGAGGGCATTCGCGACTACATGGCCTACATCGCCGAGCTGTGCCAGAAATACCCGGACCGCTTCATCGGCAACTTCAACTACAACCCGCGCTGGGGCCCGGAGAACGGCGCGGCGGAGCTGGAATTCCACGTCAAGGAATACGGCTTCAAGATGCTGAAACTGCACGCCAACATGCACGGCTACCGGCCGGACCGGGCGCTGGAATGGCTGCGGCCGGCGATGAAGAAATGCGCCGAGCTCGGCGTCGTGGTGCTGATCCACACCGGTGACGGCCCCTACACGATCCCGACCATGTTCTACCCGATCATCCGCGAGTTCCCGATGGTCAATTTCATCATCGGCCATTTCGGCATCCAGACCGGCGGCAACTATTCCTTCGAATCCTTCTGGATGGCGATGGACACCCCCAACGTCTATTGCGAATCCGGCTGGTGCTTCCAGTCACGGATCGTCGAGTTCGCCAAGGAACTGCCGAAGGACAAGATCGTCTTCGGCACCGATTCGCCGCCCAACGAGCCCGGCATGTGGCTGCGCGAGCTGGAGGTTCTGTGCCACGAGCCGCCGCAGGGGCTCGGCCTGTCGGAGGACGACCTGGAAGGTTATCTGGGCAACAACATCGCCAAGCTGGTCGGCATCGACCCCACCCCTCCGCCCCGTACCATGGACGAGGCGAAGGCGCGCCTGACGGACACCTATGCAGGCGTCACGCGCGGCGCGGGCCAGGCTGTTCCCGCCTGATGTCCGCAGGCGGCCCGGCGATGCCGGGCCGCCGCATCTCCCGTGCCCGAGGCAAGATCAAAGAGTATGCTGATGGACAAGCCGGCCCCCCACGACGCCCAGGACATCCGCCGTTTCCTGGCCGATTATCGCGCGGCCTGTCCGCACGATCTCCTGACGATCGACGAGCCGGTCTCCGACGACCAGGACGTCACCGCCTGCATCTGGGCGCTGGCTGCGCAAAACCGGGCGCCGGTGCTGCATTTTCGCAAGGTCGAAAATATCGGGGCCGAGGTCGTCTCCAATATTTTCGGTTCGCGCGAGCGCATCGCGCATCTGTTCGGCGTCGAGGAAAGCCGCCTGCACGAGGCCTATCAGGCGCGCGCGCGCCGCGAGGTCGCGCCGGTGGAACTCGACAGCGGCCCGGTGAGCGAACTGGTCGAGGACGGCGACATCGACCTTGCGACCCTGCCGATGCTGAAGCACTTCGCCACCGATCGGGCGAAATACATCACCAGCGGCGTCATCATCGCCGAGCATCCCGAGACCGGCGGCGGCAATCTGAGCTACCACCGGGCGATGATCCATTCGAAGAACGAACTGGCGACCAGCCTGCATTCGCGCGGCCATTTGTGGCGGCTGTTGAACATGGCCAAGGAGCGCGGCGAGCCGATGCCGGTCGCCATGGTGATCGGTGCGCATCCGCTGTTCATGATCGCCGCCTCGGCCCGGCTCGCCTTCGGCGCCGATGAGCGCGACGTGGCCGGCGGGCTCTTGGGCGAGCCGCTCAAAGTGGTGCGCACGCCCAAGCACGGCATCCGCGTGCCGGCCTTCGCCGAGATCGTGCTGGAAGGGGTGATCGAGCCGGAGGCCCATGTCGAGGAGGGGCCTTTCGGCGAGTTCACCGGCTATTCGTCGGACCGCTCGACCAACAATCTGTTCCGGGTCGAGACGGTGATGCGCCGGCGCGACGCGATGCTGGTGTCGGTCGCCGGCGGCAATTCGGCCGAACATCTCAATCTCGGGCGCGTGCCGCGCGAGGCCGAGATGGTGGAAAAGCTAAAGCAGCGTTTTCCGAGCGTGACGGCCGTGCACTACCCGGCTTCGGGCACCCATTTCCACGCCTATGTGGCGCTCAACCAGATGCGGCCGGGCGAGGCGCGGCAGGTCATGCTCGGCCTGCTCGGCTGGGACGCCTATCTGAAGACGGTGATCGCCGTCGACGCCGATGTCGACGTCACCCGCGACAGCGACGTGCTTTGGGCGCTCTCGACCCATTTCCAGCCGCATCGCGACGTCGTCATCATCGAAGGGCTGCCCGGCAACGCGCTCGACCCGTCGGCGTCGGGCATCGGCACCACCTCGCGCATGGGCCTCGACGCTACGCGCGGCGCCGATTTTCATGGCACGCTGGCCAGGATCGACGATGCGGCGTTCGCCCGCGCCCGTGCCGTGCTCGAACGGCTCGGCACTGCCGGCGGCTGAGGCGGGCGTCCCGTGAAGCCGGCCGATCCCTCCCGCAAGCGGCTGATCGTCGGCATCAGCGGCGCCTCCGGCGCGATCTACGGCATTCGCCTTCTGGAGATCCTGCGCGCGCTCGACATCGAGACGCATCTCATCGTGTCGAACGCGGCGCGGATCACGCTGGCGATGGAAACCGACAGCACGATCGCCGAGGTCGAGCAGTTGGCGGCCGTGGTGCATTCCAACAAGGATATCGGCGCAGCCTGTTCCAGCGGCTCGTTCCGCACGCTGGGCATGATCGTGGCGCCGTGTTCGGTCAAGACGCTGGCCGAGATCGCGTCCGGCGTGACCTCCAGCCTTTTGGCGCGCGCCGCCGACGTGACACTCAAAGAGCGTCGCAAGCTGGTCTTGATGTTGCGCGAGACGCCGCTGCATTCGGGCCATATCCGTTCGATGGCGCAGGCGACGGAGGCCGGCGCGATCATCTGCCCGCCGGTGCCGGCATTCTATGCCAGGCCGCAGACCATCGACGAGATGGTCAACCACACGGTCGGGCGGGTGCTCGACCTGTTCGACATCGATGCCTGCCTCGTGCGGCGCTGGGCCGGGCTGAAGGGCGCGGCCAGGCAGCCGGTGGCCGGGTAGGCCCGTCATTGGTGCCTTGGCCGGGCGCAGACGCTTCAACTTTTCGATTTTCCCGACATACCCGTTCCTCCCGACGACAGGCGGACGATCATTTTGACCTATGTGCCCGCGAACGGAGCAGGCAAAAAATCGCCGGCGTGAAGGCCGGCGACAGGTGGGGTGTCCTGGGAGGATGGGTCGTCTCAGGCGAGACAGGTTTCGAGCATTTTCTCGATCTCGGCGCGGTCGATGTCGCGGCCGATAAAGACCAGCTTGGAATAGGGGCGGTCCTTGCCCCAGGCGTGGTCGGGGCGAAAGTCCATCAGCTTGTGGACGGCCTGGAGCACGAAAAAACGGTCGTCGTCCTCGATCGCGAGAATCCCCTTGGTGCGGAAGATCGCGTCGCCGTTTTCCTGGAGAAAGGCCGACAGGGTCGCCTCCAGCCTGGCGCGGTCGAAGGGCCTGTCGAAGGTGAAGGATTCCGATGCCACCGTCTGATCGTGCGTGTGATGGTGGTGGTGATCGTGGTCGTCGAGATTCAGGAGCTTGGCGCGTTCGGCGACGTAGGAGGGCTGGAAGCCGCTGATGCCGAGAATGTTCGACAGGTCGACCTTGCCATAGCTGGCCTTCAGAATGTCGGCGGTCTCGTTGAGCTTGCGCAAATTGGTTTCCAGCGCGCCGACGGCGGCATCGTCGACCAGATCGACCTTGTTGATGACGATCCGGTCGGCGGCGACGATCTGGTCGACCGCCTGGTTGTCGCGCCCGTCGAGAAGCGGATCGTCGACATGCTGGGCGATGTGCTTGGCGTCGACCATGGTCACGATCGCGTCGAGCTCGACCTGGCCGGCGACCTCGTTGTCGATGAAGAAGCTGGTTGCGACCGGGGTGGGGTCGGCCAGTCCGCTGGTTTCGACCAGGATGTGGTCGAACTTGTCCTTGCGGGCAAGCAGCTTCTGCAGCACCTCGACGAGGTCGTTGCGCACGTCGACGAAGCAGCAGATGCAGCCGTTCTGCATCTGGAAAATCTCCTCCTCCGAGGCGATCACCAGGTCGGAATCGACGTCGATCTCGCCGAATTCGTTCTCGATCACGGCGATGCGGTGACCGTGGCGCTCGGTCAGGATGTAGTTGAGCAGCGTCGTCTTGCCGGCGCCGAGGAAGCCGGTGAGGATGGTGACGGGAACCTTGTCGCCGCTTGTGGTCTCGATGTTGGGCATTGTCATGCCTCCTTGCTTTTCGCGCGCAGGGCGTCGAGGACGTTTTCCGGCGTGATCGGGTAGTGGCGGAAGCGCACGCCGATCGCGTCGTGGATGGCGTTGGCGATGGCGGGCCCGATGGCGATGATCGGGTCTTCGCCGACACCTTTGGCCCCCCAGGGCCCGCCCGGATCGGGCGCGGTCTCCAGGATGATCGTGCGGATCGGGGGCATGTCCATCGACAGCGGCATCTTGTAGTCGACGAAGCTCGGATTGAGCGAGCGGCCGTTGGTCAGGTCGATCACGTAGTCCTCGCTCAGCGTATGGCCAATGCCCTGCTGGATGCCGCCCTCGATCTGGCCGGCGGCGGCGACCGGATGGATGATTTTGCCGATCTCGTGCACCGGGATCACCTGGAGGACGGCGACCTCGCCGGTCTCGGTGTCGACCTCGACCTCCACGAAATGGGCGCCGAAGGAGTAGGATTTGGTCGGCGTATAGGTGCCGACGCCGACGAGCTGGATCGCCGGCATGCCGCGCTGCGGGGCGACCGCCTCGCCGAGCGGGATCGACCGGTTGGAGCCGTCGGTGCGCATGATGAGCCCGTCGACGATCGTTAGGTCCTCGGGGGCGGCGTCGAGCATCGGCGCGGCATGGGCCAGCACCTGGCGGCGCACGTCGGCGGCCGCGATCTGGGCGGCGCGGCCGCCCATATAGGTGGTGTGGCTGGCGAAGGCGCCGATGTCCCAGGGCACGACGTCGGTGTCGCCCTGGACGACGGCGATATCCTCGAACGGCACGCCGAGCTCCTCGGCGACGATCTGCGACAGCGCGGTGTGGGCGCCGGTGCCGAGGCCGGCCGTGCCGGTCAACAGCGTGACCGTGCCGTCCTCGTTCATCTTGACGATGGCGTTGCCCTGTTCCTTGATGCCGGGATAGGCGCTGGACCCGTGCATTTCGCAGCCGATGCCCCAGCCGCGACGCTTGACGCCGTCGCCCTTGGGCGCCTTGCGCGCGGTGTGCCAGTCGCTCTCGGCCATGCCGCGGCGGATGCAGTCCTCCAGGCCGTGGCCGACGATGGGATGGTTGGACGGCGCGATGTCGCCCTCGCGGACCGCGTTCTTCAGCTTGAACTCGGCCGGGTCGAAGCCGAGCTTTTCGGCCGCCTCGTCGACCTGCAGGTCGATGGCGTAATAGGTCTGCACCACGCCGTAGCCGCGAAAGGCGCCGGCGATCGGCGTGTTGGTGTAGATGGCGCGACCTTCCAGATGCACGTTGTCGCAGCGGTAGAGCGAGGTCATCGCGGCGGTGCCGACATTGGTCACGCCCGGGCTGTGCGAGCCATAGGCGCCGGAATTGAAGACCACACGCGCCTGGCGCGCGGTGATGCGGCCGTCCCTGGTGAACCCCTGCTTGAGCCAGATCTTGCCGGGATGACGCGACCGGCCGCCGAAGAAGGTCTCCTTGCGGGAAAACTCCATGCGCACAGGCCGCGCGGTCTCGCGTGCGAGCAGGGCGGCCAGAAATTCGTGCTGGAACAGGTCCTGCTTGGCGCCGAACCCGCCGCCCATGTGGTCGACCACGACGCGGACCTTGTTGAGGGGGACGCCGAGAACCTCGGCCAGCGCGCCGCGCACCATGAAGGCGGTCTGGGTCGAACTCCAGATGGTGAGCTTGCCGTTGCCGTCCCATCGGGTGACGCAGATATTGGGCTCCATATAGGCGGCGGTCGGGCGGCCGAGCTCGTATTCGCCCTCCAGGACGAGGTCGGCCTCGGCAAAACCCTGCTCGATGTCGCCGCGTTCCACGATCACCGGCGGCAGGACGTTGTTTTCGTCCAGGCCGTTGTCGTGGAGGGCCGGGGCGCCGGGTTTCAGCGCGTCCTCGACGGTGAAGACGGCCGGCTGCGGCTCGTATTCGACCTCGATCAGGCCGAGCGCTTCCTCGGCGATTTCTTCGCTGACGGCCGCGACCGCGGCCACGCCCTCGCCCCAGTAGCGCACGCGGTCGTCAAGAATGTACTGGTCCCTGGTGACGGAGGCCGAGCGCGGATGCGGCGAGCCGTAATGCAGGACGCGGGGCACGTTCTCGTGGGTGAGCACGGCCTTGACGCCCTTGAGCGCCAGCGCCTTGGAGGTGTCGATCGCCTTGATGCGGGCATGGGCGATCTCGCAGCGCTTGATCTTGCCGTGCAGCATGCCGGGCAGGATGATGTCGCCGGCATAGACGGCGCTGCCGGTAACCTTTTCCAGCGTGTCGGAGCGCTTGACGCTCTTGCCGACGACCGAGAAGGTCTGCCTGGTCGCGACGGGAAGCTCGTGAACGGTCATTGCGCCCTCGCTTTGTTCAATTCTTCGGCCGCGCTCTGAACGGCCTCGATGATCTTGGTGTAGCCTGTGCAGCGGCAGATATTGCCGGCCAGCGCGAAGCGGATCTCGTCCTCGCTCGGGGCGGGGGTTTCGTCGAGCAGGGCCTTGGCCATCATGACGATGCCGGGCGTGCAGAAGCCGCACTGGGCGCCGCCGTGCTCCATGAATTTCTCCTGCAACAGATGCGGTCTGTCCGGCGCGTGCTGCAGACCCTCGATGGTCAGGATATCGGCGCCTTCGGCCTCGACGGCCAGCACAAGGCAGGCATTGACGGGCTTGCCGTCCATGATGATCGTGCAGGCGCCGCAATCGCCGACGTCGCAGCCCTTCTTGGTGCCGGTCAGGCCGCCTTCGCTGCGCAGCACATCAAGCAGGGTGCGGTTGGCGGGCGAGGGCAGCTCGTGCTCCTGTCCGTTAACGGTCATTGTGACGATACGGGTCATCAAACGCCTCCCATGGCCTGGCCGATGGCGCGCCGGGTCAACACGCCGACCATGTCGCGGCGGTAGGCGGCGCTGGCGCGCACATTGCTGATCGGTGTGGATTCCGCCATCGCGGCATCGGCGATCGCGGTGAAGGCGGCCGGGTCGATGGCGCGGCCGCGCAGAAGCGCCTCGGCGTTGCGGGCGCGGATCGGGGTGGGCGCGACCGCGCCGAGCGCGATACGGATTTCGGTGCAGGTGTCGCCGTCGCGCTCGAGGCTGACGGCAACGCCGACGGTGGCGAGCTCCATCGCCTTGCGGCGGCCGTGCTTGATATAGGCGCGGCCGCTTTGCGGGCGCGACGGCGGCACCGAGATGCCGGTGACGATGTCGCCGGGCACCAGGACCGTGCGGCCCGGCCCGATAAACAGATCCTCGATCGGGATCTGCCGCTCGTCGCCGCGATTGTAGACGGACAGCGACGCGCCGTCGGCGATCAGCGGCGGAATGGTGTCGGCCGATGGCGAGGCGCGGCAGACATTGCCGACCACGGTGGCGCGGTTGCGAACCTGGATCGAGCCGAGCGCGGCGACGGCGGTGCGCAGGTTTGGATAGTGCTCGATTACCGGGGTCCAGATTTCCAGGTCGCGCGCCGTGACCAGGGCGCCGAAACGCAGACCTGTCTCGGCGTCGTAGGAATAGTCGCGCAGGCCGGGTATCTTCTTGATGTCGACGACATGGCGCGGCTTGCGCAACTCCTCCTTGATCTCGACCAGGAGATCGGTGCCGCCGGCGATGATGCTGGCCTCGGAGCCGAGATCGGCCATGAGCGCGGAGGCCTCCTCCAGGCTTTTCGGCTGGTAGTAGTCAAAACGTCTCATGGCGGCTCCATCCCTTTATCTATTTGTTCTTCAAGATCATTTCCGGCGGGCGCCGGCGGTCAGCCGGGGCGCGGACGCGGAACCTCGTCGGCGTCCTCGGCGCCGACGGTCTTGAGGGCGCTTTCGCGGTCGGTGCGAAGCTCCCGTTCGAGTTCGCGCAGATGCTCGGTGTTGAGGCGCGCGGCCTCGGCGCCGTCGCCGCGCGCCAGCGCCTCGACGATGCGCTTGTGCGCGTCATTGCCGCAAAAGCGCGATTGGCGGACCTCGCGCGTCCACGACAGCAGCGGCTGGCGGTTGATGAGATCGCGCACGAAGCCGGTCAGGACGTCGTTGCCGGACAGTTCGGCGACGAGCAGGTGGAAGCGCCGCGACAGGTGGCGGGCCTCTTCCATGCGCCCGGCCTCGTAGGCGGCATGTTCCTCGTCGATAAAGGCGTCGAGCCTGGCGCGGCCGGCTTCGTCGAGCGTGCGGGCGAGAATGTCGAGCACCGAAGCCTCGATGACGATGCGCGCCTCGAAGATCTGTCTTGCCTCCTCCGGCGAGCACATGGCGATGGTCGCGCCCTTGTTGGGGCTGAGCTCGACGAGCCCGGCATGGGCAAGCGTAAGCAAGCCATTACGGATGGCGGAGCGGCTGGCGCCGGCATAGTTGGCGAGTTCGCGTTCGATCAACCGCGTGCCCGGCGCGATCCGGTGGCCGAGAATGGCCTCGACCACCGCGCTGACGACGCGTTCTTCGGCTTCCGGTCCGCTCATCGATGCGCCGGGCGTGGCGGCGTTGCGACCGGGGCGGGTGCGAAATGGGGATTCCGGCATGCGACCTCCGCTTTGATTGTCAACAATTTATTCTTTAAGTAAAGATTGTCAACAAAAATTGGAACTGTAAAAAATTCATTAAAATCAATATGATATAAATCGTATTCCGAAATGAGGTAATTAAAATCAACAATTTTTGAAAGATATTTATATTTATATAATTATCGCATTGTGAAATGCACTATAATTTGCATATCAGAAATAATAATTGAAAAATTGTGAGTTTTTAATGTGAGATGTTCACGATTTATCCTGCTTTCAGATCGATTCATGCCGCTGGCGCTCGGCGCGCCGCATGGCTACCGACGCTCGAGGCGCCCTGGTTCTATTTATTGATATTCAGAAAGAATTTATCTGGATAATGAATTTGCCTAATCAATGGGGCCAGGGATAGCGTTGCCGTCGATGGTGAAAGCCAGGAAAGGGAGTTTGGGATGCTGGCAAACGGCAGCGTGTTTCATCCTCGTGCTGGTCGCGCTTACATCTTGCGCGGCGGACGCGTCGTCGCCGGGGCCGGTGACATACGCAGCGCCGACATCCTCGTTGGCGCCGACGGGCGCATCGCCGGCATCGGCGAGGGGTTGACGGCGCCCGACGCCGATGTCGTCGACATTGCGAACCGTTTGGTCACAAGCGGCCTCGTCGACGCCCACCAGCATCTCGACAAGACAGGCGTGCTGCGGTTCACGCCGAACCCGTCCGGCACGTTGCAGGGCGCGCGCGAGGCCTTTGCCAAATATGCCCGCACCGCGCCGCCGGACGACATCACGCGTCGCGCCGAGCGCACCATGGCGCGCTGCCTGTCGCGCGGAACGACCGCGATCCGCAGCCATATCAATGTCGACAAGGATGCCGGCTTCAACGGCATCGAGGCGCTGGCGGCGCTGCGCGGGGCCTGGGCGGAGCGGCTGACCCTGCAACTGGTCGCCTTCATGACCCCGCATCCGGGCCAGGACCTGGAATGGCTCGACGCCAATATCGACGCGGCGGTGGAAAAGGCGGACGTGGTCGGCGGCACCCCGGCCGTCGCCGAGGACCCCTACCGCTATATGGACATTCTGTTCGGCGCTGCCGCCCGCCACGGCAAGCCGGTCGATCTGCATCTCGACGAACATCTCAACCCGCAGCGGCCGCTGTTCGATGCCGTGTTCGACCGGGTGCGCAAATACGGGCTCGAAAGCCGCACGGTGCTGAGCCACGTTTCGGTGCTGAGCGCCATGCCGCGCGCGGCCTTCGAGCGCATCCGCGACGAGATCCTCGAACTCGATCTCGGCGTCGTCACCTTGCCGGCGGCCAATCTCTATCTGCAGGGGCGCGACGCCGACATGCTGCCTCCGCGCGGACTGACGCGCGTGGCCGAACTCGTGCGCGCGGGCGTGCCGATCGCGACCGCATCGGACAATATCCAGGATCCGTTCGTGCCGACCGGTGCCGGCGACATGCTGGAGATCGGCCGCTGGACGCTGCTTGCCGGCCATCTGCGCGGCGACGAACTGAAAACCATCTATTCGATGATGACCGAAATCCCGGCTCGGCTGATGGGCCTGGGAGCCGATTACGGCCTGCGCGAAGGCGCGTTCGCCGACCTGTTGGTCACCGATTGCGCCGATGTCGACACGTTCGTTGCCGGGGGCGCCGATACGATGACGGTGATCGCCAAGGGCAAACCCGTTTTCGAGATGGCCTCCAGGCCGGTCGCGGGAGACGAGCACCGCCAGCCGGCGGGGAGCGGCTGACCGGTTCCACCGGGGCCGGGACGCATGATGAAAGAAATCTGGGAGGAGCATCATGAACCTGAATAGACGCAGTTATATTGCGGGCATGGCGGTTGCGGCCGCGGTGACGATGTCGTTGCCGACGGCAGCCTGGGCCGACACGCTCAAGATGGGGCTGCTCGTGCCGGGCAGCGTCTCGGAGGAGGGCTGGAACCGTATCGGCTACAACGCGCTGAAGGGCGTGGAGAAGGAGCTGGGCGCGCAGGTCAGCTATGTCGAGCTGCAGCAGAACCCGGCCTCTTTCGAAAAGGCGTTCCGCGACTACGCCAGCCAGGGCTACGACATTATCCTGGGGCATGGTTTCGAATTTCAGGATTCCGCCCTCGACGTGGCGCCGGACTATCCCGACACGGTCTTTCTGATTTCCTCGAGCCACGTTTACGAAGACAATGTGATCGGCCTCAACACCGACACCAGCCAGCCTTTCTACCTGATGGGCGTGGTCGCCGCGAAGATGGGCAAGAAGGCCGGCCTTGTCGGCGGTATGGAAATCCCGCCGATCCAGCAGGCGTTCGAGGGCTTCAGGAACGGCGCGCGCAGCGTCGATGCCGAGTTCCCGATCAGTGAGGCCTATATCGGCAACTTCTCCGACACCACCGCGACCAAGGAGGCGGCCTTGAGCATGATCGCGCAAGGCGTCGACTTCCTGGTGCCGAATGCGTCGGGCGCCACGATCGGCGGCTACCAGGCGATCGCGGAAGCGGGCAAGGATGTCGGCACGTTCAGCATCTTCAGCGATTTCACCGAGGTCGCGCCGGACCATATTCTGGGCCTTTACGTCGCCGACTACGCCCAGGGCGTGGTGAAGGTGGCGCGGATGATCCAGGAGGGCGACGTGCCGACCCAGAACTACGAGTTCGGCCTGAAGGATCCCGAGGTGATGAAGTTCACCTTCCGCGACGACGTCAAGAATCCGGTTCCGGCCGATATTCGCGCTGTCGTCGAGGAGGTCAGGGCCAAGATCGCCGCCGGCGAAATCCAGACGCGCGCCCGCTGAGGCCCGACCGCGGAGCCGGTCGCCGGCTTCCGGAAACGATCGAGCCACACCAGGCACCATGAAGGACGGGGGCGCGCAGGGCGCGCCCTCACGGCGGCGGCGAAAGCTCGTCGCGCCGTGCCAGGTGATGATGAGGGAGGGAGCGTCGTGAAGTGTTCGAGGAGGGCTTTCTCCTACAACGACCATTCCGCCCGCCCGGTGCCGGACGATGTCCGTCACACAGTGGAGGACGCCAGGAACCGCATCATCGCCGGCGAGATCGCTACCCGCGGCCAATAACACCATCACCCGCGCGGGTCGGCAGCCGACCGGTCTCCGCTTCCGCGCTTTCGAGAGTTTTTTCAACGACGACAGGATCATGGCGAACATCGAAAACGAGCGGCCAGGCGCCGCGGATACCGATCTTATGGGAAATGCCATGAGCATGTTGGTTCGGATCGCCCAAGCGATCGCCTTGCCCGCCGCGGCGGTTCTCGTCGCGCTGATCTGCGGCGGTATTTTGCTGAGCCTGAACGGCTTCAACGGCTGGGACGTGTTTTCGGTGATGATCGTCGGCGTGTTGCAGGACACGCGCTCGATCGCGGAGATCCTGCTGAAGTCGATCCCGCTCATCCTGATCGGCGTCGGTCTGTGCGTGGCGTTTCGCTGCAGCATCTGGAACATCGGGGCGGAGGGCCAGCTCTATGCCGGGGCGGTCGCGGCGACGATCGTCGGCGTGGCCTTCGAGGGGCTGACGCCCTGGATCTACGTGCCGCTGATCATGGTGGCCGGCGCCGCCGCCGGCGCGGCCTGGGCCGGGATCGCCGGCCTGCTCAAGGTCTATTTCCGCGCCAGCGAGATCGTCACCACGATCATGCTCAACTATATCGCGCTGATCGGGACCAGCTATCTCGTCACCGGTCCGCTGCGCGACGCCGCCTCGGCCTATCCGCAATCGGCGCGGCTGTTGAAGGAGGCTTGGATGCCGCGCATCCTGCCGCCGACGCGGCTGCATATCGGCATCCTGGTCGCCGTCGCGCTGGCGATCGCCTTCTATATCTTCCTGTTCCGCAGCAGTGCCGGCTACGCCGTGCGCGTGGTCGGCATCAATGCCAACGCGGCGCGCTATGCGGGTATCAATGTCGGCCGCAACATCATGATCGCCATCTGCATCAGCGGCGGCATGGCCGGGCTGGCCGGGGCGTTCGAGATCGCCGGCGTCACGCGCCGGCTCTACCAGAACATCTCGCCCGGTTACGGTTTCGAGGGCATCGCCGTTGCGCTTCTGGCCAACAACAACCCGATCGGGGCGATCTTTTCCGGCGGGCTGTTCGCCATACTGCGCTCCGGGTCCGAACTGATGCAGATCACCGCCCAGGTGCCGCAGGTTCTGGTGTCGGTGATCCAGGGCATGGTCATTCTCTCGGTCGTCGCCTTCGGCGTCTACCGGTTCCGCTCCGCCTCCCGTTCGCAGTAGGTTCATCATGGAAGACGTCGCGACACTCGGTTTCATCGCCACCACGATCGGCGCCTCCTGGCGCCTGGCGACGCCGCTGATCTTCGCCGCGATCGGCGAGGTGTTTTCGGAACGCGCCGGCGTGCTCAATATCGGGCTGGAGGGCGTGATGCTGGTCGGCGCCTTCGTCGGTTTCGCCACCATGTTCACCTATGGCAGCCTGCCGCTCGGACTGGCCTCGGCGATCGGCGCCGGCATGGCCGTCGGGCTGCTATTCGCCTTTTTCACCATCACCATCAAGGCCAACCAGATCGTGGTCGGTGCGGCGATAAACCTGCTCGGGATGGGACTGACGGCCTTTTTGTTCCGCACCTATTTCGTCGGCACCGGCCGCGGTGTGGAAATCGCGCAGCCGCTCGACATTCCCGGGCTCAGCGATCTGCCGTTCTTCGGCGAGGCGTTTTTCCGTCACAACGCCATCGTCTACAGCACGCTGCTCGTCGTGGTGCTCGCGGTGGTGGTGCTCTACAAAACCTCGTTCGGCCTGACCCTGCGCGCCGTCGGCGAGCATCCCAAGGCGGTCGACGTGGTCGGACGCAGCGTGGCCGCCTATCGCTACGGGGCGGTCATGATCGGCACCGGACTGGCCGGCCTCGGCGGCGCGTTTCTGACGCTTGGCCATTCCAACCAGTTCGTCGAGAACATCACCTCCGGCCGCGGCTTCATCGCACTCGCGGTGGTGGTGTTCGCGCGCTGGTCGCCGGTGGGCGCGTTCTTCGTCGCGATGCTGTTCGGCCTTTTCTATGCGCTCCAGCTCCAGCTTCAGGCGCAGCCGGCGCTCAACATTCCCTATCAGGCCCTGCAGGCGCTGCCTTACGTGATGACCATCGTCGCGCTGGTGATGGTGCGCAACAAGGCCGACACGCCGAAGATGCTCGGCGTCCCCTATAACAAGGCGTGAGGCGGGATCGATGACCACACAGCCCTTCCTTCGCATGGACAATATCCACAAGCGCTTCGGCGACCTCGTCGCCAGCGGCGGGGTGACGCTCGAGGTGGAGGAAAACGAGATTCACTCCCTGCTCGGCGAGAACGGCGCCGGCAAGAGCGTGTTGATGAACATTTTGTGCGGGGTCCTGTCTCCGAACGAAGGCCAGATCATCTACAAGGGGGCGCCGTTGCGGCTGGGCTCGCCGCGCGAGGCGATCCGGCACGGCATCGGCATGGTGCATCAGCACTTCATGCTGGTGCCCAACCTGACGGTGGCGGAAAACTACGTGCTCGGCCAGGGCATGCCGGCACGCGTCATCACCGACATGGGCGACGTGCATGCGCGGATTCGCGACCTGTCGGAGCGCTACGGGCTCGACGTGCGTCCCGACGCGCTGATCCAGGACCTTTCGGTCGGCGAACAGCAGCGGGTCGAGATCTTGAAGGTGCTGTTTCACGGCATCGACCTTCTGATCCTCGACGAGCCGACGGCGGTGCTGACGCCGCAGGAGACCGACCGCCTGCTGGTGCTGTTGCGACACCTCGTGAAGGACGGCAAGACGGTGATCTTCATCTCGCACAAGCTCGACGAGGTGATGACGGTCAGCGACCGCGTCAGCGTGATGCGCGATGCCAAGGTGGTGTTCACGACCCGGGCCGCCGACACCAATCCGCGCGAACTGGCGCGCATGATGGTTGGCCGCGACGTCCTGATGGACCTGCCGCGCACGAACGGGGCGCCGGGCCGCACCGTGCTTCGGGTCGAGGGGCTGAGCTGCGACAACGAGATCGGCCTGCCGGCGGTGCGCAACGTCTCGCTCGAGGTTCGCGAAGGCGAAATCGTCGGGATCGCGGGCGTGTCCGGCAACGGCCAGAGCGAACTCGCGCTCGCCATGACCGGGCTGTTGCCGGTCACGGCGGGCACGATTTCGCTCAATGGCGAGGAGATCAGCCGGCTGCCGCCGGATGAGGTCAATCGCCGGCCGCTCGCACACATTCCCGAAGACCGCCACAAGATGGGGATCGTCTTGCCGCTGGCGCTGACGGAAAACGTTCTGCTGCAGCGCTACAACAGGCCGCCCTTCGCCAGGCACGGGCTGTTGAAATTCGGCACGATCGCCGAGCACACGCGCGACCTGATCCGCCGGTTCCGGGTCAAGGCGTCGGGCGAGTTCGACCTGATCCAGAACCTGTCCGGCGGCAACCAGCAAAAGCTGGTCGTGGCGCGCGAGCTTGCCCGCGATCCCGATTTCCTGCTGATCAACCAGCTCACCCGCGGCATCGACATCGGCGCCATGGAACTGGTGATGCAGGAAGTACTCAAGCAGCGCGAGGCGGGGCGGGCGATCCTGCTGATTTCGACCGAGCTGGAGGAGTTGTTCGCCATTTGCGACCGCATTCTGGTGATGTTTCATGGCGAGCTGGTCGGCGAGTTGCCGCCCGACCGGAGCCGCAT
The DNA here is from genome assembly GCF_003015025.1 of Nitratireductor sp. StC3. Lineage (NCBI taxonomy): Bacteria > Pseudomonadati > Pseudomonadota > Alphaproteobacteria > Hyphomicrobiales > Phyllobacteriaceae > Nitratireductor > Nitratireductor sp. StC3. The sequence continues at coordinate 293,913 of NZ_PYBP01000003.1, read as the reverse complement.
CGAGGAGATGGGCCTGCTGATGGCCGGCGACAGGCAGGAAGCGGCCCGACTGGCCGCCGCGTGTGTGTGATGCGCGAGCGCGGACGGCACTCTCATTCAAAATTCGAAACAATTTCGCGAATATTGTCGGATTGAAAATCAATCGCGATAGCGTCACCCTGCCGGATGGAGATGGCCGCGACGGCCATCGGACCCAGCAGGACGGAACCCGCCGTGTGAACGTAACGCTTCGCCAGATCCAGGCCTTCGTCGCCGTGGCGGAGCTTGGCCGTTTCAACCTTGCCGCCGGCCGGTTGAACCTGACCCAGTCGGCGATCAGCATCCTGATCAAAGAGCTGGAGACCGAGCTCAGGCAGAGGCTGTTCGACCGCCATACCCGCATGGTCAGCCTGACGGGGGCGGGGCGCGAGTTCTTTCCCCAGGCCCGCAAGGTGCTGGAAGACCTGGAAATCGCCGTCGACAGCGTGCACGAACTCGCCTCGCTGCGGCGCGGGCGGGTTCTGGTGGCCTCGGCGATCGTCCTGGCCGCCACCTTTCTGCCGCCGGTGATCGCCCGGTTCAACCGGCGCTATCCCGATATCAGCGTGCAGGTGCGCGACATGCCGGAGGAGGAGATCCGTCCGGCCTTGAAGCGCAACGAGGTCGATCTCGCCATCGGGACGGTCGCAGACGAGGACCCGGAGGTGGAATCCACCCATATGATGCGCGATCGGCTGATGCTGGTGTGCCGGGCCGACCATCGTTTCGCGCGCCAGAAGAATGTGCGCTGGTCGGATCTATCCGGCGAGGCGCTGATCGCGCTGGCGAAGGAAAATCCGCTGCGCGACCTCGTCGACCGGGCGCTGCTGCGTGTTGCCCCGGATGTCCGGCCGTCCTACGAGGTGCGGTTCTCGACCACCGCGATCAGTATGATCGCGGCCGGGCTCGGCGTTTCCGTGTTGCCCGAAAACGCCCGCCAACTCGCGCCGCTGGTCGACGTCAAGGTGATGAAGCTGGTCGAGCCGGCGATCAGCCGCGACGTGTCGGTGCTGCAGCACCGTCAGCGCGCCCTGTCGCCTGTGGCCCAGAAAATGAAGGAATATCTGCTCGACGCCGAACGCGAGCGCTGAGGCCGGGCGAGGGCGGCCAGCCAAGCTGGATCAGGCCCGCCGGGGCGTTTCTTCACGCGGTTGCGTAACGCCGCCGGCGGGCGATGGCTGGGAGGGAGGCGTATGCCTCCCAGGCTCAGAACACGACGACGCTTCGGATGCTTTCGCCCTTGTGCATGAGATCGAAGCCTGTGTTGATCTCGTCGAGGGTGAGCGTGTGGGTGATCATCGGGTCGATGGAGATTTTGCCGTCCATGTACCAGTCGACGATCTTCGGCACGTCGGTGCGGCCCCTGGCGCCGCCGAAGGCGGTGCCCTTCCAGGTGCGGCCGGTGACGAGCTGGAACGGCCGGGTCGAAATCTCCTGGCCGGCGCCGGCCACCCCGATGACGATGCTCTCGCCCCAGCCGCGATGGGCGCTTTCCAGCGCCTGGCGCATCACTTTGACATTGCCGGTGCAGTCGAACGTGTAGTCGGCCCCGCCGATCTGGTCGGCGCCGCGCTTGGTCAGATTGACGATCTCGGCCACCACGTCGTCCACCTGCGTCGGGTTGACGAAATGGGTCATGCCAAACTTCTCGCCCCACGCCTTCTTGTCGTCGTTGATGTCGACGCCGATGATCCGGTCGGCGCCGGCCAGCCGCAGGCCCTGGATGACGTTCAGGCCGATGCCGCCGAGCCCGAACACGGCCGCCGTGGCGCCGATCTCGACCTTGGCCGTGTTGAGGACGGCGCCGATGCCGGTGGTGACCCCGCAGCCAATATAGCAGATCTTGTCGAACGGGGCCTCGGGATGAACCTTGGCCAGCGCGATCTCCGGCAGCACGGTGAAGTTGGAAAAGGTCGAGCAGCCCATATAGTGGTGGAGCTTGTCCTTGCCGATCGAGAACCGGCTGGTGCCGTCGGGCATCAGGCCCTGGCCTTGCGTGGCGCGGATGGCGGTGCACAGATTGGTCTTCTGCGACAGGCAGGACGGGCATTGGCGGCATTCGGGCGTATAGAGCGGGATGACGTGGTCGCCCTTTTTCAGGCTTTCCACGCCCGGACCGACATCGACCACCACGCCGGCGCCCTCATGGCCCAGGATCGCCGGAAAAATCCCTTCCGGATCGGCGCCCGACAGTGTGAACTCGTCGGTGTGGCAGATGCCCGTCGCCTTGATCTCGACCAGAACCTCGCCGGCGCGCGGCCCCTCAAGATCGACCTCCATAACCTCGAGCGGCTGGCCCGCCCCAACCGCAACAGCCGCACGTGTCTTCATGGCAATAGTCCTCTTCGATCACATCATTAGGGGTTTGGGGATGGCGCGGCGCTGCGCGACCCGCGTCATCCTTTAAAGCGCGGAACGGTCGGAAAATCGATTCCCGTCCGTGGTGCCGATACCTTAAGCCGCACGTGCCCGGCTGGCCGGGAAGATGCCCGACATGACGATGAAGCCGTCAACCCGCTTGAGCCGGTCGCACCAGCGGCGGATCGCCGGATAGTCCTGGCGCGATATGCCGCCTTCCTCCGACAGCATCACATAGGGAAAACAGGCGATATCGGCGATGGTGGGAGCGGCGGCGGCGCACAGCCAGTCGCGGCCTTCCTGTTCGCCGAACCACAAATGCTCGTCGAGGATGCGAAACAGGCGGTGTGCGCCGGCACGGCAGGCGTCGATATCGACATCGTAGAACAGGCCGTCATGCAGCCTGGCGGCCGAAGCGGTGGCGGTGATGCCGTCGGCGAACGCCAGCCATTGGCTGACTTCGCCCAGAAGCCTGGGATCGTCGCGCGGATACCAGGTGCCGGAGGGGTCGTAACGCGCGGCCAGATAGACCAGGATCGCCTGGGCATCGCGCAGCACCAGTCCGTCATCGTCGACAACCGGAAGCTGGCCGAGCGGGTTCAGGCGCAGGAACCAGTCCGATTTGTGTTCGCGGCCGGGATAGAAATCGACCGGCACGGTCTCGTAGTCGACGCCAAGAATGCTCATCAAGAGCCGCAGCTTGTAGCAATTGCCGGAAAGTTCGTAATCGTAGAGCTTGATCATCCGCCTTGCCTCACAAATCCAGCACCAGCCGCGCCGAACGGGCGCGCGACACGCAGGTCATGATCTTGGTGCCACTGCGCTTTTCGGTGTCGTTCAGATAGACGTCCTGATGGTCCGGCTCGCCTTCGATGACGGTCGCAAGGCAGGTGCCGCACGCGCCCTGTTCGCATGAGGACGGCATGTCGACGCCGTTTTCGCGGACCATGTCGAGAATGGTGCGGCCGGCCGGAACCTGGAAGGTGAGGCAGGACCGCGCCAGCGCGACCTCGAAGGTGGAGCTGTCGTCGATCTCGTTGGTGTTCTTGAAGTACTCGAAATGGATCGCCTGTTCGGGCCAACCCCGTTCGGCGGCGACGCGGCGCGCGGCCTCGAGCATCGGTCCGGGACCGCACAGATAGAGGTGCATGCCATCCTGATAGGTCGAAAACAGGCTCGACAGCGTGTCGCCGGTGGCTTGCGGATCGAGGCCGAGATGCGGATGCAAGGTTGCGCCCAATCCGTCGAGCCGCTCGCGAAACGCCATCTGCGCCTCGTCGCGGGCGAAATAATGCAGCTCGAAGGCAAGGTCCTGATTGTGCAGGGCCTGGGCCATGGCGAGCAAGGGCGTGATGCCGATGCCGCCGGCGACCAGCAGCGTTTTGGAGGCGTCGCGGCGCAGCGGGAAATTGTTGCGCGGCTCGGAGATCGCCAGCACGTCGCCCTCGCGCACGGTGTCGTGCATGCACGAGGACCCGCCGGCGGATTCGGGCTCGCGCTTGACGCCGATGGTGAAGCGGTCGCTTTCGCCGGGGCCGTTGACGACCGAATATTGGCGGATTTCGCCGTTTGGCATGTGCACGTCGATATGCGCGCCGGGCTGGAAGGTCGGCAGGCCGCCGCTCAGCGGCGTAAGCTCGAAGCCGGCGATGCCGTCGGCTGCGGCCCATTTGCGTGCGACCTCGACCCGCAAGGTCGCCTTGCGGCCGTGCGGCGTCGGCTGCGGCATCTCGGCGAGCTCGGCCGGCACCGGATCGAAGATCGGTTCGATCGGGGCGGGCGCGGGCTCGCCGCGCACGGCGTCCTCGATCCGCTCGCGCAGGGCCGACAGGCGCTCATTGTGGTGGCGCAGCACCGCCATCCGTTGAGCGGCTTCCGGCTGCCGGTCGAGCACGCCGCGGATCACGGAACGCGCCGCGTCGACCGGCTGGACGAAGAACACGCAGCGTGTCTCGGCCGTTCCTTGGCGAGCCAGCAGCGCCAGCGAGAACGCGTCGGCGGTCTCGACGACCATTTCGGCGCCGTCGGCATCGAGTGCGCCGACCGGCTGGAAACGATGGGTTTGCAGATGCTCGACAACCCGGTCGGCGGCGGCATTGACGGGAATGCCGCGCAGCACCAGCAGGTCGCCCTCCGCCAGTCCGGCGATGCCGGGCACCTCGCCGACCGGTTCTTCGGCCGTCCACACGAAGCCGTAGCGCTCGACGGCGGAAAAGGTGCGGTTGGTGATGGTGCGGGCCGGCGCGTCGGCTGGGTGGGCGGGGATATAGGTGCAGCCGGCGGTGCGGTTGGAATAGCGCCAGCCATGATACTGGCATTTGAGCTCGCGACCGTCATTGATGCCGATCGACAGGCGCACGCCGCGATGCAGGCAGCGGTTCTCCCAGATGTTGACGAAATCGTCGTCGGCGCGCCAGACGGCGAATTCGCGCCCGAGCAGCTGCCCGTGGAAGACGTGGCGATAGGCGAGGTCGTGCGATGCGGCAATCGGGTGCCAGCGGTTCCTGGATTGGTCCAGCATGGTGCGCTCCGGATGAGGGGATCAGGCGGCGGCCGGGATGACGCCGTAGGTGACGCCCTTCTGGCTCAGCCAGCGGCGATAGGCGATGGCCGATTTGTCGGCGCGGATCGGGGTTTCGGCACGCGGGTCGAGCGGCAGCCGCTTGGGATACTGGTTTTCCAGGATCGGCTTGTCCTGGCCGAAGATCGTCTGCTGGAAACGCTTGATGACCTTGTCCTCGTTTTCGTCGTCGAGGACGCACAGCATCATGTGGGCGCGGATATGCTCCTGGTCGAGGGGCTGGAGGAACACCGCGATCACGTCCAGCCGGGTCTCGTCGAGCGGGCTCGACTTGTAGAGCACCGAGCAGAACGGGTGCGGCACGCGATAGATATAGTCGACATCGGCGCCGCCATCGGACGCGGTGGAGGCCATCGGCTGGAAGAAGCGGCAGCGCGTGGCAAGGATCTCGTCGCGATCGGTCGAGATCTCGACATCGTATTCCTTGACCTCGGTATGGGGTTCGGCACCCAGAATGTCGGTGTGGACATAGGGAAAATGGCCCATGTCGAGGAAATTCTCGATCGCGCGCGGGGCGGAGACATTGACCCCGATGGTCGCCGCATTGAGCTTGCGGCGGTCGGGCTCGGCATATTCGGGAATCGGGAAAAGCGCGGCCGGCGGCCTGCCGAGCGAGGCCCATACATAACCGTAGGCGCTGATTGCCGGCAGCGTGTCGGTCAGCGCCGCGACGTCGACCGGCGTGCCGGGCTTCAGGTCCTCGCGTCTGCGCCAGGCCGCCACGGTGCCGTCTCCGGCGACGGCGTAGGACAGGTTTTCCTCAAGCAGGACGGTGTCGATCGCGCGGGCGCGCGGCGCCTCGTCGATGGCGCCAAGCGGGTACCATTGATTGAGGGTCACGTGATCGGTGCATTTCGGCTCGGTCATGGCGGGTCTTTCGTTGTGGTCTGGGCGGCGCATCAGTGATGGGCGGGAATCGCGCCGTAGCGTACATTGTGGTCGCGCAGCCAGCGACGGTAATAGACCGACACGGCGTCGGCGCGGATCGGGGTTTCGGCGCGCGGGTTGAGCGGCAGCCGCTTGGGGTACTGGTTTTCCAGGATCGGCTTGTCCTGGCCGAAGATCAACTGCATGAAGGCGCGCACGCCGGCCGCGTCGATCCCGTCCTTCAGATAGCACAGCAGCGGGTGGGCGACGCAGTTTTCCTCGTCGACCGGCTGCACGAACAGAAAGATCACGTCGAGCCGGTCGGTCTGGACGGGATTGCTCTTATAGAGCGCGACGGTGTAGGGCCGCACGACCTTGTAGATATAGTCGACCATCATGCCGCCGCTGGCGGTCGGCGAGGCGGCGGGCTGGAAGAAGCGGCATTCGGTGGCCAGCACCTCGCCGCCCTCGGTGAGACGGACCTGATACGGCTGCACCTCGGTATGGGGCTCCTCGCCGAGCCAGCCCGTGTGCACGAAGGGGAAATGGCCCATGTCGAGGAAGTTTTCCACTGCCCGCAGGCCGGAAACCCGGACCCCGATCGAACCGCCAGTGATGATGTGACGGTCGGGTTCGTCGGTTTCGGGTATCGCCACGATGTCGCGCTCGGGGGTGCCGAGACAGGCCCACAAAAAGCCGTAGCGTTCGGTCGCGGCGACCGGCTCGTTCGTGTCCAGGCGGGTCACCGCATAGCCGGTCCGGCTCTCCCGCGCGGCCAAATCGACACCGAGCAGGCGCGCCCTATGGGTTTGGCCTTGCGGCAGGGTGGCGAGGTCGGCAATGATATGCCAGTCATTGACCAGCACGGGGTCGTTGCAACTGCGGTCTTGGCTCACGAAAAAAACCTCCCGGGCGGCCGTTTTTTGGCTCATTTTGCGTTGGAGCGAAGCCTGTTCGATGTGAAATTGGATAGCAATTCCTGTTTTTTTGAAAGTCCTTTCGGCATTTATTGATTGTGAAACCCTATCCATTGCCCTCCAATCGGCGCGTGCTGCAGGTTCCCGCGATGTGGCTTACCCCGGACGGGGTGCGCCCGGCTGTCGGGATGGGAGACCGCGGCCGGGAGGAGACCCTGTCATGAGCAGCCGCTCGCAGGCCATTGCCGACATTCTGACGCGGGCGATCATCGATCATCGTCTCGTGCCCGGCTGTAAGCTGGGGGAGCGCGAGCTCGCCGAGATCTTCGGCGTCAGCCGGATCGTCGTGCGCCAGGCCGTAATCAGGCTGGCCGATGACGGGCTTGCCCAGATCGAGCGCAATCGCGGTGCCTTCGTCGCCAAGCCGAGCATGCAGGAGGCGATGGAGATCTACGACGCGCTGACGCTCGTCGAACAGGGCGTGGCGGCGCAGTTGAGCGAGCGGCTCGGTCCCGGCGGATGGGCCGAATTGCGCCAGCACGTGGAACGCCAGCGCCAGGCCGTGGCCGCCGGCAACGACGCGCTCGCCGACGTGCTCGGCCAGGAGTTCCATTCCGTGTTCGTGCGGCTGAGCCGCAACAAGGTCATGCAGGACATCCACGCCCAGCTCGTGCGGCGCACGACCTTGCTGCGCTCGCTGGTCACGGCGGATTTCGACTATTGCAATCTTCTCGACGACCATTCGCGTGTCATCGACCTTCTGGAAAAGGGGCGGTTGAAGAAGGCGATGGAACTGATCGACACGCATCACCGCTCGGTGGTACGCGGCTACATCATGGACCGGGCCGTTTTTCCCGAACTCAGCCCGCACGAGGCGCTTGCGCCCTATCTCGCGGATGGGGCGGCAAACACCGAAGCGGCCAACGACGAGGCGGGCTCCGAGCATAAGGGCGCACAGATCTATGCGATTCCGCCAGCCAATCTCCGGCGCAACCAAGCCGGCGATCCGTAACCAACAGAGGGAACGATGATGAACGGATTTTCCAGACGAACCTTTCTAAAAAGCGCGGGCGCGGCGGGCCTGGCGCTGGGCGCCCCCGGCCTTGCGGGGTTTGCGCGCGCGCAGGAAAAGCTGAAGATCGGCGTCGTCTACGTTTCGCCGGTGGCCGAAATCGGCTGGACCAAACAGCACAGTCTCGGCGTCGAGGCGATCAGGGCCGAGTTCGGCGACGAGGTCGAGCTGACCGTGATCGACAATATCTTCAATCCGCAGGACGCCGAGCGGGTGTTCCGCGAGTTGGCAGCCAGCGGCAACAAGCTCGTCTTCGGCACCAGCTTCTCGCACGGTACGCCGCTGCAGAAGGTCGCGCCGCGTTTTCCAGACGTGGCGTTCGAGCACTGCTCGGGCATCGTGCACCTGAAGAATCTGGGCACGTTCGAGGCCAAATATTACGAAGGCACCTATGTCGCCGGCGCGGCCGCCGGCCATATGACCGAATCCGGCAAGATCGGCTTTATCGGCGGCTTCCCGATTCCCGACATTGTCGGCCCGGCCAACGCGCTGCTGCTCGGCGCGCAGAGCGTCAATCCGGACGTGACCTGCAACACCATCTTCCTCAATTCCTGGTTCGATCCGGGCAAGGAGAAGGAAGCGGCCAACACGCTGGTTTCGCAGGGTTGCGACGTCATCTGCTCGATGACGGACACGGCGACCGGCGTGCAGGTGGCCGGCGAGAAGGGCGCCTGGTCGATCGGCTATGCCAGCGACATGAGCCCGTTCGGCAACGGCAAGCACCTGACCGCCTTCGTGCTCGACTGGTCGAGCGAATATGTCGGCGCGGCCAAGGCCGTCGCTGCCGGTACCTGGAAGGCGGAGGAGCGCTGGCAGGGGCTTAACGGCGGCTTCGTCAAGATGGCGCCCTTTAACGAAGCGATCCCGGCCGAGGTGCAGGCCGAACTCAAGCAACTCGAGGCCGATATCGGCAGCGGCGCCGTGCACCCCTATGCCGGCGAGCTGCAGGACCAGGATGGGAACGTGAAGGCGGCGGCCGGCTCGGTGCTGTCCGACGCCGACATCCGCAGCATGAACTGGTTCGTCAAGGGCATGATCGGCCAACTCGGCTGAGGACTGCAATCACGGCGCGTCCGCCTGGAGGCGATGCCTCCCGGGCGGACGCTGCGCGCCCCAGTGAACGCGACCTTTTTGCGGTTCGTGCGGACCGCAAAAGATCCTAGCCAGGCAAACCCGCAATGACCCCACGCCTTGAACTGCGCAATATCTGCAAGACCTATCCGGGCGTCGTCGCCAATGACGATATCTCGATGTTGATCGCGCCGGGCGAGATCCATGCCGTTCTCGGCGAGAACGGCGCCGGCAAATCGACCCTGATGAAAATCATCTACGGCGCCGCACAGGCCGATTCCGGGACCATCCATTGCGACGGCAAACTGGTCGAGACGCACAACCCCGCGAGTTCGCGCGCGCTCGGCATCGAGATGGTCTACCAGCATTTCGCGCTGTTTGAGTCCGTCACGGTGGTCGAAAACATCGCGCTTTCGGTCAGCAGCACCTTTCACCTGGAAAGCCTCGCCGTAAAGATCACGGAACTGTCGCAGCGCTACGGCATGCCGATCGACCCCTATCGGCGGGTGCACGACCTGTCGGTCGGCGAACGCCAGCGCGTGGAGATCGTGCGCTGCCTGTTGCAGGCGCCGAAGCTGTTGATCCTGGACGAACCGACCTCGGTGCTGACGCCGCAGGCGGTGGTGAAGCTGTTCGAGACGCTGCGCCAACTCGCTGCCGAGGGCTGCAGCATTCTTTATATCAGCCACAAGCTCGACGAGGTGCAGGAACTGTGCGATTCGGCGACCGTGTTGCGCAACGGCCGGGTGACCGGCACGGCGCGGCCGCGCGAATCCACCTCCGTCGAGCTCGCGCGCATGATGGTCGGCTCCGACCTGCCGGAAATGCGGCTCGAGCCGGCGACGCCGAGCCCGGAGCCGGTTCTGGAGGTTCGCAACCTGTCGGCGTCGCCGAAGGACCGCTACGGCGTCGGCCTGAAGGACGTGTCGTTTTGTGTCCATGGCGGCGAGATCGTCGGCCTTGCCGGCGTGTCCGGCAACGGCCAGGCGGAGCTGATTTCCCTGCTGAGCGGCGAGCGACTCCACGCCCAGGCCGATACGATCCGCATCAACGGGCAGCCGGTCGGCCGTCTCGACGCGGCGGGGCGACGGCGGATCGGTACGGCGTTCGTGCCCGAAGAGCGGCTCGGCCGCGGCGCCGTGCCGCCGCACGCGCTGTGGGAAAACGCCATCCTGACCGGTCATCGCACGGGGCTGGTGCGCAACGGGCTCGTCAACCGGCCGAAGGCGCGGGACTTCGCGCGGGCGATCATCGACCGCTTCAACGTCAAGGCCAACGGGCCGGGAGCGAGCGCGCAGAGCCTTTCGGGCGGCAATCTGCAGAAATTCATCGTCGGCCGCGAGATCGAGCTGGCGCCAAAACTGTTTCTGGTCTCGCAGCCGACCTGGGGTGTCGACGTGGGGGCGGCGGCCTTTCTGCGCCAGACCCTGATCGATCTCAGTCGCGCCGGGGCCGCCGTGCTGGTGGTTTCGGAGGAACTCGACGAGCTGTTCGAGATCTGCGACCGGCTGCTGGTGATCTGCCAGGGCCAGGTTTCGGCGCCGCTGCGCACCGCCGAAACGGATCGCGAAGAGGTGGGCCTGTTGATGACACGGCTCGGTGGACAGGACGGCGACAAGAGGAGCGGCGAGCTTGCACTTCAGGATTGAACAACGGCCCGAACCGTCGGCGCGCATGCGCGTCGCCGCGCCGATCGTGGCGACCGCGCTGACGCTGTTGGTCGGCTCGATCGTCTTCGCCGCGCTGGGGCACAGCCCGCTTGCCACGCTGCACGCGTTTTTCATTGCGCCGCTCAGTTCCATGAACGGGCTTTCGGAGTGGCTGTTGAAGGCCTCGCCGCTGATCCTGATCGCCTGCGGCCTGGCGGTCGGGTTTCGCGCCAATGTGTGGAATATCGGCGCCGAGGGGCAGTTGATCATCGGTGCGATCGCAGCCAGCGGCGTCGGGCTCTTCTACCCCAGCCCGGAAAGCGTCCTCTTGCTGCCGCTGATGTTCGTGGCGGGCGCGCTCGCCGGCATGGGCTGGGCTGCGATCCCGGCCTTCCTGCGCGCGCGCATGAACACCAACGAGATCCTGGTCACGCTGATGCTGACCTATATCGCGGTGCTGCTGTTGTCGTGGCTCGTGCATGGCCCCTGGCGCGACCCGGCCGGCTTCAACTATCCCCAGACCGCGCTCTTGCCGCCGGCGGCGATGTTCGAGCCGTTCGACTATGCCTATCGGCTCAACGGCTCGGTCTTCATCACCGTGGTCGCGGTGGTTGCGATGTGGCTTTTTACCGACCGCAGCTTCCTCGGCTACAAGATGTCGGTCAGCGGCGCGGCGCCGCTTGCCGCGCGCTATGCCGGGTTCCGCGAATCCGCGGCGGTGTGGACGGGGCTGCTTGCCGGCGGGGCGGCGGCCGGCATTGCCGGCATGGCCGAGGCGGCGGGTCCGCTCGGCCAGCTTTCCTCGCAGATTTCGCCCGGCTACGGCTTTGCGGCGATCATCGTCGCCTTTATCGGCCGGCTCAACGCCTTCGGCATCGTTTTGGGCGGGCTGCTGATGTCGCTGCTTTTTCTCGGCGGGGATTCCGTGCAGATGACGCTCGGCCTGCCGTCGGCGCTGACGCGCATCTTCCAGGGCATCCTGCTGTTTTTCTTGCTGGCCGCCGATTTCTTCATCTTCTACCGCATCCGCCCGCTACGGGAGCACGCCTGATGGACCTTTTCATCGCGATCTTCACCGGCACGATCATTGCCGCCACGCCGCTGATCTTCGCCGCGCTCGGCGAACTGGTGGTGGAAAAGTCCGGCGTGCTCAATCTCGGCATCGAGGGCATGATGCTGGTCGGGGCGGCGTTTGCCTTCTGGGGGGTGATCGCCGGCCTGCCGATGCCGCTCGCCATCCTTGCCGGCGCGCTTGCCGGCGCGGCCTCCTCGCTGCTGTTCGGCGTTCTGGCGCTCACCTTCCTAACCAATCAGTACGCCGCGGGGCTGGCGCTGGCGATCTTCGGCTCGGGCCTGTCGGCCTTTATCGGGAGGGGGTTCGGCAGCGCGCCGATCGATGCGCTCGATGCGATCCACCTGCCGGTGCTGTCCGACATTCCGCTGATCGGGCCGCTTCTGCTGCGGTTCGACCCGCTGGTCTATCTGGCGCTGGCGATGTTCGCTCTCATCAGCTGGTTTCTCTACCGCACCAAGGCGGGGCTGGTGCTGCGCACGATCGGCGAATCGCCGGAGACCGCGCACGCGATCGGTTTTCCGGTGATTGGAATACGCTATCTCGCCGTGCTGTTCGGCGGACTGATGGCGGGGCTGGGCGGTGCCTATCTGTCGGTCGCCTATACCCCGCTATGGGTGGAGAACATGACCGCCGGACGCGGCTGGATCGCGCTGGCGCTGGTGGTGTTCGCGACCTGGCGTCCGCTCCGGGTGCTGCTAGGGGCCTGGCTGTTCGGCGGCATGACCATCCTGCAATTGCAGGGCCAGGCGCTCGGGCTCGGCGTCCCGTCTGAGCTTCTGTCGGCGCTGCCTTACGCCGCCACCATCGTGGTGCTGGTGATCATCTCGCAGAACCGCCAGATGCTGGCGCTGCATTTTCCGGCCTCTCTGGCCAAGCCGTTCCGGCCCGCGAACTGAGGCGCCTAAGGGCGCGGATCGCGGCGCCTCGGGCTCTCAGTAGCCGAGAATGTCGAGAAACCGGTTCCAGCGCATGCCGAGATTGAGCATCGGCGCGCGCAGGCGATGCAGCGGAAACGGACGCAACGGCGTCTCGGGCATTGAATGCTCTTCCGGCGTGCCGGCCAGGCGCGCGGCCAGCCAGGCGCCGAGGCGATGCGACAGCGCCACGCCGCGGCCGTTGAAGCCGGCAAGCACGTGGAGCTCGTCGGCGAGCCGGTGATAGTGCGGGAGGTAGTCGAAGGTGATGCCGACCAGCCCGGTCCAGCGCTGCTCGATCGGCAGGCCGGCGAGATCGGGAAAGACGCCGTGCAGGACCTGTTCCAGCACCGCATAGTCCGGCGCGTGAGGGCTTTGCGCCTGCGCGGAGGAAAACGACGCGCGGCCGCCTATGACCAGACGTCCGTCGGGGCTGCGGCGGAAATAAAGCACCAGCCGGCGGCTGTCATAAACCGTCTCGCCCCCGGCCAGAATATGGCCGTGCCCGGCCTTCAAGGGGGCGGTGGCGATCTGAAAACTGTTGACCGGCAGCAGCGAGCGGGCGAGGCCGGGAACGAGCGCGTCGCTGTAGGCGTTGGTCGCGACCGCAACCTTGCGGGCCCATAGCCGACCATGCGCGGTGTCGAGGCGCCACAGGCCGCGCGCGCGCGCCAAGGCTGTGGCCGGGGAATGGGGATGGATCGCGGCGCCGGCCTCGCGGGCGGCGCGCGCCATCTCGCGGGTAAGGTCGAGCGGCTGCACGCTGGCGCCGCGCGGATCGTAAAGGCCGCCCGGATAGCGCGTCGTTCCGACCCGGCGGGCGACGTCGTCCGGCCCGAGTTCCTCGACCGCGACGCCTTCCCGTTTCAGGGTTTTGGCGGCCTGCTTCAGGGTGGCGTGCGCGGTGGCGTTGTGGGCGAGGCGGAAGAGACCGGGCTGGCGCCAACCGCAATCGAGCGCCTTGCGCGCGATCAGCGCGCCGAGAAAGTCGGGTGCCTCCTGGCCGAAACGATGCAGTGCGCGCCCAGCCTCGCCGAAGCGCGCGGCCAGCGCCTTTTCGTCGAGCTTGATGCCCGGATTGACCTGACCGCCATTGCGGCCGCTGGCGCCGTGGCCGATTTCGTGCGCCTCAAGCAGCGCCGTCGCCACGCCGCGCTCGGCCAGATGCAGGGCGATCGACAGGCCGGTGAAGCCGCCGCCGACAATGGCGACGTCGACCTCGCGCTCGCCTTCGAGCGCGGGCGCCTCGAATGGCGGGGTGGCCGCCGCGGCAGCCCATAGTCCCTGGGCCGCCGGCCGGGCTGGGGCGCCGGGCACGGCCCTAGCCCTGCCGGACGAAGAAATGTTTGCTCATGGTCTCCTCGACCTCCCAGGTGCCGCGAAATCCCGGCGCGATCAGCGCGGTCGCCCCCGGTTCCAGTGCGATATCGGTGCCGTCGTCGCCGCGAATGCGGCCGCGCCCCTCGAGCACGTTGAGAAATTCCCATTTGTCGTAGGCGATGGTCCAGCAGCCGGGCGTCGATTCCCAGCGACCGCTGGTCATGCCGCCGTCGGTGAAGAAGATCCAGCTCCGCCATTGCGGGTCGCCGTGAAGAATGCGCTCGGCAGCGGGCCTGGTTTCGCGCGGCTCGGTTTCGGCGCGGTCGAAATCGATAATGTGCTTGTTCATGCGGGCAGTACTTCTGACGGTGTTGGGACGGCCGGCGTTCAGGACGCCGGCGGGAACAGGGCACCTTCGGTCGGCGACCAGGAAATCCAGATATCATTGCCCGGCTTGAAGGCGGCGGCGGGCCCCGAGCGTCCCTTGCGCACATGGATGGGGCCGAGCGGCGTGTCCAAGGTGAACCGGATGCTGGCTCCGAGAAATTCGCGCAGCTCGATGCGGGCTTGGAGGAGATTGACATCGGTGTCCGGTCGCTCGCCGGACATCTCGATCGCTTCCGGACGCACCATCAGCACCGCCTGTTCCAGCGCGCCGTCGGTCCTGTCCAGGGCGAGCAGCTCCAATTCCGGCGCCGTACGCGCGCTGACCCTGCGGAAGCGGTCTTCGGTCGCGCCCAGCGACACCGTGATACGGTTGGAATCGCCGACGAAGCCGGCGACGAAACCGGTGTTCGGCCGCTCATAGATCTCGTCGGGCGAACCGAGCTGGCAGATCTTGCCGTCCGCCATCACCGCGATGCGGTCCGACAGCGCCAGCGCCTCTTCCTGATCGTGGGTCACGTAGATGACGGTGACGCCGAATTCGCGCTGGATGCGTTTGATCTCGGTCTGCAACTGGTCGCGCAGGCTGCGGTCGAGCGCCCCCAGCGGCTCGTCCATCAACAAGACGGGCGGCTCGAAGACCAGCGCGCGCGCGAGTGCGACGCGCTGCTGCTGGCCGCCCGACAGCGCGCTGATGCGCCGGTCGGAAAACTGCTCCAGCGACACGACTTTCAAAACGCGCTCGACGGCCTTGCTGATGTCCGCTTCGGCCCATTTGCGCATGCGCAGCGGAAACGCGATGTTGTCGAACACGTCGAGATGAGGAAACAGCGCATAGTTCTGGAACACGACACCGAGGCCGCGTTTTTCGGGCGGCAGGGAAAGAATGTCGCGCCCGTCGATGCTGATGGTGCCGGAATCGGGCTCCGTCAGCCCGGCAACCGCCATCAAAGTGGTCGTCTTGCCGGACCCGCTCAGACCCAGAAGGGTGACGAATTCACCAGGTTCGATCGACAGCGACACGTCGTCGACGGCGACGAATTCGCCGTAGCGCTTGTTCAGTCCCGCGATCTCAACGGCTGCACCGGGCATAGCGTTTCTCCGTCGTTCTACCAGTAGCGTTGCGTTGCGTCGGTCAGAAGCTCGGGCCCGTTCTCGGTGACCAGGATGGTCTCCTCGAAATCGCCGAGATAGCCGTCTTGCGAAATGGTGCGCTCGACCGAGAGCACCATGTTGGGCACGATCTCGCGGCTGACGCCGCGGGCGAGCCAGGGGGCGTCCCAGCCGAGGCCGACGCCGTGGCCCATGGCGGAAAACACGCCGGTGACGGGAAAGCCCATCGCTTCCTGCTTGCCGAGGCCGGCGGCGCCGAGATCGCCGGCGGTCGCGCCCGGGCGTACCGCGGCGATGGTGGCGTCCACGCAGGCCTTGGCCGCCTCCAGAAACTCCACCTGCCGCTTCGACACCGGGCCGATCGCCTTGGCGCGGGCAAGATCGAAGACATAGCCGTTAAGGGCGCCGGAAATGCCGAGCCTGATCCAGCCGCCCTCCTCGAGCTTCTTGTCGGAGCCCCAGGTCGGGAAGTTGTTGCGGGCAAACCGCGACGGATCGCCGCCGACGCCGGAGGCCATGAAGGAATTGTAGAGAACGCCGCCGGCCGGAACCAGCACGTCGAGCCCGGCGGCCACGACCTCGCCGTGCGAGGTGCCGGGGCGCGCGGCCTCCATCATCGCCTCGATCATGCGCGAGCCGAGGCTGGACGCCCGGCGCAGCAGCGCGATCTCGGCCGGCGACTTGATGGCGCGCAGCTCGCCGACGACATCGTCGGCGGCCAGCAGGCTCATGTCCGGCAGCGCCTCGGCAAGTCTGCCGGCCATGGCGAACGACAGCACGTCGCCGCCGACCAGCCCGACCCGCGCCTTGCCGAGCCCGGCGCGCCGCAAGGCCTCGATGGCGCCTTCGACGACGAAGTCGGTGTAGTCGACCGTGCCGTCGTCGAGCCGGATGCGGCCATCGTCGGGAACGTCGATCACCAGTTGCGGGTCGCCGTCGACCGGCAGCACCAGGAAGGTGTGGGCACGTCCCGACCAATTGTCCGCGAAGTCGGGAATGAAGGGAAAATGGGTGTAAAAATTGGTCAGGTAGAACACGTCGGCATAGCGGTCGAGCGTGCCGCCGCCGCGCGAACACACCAGCAACGCGTCGAGCCCTCGTGCTTTGGCTTCTGCCTTGGCGCGCTGCCGGCGGGCGCTGAATTCTTCGGCCGGAATGGTTGGGGTCATGGTCGGTGCCGGATGTCCAGGTTGGCGGAGGGGGCTATCTGCGCTGGACGAGCCAGAACAGTGTCAGGACGACGCAGGAGACGATCAAAAGCAGGCATGAGGCCGCCGCGACGATCGGACTGATTTCGAAACGGATGCCGCTCCACATCTGGACCGGCAAGGTGGTGGCGTCGGCGCCGGCGATGAACAGCGCCACCACGACCTCGTCGAAGCTGGTGATGAAGGCGAAGACCGCGCCGGCGGTGATGCCGGGCGCGAGGATGGGCAGGGTCACGCGCACGAAGGCGGTTGTCGGCGTCGCGCCAAGGCTACGCGCGGCGTCGACCACGCGACGATCGAGCTTTTGCAGGATGGCGGAAACATTGATGATGACGAAGGGCAATGCGAGCACGGTGTGTGCGAGCACCAGTCCGGGGATGCTCGCCACCAGCCCGGCGCGCGCGAACGGCGTATAGAGCGCGGCGGCGGTGATGATGGTCGGGACCACCATCGGCATGATGAAGAAGAAGGTGACGGCGCGGCCGGTCCGGCGCGGCAGCTGGCCGAGACCGAGGGCGATCATGGTGCCGAGCGTCGTCGACAGGGCGGCCGTCAGCACCGCGACCACCGCGCTGGTTCCCAGCGAGCCGATCCATTCCGGCCGTTCGAAGAATTCGCGATACCAGTGCAGCGTGAAGCCGCGCGGCGGGAAGGTGATGAAATTGGTCTCGGTGAAGGAGATCGGCGCCACCGCCAGTGTCGGCAGCACCAGGAACACGCAGACCGCCGCGGCAAAGGCCGTCAGCACAGCACTCGACAGACGTCCGGTCATCGTGTGCCCCACAGGCGGCCGAGGTCGAAGAAACGGTCGCCGATCCAGTAAAGCGTGATCGTGGCCACGAGCAGCACCGTCGACAAGGCGGCGGCGAAAGGCCAGTTCAGCGTGCTGTTGATGTTGAACTCGATGAGCTGGGCGAGAAGGATGTCGCGCGGACCGCCCAAAAGCGCGGGCACGACGAAGAAACCGAGACTGAGCATGAAGACCAGTAGCAGGCCGGCGAGCACGCCGGGCATGGTGAGGGGAAGATAGACGCGTGTGAAGGCGGCCAGCGGGCTGGCGCCGAGCGAGCGCGCCGCGCTCGGCAGGGTCGGGTCGAGACGGCTCATTACCGCGGCCAGCGGCAGCACCATGTAAGGCAGCATGATCTGGGTCATGCCGATCAGCACGCCCGTGGTGTTGTGGACCAGCGGAATCGCGCCGTCGATCAGGCCGATCTCACGCAGCAGGCCGTTGATGATGCCTTGCGGGTTCAACAGCACGATCCAGCCATAGGACCGCACCAGCAGGTTGGTCCAAAACGGGATCAGCACGCAGAGGAGAATGACCGCCTTGCCGAGCGGACCAGACCGGTTGAGCTGATAGGCGAGTGGGTAGCCGAGCAACAGGCACAGCACCGCCACCTGGGTGCTGAGCAGCAGCGTGCGCCCGATAACCCGGACATAGATCGGGTCGAGAAAGACACGCTGGTAATGGACGAATGCACCGGCCGAATCGCTGAAGCTGGTGGCCACCAGGCGGGCGACCGGCCAAGCGAAGAGGATCGCCAGGAAGGCGAGACCGGGCAGCAGCAGCGCGCCGGAGCGCCAGTTCATCGATTTGCCGGGCATTGCGTCCATTTCCGTCGCGTCGGGCGCGGTCGTTTACGAAAGTTTCCAGGCGTTGACCTTGTCGGTCACGGCGGCGAGGTTTTCGCCCCACCATTTCTCGCCCAGAATCACGGCCTTGTCGCGCATTTGCGGTCCGCCGGATAGGGTCTCGGCGCGCTCCTGCGGGATCATGTCGAAGGCTTCCGGCACCACCGGGCCATAGGTGTAGGCCTCGGCAATGGCGGCCTGGGCGTCCGGGGTCAGTGCGTAGGCCAGGAAGCGCATGGCGGCGTCCTTGTTGGGGGCGCCTTTGGGCACCACCATCGCCGACCAAGTGAGGAAGCTCAGCCCGTATTCGATCTCGATCGGCGCGCCGTTGTTGCGCGCATTGAGCGCGCGGCCGTCGGGCACGAGCCCGATCGCGGCCTGGCCGTCAGACAGGTACTGCTCGCCCTGGGCATTGGTCTCGTAGAACAGGATGTGGTCGCGGATCGTGCCGAGCTTGGCCAGCGCGCGGTCGATGTCGAGCGGGTAGAGATCGGCCGGCGCGACGCCGTCGGCAAGCAGCGCGGCTTCCAGATAGGCGCCGTTGGCCTTGGTGTAGAAGGCGCGCTTGCCTGGGAATTTCTCAACGTCGAACACGTCGGCGAAGGTCTTGGGGCCGGGGGCCAGATCCTTATTGTAGGCGATCAGCCGGGAAAACAGCACCTGCGGCACCGAATAATCGGTGATGAGATCCTGGCCTTCCATGATCGGGCTTTTGTCGACGACGCCGAAATCGATCGGCTCGAGCAGGTTCTTTTCCGCCCCGATCCACTGGAAGTCGGGCAGCACCTCGACGATGTCCCATTCCGTGTTGCCGGATTCCACCATGGCCTGGATGCGGCCGTAGCTGTTGCCGGGCACGGAGCGCACGGCAATCCCGGTCTTTTCGGTGAACGGGTCGAACCAGGCCTCGCGCATCGCGGCTTCCCAGGAGCCGCCCCAGGACGAAAAGACGATCTCGCCGTTCTGCTGCGCGCGCAGCACCGCGGGCGCGGCCAGCAGCGCGACACCGGCGCCGCCGAGTTTGAGAACGTCGCGGCGGGTGGGGGTGAACGATTTCGGATTGCGGGTCATGTCTGCCAGCCTCCTTTGGCTTGGAATTGGTAAGTACCATGTAGACCAATTTGAGGGTAAACATCATAAAACAGGCTTGTAAAGAGGAAAAACGAGGGAATGGTTCGCTTGATTTGTGTAAATAGGTATGATTGGTATGTTGGAAGATGGACAACCATACGGAGCACAGGGCGGCGTGACGCAAGGCTGGAGCATCGCTCGCGCGCATTCGCGCGACAATCTTCTCGAGCAGTGCCGGCAGGCGCTCGGCGACGGAAGCCTGCAGCCGGGCCAGCGGCTGCCCAATGAACGCCGGGTGGCGGAAATGTCCGGCCTGTCGCGCTCGACGGTGCGCGCGGCCTTCGACCTGTTGGAACGGGAAGGGCTGATCGTGCGCCATGTCGGGCGGGGAACCTATGTGGCGGAGGATGCGGCCAAGGCCGCGCCGAGCGCCGAGGGAGGGGATTTCAGGCCGGCCGAACTGATGGAATTCCGCCTGATGGTGGAGCCCTCGCTGGTCGAACTGATCGTGGTCACGGCCACCGACGCGCGGCTGGATGCCCTGTCCGCACTGGTGCGCGGCGGGCGCGACGTGCGGCTATGGCAGGAGGCGGAGGAGGCCGACCGGGCCTTTCATCGCGGCCTGTTCGACGCCACCGACAACCGCATCTTTTCCGATCTCGGCCAACGGCTGAGCGCGATGCGCGACAGTCGAAGCTGGATGCGGCTGAAGGAGGGCAGCTTCTCGCTGGAGAAGTGGCAAATCTACCAGCAGGAGCACGAGGTGATCGTGGCGGCGCTGCTCGACCGCAACGCCGAGAGCGCCCGCAACGCGCTCCGCCGCCATCTGGGCGGCGTGCGAGCCAACGCGCAAATGGCGACGTCGGATCTTTAAACCGCTCTCCGGGGACCGGGGTCTTGCATCGGCGGCGCGACGCGCTGCCGCGCGGCGTGCGGATGCGGCTTGCCGCGGCCGGCCCTCGCGTGTCGATGCAAGGCCGGACGCCGGGACAGTCGGGTCCCGGCGCTTTGCGACCGGGCCTCAGTAGCCGAGCGCGCAGCCGTCCTTGCGCGGGTCGGAGCCCCCGAGCAGCGTGCCGCGTTCCCAGTCGATCCAGATCGCCTGGGCGCCGCCGATCGGCCAGCTCGGCGGCTGCACGGTAAAGCCGCGTCGTTCCAGGTCCGGTCCGACCGCCTGGCGCAGGCGCGTCTCGGCCTCGACGGTCGCGGTGCCCGGCAGCGGGAACAAGCGCGGAGCGTCGATCGCGGCCTGGACGTCGAGACCGTGGTCGATCATCAGGCTGAGAAACTGGGCGTGGCCCATGGCCTGATAGTGACCGCCCATCACGCCGAACGGCATGACGGCGCGGCCGTCGCGCGACAGCATGCCGGGGATGATGGTGTGCATCGGCCGCTTGCCGGGCGCGATCGCGTTGCGGTGGCCGCGCTGAAGGCTGAAGCTCTGGCCCCGGTTGTGGAACAGCACGCCCGATCGCGGCGTCATGAGTCCGGATCCATAGGGGTGGAAGATCGAATTGATGAAGCTGACGGCGTTCCGGTCCTTGTCGACGACGCAAATATAGACCGTGTCTTTATGCTCGACCGTGTCGCCGGCGGCCTGCGGGCTCATGGCCCGGTAGCGGTCGATCCGGCGCGCCAGCCGGTCGGCGAAGGCGTCGGACAGGAGGTCGTCGAGCGGCACCGCGGCGGTGCCCATATCGGCCACGTAAAGGTCGCGGGCGGCGTAGGCGAGGCGGGTCGCCTCGACCAGCACATGCAGATTGTCGATCCCCTGCGGGGCACCCGACGGGGCGATCCGTTCCAGGATATTCAGGATCATGAGCGCGACCACGCCCTGGCCGTTGGGCGGGCATTCATGCACCGTCCAGCCGCGATAGTCGGTCTTGATCGGGGTGACATATTCGCCGGCGGCGGACGCAAAATCGTCGCGCGTGTGCAGGCCGCCGCGCGCGCGCAGAAATTCGACCATCTCCTCGGCTACCGCGCCGCGATAAAAGGCTTCGGGGCCCTCGCGCCCGATCGCGGCCAGCGTGTCGGCGAGGGCCGGCTGGCGCTGGACGGCGCCGATGGCCGGCGGCTCGCCGTCGACCAGGAAGGTGGCGCTTGCCGCCGGGTCGGCGGCGATCAGGGCCTGCTGCAACTCGGTGTCGCGGGCAACGCGCGGCGTGATCGCATAGCCGTCGCGGGCGAGGTCGATCGCCGGGGCGAGGATTTCGGCAAGCGGCATGCGGCCGTGGTCGGCGACCAGCCGCGCCCAGGCCTCGACCGCGCCGGGAATGGTGACGGCATGCGGGCTGGCGCGGTCGATGGCGGCGATGCCGGCGTTTTCGTACCAGTCGAGCGTGGCGGCCGCCGGGGCGCGCCCCGAACCGTTATAGGCGAGGGGTTCGGCGCTGCCTGCCGGCGTCATCAGCACGAAACAGTCGCCGCCGATGCCGGTCGATCCGGGCTCCACCACGCACTGTACCGCGCAAGCGGCGACGGCGGCGTCGATGGCGTGTCCGCCCGCCTTCAAAATGTCGAGCGCGGCCACTGTGGCCAGCGGGTGCGAACTTGCCGCCATGGCGTTGCGGCTCGCGGCAAGCGAGCGGCCCGGATTCTCGAAATCACGCATCGATCCTGTCCTTCAGTGCGGCCTCTTCCAGCCGGAAAATGGGTGTGTTGCGCTCGTCACCGGCGCCCTTCCGCGAGTGGCCGGTGTGTCCCGTGCAGCAGCGATTGCGCGTCGACGACCCGTTGCAGGTCGTCACGCGAACGCTGCACGTGCAGCTTGGCGGCGCGGGCGGCGCGTTTCCCGTCGCGCGCGGTGACGGCGGCGACGATCTCCTTGTGCTCGGCGCGTGTCAAATCCCAACGGTCGATCCACAAAACGTCAACCCAGATCAGCAGCGACAGGCGCCCGTAAAGGGCGTTCAGCGTGTCGATCAGGAAGCGTTGGCCGGTTTCGCGAACGATGATCTCGTGGATGCGCATGCCGGTGCGCACCTCCTCGGCGAGATCGTCGAGCGACAGGTGTTCGTGTGCCTCGAAGGCGGCGAGCCGCCGCATCACCGCGTCGAGCTCCGCGATGCCCTTCTCGGTGATCGAGTCGGCGGCCAGGGCGGCGGCGTGGGCGTCCAGAAGCATGCGCAGATCGAGAAGCTCGCCGGCCGTCTTCAGGTCGACGACGGTTACCGTGTAGCCGCGATGCGGCTGGTTTTCCACCAGCCCCTCGATCTCGAGCTTGTTGAGCGCCTCGCGCAGCGGCGTGCGGCTGAGGCCGAGCTTGTCCGACAGCTCGCGTTCGCGCAGCGGCTCGCCGGGCCGCACCTCGCCCCTGAGGATCATGGCGCGCACGCGGTCGAACGCCGTCTGCTTCAGCGTGGCCGGGTTCCTGTCGATATTGCCGGAGCCTTTCATGGTGCGCTCCAATCACGATGGTATACAATTGTCAATCGTTTGGTATTTCATCTGCCTTCCGATCGTCGTGCCTGCGGATCGGTCCGGGCGAACAGACCGGGGCACGGTTGCGAACCCGGTTCGGACAAGGGCGCGACACCGGCGGATTTCCCTTGCCGGCGCGCAGGTTCGCACGCCGCTCGGGCTGCCTCGCAAGGCCTCTTTGCCGGGGTCGCGACTTGCTGTAGAAGCGCTGTGATGTCCGATTTCGCTCAGCCAGTCCGGCAATTCGCCTTTCTGCTCGTCGACAAGTTCTCGATGTTTTCGCTGGCCGCGGCGATCGACACGTTCCGTTCGGCCAACCGGACCATCGGCCGCGATCATTACGGCTGGGTCACCGTGTCGCCGGACGGCGAATCCGTCATTGCATCCAACGGGTTGCCACTGAAGGTCGACTATTCCGTGGTCGACATGCCGCGGTCGGAAATCCTGTTCGTATGCGTGGGGCTGGCGCTCGATTTTCCGGGCAAGAGCAAGGTGCTGGGCGCCCTGCGCTCTTGGGGGCGACGCGGCGGCGCGCTCGGCGCCCTGTCGGTCGGTTCGCATCTTCTGGCCGAGGCCGGCCAGCTCGACGGTTATCGCTGCACGATCCACTGGGAAAACCGGGCCGGTTTCCAGGAGCGGTTTCGCGACATCGAATGCACGGGCAATGTGTTCGAGATCGACCGCAAGCGCTACACCTGCGCCGGCGGCACCACCTCGATCGATCTGATGCTGGAGATCGTGCGGGCCGAATTCGGCTCGAGCCTTTCGAACGAGGTCGCCAACCAGTTCCATCACGAGCGCATTCGCGGCGACACCGACCGGCAGCGCATCGGGCCCGAGCGCGACCTGACCGGCAAGTCGGAAAAGCTGAAGAAAATCGTCGCCATGATGGCGGAAAATCTCGACGAGCCGTTTTCGGCGGTCGAGCTGGCCAAAGGAGCGGGACTGTCGGTGCGCCAGGTCGAGCGGCTTTTCCTGCGCCATCTCAACATGACGCCGGGGCGGTACTATATGCGCCTGCGGCTTGAGCGCGCGCGCGAATTGCTGCGCCAGACCAATCTGCCGATCCTCGACGTGGCGATCGCGACCGGCTTTACCTCGCACTCCTATTTCGCGCAGAGCTACCGGCTGCAGTTCGGCCGGCCGCCGAGCGAGGAACGCCGCACGGCATACTGAGCCGGCCTGTCCGGCCCGTGTTCGGCGGCGCCGAGCGGCGTACGGATCGTTACAGCGACGCTTCGGACCGGCCCTGGGCGCGCTGGATGCGCTTTTGTTCCCAGATCTTTTCCTCAAGCGTCTGCCGTTCGAGATCGGCCGTGCTCGGGGCGCGGGTTTCCACGCCGTAGGGAGAGCCGGCACAGCCGGCCAGCGCGAACGGGGTCAGAAGAAGAAAAAGCATTAGGCGTCTTGTCATGGCGCGGGACACTATCGCCTGCCGGCGGCTTCGACAACGGCAATTTATCCAATGGCCCCGTGTTCGGGCGAGCCCGCGCTCGCACGACGCGCGCGGCCAGTAACGGCTTGCTAACGGTCCGGCTTCTTTCTAGCGTCGCGGTATCAACAATATTGGATTCCCGTTCATGAAGACATTGAAATTGCTGGTTGCCGCCGCTGGGTGCGTGCTGGCCGCCACAGCCGCCGGCGCGGCGGAACGCGCCGTCATCGTCCTCGATGCGTCGGGCTCGATGTGGGGCCAGATCGACGGCAAGCCCAAGCTGGAGATCGCGCGCGAGACGCTGTCCGACGTCCTGGCGACGCTGCCGGCCGAGCTCGAACTCGGGTTGATGGCCTATGGCCATCGCGAGAAGGGCAATTGCGCGGATATCGAGCTGATCGTGGAACCAGCGGCGGGCGCGGCACCGCGGATCGCCGAGGCCGCCGGAGGGCTGCGCTTCCTCGGCAAGACGCCGCTTTCGGCCGCCGTCGAGCGCGCCGCCGAGGCGCTGCGTTATACCGAGGACAAGGCGACCGTGGTTCTGATCACCGATGGGATCGAGACCTGCAACGCCGATCCGTGCGCACTGGCGACCAGTCTCGAGCAGTCGGGGGTGGACTTCACCGCCCATGTCGTCGGTTTCGGCCTGTCGCGCGAGGAAAGGCGCCAGGTCGCCTGTCTGGCGGAAAACACCGGCGGGAAATATATCCGGGCCGGCGACGCCGCCGAGCTGAAGGAGGCGCTGACCGAGACGGTGAGCGCGCGCCCGGACGAAGGCGAGAAGGCCGAGGCACCGCCGGTCGCGTTGCCGGCGGCGAGCGTCAAGGCCCCCGACGAGGCGCCGATCGGCTCCGGACTCACGGTCGAATGGAGCGGGCCGGCGGACAAGAACGATTATCTCGACATCGTGCCGGTGGGCTACGAGGAAACGCGCGGCGAACTCTCCTATGCCTATGTCAAGGCGGAGGAGGCGGCCGTTTTGCGCGCGCCCGGCACGGTCGGCGATTATGTCGTGCGGTATGTCTGGGAAGGGCCGGACAAGCGCCACGTGCTGGCGCGGGCGCCACTAAAAGTGGTCGACAGCGCCGTGGCGCTGATCGCGCCGGCGCGGGTGATGGCCGGGAAAGCCTTCACGGTCGAGTGGAAGGGCCCCGGTACGGCGGGCGACTATGTCGACATCGTGCCCGATGGGTATGACAAGACCGGCGGCGAACTCTCCTACGCCTATACGGAAACCGGCAATCCGGCCCGTCTGAAGGCGCCGGGCAATCCGGGGCGTTTCGAGCTGCGCTACGTGCTGCAGGCGCCGGAGGGCCGCCAGGTGCTGCTTGCCGTGCCGCTCGAGGTGACGGAGGCGGTGGCAAGCGTGGCCTTCCCGGCCGAAGTCGAGGCCGGCTCGGTGCTTTCGGTTTCCTGGAGCGGACCGGCCGCCGACGGCGACTATGTCGACCTGGTGCCGGAAGGGTATGAGCGGACAAGCGGCGAAATCGCCTATTTTTATATCGAGTCTTCCCAAGATGGGGAAACCGGGGAACTGGTCGTACCCGGCAAGCCGGGCCGCTATCAGGTGCGCTACGTGCTTCAGGCGCCGGACGGGCGCAAGGTGCTGGCGCGCCAGGCGCTCGCCGTGACCGGCGTCGAGGCCCGGCTGGAGGCGCCCGGGACGGCGGATGCCGGCAGCGGCTTTGCCGTGACGTGGACGGGACCGGCCCGAAGCGGTGACTACGTCGACCTGGTGCCGGCCGGCTACAAGGAGACGTCGGGCGAACTCGCCTACGCCTACACGGACGCGGCCGGCGACAAGGACGGCAAGCGGGTGAGCGAAATCACCGCGCCGGACCAAGCCGGCGACTACGAACTCCGCTACGTGATGGAAGCCAGCGACGGGCGGCACGTTCTCGCCCGTCTGCCGATCACGGTGCGATAGGCGTCCCGAACCGCGCTGGCGGGCGGCGTATTTGCCGCCCGCCGCGCTCAGAACACGGCGGCGCCCTCGTCGGCGCGCGTCGCCATCTGGCGGAACTGCGCAAAAAGCTCGCGGCCAAGCCCGTGCTGATTGCCGGAAAGGTCGGGCTGCGACACGGGGCGGCGCGCCAGTTCGGCCTCATCGACCAACAGCTCCAGCACGCCGTGCTCGGCGTCGACGCGGATCATGTCGCCGTCGACGATCCTGCCGATCGCGCCGCCGGCAAGCGCTTCGGGCGTGACGTGGATGGCCGCCGGCACCTTGCCGGACGCGCCCGACATGCGCCCGTCGGTGACGAGCGCGACCCGTTGACCCCGGTCCTGAAGCACGCCGAGCACGGTGGTCAGCCGGTGCAGTTCGGGCATGCCGTTTGCCTTCGGCCCCTGGAAGCGGACCACGGCGACGAAATCGCCCTGAAGCGTTCCGGCCTTGAAGGCGGCATTGAGCGCCTCCTGGCTCTCGAACACCCGCGCCGGCGCCTCGATCACGCGGCGCTCGGGCTTGACGGCCGAGGTCTTGATGATTGCGTGGCCGAGATTGCCCGAGAGCACCGTCAGGCCACCGCTGACCTGAAACGGCTTTTCATGCCGGGCAAGCACCTTGTCGTCGCCGCTGTCTTCGGGCGCCGGCTGCCGCGCGACCGTGCCATCGGCGCCCAGGCCGGCCTCGATCGTGTAGGCCCGCAGGCCGCTGCCCCATACGGTTTCGGCGTCTTCGTGCAACAGGCCGGCGTCGAGCAGCTCGCGGATCAGGAAGCCGAGACCGCCGGCGGCGGCGAAATGGTTCACGTCGGCAAGCCCGTTCGGATAGACGCGGGCGAGCAGGGGCACGTGGTCGGAGAGGTCGCAAATGTCCTGCCAGGTGAGCCGGATGCCGGCGGCCGCTGCCATCGCGATCAGGTGGATGGTGTGATTGGTCGAGCCGCCGGTGGCGTGCAGGCCGACGACGCCGTTGACGATCGAGCGTTCGTCGATCATGCGCCCGACCGGCCGGTAGTCGTTGCCGAGCGCGGTGATGGCGAGGGCGCGCTGCGTCGCCTCGCGGGTGAGCGCGTCGCGTAGCGGCGTACCGGGATTGACGAAGGAGGCGCCGGGCAAATGCAGGCCCATGATCTCCATCAGCATCTGGTTGGAGTTGGCCGTGCCGTAGAAGGTGCAGGTGCCCGGGCCGTGATAGGATTTCGATTCCGCTTCCAGCAATTCGTCGCGGCCGATCTTGCCTTCGGCGAAAAGCTGGCGCACGCGCGCCTTCTCGTCGTTGGGCAGGCCCGAAGTCATCGGCCCGGCCGGGATGAAGACCGCCGGCAGGTGGCCGAAGCTCAAGGCTGCGATCAAAAGCCCGGGCACGATCTTGTCGCACACGCCGAGATAGACGGCGGCGTCGAACATGTTGTGCGACAGGCCGATCGCCGCCGCCATGGCGATCACGTCGCGCGAAAACAGCGACAGTTCCATGCCGGGCTGGCCCTGGGTGACGCCGTCGCACATCGCCGGCACGCCGCCGGCGACCTGGGCAACGCCGCCGGCCTCGCGCGCGGCCTGCTTGATCAGGGCGGGAAAGCTCTCGAAGGGCTGATGCGCCGACAGCATGTCGTTATAGGCGGTGATGATCCCGAGATTGGGGACCCGGTCGCCTGAAAGATCGGCCTTGTCGCCGGCGGCGCAGGCGGCGAAACCGTGGGCGAGGTTGCCGCACGACAGCACGGACCGGTTCGGCCGCTGGCCGGCGGCCTCGTCGAGACGGGCGAGATAAAGCTCGCGCGTCGGCCGGGAGCGTTCGCGGATGCGGTCGGTGATCGTTTCGATGGCCCGTGCGGCGGTCATGGCTTCTTGTCCTCGCTGGGTGCCCAATAGACGGTTGGCGGGGTGGTGGCGCGCTCGAAGACGGCGCGAATCGGCGCGCTCGACGCCGGGTCGGCCTGCATGGCCTGCTCGAACACGATGCGCTTGGCCTCGCCCTCGATGTGGAGGGCCAGGAAACGGGCCCCGGCGACGAGCGGCAGGCTAAGCGTCAGCCTGTCTTCGCCGGCACTGGGCGCACGCACCGGCAACACGCGCGCGCTCGCGGCGGGGTCGAGCAGGGTATCGAGATTTTCGGCATCGGGAAAATAGGACGCGGTATGGCCGTCGAGCCCCATGCCGAGCACCACCGCGTCGAGCGGCAGCGGACAGTTGGCGAGGCGCTCGTCAGCCGCCGCCGCGGCCGCCGCCAAATCGGCGGTGCCGGACCAGAGCCCGACGAAGCGGGCCTGTTCCGCCCGATCGCGAAGCAGGGTTTCGCGCACCAGTCGTTCGTTGGAGCGTGCCGCGGTCGGCGGTACAAGCCGCTCGTCGACCAGCGCGACCGTGACGCGCTCCCAGTCGAGCGGCCGTTGCGACAACTGCCGGAAAAACCGTGCCGGCGTGGTGCCGCCGGAGACCGCGAGCGTGGCCCGCCGATTGCTGCCAACGGCCTTGTCCAGATGGCCGGCGATCGTGTCGGCCAACGTTTCGGCCAGCATGTCCGAGGTATCGAACGTCTCGAGACGATAAGGGGCGGGCGGGCGCATCAGTTCGGGTCGTGCCAGGTGCGGCCGTCGCGCTCGATCAGCGCCACCGAGCCGGACGGGCCCCAGGTGCCGGCGGTATAGGCCTGGGGCTCGCGGCCGGAATCTTCCCAGGCGGCCAGGATCGGATCGATCCAGGCCCAGGCCGCCTCGACCTCGTCGCGGCGCATGAACAGGGTCTGGTTGCCGCGCACGACGTCCATCAGCAGGCGCTCGTAAGCATCCGGATTGCGTACGCTGAAGGCTTCCGCAAAACTCATGTCGAGCGGCACATGGCGCAGGCGCATGCCGCCGGGACCCGGATCCTTGATCATGATCCACTGCTTGACGCCTTCGTCGGGTTGCAGGCGGATGACGAGCTGATTGGCGTGCACGCGCCCGGCACCGGATTCGAAAATCGAATGCGGGATCGGCTTGAAGGCGATGACGATTTCGGAGGCGCGCGCGCTCAGCCGCTTGCCGGTGCGCAGGTAGAACGGCACGCCGGCCCAGCGCCAGTTGGCGATGTCTGCCTTGATGGCGACGAAGGTCTCGGTCGTGCTTTGACCATTGCCGAGCTCTTCCTGGTACCCCTTGACCGCGCCGCCGGCCGAGGCGCCGGCCCGGTACTGGCCGCGCACCGTCACTTTGGAGACATTGTCGGCGCCGATCGGGGTCAGCGAACGCAAAATCTTGAGCTTCTCGTCGCGTACCGCATCGGCGTCCATCGATGCCGGCGGCTCCATCGCCGCCAGGCACAGAAGCTGCAGGATGTGATTCTGCACCATGTCGCGCAGCGCGCCGGCGCGGTCGTAGTAGCTGACCCGGTCCTCCAGCCCGACCGTTTCGGCGACGGTGATCTGGACATGGTCGATATGGGCGGAGTTCCACAACGGCTCGTAGAGCGCGTTGGCGAAACGCAGCGCCATCAGGTTCTGGACCGTTTCCTTGCCGAGATAATGGTCGATGCGGAAGATCTGGTGTTCGTCGAACACGCCGCCGATCTGGTCGTTGAGCGCGCGGGCGCTCGCCAGGTCGCGGCCGATCGGCTTTTCGACCACGATGCGCGCATCCGCGCTCACCAGGCCATGCTCCTTGAGCTTGGCGCAGATCGAACCGAACAGCGACGGTCCGACAGCCATGTAGAACACCCTGATCCGGTCGCTGTCGCCGATCTCGCGCTTCAGCGCCGCAAAGCCGTCGCCGCTCTTGGCGTCGACGGGGACATAGCTCAGCCGCTCGAGGAACCGGGCGAGTTCGTCCGGCTCGATCTCCTCGGCCCGGACATGCTCGGTGATCGCCGTACGGGCGAAATCGCGGTATTCCTGAGTGCTGAGCTTCGAGCGCGACGCGCCGATGATGCGCGTGGGCTCGGAAAACTGGCCTGCCTGCTGACGCTGGAACAGCGCCGGCAGCAATTTGCGTTCGGCTAGGTCGCCGGTTCCGCCGAAGGCGATGAAGTCGAATGGGTCGACCGGTATGATCTGGCTGGTCATGCGTCGTAATGGCCTCTCGCATGGTGTGGCGACGGATGCGGTCGCTATAATCTAATCGATTTAAGAAGGCCAGCCCCCGCCCGGCGCCGCTTGGCGCTTGACAGTGCGGGAGCAGGCGGGTTTCACCTTCGGGCGACGGCGCATGCGAGCCAGTGCATCACAAAGCGCGCGCGCCGCAAAGAGGGAGCCGAGCCGATGAACACGCATTTCTCGCGCAGCGTCGCCGAAGGCCTGGCCTTCGCGAACTTCATCGACGGCAGATCGCACGAGGCCGCGTCGGGCAGGCGCATCGAGGTCGTGTCGCCGTCCGACGGCAAGGTGTTCGCCTCGATCCCCGAAAGCGGCAAGGAGGATGTCGACTTGGCCGTGCGCGCTGCCCATCGCGCCTTCCACGACGGACCGTGGAGCCGGATGCCGGCGGTGGAGCGCGGACGCTGCCTGACACGGCTTTTCCGCCTGGTCGAGCAAAACGGCGAAGAACTGGCCGCGCTGGAATCGCGCGATACGGGCAAACCGGTGCGCCAGGGCAAGGCCGATGTGACGGCGACGATGCGCTATTACGAATTCTACGGCGGCGCGGCCGACAAGGTGCATGGCGACACGATCCCGTTCCTTGACGGGTATACCGCGCTCACCCTGCGCGAGCCGCATGGCGTGGTTGCCGGCATCATTCCCTGGAACTATCCGCTGCAGATCCTGGCCCGCGTGGCCGGCGCGGCGCTCGCCATGGGCAACACGCTGGTCGTCAAGCCGGCCGAGGACGCGTCGCTGACGGCGATCCGCATCGCCGAACTCGCGCATGAAGCCGGCGTGCCCGATGGCGTCTTCAACGTGGTTACCGGCTACGGGCACGATGCGGGAGCCGCGCTGTCAGGCCATCCGCTGGTCGACTACGTCACCTTCACCGGCTCGACCTTGACGGGAACCGCGATCCAGCAGGCCGCGGCAGTCAACAATCGCGGCGTGACGATGGAGCTCGGCGGCAAGTCGCCGCAAATCGTGTTCGACGACGCCGATCTGGAGGCCGCGCTGCCGGTGCTCGTCAACGCCATCATCCAGAACGGCGGCCAGACCTGCTCCGCCGGCAGCCGGGTCCTGGTGCAACGCCCGGTCTACGAGGCCGTGTCGCGCGCCCTGGCGGAGCGCTTTTCCAAGCTGACGGCCGGCCCGCACGATGCCGATCTCGACCTCGGCGCGTTGATCAACCCGCGCCAGAAGGAACGCGTCGCCGGCCTGGTGGCGGCGGCCGAGGAGGCGGGTGTGCCTATTCTGGCCCGCGGCTCCGTCCATGCCGATGCGCCGTCTGGCGGCTATTATTTCGCACCGGTTCTGTTCGGTTCGGCGGACCCGGACCACGCGATCGCGCGCGAGGAAGTGTTCGGGCCGGTGCTGGCGGTGATGCCGTTCGAGGACGAGGCCGACGCGGTGCGGCTTGCCAACGGCACCGATTACGGCCTGGTCGCCGGCATATGGACCCGCGACGGCGCGCGCCAGCATCGGGTCGCCAAGCGGGTGCGGGCCGGCCAGGTGTTCGTCAACGGGTATGGCGCGGGCGGCGGCATCGAGCTGCCGTTCGGCGGTTTCAAGAAATCGGGCCATGGCCGTGAAAAGGGCTTTGAAGCGCTTTACGACATGAGCGCCACCAAGACGGTTGTGTTCAATCACGGCTAAGGATGGGATAAATGCCGCGCTAAGCGGGGCGGCATCGCCCGCGACACGGCAAGGGACGCAAGTTAGGAACGGCAATGGCACGTCTGAAAGATAAGGTTGCGGTGATCACCGGCGCGGCGTCCGGCTTCGGCGAAGGCATGGCCAAACGCTTTGCCGAGGAGGGCGCGCAGGTGGTCGTGGCCGACCTCAACGCCAAGGGCGCGGAGCGCGTGGCCGGGGAGATCGGCCAGGCGGCGCTGCCGGTGACGGTCGACGTGTCGCTGAAATCCGACATCGACGCCATGGTGGCCGCGGCGATGGATGCCCATGGCCGTATCGACATCGTGGTCAACAATGCCGGCTTCACCCACACCAATCAGAGCATGCTGGATGTCGACGAGGCGACGTTCGACTTGATCGCGGCGGTGAACATGAAGGCGATCTATTTCGCCGCGCGGGCCGTCGTGCCGATCATGGAAGAGCAGGGCGGCGGCTCCATCATCACCACGGCCTCGACGGCGGGGCTCAGGCCGCGCCCGGGACTGACATGGTACAACGCCTCCAAGGGCTGGGCGGTGACGGCGACGAAATCGATGGCCGTCGAGCTCGCGCCGAAAAACATCCGCGTCAACTGCCTGTGCCCGGTGGCCGGCGAAACCGGCATGCTGGCCCAGTTCATGGGCGAGGATACGCCCGAAAAGCGCGCGCAGTTCCGCGCCTCGATCCCGCTCGGGCGGCTTTCGACACCGCTCGACATCGCCAACGCCGCCCTGTGGCTGGCCTCCGACGAGGCCGCCTTCATCACCGGTGTCGCGCTCGAGGTCGATGGCGGCCGCTGCATCTGATCGCGTGCCCCGCGCGCGGAACCGGACCTTTCCCGAAACGTTTCAGCAAGGCCCCAACGGCAGGAGCACAGCGATTTCATGACCGGGCAACAGATTTTCATCTTCTGCCTGCTGGGCGGCGTGTTCGCCTTTCTGGTGTGGGGCCGTATCCGCTACGATCTGGTCGCCTTCGCGGCGCTGATCATCGGCGTTGCCGGCGGCGCCATCCCGGCCGAGCACGCGTTTGCCGGTTTCGGCCACGAGGCCGTCGTCATCATCGCCCTGGTGCTGATCGCCTCGCGCGCGATGATGAATTCCGGCGCGGTCGAGCTGATCGCGCAATATGTCGTCGATGCCGGGCGTTCGCTCTCCAGCCATATCGGGGTGATGTCGGTGGCCGGCGCCGCGCTGTCGGCGATCATCAACAATGTCGCGGCGCTGGTCATCTTGATGACGCTCGACATGGAAACGGCGAAGAAGGCGGGCCGCTCGGTGTCGCTGTCGCTGATGCCGTTGTCTTTCGCCACGATCCTCGGCGGCATGGTCACGATGATCGGAACGCCGCCCAATATCGTGATCGCGCAGTTTCGCGACCGGGCGCTGGGCGAGCCGTTTTCCATGTTCGACTTTTCCCCGGTCGGCCTGGTGTGCGCCATTGCCGGCATCGCCTTCGTGGCCGGTATCGGCTGGCGGCTGATCCCGCAGCGCATCGCGCCGCAAAAGGCGGGCGAAACGGAAAGCGGGCTGTTCGTCGCCGAGGCCGGATTTCCCGAGGGATCCGAATGGGTCGGGCAAACGCCGCGCGATCTGGTCGAAAAGGCCGACGAGCTCGATGTCGCCATTCTCGGCCTCGTGCGCCGTGGCAAGCGTCTGCCGGGTTTCGCCATGGGCGAGGAAATCCGCAAGAGCGATCGACTGGTGGTCGAGGGCGACCCGAAATCGATCGAAGCCTTCACCGGCGCGGCCAAGCTCGACATCGCCGTCAAACCCAAGGAGGAGGGGCTGATCGGCCGGTCGATGACGCTGAGCGAGGTGATCGTGCCGCAGGGCGCGCGCGCCGTCGGCCGCACCGGGCTCGACATGCGGCTTCTGGCCAGGCGCGGCGTGACCTTGATCGGCGTGTCGCGCCAGGGCACCCGTTTTCGCGAACGGGTGCGCAATCTCACCATCCAGGCCGGCGATGTGCTGCTGCTGCTCGGACCGGAAAACCGGGTCGCCGACGCGGTCGAGTGGATGGGTGCCATGGCGCTGGCCGACCGCAGCCACGCGGTGATCCAGCGCAGCAAGGCGCTGCTGGCGATCGGGATCTTTGCAGCCGCGATCGCCGCCTCGGTGATCGGGCTGATCAGCCTGCCGATCGCGCTCGCGGCCGCGGTGGCGCTTTATGCTTTGTTCAACATCGTCAACGCGCGCGAGGTCTACGAAACGGTCGAGTGGCCGGTCATCGTGCTGCTCGGCTCGCTGATCCCGCTCGGGCTGGCGCTGGAGGAATCGGGCGGCACCGAACTGATCGCCAACGCGATCGTCGCCCAGACCTCGTTCCTGCCGGCCTGGGGCATTCTCGCCGTGCTGATGGTCGTCACCATGACCCTGTCCGACTTCCTCAACAATGTCGCCACCGCGCTGATCGCGGCGCCGATCGCCGTCGGCATCGCCAACTCGCTCGGCGTGTCGCCCGATCCGTTCCTGATGGGCGTGGCGGTCGCGGCCTCGTGTGCCTTCCTGACCCCGATCGGTCACAAGAACAACACCATCATCATGGGGCCGGGCGGCTATCATTTCGGCGATTACTGGCGCATGGGCCTGCCGCTGGAAATCCTGATCATCGTGGTCGCCGTCCCGGCGATCCTGTTCTTCTGGCCGCTTTAGGCACGGGCCGGGGCGCCTTTTGGCTTGACCGCAGGCGAACCCGGCCCGATCCTCGAAAAAAAACGTGGGGTCGGGAAAATCATGCACAAGGTCGCCATCAGCGGCACCGGCATCTTCACGCCGGATCAGGTCATCACCAATGCCGAGCTCGTCGCCTCCTACAATGCGTATGCGACAGGCTGGAACCAGGCCAACGGCGCAGCGATCGAGGCGGGCGAGATCGAGCCCAAACCGATGTCGAGCGAGGCGTTCATCGTCAAGGCGTCGGGCATCGAGCGTCGCCACGTGATCGACAAGACCGGCGTGCTCGACCCGCAGGTCATGCACCCGATCTTTCCCGAACGGGCCGATGACGAATTGTCGATGATGGCGGAGATCGCCGTCGCCGCGGCAAAAAAGGCGCTTGCGCGCGCGGGACGAAACGCTGCCGACATCGACGCGGTGATCTGCGCGGCCTCGAACCACGAGCGCGCCTACCCGGCGGTCGCCATCGAGGTCCAGCAGGCACTCGGCATCGAGGGGTTCGCCTTCGACATGAACGTTGCCTGTTCCTCGGCGACGTTCGGCATCCAGGCCGCCGCGGACATGATCCGTTGCGGCACGGCGCGGGCGATTTTGATGGTCAATCCCGAAATCACGTCCGGCCATCACGAATGGCGCGACCGCGACTGTCATTTCATCTTCGGCGACGTATGCACGGCGGTGGTGGTGGAGCGAGCCGACGACCTGGCCTCGGGCAATGCCTGGGAGGTGTTGTCGACGCGGTGCCTGACGCTCTATTCCAATACGATCCGCAACAATAACGGTTTTCTGCGCCGGACCCGCGTCGGCCACATGGAAGACCGACGCGACATGCAGTTTTACCAGGAGGGCCGGAAGGTTTTCAAACAGGTGGTGCCGGTCGTGGTCGACCTGATGCGCGGGCACTTGGCCGACGAGGGCGTGGAGCCGGCTGACTTGGCGCGGCTTTGGCTCCACCAAGCCAACAAGAACATGAACGATTTGATCGGCGAAAAGGTGCTCGGGCGGACGCCGAGCCGGACCGAGCAGCCCAACGTGCTGCAGGATTATGCCAACACCTCCTCGGCCGGCTCGATCATCGCCTTTTCGCACTATTCGGACGACCTGCCGTCGGGCAGTCTCGGCGTGATCTGCTCCTTCGGTGCGGGCTATTCGGCCGGCAGCGTGATCGTCCGGCGGCTATAGAGCAGCCGACGCGAACCGGGCGTCAGACGCCGCTACGACCAGAATGCCGGCGAAAGCAGCACCAGCACCGCGAGTATTTCCAGCCGGCCGAGGATCATGGCGGCGTCGAGAACCCATTTCGCCGCGCCGGGAAGCGGGGAGAAATTGCCGGCGGGGCCGACAATCTCGCCCAGGCCCGGTCCGACATTGGTCAGGGCGGTGAGGGCGCCGGTGGCGGCGGTCATGAAATCCAGCCCCGTTGCGGCGAGCAGGATAAGGGTTATGGCCCAGGTCACCACGAAGGCGCAGATGAACAACACGGCGGTGTCTTGCATGTCGGTATCGATGCGCCGGTCGCCGTAGCGAACGGTCGCGACGCTGCTCGGGTAGACGAGGTGCCTCAGGCCGGCGCGCACGGTTTCGAACAGGATCAGGAAACGGTAGGCCTTGATGCCGCCGGCGGTGGAGCCGGAGCAACCGCCAAGGATCGTGGCCAGGAACGCACACGCGACGGGAAAGGCGCCCCACAGCGAATAGTCGGCGCTGGCAAAGCCGGTGGTGGTGATCAGCGAGACGAAATTGAAGGCGGAATGGGTCAACGCCTCGAAGGGCGTATAGTCGGAGTGAAGCCGAAGATAGACCGCGACCGCCAGGGTGAAGATCACGCAAAACCCGACATAGACGTAGATCTGGCGGTCGCCCAGCGCCTCCAGACGCCCGCGCAGGACGAGCAGCATCAGGATCGAGAACGGCAGGCCGGCGACGAACATGAAGACCGTTCCCACCCAGATCACGGCGCCGTTGTCGCCGTAATAGCCGAGCGAGGCATCATGGGTCGAAAACCCGCCCGTCGCCAGCGTCGTCATGGCGTGATTGACGGCGTCGAAGCCGGTCATGCCGGCCGCGGCATAAGAGAGCGCGCATAGCAGCGTGAGCACGCTGTAGATGCCGACCAGGGCCAGGGTGAAGGTCGAAAACCGCGCAAAGGGCCGGTCCGCGGTATCGGAGGATTCGATGCGGAAAAACGACAGGCCGCCTATGCGCAGAAACGGCAATACGAACAGCCCCAAGGCCACCACGCCGAGCCCGCCCATCCATTGCAGCAGCGAGCGCCACAAAAGCAGCCCCGGCGGCAGCGCGTCGAGGCCCGAAATCACGGTCGATCCCGTCGTCGTCAACGCGGATACGGATTCGAACACGGCATCGGTCAAGTCGAGACGGATCGAGGCGAGCATGAAGGGGATGGCGCCGATGAGCGCCGAGGTGACCCACAACAGATTGACCAGAAGGAAGCCGAACCGGGCGTTGACGCTGGGAGGGCTCGCCCGGGTGGCCAGTGCGCAGGCGGCTGCCGGCGCGCCGACAAGCAGCGCCGAGGAGACGAAGACCCGCCAGTCGGGATTGTCGAGGAAATAGTCGACGGCCGCCGGCACGAGCATCGCCGCGGCGAAATAGAGCGCGAACACCGCCGCCAAAAAGGCGGAGAACCGAAGCTGCGTTTCCGACATCAGGGGTCTTTCGGATGCCTCGCTCTGGCCGGCCTTCCTCCCGCGGCGGCAGGCCACGTTATTGGCTTATGCGGGCAGCGGCAAGATTGCATCCGCGACGAGAGCCGGGCCGGCGGTGTCCGGTCCGGCCGTTTGTCGGTTAACGATATCTTAACAATTTTCCCGCCAGAGGCGGCGCTTGTATTAGATATGTCGGCAATCGCTTGAATAGTCGGCGTACAGGGGGACGGTCATGATCGCGATAATTCGGCAGCCGCATTTCGTGCGTGCGACCGGGCTTCTCATTGGTCTGGCCGCCGCGATCATGGTGATCCGCCTCGGCACGCTAG
This sequence comes from Nitratireductor sp. StC3, assembly GCF_003015025.1. NCBI lineage: Bacteria > Pseudomonadati > Pseudomonadota > Alphaproteobacteria > Hyphomicrobiales > Phyllobacteriaceae > Nitratireductor > Nitratireductor sp. StC3. The sequence goes on along the minus strand of NZ_PYBP01000003.1, from coordinate 256,451 downwards.
GGCAGGGGTATCGGTTTCTGGAAAAGTTTCCGCCCGACTTCTCGACCGTCGGCTGGATGCGCTTTGGCGGTTCGGCGATCGCCGCCTTTCTGATCTATCTGGCGCTCAGACCGGCCCGGCATCAGACGCGCCCCTTCCTGACTGATTGTACCAGCACGCGGGTTGGAAAGCTGTTTGCGTGGGTGAGCCTTGTGACCGTGGCGGCGACGATGGCCGGAGTCGTGCTTATCCCGCAGAGGCTTTATCCGCTGGTGACGGACGGGGCCGTGGTGCAGACCATTTCCGAACTGTTTTTGGCCATCGCGATCGGGCTGGCGCTGTTTGCGGCGGTGCGTTCGCGCACGGTGGCTGCGGCACGGATCGGCATCGTTCCCGCGCCGCTGGTGTTTGCCGCCATGGCGCTGGTGACCTTTCTGATCCTTGGCGAGGAGATGTCCTGGGGCCAGCATTTGATCGGCTGGCAGACGCCCGACACCTTTGCCGGAAACATCCAGAACGAAACCAACCTGCACAATTTCTACACGTATCGCTTCGAGACGGCCTATTATCTGTCGGCGTTGGTGCTGTTTTTTGTTCTGCCCTATGCATGGCCGAAGGTGCCGGGGCGGTGGTTGAAGCCTTTCGCGTTTTTCGTCCCGCCAGCAGGGTTCGTGCTGATCGCGGCGCCGATTTCGGGCCTGTTTTACGAGTATTGGAACGTGGTGCCGATGCAGGTCGCCTTCGCGCTCGGCGTGATCCTGCTTGTCGACTGCGCTTTTGACCGCAGCCGCGGAACGCCCGGCGCGCGCGCCTTCGCGGGGCTGTGGGCGGTGACGATGATCGCTTCGCAGGCCGTGTTTCTGGTTTTCGGCGGGCGGATGAGCGAGGGGCACGAATTGTCGGAGGTTCGCGAGTTTTTGATCTCGCTGTTGATGCTGGCCTATCTGATCTGGATCAGCGGCCGGCTGCTGGCGACGTCGCGCGGGCTGGCATAGGACCAAACGCTCCCGGAATCGGCGGTGGTGCGGCGCCGCCGGTTCGGCTCAGGCCACGACCGCGCGCCGGTACAGATGCCAGGTTGCGTGGCCGAGCACGGGCAGCGTGACGAACAGGCCGAGGAAGAACGGCACGCAGGACAAAAGCACCAGCACGGTCACGGTGACGCCCCAGACGATCATCGTCACCGGGCTTGCCAGCACCGTCTTGACGCTGGTGATCATTGCGGTGACGAAATCGAGTTCGCGCTCCAGCAGTAGCGGGATCGAGATGACGGTGATCGAAAACAGCACCATCGCCAGAACCGCGCCGACCACATGGCCGACCGCCAGGAAGGTCCAGCCTTGCGGCGTGGTGAAGACCACGTCGAGGAACCGCTCCAGCGTGGCGAACGACATTCGTCCCAGGACGAGCGCGACCAAGAGGCGGATCTGATACATCCAGATCCAGAACACGAACAGCATCACGAACGCCATCCATGACAATTCGCGGGTGCGCTGGTGCCAGACCACCGCCAGGATCGCCTTCCAGTCGAGCGGCTGGCCGGCCTCGAGCCGGCGGCTGACCTCGTAAAGACCGACGGCGGCGAACGGTCCGATCAGCGGAAAGCCGATGGCGAAGGGATAGATCATCCACGGCACGCGCCAGATCGTCAGGCCGAGTACGATGACCATGCCGCCGAGCGCGAACACACCGCCGAAGAAAAGCCCGAACAGCGGCGCGCGCGCGAAATCGTTCAGCCCCTGCATCATTGCCGCGCGAATATCCGCACCGGTGATCGCCGCCACCACGGGCATTGCCGGCTTCGCGCCATCGTTCGGACTGGCCATCGTCTCCTCCCGAAAAGCCCCTGTCGCCCAGGCCCGCACCGCCCGGCGCGCCAGCTTCTTCTCTCCCACTGTCGCTTATGACGAAGAGGCCGGCAACCGGCTTTGACCAGGATCAAGCCGGTCGGCGCTTTCGTGTCGCCGGCCTCAGATGCGGTCGCGCAGCGCGTACCAGTTCAGCGCCAGGAACAACAGCGGCGCGCGCATGCGCCGCCCGCCCGGGAAGGGCGGTACCTTCAATTCCTCGAGCAGTCTCAGCCGGTCGCGATTGCCGGCAACCGTCTCGGCATAGAGCTTGCCGGTGAAATTGGACAACATCACCCCGTGACCCGAATAACCGCCCGCCGCGATCACGTTCGGCATCACCTCGCGCACGAACGGCTTGCGCGGCATGGTGATGCCGACAAATCCGCCCCAGGCATGGGTGATCTCGACATCGCGCAGGGCGGGGTAGACCTCGGCGATCTGGCGGCGGATCTGCGCGCCGATATCCTTGGGATCGTCGGTGGAATAGACTTCCCGGCCTCCAAACAGAAGCCGCCCGTCGGCGGAGCGACGGAAATAACGCACCACGAAACGCGAATCGTCGATCGCCTCGCCGCCCGGTATCACCGGGCTGTCGTTGCCGAGGGGGGGCGTGGCGCCGATGAAGGAGCCGATGGGCATGACATGGGCGGCGCTGACCGGCTCGAGATCGCCGCCATAGGCGTTGACGGCGATCAGGCATTTGTCGGCGCTGACGGTGCCGGTGTCGGTGCTGATGGTGACCTTGCCGCCGGCCGTCCGGATGCCGGTGGCCCGTGTGTGTTCATGCAGGCGCGCGCCGGCCCGGCTGGCGACGCGCGCGGTGCCGACGACGAGCTTCAGCGGGTGGATATGGCCGGTTCCGGTATCGCGCACGCCGCCGAAATAGCGTGTCGAGCCAACCCGCCGGGCGGTTTCGTCGGCGTCCATATAGGTCAGATGCTCGTAGCCGAACCGCGCGGCCATCAGGTCTGCATGGGCGCGGTAGTCGTCGACATAGCGCTTCTTGTGGGCGACGGAGAGCTGCCCCGGCCGGTAGTCGATGTCGATTGCGTGTGTGGCGGCGAAGTCGAGCAGATGCGCCTTGGCCTCCTCGGCGAGATCGAACAGCGCCTTGGCCCGCGACAGGCCGAGCTCGGCTTCCAGCTCCTCGGCCCAGGCGCGCTGGCCGGTGCCGAGTTGGCCGCCATTGCGCCCCGAGGCGCCGTCGCCGAAGCGGTGCGCCTCGATCAGGACGACGTCGACGCCGGCCTGTGCCAGATGCGCGGCGGCCGAAAGCCCGGTAAAACCGCCGCCGACAATGGCCACGTCGGCCCGGCAGTCGCCCGCAAGCGGGGCGTAGCGCGGCCGTTCGCCGACGGTCGCCTCGTACCAGGACGAGCCGGGCGCGATGGGTGAGGGGTCGTTCATCGATGCACCTTCGGGCGAGCGGACGCGCGGCCGCCGCGCGGCGGGCGGTCTTTTGGGCGCGGTCCCGTGCGACATCGTGCCCTCATCCTTTCTTTGCGCCTTTCATCGTCACGGCTCACACGGCGACTACACGTTTAAAAGCAGATATTCACGCTCCCACGGGCTGATCACCTCCATGAAGGTCTCGAATTCGGCTTTCTTGATCGCGCCGTAGGTGGAAATGAAGGACGCCCCGAGCATGGTCCGCAAGGCGTCGTCGGCCTCAAGCAGGCCAACCGCCTCGAGCAGGCCGCGCGGCAGGTCGATCTCCTCCTCGTTGGCGGCCTTGCCGACCGGCGCCTCGGGCTCGATCCGCTCGGCGATGCCGATCAGACCGCAGGCGAGCGAGCCGGCGAGCGCCAGATAGGGATTGGCGTCGGAGGAGGGAATGCGGTTTTCCACCCGGCGCGCCGAAGGGTCGGAGCGCGGAATGCGGAAAGCGGTGGTGCGGTTGTCGTAGCCCCAGTCCGTGTTGACGGGGGCCGAGGCCGCCTTGGTCAGCCGCCGGTAGGAATTGACATAAGGTGCCATCATCACCAGCGCGCTGGGCATGTGGCGCTGCATCCCGCCGACGAAATGGCGGAACGCCTCCGTCTCCTCGCCATTCTCGTCGGAGAAGATGTTGCGACCGCTGGACAGGTCGACGACCGACTGATGGATGTGCATGGCCGATCCCGGCTGCCCCTGGATCGGCTTGGCCATGAAGGTCGCGTAGGTGTCATGCTTGAGAGCCGCCTCGCGGATGGTGCGCTTGAACAAGAACACCTGGTCGGCAAGCTCGACCGGATCGCCGTGGCGCAGGTTGATTTCGAGCTGGCCGGCGCCTTCCTCGTGGATCAGCGTGTCGATCTCCAGGCCCTGCATCTCGGAAAAATGGTAGATATCGTCGATCAGCTCGTCGAATTCGTTGACACCGGCGATCGAATAACCCTGGCCGCCGCCGATCGGTCGGCCCGAACGCCCCACCGGCGGGGTCAGCGGATAGTCGGGATCGGGGTTCTTGTGAACAAGGTAGAACTCGATCTCGGGCGCCACAACCGGGCGCAGGCCACGCTCGCCATAAGCCTTGACCACACGTTTGAGCAGGTTGCGCGGCGTGAATTCGACCGAGCGGCCGTCCTGATGGACGAGATCGCAGATCACCTGGGCGGTGGGATCCGATTCCCACGGCACCGCCGAAAGCGTCGACAGGTCCGGCAACAGTTTGAGATCGCCGTCATCGGCCGGGTAGGTGAAGTCGCCGCCATCCTGTGGATAGCCGCCCGAAATCGTGGTCATGAAGACAGCCGACGGCAGGGCCAGCGAGGTGTTGGAGGTGAACTTGCTCGACGGCATCATCTTGCCACGGGCCACGCCGGCCTGATCGGGCGTGATGCACTCGATGTCCTCGATGTCGCGCCAGTCCAGCCAGGCGCCGGCCTCTTTCCAGTTCTTTACGCCGCGGAGATTCTTCAGAAAGGCGGGAGGGCGCTTCTTGCTCGCGCGCCCCGCTGCCCGGACGTCCTTTTTTTGGGGGGGCATCGATCACCAATTATTGCTTGAACGGGGCGACTATAGACGCCGGGCGGGCCGCTAGGGAAGGGCCCCGGCTCGGCGCAGTCAGCTATAGTCGCCATTGCGCGCCCGCACCGCCTCGATCGCCGGCTGGAGCCGGTCGACGGTGATCGGGCGGGCCACCACGATGTCGACGACGGCAGCGCCGTTCGGGGCCTGGGCGGGGTCGGTCGTGGCCGACAGCACGATGACGGCCGGCAGCGCGCGGGCATGGGCCGCACGCTGCGCGGCAAGCCGCTCGAACAGGGCGCCGCCCGCCGGGTCGTCGGCCGGCAAATCGAGAATGACGATCGAGGGCAGGTCGGTTTCCAGGGCGTGGGCGGCCAGTTCCGGCGGTGCGGTTCGTGCCTTCAGCCCGGCCCGTTCCACAATCCTGGAGACGACGACGCCGTTGATCGTCGATCTTCCGATTACCAGGACCGCCGGGGTCTTGTTCGCACTGCCTGCCATGCTGCCACTTCCGTCTTTTCAGTCGTCCGAGCGCATTCGCGTCACCGCCGGCGGAACGGAGGTAAATTCAATGTAGGGTTGTATTTTCGATCGCCAGCTTCATAAGGAAACTGTGTGCCGGTAGGCAAGGCTTTTCTTGATGGTCGCGGTATTTTTAACCGGAACCGCCAAAACGGCGAAGCCGCGCGCCATCGGACGCGCGGCTTGGTTGGTTTCGATGCGGTCCGGCCGGGTGCGGGCCTGACCGCGAGGGGCTCAGCCCTGTCCCTGGGTCACGATCACCGGAATCAGCAAATCGCCCCAATTGCCGGCGCCGCCATGATGGCGCGCGGAGCGGACGAGCTCCACCGAAACGCCGGCCTCGACGGCCTTCATCACCGACTGGTTCAGGCGGTGGAGATCGTTGGCCACCATGCGGATCGCCGCCTGCTGGTCTGTGTTCATGCTGGAAGCCTGTTCCTCGGCGCGTTCCTTGACACGTGTTCTCGGGGCCATCTGCACACTCCTTTTGTATCCTGGCCTCGTTTGCCGTTGGGGCTTGCGGGGCGCGGGCCCCGCAAGCCTTGTCGTTGCGGCCTATTCGGCGGCCGGCTTGAACTGCGCCTGTTCGGTCGAGTCCTTCATCGCCGTCGTAGACGACTGGCCGCCGGTGATGGCCATCGATACCGCGTCGAAATAGCCGGTGCCGACCTCGCGCTGGTGCTTGGTGGCGGTGTAGCCGTTCGCCTCGGCGGCGAACTCGGCATCCTGCAGCTCGGAATAGGCGGCCATCTGGCGGTCCTTGTAGCCGCGGGCGAGCTCGTACATGCCGAAATTGAGCTGATGGAAGCCTGCCAGGGTGATGAACTGGAACTTGTAGCCCATCGCGCCCAGCTCGCGCTGGAATTTCGCGATCGTGGCCTCGTCCAGGTTCTTCTTCCAGTTGAAGGACGGCGAGCAATTATAGGCCAGCAGCTTGTCGGGATGGTGCTTGCGTACGCCCTCGGCGAAGCGCTTGGCCTGGTCCAGGTCGGGCTTGGAGGTCTCGCACCAGATCAGGTCGGTATAAGGCGCGTAGGCGACGGCGCGCGCAATGCACGGCTCCAGCCCGTTCTTGACCTTGTAGAACCCTTCGATCGTGCGGCCCTCGTCGTAATTCACGAAAGGCCGGTCGCGCTCGTCGATGTCCGAGGTCAACAGCGTGGCGGCCTCGGCGTCGGTGCGCGCGATCACCAGGGTCGGCACGCCCATCACGTCGGCGGCCAGGCGTGCCGCGTTCAGGTTGCGGATATGGGCCGCGGTCGGGATCAGGACCTTGCCGCCGAGATGGCCGCATTTCTTTTCCGAGGCAAGCTGGTCCTCGTAGTGAACGCCGGCCGCGCCGGCCTCGATATAGGCCTTCATCAACTCGAAGGCATTGAGCGGCCCGCCGAAACCGGCCTCGGCGTCGGCGACGATCGGCGCGAACCAGGTATCCACCGAAAGGCCTTTGCCCTCCGCCGTCTCGATCTGGTCGGCGCGCTGCAGGGTCTTGTTGATGCGCTTGGCGAGTTCCGGGCCGGCATTGGCCGGATAGAGCGACTGGTCGGGATACATGGCCGAGGCCGTGTTGGCGTCGGCGGCAACCTGCCAGCCGGACAGGTAGATCGCCTTCAGCCCGGCGCGCACCATCTGCATGGCCTGGTTGCCGGACAGCGCGCCGAGCGCGTTGACGAAATCGTCCTCGTGGATGAGCTTCCACAGCCGGTTGGCGCCCATCTCGGCCAGCGAGTGGCGGATTTGAACCGAACCGCGCAGCTTCTTGACGTCTTCGGGCGAATAGGGCCGCTCGATGCCGTCATAGCGGCCTTCGGGGGCGGAGGGGACGAGGTTGTAAAAATCAGTCATGACAAATCTCCTGCCGGCATTTGGCGTTGTATTGAAAGCGGTTTTGGGAGGTCGCGTCCGCTTTCGCATGTGACTTCCTTTACATTGCAGCGCAAAAGGCGCCAGAAATTCATTGATTTATCGGCCAAAAATCGGGAAAACCTGTCTTGCGTTTGACAGAGCGGCCTCGTAAAATTGTAAAAAATGTAAAATCCGTTTGCGGCGTATGACCGTGTCGGGTCTGTAAAATCATTACAAAAGGCATCGCATGGCGGAACAAAAAATCTTTGCCGGCCCGCGTATCCGGCGTATCCGCAACGCCAAGGGCCTGACCCAGACGGCGATGGCGAGCGGGCTCGGCATCTCGCCGTCCTATCTCAATCTGATCGAGCGCAATCAGCGCCCGCTGACCGTCCAACTGATCCTCAAGCTGGCCTCGGTCTACAAGGTCGAGCCGGAAGAGCTGCAGGCCGGCGCCGGCGGTTCGATCGCGGCGCTGCGCGAGGTGTTCGCCGATCCGCTGTTGTCGGACGAACTGCCCGGCGAGCAGGAGCTGGTGGAGATCGCCGAGGCGGCGCCGAACGTGTCGGCCGCCGTCGTCAAGCTCTACCGGGCCTACCGCGAGCAGGCCGGCCGGCTTTCGGACCTGTCCGAGCTGCTGGCGCGCGAGGGACACGCGACCGCGCTGTCGGCCGCGCGGCTGCCGATCGACGAGGTTCACGAGGTCTTCGAGCGCCGGGCGAACCATTTCTTGCGGATCGAGGAGGAGGCGGAGGCGTTTCTGGCCGTGCTCGACGCCGGCGACGATCTTGCCGGTGCGCTGAAAGGATGGCTCAAGCGCGAGCACGGCATCGGCGTGCGCGTGCTGCCGGTGGCGACCATGCCCAATTGGCGCCGGCGCTACGACCGTCACTCGCAGCGGCTGTTCATTTCCGAGCGCCTGTCGCCTTTCGACCAATTGCGCGAAATCGCGGTCGAGGCCTGCGCGATGCGCATGAGCGTTGCGATCGGCGCGGAAATCGAGGCGCTGAAACTGTCCGGCGACGAGGCAAGGCGGCTGGCCCGTTTCGAGCTCGGGCGCTACGCCGCGCATGCGGTGATGATGCCCTATGCCGCGTTCCAGTCGGCGGCGGTGCGCGCACGCTACGACATCGACGTGCTGAAATCGCGCTTCGGGGTTTCCTTCGAGCAGGCGGCGAACCGGTTGACCATGCTGCAGCGGCCGGGTGCTGCCGGCGTGCCGTTCTTCATGCTGGAGGTCGACAATGCCGGCCATCGCTTCCGCAAGGCGGGCGCGCAGGGTTTTCCGCAAAGCCGCTTCGGCGGCGGCTGTCCGAAACTGCCGGTTCACGCCGCCTTCGAGCAGCCGGGGCGTATCCTGGTCGAAGCGGTCGAGATGCCCGACGGGGCGGAGTTCCTGACGATCGCGCGCACGCTGGAAGGCCCGCAGGGCGCGTTCAACGAACGTCCGCGCCGCACGGCGCTGCTGCTCGGCTGCGATATCGGCTTTCGCGAGGAGATCGTCTATTCGGCGGCATTGCCGGCGGCCGCGCCCGCAAGCGCGGGCAAACCCGGCGATGTCGCGGCCATCCCGGTCGGGCCGGCATGTCGGCTGTGCGAGCGTAGCGGATGCCTGGCGCGCGCCGAACCGCCGGTGACGCGTCCGCTCGGGCTCGACGAGATGGTGACGGGGCTTTCGGCGTTCGATTTCCGTTGAGGACCGGCCGGGTCCGCGACGCCGTTACGGGTCGCGTGCCGGCCAGTGCGGGCGCGATCAGGCCGGCTGTTCGGATATCGTGCCGACGATATCCACGATCTGCTCATGCAGCCAGCAATGGGCCGGGTGCCGGTCGTGTCGCCGATGCCAGTAAAGGCGCAGTTCCTGGGCGGGGACGTCGACCGGCAGGGGGTGGAGCGCAAGATCCAGGTGATCGGCGATCGCCGCGGCCATCTGGCGCGGCAGGGCGGCGATCAGGTCGCTGCGGGCAACCGCGACGGCGACGCTGTGAAAATGCGGCAGGGCCAGCATCACGCGCCGGCTGGCGCCGATCTCGGCCAGCGCGTCGTCCACCATGCCCGACATCGTCCCGTCGACGGAGCGCAGCGCGTGCGGCAATCGGCAAAAAAGCGCCAACGGCAACATGTCGCCCGGCTTGACGCCGGCCCTGCCGATCTCGGCATGATCGCGCGCGGCCACGGCGACGAAACTCGACAACAGCACCGGCCGGCTCGACACCCAGTCCGGCATCGCCATGCGCCGTTCCAGCGCCGCGTCGATGGCGTTGTCGCGCAGCAGCCGCTCGACTTCGCCGGTCGCGCTGTCCAAAAGCCGCAGCGCAATGCCGGGCGCGCGCGCCGCGATCCGGGCAAACAGCGGTGGCATCGTTAGCGAGGAAAAGAAATCGGCGCCATAGAGCGTGAAAAGCCGCTCGGCCTTGGACGGGTCGAAAGACGCGTCGCCGGCAAGCGCCTGCTCGATCTGCGCCAGAGCGTCGCGCACCGCGTCGGCCAGCGTTTCGGCGAACGGGGTGGGGACCATGTCATTGCCCCGGCGCACGAACAGCTCGTCCTTGAGCGCATGGCGCAAACGGGCGAGTGCGTTGCTGACGGCGGGTTGGCTCAGGCCGATCGCCTGGCCGGCGCGGGTGGCGCTGCGCTCGCGCATCAACGCATCGTAGACGCGCAGGAGATTGAGGTCGAAGGATGCAAAATTCATAATCGTGATGCACCCCATATCAACATTCAATTTCCCGCCGGCGGCCAGCAAGGGTTATCGTTTGTTATACACCTATGGGGCGCAGGCAAGGAACGGCGCGGCCGATAATCGAGAAACGGTACAGAGCGGTTTGCCGCCGTGCAACACGCGGTGGTTGCCTGCGGCACGCCCCGAGCATGCACGCGCCGATGAAACCCGCTTTTAAACCACAGGATTGAACCATGACCGCATCTTCCGTGAGTTTTCCCGCCGCCGTGCTGATGGGCGTCCTCGGTATTGGCTGGGGCATCTACATGGCGATGACCCACGACCATACGACCATGCCGGCTCACGCTCATCTCAACCTGCTGGGCTGGGTGTCGCTGTTTCTGATCGGGGTGTTCTATCGGCTCCATCCGGCGCTCGACCGCAGCCGCGCGGCTTTGTTGCAGGTTGGCATCTGGATCGGAGCGACGGCGGTCATGGTCGGCGGAATCACACTGATCATGAACGAGAGCCCGATCGGCGAACCGATCGCGGCGGTTTCGTCGATCGTCGTTTTGGCCGACATGCTGTTTTTCGGCTGGTTGGTGATCGGCAATCGGCAGGCCCAAAGCGGCAGCGCGGACATGCCGGTCGCGGCGGAGTAGCCGCGAGCCGAACGCTCATCCGACCGACAGGATCACATTGCCGACAGTGTCACCGCTTTCGACCGCCTCGTGCGCGCGGACGGTTTCCTCCAGCGCGAAGGTCGCGCCGATCGCGTGGCGCAATTCGCCGGCCGCCAGCAAGCGGGTCAATTCGCCGATCGCGTCCCTCCTGACCTCGGGCGGCAGTTCGTAGACGACGAACACCTGCAGCGTCAGACTGTTCCAGAGCATGGCGGGAAACGAAACCGGGATTTCGGCGGCGATGTTGGACCCATAGCAGACAAGCTTGCCGTGGGCGGCCAACACGCCGTGCGGCAGCAGGGCGGCCGTCGCCGACAGATCCATGTCGACGATGCCGTCGGCGCCCCTTCCATCCGTCAGCTCCTGCACCCGCGCCGCGACGTCTTCTGCGCGATAGTCGATCACCGCGTCGGCGCCGGCATCGAGCGCATGATCGCGGCGGGCAGCGGAGGCGGTGCCGATGACACGGGCGCCGCGGCGTTTGGCGATCTGCACGGCGTAATGGCCGACGGCGTTGGCCGCGCCGGTGACCAGCAGCGTCCGGCCGGCGACATCGCCGTTGAGGTCGACGGCGCGTAGGGCCGTGAGCGCGGGAATGCCGAGACAGGCGCCGGCGGGAAAGTCGACCGCGTCGGGCAGGGCTACCGCCTGCCTGTCGGGCACGGCGATGAACTCGGCCGCGGTGCCGAATGGGCGTTTCCATTGTCCGTTCCAGACCCACACGCGTTCGCCCAGACGGCTTTGCGCAACGCCCTGGCCGACGGCCTCGATCACGCCGGCGCCGTCTGAATGGGGAACGATGCGCGGGGCGATCAGCGGCCGTCCGGCCCGGCTCTTGACGTCGGACGGGTTGACGCCGGACGCGGCGAGCCGCACCAGAACCTCGCCGGGACCGGGTTTCGGCGTCTCCATCTCGCCGACGACCAGCACGTCGCGTGCCGTGCCGTTTTTCTCGTACCAGACCGCTTTCACCGCATTTCTCCGAACCTGTCCCTGCCTGCTTTGGCTGCCTACGCTTGTTTCGGCGGCGAACAGCCTCCACACTTCGGCGGCGAAGCACAAGAGGGCGCCATGAACGACAAGCACAAGGCCGTGGTGGCGCGGATAACAGGGCGGGTGCAGGGTGTGGGCTATCGCGCCTGGACCCGGTCCGAGGCCGAGGCGCTCGGCCTGTCCGGCTGGGTGCGCAACGAGGCCGACGGCTCGGTCACCGCGCTGATCGCCGGCGCGCCGACGCGTGTCGAGGCGATGCTGGCGCGACTGCGGCAGGGCCCGCGCCATGCGTCGGTGGCGCGCGTTGCGGTCGAGAATGCCGATCCCGGCGGCATGGACGAGGGGTTTGCGATTTTGGGCTGACGCGCGCATGCGCGGGCGATCCGCGTTTGGCGCCGGCGCGGCGGTTGCGGATCGGCGCAAACGCGATTGACAAATTCGCAGTCGCGCTGGCAGCTTAGGCGACTAGCAACAGCCACACAGGCCAGTCTTGCCCTTTTCCGCATCCGGTACGGCCCCCGCCGGTTCCAAAGCAGCGCCAGCCCAGGCCATCACGGCCGCAGAACCCCGCTCCGCCTCCAGCGCCGTCGATGACGGCGAAGGCTTTGCCTCGGCCGAACACGAAGCCGAATATCGCGCTTTCGTGGAAAAGCATCCCGATCTGGAGGCGGTCGAGTTCCTGCTGGTCGATCCCAACGGCGTCATGCGGGGCAAATGGGCGCCCGGCGATGCGTTGAAGAAGGCCTATCTCGGCGGGGTCAACTTTCCCATGTCGCTGCACGGGCTCGACGTTTGGGGGCGCGAGGTCAACGAGACCGGGCTGCATATCGAGACCGGCGACAAGGACGGCTATTGCCGGGCCACGCGCGGCACGCTGTCGATCGTGCCCTGGGCCAAGCGCAAGACCGCGCAGGTGCTGTTGCAGACCTTCACGCCGGAGGGCGAGCCCTTCCTGGCCGATCCGCGCCAGGTGCTGAAGAAGAAGATCGCCGAGGTCAACGAGAAGGGATTTTTCCCTGTCGTCGCCTTCGAGCTCGAATTCTATCTGCTCGATCCCGATACGGACTGGGACGACGGCATGCCGGCGCCGGTGGGAGCGACCGCCGGACCGGACCGGCTGCGGATGTACGGGCTCGACGACCTGGCCGAGCACGCCGACCTGTTCGACATGATCCGCGACGCCGCGCAGGAAATGGACCTGCCGATCGACACGATCATCAAGGAGGCCGCACCCGGCCAGTTCGAGGTCAATCTCAAACATCGCGCCGACCCGCTGAAGGCGGCCGACGACGTGATCTTGTTGCGCCGCATCGTGATTGGCTGCGCGCGCGCCCACGGGCTCACCGCCACGTTCATGGCCAAACCCTTCCTGGAATATGCCGGCAACGGCATGCATGTGCACGCCTCGATGCTCGACCGCGACGGCCACAACATCTTTGGCGGCGAGGGCGGCCGGGCGCGGCTTGAATCGTCGGTCGCCGGCCTGCTGAAGACGATGCCGGAATCGCTGCTCTTGTTCATCAACACCTGGAACGGGTTCCGCCGCATCACGCCGGGCTCCTATGCGCCGACGCGGGCGGTCTGGGCGGAGAACAACCGCTCGGTGGCGCTGCGCATTCCCGTTTCCAACGAGGACAATCGCCGGGTGGAGCACCGCATCGCCGGTGCGGACGCCAATCCCTATCTGGTGCTGGCCGCCCTGATCCAGGGCATGATCGAGGGCATCGAGGGCGGTCTCGTGCCGCCGCCGCCGGTGGAAGGCAACGCCTATGACGACGACGGGTTGTTTTTGCCCGACGACATGGACGACGCCCTGCAGCTGATGGAAAAAAGCGCCTTTGTCGACCGCGCCCTCGGCCCGCTCCTGTCCAAGGTCTACAAGGATCTCAAGCGTGCCGAAATTATCGCCTTCTGGGGCGAGATCACACCGTTGGAACGTACAACCTATCTTTGATCGACAGCGGAATTTCCCGCTTGTCGCGGTGAAATTTCGCCAATAGGCTTTGAGAAAATCCGGCTCGAAAAAAACCAGGGGCCGGCAGGGGATCAGACAGAGGAGACGTTTTCATGTCACGCAGCATCGCGTTGCTCGCCGCCACCTCGCTTGCGGCCATCCTGTCCTTCGGCGCGGCCGCCCAGGAGCGGACCGTGAATGTCTATAACTGGTCCGATTATATCGACGAATCGATCCTGGAGGACTTCACCAAGGAAACCGGCATCAAGGTCGTCTACGACGTGTTCGATTCCAACGAGATCCTGGAGACGAAGCTGCTCGCCGGCGGAACCGGCTACGACGTGGTGGTGCCGACGGGCACGTTCCTGGCCCGGCAGATCCAGGCCGGCGTGTTCCAGAAGCTGGACAAGTCGAAGCTGCCGAACCTGTCCAATATGTGGGACATGATCGCGGACAGGACGCAAAAATACGATCCCGACAATGCCTATTCGATCAATTACATGTGGGGCACCACCGGCATCGGCTACAATGTCAAGAAGGTGCAGGACACGCTCGGCATCGAGCGCATCGACAGCTGGGACGTGGTGTTCAAGCCCGAGATGATCGGCAAACTCGCCGAATGTGGGGTCCACATGCTCGACGCGCCCGCCGAGATGGTGCCGGCGGCGCTGAAATATCTCGGTCTGGAGCCGACCAGCACCGACGCCGACGACCTGGCCAAGGCGGAGGAGCTGCTTCTGTCGATCCGCCCGAGCATCCGCAAATTCCACTCCTCCGAATATATCAACGCGCTCGCCAACGGCGATATCTGCATGGCGATCGGCTGGTCGGGCGATGTTTTCCAGGCGCGCGACCGCGCCGCGGAGGCCGACCAGGGCGTGGTCGTCGACTACGCGATCCCCAAACAGGGCGCGCAGATGTGGTTCGATCAGATGGCGATCCCGGCCGACGCCAGCAACAGCGAGGAAGCGCATGAGTTCCTCAACTACATCATGCGTCCCGAAGTGATCGCCAAGGCGTCGAACTATGTCTACTACGCCAACGGCAACAAGGCTTCGCAGGAGCTGCTGGAGGAGGACGTGATCGGCGATCCGGCGGTCTATCCCGACGAGGAGACGCTGGCCAATCTCTACACGACCATGCCTTACGATTCGAAGGAACAGCGGCGCATCACCCGCCTGTGGACGCGGGTCGTCACCGGACAATAATCCGCTCACGGCCCCGGTGCCGGGCACCGGGGCCGCAGGGCCTGGTCCGGCGGGGGCATCATGAAGTCACTCGGCAGCATACGCAGAAGTTTCGCGCCCTGGGCCGACGCCTCGGCCAAGCCCTATATCTCGTTCGACAACATCACCAAGAAATTCGGCGACTTCACCGCCGTCGACTCGCTTTCGCTCGACATTTACGAGCGCGAGTTCTTTGCGCTTCTGGGGGCTTCCGGCTGCGGCAAGTCGACCCTGTTGCGCATGCTGGCCGGGTTCGAGGCGCCGACCTCCGGGCGCATCCTGCTCGACGGACAGGACCTTGCCGGCATTCCGCCCTATCGCCGGCCGGTCAACATGATGTTCCAGTCCTATGCGCTGTTTCCCCATATGAGCGTGGAGCAGAACATCGCTTTCGGCCTCAAGCAGGACGGCATGGCGAAAGCCGATATCGAAAAACGGGTCGGCGAGATGCTCAAGCTGGTCAAGCTCGAACAGTTCGCCAAACGCAAGCCGCACCAGCTCTCGGGCGGCCAGCGTCAGCGCGTGGCGCTGGCGCGCTCGGTGGCCAAGCGCCCCAAGGTTCTGCTGCTCGACGAGCCGCTGGGCGCGCTCGACAAGAAACTGCGCGAGGAGACGCAGTTCGAGCTGGTCGACCTGCAGTACGATCTCGGCCTGACCTTCATCGTCGTCACCCACGACCAGGAGGAGGCGATGACCATGGCCGACCGCATCGCCATTCTCGACAAGGGCGAGGTGGTGCAGGTGGCCACGCCGGCCGAGATCTACGAGGCGCCCGGTTCGCGCTTCGTGGCCGATTTCGTCGGCACGGTGAATCTGATCGAGGGCGAGCTGAAGGGACGCGAAAACGGCGTCGCGCGGATCGAGGACGGCCAGGGGCTGACGATCCTGGCCGAGGATGCCGGGGACGCGGCGCCCGGCAACCGGGTCTGGTTCGCCATCCGGCCGGAAAAGATCAAGGTGAGCGCGGCCAAGCCGGACAAGACCGACAGCAACGCGGCCGAGGGCGAGATCTACGACATCGCCTATCTCGGCGATATGACCATCTTTCACATCCGGCTCGACGACGGCCGCATCGTCAAGGCGAGCACCATGAACAGCGCCCGCGTTTCGCAGGAACTGCTGACCTGGCACGACCGGGCGTGGATATCCTTCAGGCCCGATGCCGGTGTGGTACTGACGCGCTAGGAGATGTCGATGAAACGCCTAGCCACCGCCGTCGCGAGCCGCCTGGTCATCCTCATCCCCTATCTGTGGCTGCTGGTCTTCTTCCTGGTCCCGTTCCTGATCGTCTTCAAGATCTCGCTTTCGGGCACGGTGATCGCGATGCCGCCCTACACGCCGGTCTTTTCGTTTTCCGACGGCGTATCGGGTTTTTTCGCCAATCTGGCGCAACTCGGCATCGACAATTACCTTTGGCTGACGGAGGACGCGCTCTACGTCAACGCCTATATTTCCAGCATCGTGATCGCGGCTGTGTCGACCGCGATCACGCTGCTGGTTGGCTTTCCGATCGCCTACGGCATGGCACGGGCGCCGGCCGCACTCAGGCCGACGCTTTTGATGCTCGTCATCCTGCCGTTCTGGACCAGTTTTCTGATCAGGGTCTACGCCTGGATCGGCATCTTGAAACCGGAGGGCCTGCTCAATCAGTTCCTGCTGTGGCTGGGCATGATCGACGAGCCGCTGATCATTCTCAACACCCATACGGCGATCTTCATCGGCATCGTCTATTCCTATCTGCCCTTCATGGTGCTGCCGCTCTACGCCTCGTTGGAAAAGATGGACTATTCGCTGATCGAGGCGGCGCAGGACCTCGGCTGCCCGCCGATCGCCGCTTTCTGGAAGATCACCTTTCCGCTGGCGATACCCGGCGTGGTGGCCGGCTGTCTGCTGGTCTTCATTCCTGCGGTGGGCGAATTCGTCATCCCCGACCTTCTGGGCGGATCGCGTACGCTGATGATCGGCAAGACGCTGTGGAGCGAATTCTTCAACAATCGCGACTGGCCGGTCTCCTCGGCGGTGGCGGTGGTGCTGCTTTTGATCCTGGTGGTGCCGATCATGTATTTCCAGCAGGTCCAGGCGCGCACGCAGGAGCAGGATCGGTGACGGGCTCGTGGACACGGTTCAATATCGTCTCGATCGTCGCCGGATTCGCCTTCCTCTATCTGCCGATCGTGCTTCTTGTGGTCTATTCGTTCAACGAATCCAAGCTGGTCACCGTCTGGGCCGGGTTCTCGACCAAATGGTATTTCGAGCTGTTCAACAATCGCGGGCTGCTGGACGCGGCCTGGGTGACGGCGCGGGTCGCGCTCGTTTCGGCCACGGTCGCCACGGTGCTCGGCACACTGGCGGCGCTGACTTTGACCCGCTACACCCGGTTTCACGGTCGCGTGCTGTTTTCCGGCATGGTGTTCGCGCCGCTGGTGATGCCGGAGGTGATCACCGGGCTGTCGCTGCTTCTGCTTTTCGTGGCGATCGGCCTGGATCGCGGTTTCGTGACCGTGACGCTCGCCCACATCACCTTTTCCATGTGTTTCGTCGCGGTGGTGGTGCAATCGCGCCTGCTGAGTTTCGACCGCTCGCTGGAGGAGGCGGCGATGGATCTCGGCGCGCCGCCGGTCAAGACCTTCTTCGCCATCACCTTGCCGGTGATCATGCCGGCGATCGTATCGGGCTGGATGCTCGCCTTCACGCTCTCGCTCGACGATCTGGTGATCGCCAGCTTCACATCGGGGCCGGGGGCCACCACCCTGCCGATGAAGATCTACAGCCAGGTCCGGCTCGGCGTCACGCCGGAAATCAACGCGGTCTGCACCATCCTGATCGCGATTGTCACCGTCGGCGTGGTCGCCGCCTCGATCCTCAACAAGCGCCGCGAAGTGCAGCGGCAGCGCGACGCGCAGGCCGCGATGCGGTCATAACCGCGCCGGCAAGCATGCCGCCGCGGCGCGGGATCGACACGTTCTAACTGCGTGGCGGGCGCAGCAGATAGATGACGAGCCAGATCGGCACGATCACCATAGAGCCCAAAACGATGTTGGGAATCGCCCAGGCGACGCCGCGCTCGATCAAGGCGAGCACGGATTCGGGCGTCAGGCCCAGATCGGCGAGGATGTCGGCGGCGGTGATGTCGAAAGCGGACAGTCCCGCCCCGGTGATCAGCGAGACCAGCGCGATCTTGAACAGGCCGGACAGCAAGCGAAACACATCTTCCCCCGCGCTTGAACCCGGTTCC
This sequence comes from Nitratireductor sp. StC3, assembly GCF_003015025.1. Lineage (NCBI taxonomy): Bacteria > Pseudomonadati > Pseudomonadota > Alphaproteobacteria > Hyphomicrobiales > Phyllobacteriaceae > Nitratireductor > Nitratireductor sp. StC3. The sequence continues at coordinate 238,553 of NZ_PYBP01000003.1, read as the reverse complement.
CCCGCGCCTAAACCCTGCGCGCCCGTCGCCGCAGCCGCGCCGCCAGCCTTTCAGCCGGTCAATGCCGGCGCGAGTCTAGCGCGATTCGGCGCTGTCAAGAAACGGCGCTGCTATTCGATCGTCTCAACCGGCGGCAGCATCGGCGACACGAAAGGCGCATTCCAGGACCCGCCGACGAAAAAGGCCGACACTTCGCCGGGCGGGCCGGCGTTGCCGGTGAGCTGCCGCGGCGCGACCATGCCCGACAGAGCCAGGCCGCGGCCGACATAAGGCACGATCCCGGTGAGCGAGATGGCCTGTTCCCCCGAGATCGCCTTGGCGACATCGAGGCGGGCAACGCCGTCGGCGACCGTCGCCTTCAGTTCCGCGCTTTCGATCGGCAGGTTTCCATCCGAGACCTCGTCCAGAGGGAAGAAGCCGCTTTGCTTGGCGCGCGCGAGGAATCCCGGCAGGTCCAGGCCGGCGATGGTGCCGGAGCCGAGCTTGACCGAAACGGAGCCGCCGGCCTTGGACAGGAAGTCCTTCCAAGCCGTCACGGTGCTGTCGAGAATGATGGAGACGGTTCCCCTGGCCCGCGGCACGGGCGGGGTCAGCCGCATGGCGGTTTCCACTTGTGTGGTGTCGATGTCGGTGGCGAGAATGCGCAGTTGCGCGGCCTTGCCGCCCGCGCTCGGCTCGATACGCAAACCCGCCTGCACGGTGCCGCCGAAGGCGGTCGCATCGGAGATGTCGAAAGCGGCCAGCCCGTCTTTGACCTGGACCGCGGCGGCGACCTTGGTCATCGACAGCGCGCCGGCCGTGGCCCTGTTGGCCGACAGGCGCAGATCGAGCCCGAGTTCGTGAGCGAAGGAGAGGTCGATCTGTTCGTCCCAGACGATCACTCCGGCCGGGCTCGGGGAAAAGGCCGATAGAAACGTGTAGATGTCGAGCGTCTCAAAGGCGAGCGTGCCGGTGATTGCGGGTACCGGGCCGGTGAAGGACAAATCGATCGCCCCCATGCCGGGATTGCCGCCGAAAACGATCTTGGCGTCCTCGACCTTGAGCCGGCTCATATCGCCGATGACGCGGCCCGAAACCGAGGCCGCGCCGACGGCGCTGCCCGGGGATATTTCGGTTTGCGACCATTCCAGAACCCGGCGCAACGATGGTGAGGACAACGTCGCGGCACCATCGATGAAGCCGCTGTTGGAAAAGGTGACGAGACCGTCATAGTCGAGGGCGAGCGGCGCGGAGGCGAGGGAAAAATCGACGCTGGTATTGCCGCCCGCAAACAGCGCCAGCGGCTGGCCGGCGGTGAATTCGACGGCGACGTTCTCGCCGCGCCACACGCCTTTGGCCGCCAGGGTCATCGCCCGGTCGAGCGACGGCCAGCCGAGACGGCCCGACAGGTCGGAGACGAGCAGTTTTTCCTGTTTGCCGTCCTCATCGGCGACGACGATCTGGCCGTCGACGAATTCGACCGTGCCGAGCGCGTCCTTTGGCATCAGACCGGTATCGGGGGCGGCCGGATTGGCTTCCACGAGCGCCCGCGCGGCGTTGATCGCCCGGGAGATCCGACCGCCGCGGGTGCCGGCCGGCAGCGGAACCGGGCCCTGCGTGCGCTCAAGCCGCAGCCGCGGGCGCACCAGCACCATTTTGGAGAAGGAGACGTCGCCGCCAAGGGCGGCGATCGCGGAGAGGTCGAGCTCGACCCGTTCCGCCTGGAGGATGGGCGGCGCGTCGGGCCTGCCCCATTCCTGGAAGGTGACGTCGGCGAGATCGGCCCGCAAAACCGGCCACACATCGATACGCGGCGTGCCGCGCAGGACGACGCGGTAGCCGGTCCAACTGCCGATTTCCTGGGCGATGCGATTGCGTACGATCTGCGTCGAGGCGACATAGGGCAACGCAGCCAGGACGACGAGCACGGCCACGATGCCGGTGACGACGATCCAGATGCTTCTTCGTGCCCGTCGCGATCGCATTCTCGTCGCTCAACTCCTGCTCTCGCGCCGTCAGCCGTTCGCGCACCGCCCGCTTTGCACGAGGCTCCAAGCCTTTTCAAGCCATTGTGGCCGGGCGATGGCGCGACCCGGGATGGCGCTCACGACGCCTTGCCCTCCTGCGGTGCCCAATGCATAACCGCACGACGACAATTGGAGGATCTCGATGTCTCGGACAGACCCGCTTTGGACCCCATCGCCCGACGCTGTCCGCAGGGCACCCATCATGGCATTCATGGCCGACGCATCCAAGCGTGCCGGCCGGGTCTTCAACACTTATGAGGCCTTGCATGCCTGGTCGGTCGAGGACCGCGAGGCGTTCTGGTCTTTGGTCTGGGACTTTTGCGGGGTGGTCGGCGAAAAGGGCGAACGGGTGCTCGTCAATGGCGAACGCATGCCGGGCGCGGCGTTCTTTCCCGATGCGCGGCTGAACTTTGCCGAAAACCTGCTCGTCAGGAGCGGGGCGGGGGACGCGATCGTGTTTCGCGGCGAGGACAAGGTGGAGCGCCGCATGTCGTGGGACGATCTGCGCGCCCTGGTATCCCGACTCCAGCAGGCCTTCGTCGACGCCGGCGTGAAGGCGGGCGACCGGGTGGCCGCGATGATGCCCAACATGCCCGAGACGGTGGCCTGCATGCTGGCGGCGGCCTCGATCGGCGCGATCTGGTCGTCCTGCTCGCCCGATTTCGGCGAACAGGGCGTTCTCGACCGTTTCGGCCAGATCGAGCCGGTCGTGTTCGTTGCCTGCGACGGCTACTGGTACGCGGGAAAGCGCATCGAGGTCGGCGAAAAGATCGGCAAGGTGTTGGACAATCTGCCGAGCGTGCGCATGGCGCTGGTTGTCGACTATCTCGGCGACGCCGCGCAGATCGCGGCCGGTCTCGACCGTGCGACGGCGCTGGAGGCGGCGTTGCGGCCTTATGCGGCGAAACCGCTTCATTTCGAGCCGCTGGCCTTCTCGCATCCGCTCTATATCCTGTTTTCCTCCGGCACGACCGGCATTCCCAAATGCATCGTGCATTCGGCCGGCGGCACGCTCTTGCAGCATTTCAAGGAGCAGCGCCTGCATGCCGGCATCGGCGAGGGCGACCGGTTCTTCTACTTCACCACTTGCGGCTGGATGATGTGGAACTGGCTTGTGTCGGGCCTGGGACTCGGCGCCACGCTGCTGCTCTACGACGGCTCGCCGTTCCACCCCGACGGCAACACGCTTTTCGATTTCGCCCAGGCCGAGAAGATGACCTATTTCGGGACGTCGGCGAAATTCATCGATTCGGTGCGCAAGGCGGGGCTGCAGCCGATCGACACGCACGACCTTTCCACCGTGCGGGTGATATCCTCGACCGGTTCGCCGCTGTCGCCGGAAGGATTCGACTTCGTCTATTCGGGCATCAAGGCCGACGTGCATCTGGCCTCGATCTCGGGCGGCACCGACATCGTGTCGTGCTTCGTCTTGGGCGTGCCGACGCGGCCGGTATGGAGCGGCGAAATCCAGGGCGCGGGCCTCGGCATGGCGGTCGACGTGTGGGACGATGACGGGCGGCCGGTGCGCGGCGAAAAGGGCGAACTGGTGTGTTCGCGAGCATTTCCGTCAATGCCTGTGATGTTCTGGAACGATGCCGACGGCGCCAAATATCATGCCGCCTATTTCGACCGTTTCGACAATGTGTGGTGTCACGGCGACTTCGCCGAACGCACCGAGCATGACGGGTTCGTCATCCATGGCCGCTCCGACGCCACCCTCAATCCGGGCGGGGTGCGGATCGGGACGGCGGAGATCTACAACCAGGTTGAGCAGATGGACGAGGTGATCGAGGCGATCTGCATCGGCCAGGACTGGGAGGACGATGTGCGTGTCGTGCTGTTCGTGCGGCTAGCCGACGGAGTTGTCCTCGACGAGGCGCTGGAAAAGCGCATCCGGACCAAGATCCGCACCGGCGCCAGCCCGCGGCACGTGCCGGCCCGCATCGTGGCGGTCAAGGATATTCCGCGCACCAAGTCGGGCAAGATCACCGAACTGGCGGTGCGCGACGTGGTGCATGGCCGCACGGTGAAGAACAAGGAGGCGCTCGCCAACCCGGAGGCGCTCGCCTATTTCGCCGGTCTCTCGCAGCTTCAAGATTGAGCGGTCCATGGTAAACGAACGATGAAACCGATATTTACCTAAGTGGAAGAAGTGGTACACTTCGGTAAACATGGAAACGCCCCGGTAAGGTTTTGTTAAGGGGTAGCGCCGATAGTCGTGCGTAACTTGAGGGTGTTGTTCCAGGCCGATCGGCAGGCGCCCGCATTTGCTCAAGTCCTCGCGTGACAGCCCGAATTCCATCAAAGGCGTCCTTTTGGGCGCCTTCTTTTTTTGGCCGATCGGTCCGCGGGTCCCGGATGCCGGGACAGGATCACATCGTCGCGTCGGCATCGCGCATCAGGGCGCGCGACAAAAGCACCACCGGCACCAGCGCAGTGAGGATGATGAGCAGGGCGGCCACAGCGCCGTCCTCCACGACACCGCGCGAGGCGTTTTCGTAGACATGGGTGGCGAGCGTCGAAAACCCGAACGGGCGCAGTAAAATGGTCGCGGAAAGCTCCTTCATCGTGTCGACGAAGACGAGAACGGCCGCGGTTGCGAGCGCCGGCTTCAAGAGCGGAAACAGCACCTTGCGGGCGCTGGCGGCCGGCGTATGCCCCAAGCTGCGCGCCGCCTCGTCGAGATGGGGCGGCAATTTTTCCAGCCCGGAGCGGATCGCGCCTTCGGCCAGAGCCAGGAAACGGACGCTGCAAGCGATGATCACGGCGGCCGCCGTGCCGCTCAGCAACAGCCCGGTCGACACGCCGAGATGGGTGCGTGCGAAGGCGTCGACAGCGTTGTCGAGCCGGGTCAGCGCGAACAGCAGGCCCAAGGCGAGCACGGTTCCCGGAAGCGCGTAGCCGCTGGCCGCCAGGCGCGCCACCGCGCCCACCGCGACGGTTCGCGACAGCCGCGTCGCATTGACCAGAACCAGTGCGATGGCGACCGTGACCAGCGCGGTGCAACCGGCGGTGAACACGCTGGTGACGAAGGCCTGCTGGAGCGCGGGATCGGCGAGTTGGTCCAGGCGCCGGGCCGCATAGCCGCAAAACACATAGGTCGGGATGCCGAAACCGGACAGGACGGGAAAAAGCACCGCCATGGTGGCGAACCATTTGCGTGCGCCGCGCAGTTGCACCCGGGGCGGTCGGGCCTTCATGTGTGTCGCCCTTGCGCCGTGAAAGCGCTGATTGCGCCGCGCCACGCGCTCGGCATAAAGCAGCGCCAGCACCAGGAACAGCATGACGGTCGATATCTGGGCCGCTCCCTCGAGGCTGCCGCGGTTGAGCCAGGTGGTGAAGACGGCGATGGTCAGCGTGTCGGCGCCGAGATATTCGGCCGCGCCGATATCGTTGAGCGTTTCCATCAGGACCAGCGCGCAGCCGGCGATGATGGCCGGCCGGGCGACGGGCAAGAGAATGCGGAAGAACACGCGCGCCGGCGCTGCGCCCAATGTGCGGGCGACGTCGGCGATGTTGCGGCCCTGCATGAGAAAGACCACGCGAACGGTGAGGTAGACATAAGGAAACAGCACCGACGACAGGACGATCGCGGTGCCGGTCGTGGAACGGATGTCGGGAAACCAGTAGTCGCGCGCCGACTGGAAGCCGAACAGGGCGCGCAGGGCCGTCTGTATCGGACCGGTGAACAGGAAAAACTCGCCGAAGGCGTAGGCGGCGAGATAGGGCGGCACGGCAAGCGGGAGAACGAGGGCCCAGGCCAGCAGCCGGCGCAGGGGAAAGTCGTAGGCGATGACCAGCCAGGCGCAGGCGACGCCGATCGTCGCGGTGCCGGCGGCGACCATGGCGAGCAGCGCCAACGTGGTCGCCGTGGCGCCCGGCAGCACGTTCCTGACCAGGTGCGGCCAGTCCTCGCCGGAGCCTGTCAGCGCGATCGCGACCACGATCGCGATCGGCAGGACGGCGAGCCCGGCTATGACGATGGCGGGCAAAAGCGCGCCGATATGCCTGTCGCGGCGGGCGACCGGGGCGGCGACCACATCCTGCGGGACCGTTTGCGCCGTCATGGTTCGCCTCGTCTCCCGCGGCCGGTCCCAAATGTCACGCAGAAAGGGCCGGATCGGCGATCCGGCCCTGCCGCGTCAGGGGCGTTGTGGCGCTCAGCTTGCCGGTCCATCCTGAAATCCGGTCGTGTCGACCAGTTCGGAAGCGGTCTTGCGGTTGTTGGCGATCTCGTCGAGCGGCAGCGAGTCGGGCTTGATGTCGCCGAACCCCTTGACGATGTCGGAGGGCTCCGTGCCGGGGCCGATCGGATATTCGAAGACCTGTTCGGCATAGATCTCCTGGCCCTGGGAGCTCGCCAGGAATTCCATAAGCTTCACGGCGTTGTCCTTGTTGGGCGCATGCTTGGCCAGCGCCATGCCGGAAATGTTGACATGGGTGCCGCGATCCTCGGCGTTCGGAAACAGGACCTTGATCGATTCGGCCCAGTCCTTCTGTTCCGGCTCTTTCTCATTGGTCTGCATCAGGCCGACATAATAGGTGTTGCCGATGCCGAGATCGCATTCGCCGGCATAGATCGCCTTGGCCTGGGCCCGGTCATTGCCGTCCGGCTTGCGGGCGAGGTTGTTCTTCAGGCCCGTCAGCCAGGTCTTGGTATAGTCCTCACCGTGATGGGCGATCATGGAGGCGAACAGCGCCAGATTGTAAGCGTGCTGGCCGCTGCGAATGCAGATCTTGCCCTTCCATTTCGGATCGGCGAGTTCCTCGTAGGTGATGGTGTCCTGCCCGACGCGTTCCTTGGAGGCGTAGACCACGCGGCCGCGCGTCGTCAGACCGAACCAGTGGCCGTCGGGATCGCGAAACTGCTCGGGGATGTTGGCGTTGATCGCCTCCTCGGAGACCGGCTGGGTGATGCCCTTGGCCTTGGCGTTGGACAGGCGGCCGATATCGACGGTGAAGATCAGATCGGCCGGCGAGTTGACCCCCTCGGCCTCGATCTTTTCCTCCAGACCCTTGTTCAGGAACAGCACGTTGGTGGCGATCCCGGTCTGTTCGGTGAAGGCGTCGAGCAGCGGCTCGATCAGGTCCGGCTGGCGATAGGAATAGATGTTGACCTCACCCTCCGCCAGCGCCGGGCCGGCCAGGAAGGTCAGGGAGAACGCGGCGATGCCGGCGCGGCGAAAACGGTCGATCGCATGGGTCATCGAAATCAGGCTCCTCCTGATGGTGGATTGTTCGGTGGCACGGCAAGACAGCGCAGTCCAACCGCCAGTTTCCCTCTATTGAGACAAAGAGACGGCGCCGTCAAGAAAAAACCAATAAAAATCAAGACTTTAGAATTATTCTAAACTAGAATTGTCAAGTATTGGGAATCGTGGCGTTCCTGCATCCATGTTTACGGCGCCGACAAAAAACCCGCGCCTGGCATCGCAGGCGCGGGCGGTTGCAGCCGAAAGCGTGTCGGGCTCAGTCGGCCAGGACGCGGGTGGAGGGAAAGCTGACCTCGACAAGCGTGCCGTCGCCCGGGGTCGAGTGGATGGAGAAATGGGCCCGGTTGGCCTCCACCATCGCCTTGGTCAGCGGCAGGCCCAGCCCAGTGCCGTCGCTGCGTTTGCGCTTCAGCGAATTGATCTGCTTGAAGGGCTTGAGCGCCTGATCGATCTCGGCGCGCGACATGCCCACGCCGGTATCGCGCACGCGCATGACGACGTCGCCGGTCGCCTCGTAGGCGGTGGAGACGATCACCTGGCCTCCGGGCGGGGTGAAGCGGACCGCGTTCGACAGAAGGTTGAGCGCGATCTGGCGAATGCTGCGCAGGTCGGCCACGACGTCGGGAAGGTGGGCGGGATAGCTGGAGCGGATGATGACGCGTTCGCGATTGGCCTGCGGCTGCATCATGGCCACGACCTCGGCGAGCGTCTCGTTGAGCGCTACGGCCTCGTAGGCGAGCTCCTGCTCGCCCGCCTCGATCTTGGAGATGTCGAGCAGGTCGTTGACCAGGTCGAGGACGTGATTGCCGGACCGGTTGATGTCGCGCAGATAGTCTCGATAGCGCTCATTGCCGATCGGCCCGAATTTTTCATCGAGAATCAGTTCCGAAAAGCCGATAATGGCGTTGAGCGGCGTACGGATCTCGTGGCTGACGCGCGCCAGAAAATCGGTCTTCTGGGAGGACGCCGTTTCGGCCAGCGCGCGCGCCTTGGTCAACTCTTCCTCGGCGCGTTTCCATTGCGTGATGTCGCGCATCACGGCGCAGAAGCCGCCGGCGGGGAGCCGGCCGATGGTCATGAACAGCGGAATGAAACGGCCCTGCGCCTCGCGGCCGATCACTTCGCGGCCGTCATTGAGGACGCTGGCCACGCCGTTGTCCGACAGGCCCTGCAGATAGTCGCGGGCCGCCTTCTGGCTCTCGACGGCGAACAGCGACACGAAGGGTTTTCCCGTCATGTCGGCGGCGTCGTAGCCGAACAGCGCTTCGGCCGGGCGGTTGAGCGAGCGGATCGTGCCGTCGTCGTCGATCAAGACGATGCCGTCGGTCGCCGTATCGAGGATTGTGCCCATTTCGGCGACGCGCGCGTCGGACAGCGCGATATCCGCTGCCGGATCCCGCTCGGCCGGCGGCGCGAGCGGCGTAATCGCCAAAAGCAGCGCCTTGCGCTCGTGCCAGGGCACCGACTGGAGATGCGCCCGGACGGGAAACTCGCGGCCGTCCTTGGCGCGCAGCATGGCGGCGCCGTCCTTGTCACCGTCCTGCGTCTCGTAGGGCTCGACGAACAGCGCGCCGAGGCCGCCGGCCTCGTCGAGATCGTCCAGCGAGGCGTAGCCGGTCATGTCCCAGAAGGCCGGATTGCCGAAATGCAGAACGTCGCCGGAATGGACCAGCAGCGCGATCGGCAACTTGGCAAACACCGACACGCCGAACTGGCGCCCCTGGCCGCCGGTGTCGGCCGCGGCGAAAGCGGACGGCAGGATTACGGTCGCCGGCCGGTCGCCGGCCGCCTCGTTTGCCGGTTCCGTTGCCGACGCCGCGTGTGCCGGCCCGTCCTCGGGCGAAGCGGCCTCGTCGGCGGCCGGGCTGTCGGCGTCGTGGGGGAGGGAACCGTCGGAAGGGGCCTTATCGACGCCCGCGGGCACATCCTGATGCTCGAGCCTGACCGCATCGTCTGCCGGCGGCGCGGTTCCGGCGTCGTCGGGCGCAAGGGCTTCGTGCTCAGCGGGCGCGGTTTCGCCGGCGGTTTCCGGCCCGGCAGCCGTCGTCTGCGAGCCGGACGCGGTCGCATCGCCGGCCCGGTCGTCGCGACGCCGCGGATCGTCCGTTCGCGTGCTGTCGTCCTGAGGCCGTTCCTCGGCTGTCTTGCGATCGTCATTGTCGGCGGGAGGTCTGGCTTCGGCCGCAAGACCGTCGTCGTCGGTCTCCGTTGCGGCGCTCTCGCCGGTCACGTCCTTGAGGCGGTTGCCGATCTCGCGGAATGCGTCGTGCTCGCTCGACGACAGGGCGCGCGCTGGCGGACCGGCGCGTCGCGTTTCAAGATGAACGACCTTTTCCTGGCCGTCGGATGCGGGCACCTCCGTGCCGGTCTCGGCCGCCGGTCGGTCCGCCTTGTCGGCGTCGAAAGCGGTGTCGGGTGGGCCGGCCTGCTGCTGCGGCTCGTCTTCGGCGGGCGCCGGGTCTGCGGGTGCGAGACCGCGCGCCTGCGGATCGACCGCCGCGTCGGCCGTGCGGGCGATGCCGAAGCCGCGAAATCCCTCGAATTGGCGCTCGCGTCCGTAGATCGGCAAGGCCGCCAGATCGACGGGAATGTGCAGCGCCGCGCCATCGACCGGCCACAGCACCGTCTTGCCGGACCAGGTGTCGCGCCGCGCCAACAGGCCGGCGATCTCGCCGTCGGGGTCGAGCCCGTAGCGTTCGGTCAGCTCGGAGAAGCTGCGGCCCGTTATGGTGTCGACGGGCATGCGCACGGCCTTGGCGAATTCCTCGGCGATCACGCTGATGCGCCCCTCGGCGTCGGTGCGCCACACGAAGCGCAGCGGAGCGGACGCGTGCAGCGTGTCCAGCAATGCGGTGGTCTCGGACGGCGACAGTTCGGCCGTGTCGTGATCGGCCGCCGCTTGCGGCGGTTCGGGGTCGTCCGGCGTGTCGGGTTCGCTGTTTTCGCCGGTTTCGCCCGGCGTTTGCGCGGGGCGATCCGCGTCGAAATACCACCGGTCGACCTGGCCGCGGCCGTTGCTGCCGCCGCGCCGGTCTTCCGACATCGCGCTCCCGTCCGTTGCCGCGGCCGCGTCGACTGGGCCGGTGTCGCCGGTTGCGGCGAAAAGGTCTCCGGGGCCGTCGTCGCCCGACGGCGGTGTGGCGGTGACGGGCGCTCCAGCCCTTGGCGCGTCGGCGGGCGGAGCTTCGCGTGGGCCGTCGGGCTCCCGCTCTGCCAGCGCCGGCGGATCGCCGGCCTGCGGTTCGGCGTCGTCGACGGCGATCAGCAGATGCAAAGCGGGCGCGTCCGTCAGCCGGGCGATACCGGCTGGAATATTGCCGTTCCGTGCGGCGACCCGGCGCTTGACGAGCCGGTCCCGCTCATCGGCGACCTCGCGCACCAGGTCCGAAAGCGTTGCCGGGGTTATTCCCAGCGTGTCGAAACCGGGCGCGGCGGCGAGCACGGTGCCGCTCTGATCGAGCAGGGCGGCGAAATAGCCGGCTTCGGTGAAGCCCGATATGGCACGCCGCTGCACCGTCTCGGGGTCGTGTGCGGCGGCGGCCGGCGCGGCGGCGGCAAGCAGAAGCGCCAGTTCGCCGTCCGGCAGGTCGAGGCCGGTCGCCAGGAATGTGACCGCCCGGCTCGTGCTTCCGCTCGACAAGCGCAGCGCAAGCGGCCGGTCGCGGCCGATCTCGGGAAAGCCGGGCGTGGCCGCGATCTGGCGACGCTGCGCGACCGTCAGCCCGGTTTCGGCGCCCATGATCGCTTCGATGTCGGGATAGCCGAACAGTTTCGCGCCGGGACCGTTGGCCCAGATCACCTCGCCGATATCGGCGGAAAGAATAGCCAGCGCGTCGCCGGCGGCGAAACGGGAACGGACCTCGTCCAATACTGCAATGTCGATGAACGAGTAGTCGCTGGACGCCATACGCATCAATCCGAATTCGCTGGAACCCGCCCCGGTGTTAAGAGTTCGTTAATAAAAGAGACCTTCGCGAAGGTCCACAATTCGGGGGCCGGTGGCGAGCGGAATCTGGCTGGTTGGTTAACCCGAAATAGTTTCATATTGCGTCGCAGCAATTATGTTGCAATGCACAATGAAAATTGTTATGTGGATCGCAAGCGGCCGCTCCGTTTGTCGTGGGCCGCAATCAATCGAAGAGGAGTCCCTCATGTCGAAAGCCGCGAAAACCGCAGAAACCATCGAATTCCCCACCTTCGACGCCGAGAAGGCGACCGATCAACTCCGCTCGTTCGCCGAAAAGAGCCTCGAGCAGTCGAAGGAAGCCTATGCCAAGTTCAAGGCCGGCGCCGAAGACGCGCAGAAGACGCTGGAAACCAGCTTCGAGACCATGAAGCAGGCCGGCGACGAAGTGTCGCTGAAGGCGATCTCCGCCATGCGCGCCAATGCCGAGGCCGGGTTCGGTCATCTGGAGGCGCTGGTCGGTGCCAAGACCATCTCGGAGCTTGTCGAACTGCAGACCAGTTTCATGCGCAAAAATGTCGAGATGATGGTCGATCAGGCCAAGGACATGCAGGCCGTGTCGTCCAAGGCCGCCGAGGACATCGCCAAGCCGGTCAAGACCGCGTTTGAGAAGACCATGAAGGACATCAAGGCGGCCTGATCGGGAAAACCGGCCGGCGCGCCGCGCCGCCGATCCCTTTGCGGGCGCATTGTCGAAAAAGGCCGGTTCAGCCGGCCTTTTTCATGCGCCCAAACGGCATGCCCACCCTTGCATTCGCCGGAATTTGACCGTATTGCACACCAGCCTTTCGCAAGAGGCGCCGTGCGGTTGTAGCTCAGTTGGTTAGAGCGCAGGATTGTGGCTCCTGAGGTCGGTGGTTCGAATCCACCCAACCGTACCATTTTTCCCCGGTCCGTTCCGGACGCATGGGGGTCCATTTCATCGCGACGACATTGCTAACACTTTCAGGCCGAAAGGATTTTTGGCCTGACCGGTCCGGCGCGCCGTCTCCCGGGCTTCGGCGCGCGCCCGTATTCGGCGCCGCCATAAAGAAAAGGCCCGCCGGGGAGGATCGGCGGGCCTTCTAACGTCGGACGGCGCGGTATGGGAGGAGGAGGATCGCGCCGTCCGCTACCGGCGGGCAGGGAGGAGGAGGCCCACCGGAATTTCGGATCTAAAGGGTTCTGCGCGCCACCACCGGGATCTCGGCGCGGTTGAGGCCGATATCGTGCAGTTCGCGGTCGCTGAGGCGATTGAGCTCGTTCACCGCATGCCGGTAACGGCGCCAATTGCGATAATTGTGGATCAGGCTCACGGCGATTGACCTTTCTGCGTCTCAAATCTGATAGCCGGGAGATAGGTGTGCGCTGCACAAACAAAAGCCCCGTTTGTGCATGGCAGGATTGCGTGCCGTGCAAGCCGGACTCGCCGTGCAAAATATCGCGCCTGGCACATGGACCGGTGCCGGCGTTGGCGCGGCAGGTTTTGTCGGCTCTATTCGAACAGAGACCCCTGGCCGGCCGGGCCCGGTTTTTCACGCGGCAGGTGCGGCTTGCGGGCTTTCGGCCGCTCGCCGCCGACGATCACGGCGTCGGCGGCTGCATCGGCGAAGCGCAGCGACACCTGATCGCCCGACGCAAGCCCGGCGGCGCGTTTGACCGGCCGGCCCTTCGCGTCGCTGACCAGGGCGAAACCGCGATCGAGCACGGATTTGTAGGACATGCTCACCAGCAGGCGCTCGGTGTGGGCGAGGCTGTTCCTGCGCTGCTCGATGGTCAGCGCCAGCGCACGGTCGCGGCGGCGCGCAAGGCCCGACAGGTTCTCGCGGGCGGTTTTGACCCGGCGCAGAAGCGGATCGAGCCCGAGCCGGGCAAAGGCGGCGGCCAGCCCTGTGCGGCGTTCGCGCAACAGCGCGTCCTGGGCACCTGGCATGCGCGTGGCGGCCAGCGCCACGGCCCGGCGGGCCTCGCCAAGCCGCCTTTCGAGCGCGACCGTCGTCAGGCGCAGTCCGCGCAGGCGCAGCCGCTTGCTGTCGACATTGACCTGAAGGCCGCGCCCCAGCCTGGCGGCCGCCTCGTCGAAGCGTCGCCGCGGCAGGGCGAGAAGCTGGTCGGCCGAGGGCAGGGCGCGGGCGGCGGCCCTGAGCGCCTGGCGCTTGCGCTCGCCCGCGCGCGAGATCGCACCGGCATGCCGGGCGGCCAGGCTGGCGAGCGTGGCTTCCAGCTCGGCCTTGACCGGCACCGCCATCTCGGCCGCCCCCGTCGGGGTGGGCGCGCGCCGGTCCGCGGCGAGGTCGATCAGGGTCCAGTCGGTTTCGTGGCCCACGGCCGAGATGACCGGGATCTGCGAGGCGGCGACCGCGCGCACCACCGCCTCGTCGTTGAAGCCCCAAAGATCTTCCAGGCTGCCGCCGCCGCGCGCCACGATGATGATGTCGGGCCGGCCGGCCCCGGGCGGGAGCCCATTGAAGCCGGAAACGGCGTTCGCGACCTCGGGTCCGGCGGTTTCGCCCTGCACGCGCACCGGCCAGACGACGATATGGAGCGGATAGCGATCGGAAATGCGATGCAGGATGTCGCGGATCACCGCACCGGTTGGCGAGGTGACGACGCCGATGACGCGCGGCAGATAGGGCAGCGGCGCCTTGCGCATTTCGTCGAACAGGCCCTCGGCGGCGAGTTTGCGCTTGCGTTCCTCCAGAAGCGCCATCAGCGCGCCGGCGCCGGCCGGTTCGAGACTGTCGATGACGATCTGGTATTTGGACGAGCCTGGATAGGTGGTGAGCTTGCCCTGGGCGATCACCTCCATGCCTTCTTCGGGCTTGATCTTGAGGCGCGAGAACGTGCCGCGCCAGACAACGGCCTCGATGCGGGCGCGCTCGTCCTTGAGCGCGAAATAGGCGTGGCCGGAGGAATGCGGGCCGCGATAGCCGGAAATCTCGCCGCGCACGCGCACATGGCCGAAAGCGTCTTCGACGGTGCGCTTCAGCGCGACGGAAATCTCCGAAACGGTGAATTCGGCCGCATTGGTCGGGGAATCGTTCATGACCCCATTCGCGGGATCGGCCGCCGTCAAGTCAAGCCCGCGCGGACGACGCCGTGCGACCGCGCGGCGGCGGCTGGCCGCATCGCGGGCGTTTTGCTGGTCCTTGCCGGTGCTGCTTGCCGGGCCGACAACCGCGCGCTACCGGTTGGGGACGGTCGTGCCGGCGCGCGGCCGAACGAAGCAAGGAAAAAGGGGTCTGGCATGAGCGAACGCGCCCTGTGGCAGTTGAGTGCCTGTGAACTGGCCGAAGAAATCGCGGCCAGGCGGATTTCGGCCGAGGAAGCCGTGACCGCCAATGTCGAACGCATGCGCGCGCGCAACGGCGCGATCAATGCCGTGGTCGACGATCTCGGCGAGGCGGCGATCGACGAGGCACGCCGGCTCGATGCGACGATGGCGGCGTCGGGCGCACCGGTCGGCCCGCTGCACGGCGTGCCGGTGACGATCAAGGAAAACGTCGACCAGAAGGGCCGCGCGACCCCGAACGGGGTGACCGCGTTCAGGAACATCATTGCGCCGGACGACGCGCCGGTGGTCAAAAACCTGAAAAAGGCGGGCGCGATCGTGATCGGGCGCACCAACACGCCCGAATTCTCCTTCCGCGCCACCACCGACAACGAGCTGCACGGGCGGACGCTCAACCCCTGGGCGGACTGGGCCTCGCCGGGCGGTTCGTCCGGCGGCGCCTCGGCGGCGGTGATGTCGGGCATGGGCGCGCTCGCCCATGGCAACGATATTGGCGGATCGCTGCGGTTTCCCAGCGCGGCCACCGGCGCGACCACGGTCAAGCCTGGTCTCGGCCGGGTGCCGGCCTACAATCCGTCGGCCAAGGCCGAGCGCGGGCTTCTGGCGCAGATCATGTCCGTGCAGGGCGTGATCGCGCGCGAAGTGCGCGACGTGCGCGCCGGGCTGAAGGCGCTGATCGCCTACGATCCGCACGATCCGTGGATGGTGCCGATGCCGTTCGAGGGGCCGGTCGAGACCGGCCCGCTGCGCGTGGCGGTCACACGCGACACGTTCGAGTTCGATCTGCATCCCGCCGTCGAACAGGCCATCACCAAGGCGGCCGACTGCCTGGCCGATGCCGGCTACGAGATCGTGGAGATCGACCCGCCGCTGGTGCGCGAATGCGGCGAAATCGGCTACCGCGCGCTGATGGGCGAGGTGCGCGCGTTGTTGGGGCCGGATATCGACAAATATGGCAGCGACACGATCAAACGCATCTTCGAGGACTATTTTTCGTTGTTTGCGCCGTTCGAAGGCACGGAACTGCTGGCGGCGATGGCCAAGCGGGCCCATTTCACGCGCGAATGGCTGGTGTTCATGCAAGATTATCCGCTGGTGCTGACCCCGTTCCTGACCGGGCCGGTGTTCGGCTGGAACCGCGACGCCGAAGGCGTCGACGGCGCGATGGAGGTGCTCGGCAAGGCGCATTATTCCTTCGCGATGAATTTCATGGGCCTGCCGGCCGGTAATATCGCCGCCGGCTTCCATGACGGCCTGCCCATCGGCGTGCAGATCGTCGGGCGGCGCTTCCGCGAGGATATGGTGCTGGACGCCTGCGAGGCGGTCGAGGCGGGCGTCGGCGTGATGGCGCACAAATTGTTCGCGCGCGGGTCGTGAGGTCGCGTCACGCCTTGCCGGCATCCTCATCGCGGGCGAGTTGGACGAGCGCGCCGACCGATCCCAGCTCCGCGAGTTCGGGACGGCAGCTCAGATAGACCTCGGCTCCGAGATCGGCGTCGACCTTCAGGCGCAGGGTCGACAGCCGGGTGTCCCGGCCGACCTCTCCATCGAAGACCACGCCGAGGCCAAGGCCGGCCGCGGCCGCCTCCTTGACCATTTCGCGGCTGCCGAGGCTGGCGGCAATGCGCGGCTTGATACCGGCCTTGCGCATGGCGTTCATGAAGACGGCGCGGGTGACGGACCGTTCCTCGCGGACCAAAACCGGCCATCGCTCGAGCATTCGCGGCTCGATTTCGCCCTCTCCGGCCAGAGGGTGATCGGAGCGGGCGACGAGGACGAGGTCCTGGCGTCCGAGCGGCAGATTGAAAAGCTGTTTGCGGCAGGCGAGCTGCGAGGTGACGATGACGTCGACCCGGTTGCCGTCGAGATCGTCCATCAATTCACTGGTGTTGCCGTCCTGCAGCGTCAGGTCGATGCCCGGATAGCGGCTTGAATAGAGCGCAAGCAGGCCGAGGATCGTCGCCGGCGTCGAAACGCCGACCCGCAACTGGCCGCGCATCAAGGTGCGGGTGGCGGCGACGCTGTGCTGCATCTCTTCGAGCAGATGCAGGACGCGCGGCACCAGGCCGAGCAGGTGCTGGCCTTCCGCCGTCAATTCCACGCGCGTGCCGCCGCGCAGGAACAACAGCGCCCCCAGCGCCTCCTCAAGCCCCTTGATCTGCACCGTGACGGCCGGCTGGCTGACGCCCAGGTGCTGGGCGGCCTGGGAAAAGCTGCCGGTCTGGGCGACGGCATGGAAGGCGCGCAACTGGGTGAAATTCATCGGGGCCGTTACCTGTTTGTCATAAACGAATTTCATAAAACGGTCATCGCAATTTACTAACCATTATCACGCCTTCCCCGCAAGGTGCCTTTTTCGACAGGAGCGCGCGACCCGCGCCTTTGTCCTCTCAACTGGAGCAAGCCAATCATGAAAAACGGATTTATCGGCCTTTTCGCCGCCGGTGCGATGGTCGCGCTGTCGTCCACCACGGCGCTCGCCACCACCCAGGTGCATTTCTGGCACGCGTTCTCGCCCGACATCAAACTCGGCAAGGTGCTTGCGCGCTATGCCGAGGAATTCAACGCCAGCCAGGACGATTACGAGATCGTGCTGACCTACAAGGGCACCTATGACGATACCATCAACGCCACCATCGCGGCCGTGCGTGCGGGCAAGCAGCCCGCCATCGCCCAGGTCCATGGCCCGGCCGTGCCGACGCTTATCTTCTCCGACGCGGTGGTGCCGGTCGACACCGTGATGGCCGATGCCGGCTACACGATCGATTGGGAACGCTTCATCGAACCGGTGATGGCGATGTACCAGTTCGAGGGCAACCAGATGGCGATGCCCTTCAACACGTCCACGCCGCTGATGTGGTACAATGCCGACGCGTTCGAGAAGGCCGGCATCGCCGAGGTGCCGGCGAGCTGGGACGATCTGGATGCTGCCGCGCGCAAGCTCAAGGATGCCGGCTACGAGTGCCCGGTGACCTCGTCGTGGCAGGAATGGATCGTCCTGAAAAACTATACGTTCATCGAAGACCAGCCGTTCGCCAGCAAGGCCAACGGCATGCAGGGCCCAGACGCCGAACTCACCTTCAACAAGACCCGTTTCGTCGATCACCTGGACCGTATCCAGGGCTGGATCAAGGACGGGCTCTACGAATATCAGGGCCGTCAGTGGACCGGCGCGCACCAGGCTTTCTACAATCAGCGCTGCGCGGTGCTTCTGGAAAGCTCGGCCGGGTATGGCGGCATCTCGCAGAACGCCAAGTTCGATTTTTCCGCCACGCTGCTGCCGGTCGAAGCCGACAACGACACGCCGCGCAACTCCTTCATCGGCGGTGCCGGCCTGTTCTTGATGAAAGGGCTCGACAAGCCCGTCTACGACGGCGCGGCCGCCTTCTTCAACTTCCTCGCCAGCCCCGAGATGCAATTCGACTGGCACCGGAATTCCGGTTATGTGCCGATCACCGTCGACGCCTACGAACTGGCCAAGGAGAAGGGCTATTATGACGAGTTTCCGCATCAGGAACTCGCCATCAAGCAGCTGATGCGCGAGCCGAGCGACAATACGCGCGGCATTCGTCTCGGCTACATGGTCCAGGTCGACGAGATCATCAACGAAGAACTCGAAAACGTCTGGTCGATGAAGAAGAGCGCCCAGGAGGCCGCCGACGACATGGTGCGCCGCGGCAATCCGCTGCTCAACCGGTTCGCCAAGACCATCGAATAACCACAGCGGCCTCGCCGTCCTCACGCCGCCGCCGCGCCGCTTCCGGCCGGCGGCGGTTCCTCCTTTGTATTTGGAAACATCCATGTCGGGTCGTGACAAAAAGGTCGTCTTCAAGGGACGCGTGCTGCCCTGGCTGCTGCTGGCGCCGCAGCTTGTGGTGCTTGCGGTGTTTTTCTTCTGGCCGGCGGGCGAGGGGATCGTGCAGGCGTTTTTCCTGTCCGATCCGTTCTTCAACACGATGATTTTCGTCGGGTTCGACAATTTCCGCGATCTTCTGACATCGCCGGAATACTGGGATTCCATCCGCGTCACGCTGGTCTTTTCGCTCGCCACAACCGCAACCGCGATGATCATGGCGTTCGCGCTGGCGGTCGCGGCCGACCGTGTTTTGCACGGCTCGATGGTGCTGCGCTCGCTGGTCATCTGGCCGTATGCGGTGGCGCCGGCGATCGCCGGCATGCTGTGGCTGTTTCTGTTTCACCCGGCGTTCGGCGTGCTCGCCCTGGCGCTCAGGGGGCTCGGCATCGACTGGGATCCGTTGCTCGACGGCACCGACGCGATGGTCCTGATCGTCGCCGCGGCAGCCTGGAAACAGGTTTCCTACAATTTCGTCTTCTTCTTCGCGGGCCTGCAGATGATCCCGCGCAGCCTGATCGAGGCGGCGGCGATCGACGGCGCCGGGCCGATGCGGCGGCTGCGCGATATCGTGCTGCCGCTGTTGAGCGCGACCACCTTCTTCCTGCTGGTCATGAACGTGATCTACGCCTTTTTCGACACGTTCGGCATCGTCGACGCGGTCACCGAGGGCGGTCCCGGCGGCGCCACCCGCATCCTGGTCTACAAGGTCTACAAGGACGGTTTTCAGGCCCAGGACTACGGCTCGTCGGCCGCGCAGTCGATCGTGCTGATGGCGATCGTAATCGTGCTGACATTCCTGCAATTCCGCTACGTCGAACGTCGCGTCAACTACGCCTGATGGGATCATGATCGAACATACACCCCGTTTCGACGCCGTCTGCTGGCTGATCCTCGCGATCGGGTTGGTGGCGATCTTCTTGCCGGTCTACTACGCCTTCGTCATCGCGTCGCAGCCCGACAGCGCGCAAAGCCTCGACCTCATGACCCCGCCGGGCGGCTATTTGTGGGAGAATCTGCGCGCGGCCTGGACCAAGGACGATCTGCAGCGCCAATTGCTGAACTCGACGGTGATGGCGCTCGGCATCACCGCCGGCAAGCTGGCGATCTCGCTGCTTTCGGCCTTCGCCATCACCTATTTCCGCTTTCGCTTCCGCATGGTCGCGTTCTGGGCGATCTTCATCACGCTGATGCTGCCGGTGGAGGTGCGGATCGTGCCGACCTTCGAGGTGGTGGCCAATGTCGCCCGGCCGTTGACGTCGATCATCTCGCTGGCGGGCATCGATATCGGGCTCAACTTTTCCATGCTCGACACCTATTCCGGCCTGATCCTGCCGCTGATCGCCTCGGCGACGGCCACTTTCCTGTTTCGCCAGTTCTTTCTGGTCGTGCCCGACGGGCTGTGCGAGGCGGCGAAGGTCGACGGGGCGAGCCCGATGCGGTTCTTCTTCGACATCCTGCTGCCGATGTCGATCACCTCGATCGCGGCGCTGTTCGTGATCCTGTTCATCTATGGCTGGAACCAGTATTTGTGGCCGCTGCTGGTGACGACGCAGGCCGACATGACCACGGTGGTGATCGGGGTCGCGCGTACCCTGCCGACCGACAATGCCGACACGCGCTGGAATTTGACCATGGCGACGACGCTGCTGGCTATGGCGCCTCCCGTTTTGGTGGTGGTGCTTTTGCAGCGCTGGTTCGTGCGCGGTCTGGTCGACCAGGAAAAATAGCGCTCCGGTCTTACCAGACCGGCAGTGCGCCGGGCCGTTGGCGGCGCGTGCGACCGGGCGCCGGCGCGGCGAAATCGAAGCCCGCGTCGTCCCCGGCGGCCGGCAGCGAGATGTTGTCGAGGCTTTCGGAGACGTGGCGAGCCAGCGCCTCAACGATCGCCGGTTGCGCGGTCTGGCCGCGAATCAGGCCGATGCGGCAGTCGGGCAGGGCGCCGAACCCGTCATTTTCGCTCAGAATCCGCATACCCGGCCGCAGCGCGCATTCGGGCAGCACCGACACCGCCAGTCCGCTCAGCACGGAGGCGATGATGACGGTCGCGGACCAGCTCGTGAACAGGATGCGGTAGTCGCGCTCCATGCGGTCGAGCACGTCGATGGCGGCGCGGCGCCACAGGCAGGACGGCCGTCCGACCGCCAGCGGCAAAATATCCTGTTCGTGCACGCAATGGTTCGATGAAGCGACCCACAAAAGCGGCTCGCGCCGCACGACCTGGCCGACGCCCTTTTCATCGTCGTGGGTTACCAGGGCGATGTCGAGCGTGCCGCGCCTGACCTGTTCGATCAGATTGACCGTCGGTTCGCAGACGACCGACAGCTCCACGCGCGGATTGGAGCGGGCGAAGCGGGCCATGATCTCGGGCAGGAAGCGATCGGCGTAGTCGTCCGGCGTGCCGATGCGCACCTGGCCTTCAAGGCTGCGCTCGTCGAAGGCGGCGATCGTCTCGCGGCTGAGGCGCAGCATGCGCCGGGCATAGGCCAGCAGCCTTTCGCCGTCTTCCGAAAGTCGGTTGACGCGACCGTTCTTTTCGAACAGCGGCCTGCCGATCCGCTCCTCGAGGCGCCGCATCTGCATCGACACCGCCGACTGGGTGCGGTGGACCTCCTCGGCGGCGCGGGTGAAGCTGCCGGTGTCGGCAATGGCGATGAAGGTCTGAAGCTGGTCGAGGTCGAGCGGGGCGGCCATGATGTTACCCATCAGATGTTTTGATCCTAAAGATTAAAAACATTCGTTCGACTAATCAATTGCCGCGTGCGAGACATGCCGCGTCCCGTTGAACGGTGCGACGCTTTTGCAAGTGGCGGTGAACGATCACCGCGCGAGCGGATGCGCACGTTCGGCGCGCAGGAGAACCGCCATGACCACGACCGACCACGAGACGATGTCCTTTGCCTCAGCCACCACCCGACCGCGGGTCGTGGCGGCAGCGCTCAATCGTTTTGCCGGTTGGGTAGGACGGCAGTTCCGCGCCTGGAAGAACCGTCGCGAAATCTACCGCCTCGGCGAGATGACGGATGCCCAGCTTGCCGATATCGGCCTGGTGCGCGGCGATCTTCACGTCGCCTATCAGGTGTCGGGCGGCGTCGATCCGACCTCGGTTCTCGGCACCATGGCGCAGGCACGCCGCCGCGAGATCGAACGCGGTGCGCGGCTGGTTTCCTGACCGACCCGAACCGTTTCCCGCAGGCTAGACACTCCCGCCGGCTTTCCCCCCGGCCCTTGCCTGCCCACTGCCCGGCCTCTCACCCCGCGGAGGCCGGGCTTTTTCTTGCCCTCCCGCAGGCCGGTTGCGGGCAGGCGGGGCGGCGCGCCGGCCTCAGCGATGCCGGTCCATGCCGCGCAGGAACTGGTCGAATACCGATTCCATGCCTTTTTGATAGTCGTCGCGCGTCTGGCGGCCGGTTTCGAACATGTCGCCGAAAAGATCGTCATAGGGCGTGCGCGGCCGGCCGCTCGGATTGGCGCGCGGGCGGCGCCTGGCCGGCTCCGGCGCCTCGGTCCTGCGCGGCTGCGCACCGCGCATCATCTCCTCGAAGATGCGCCCGAGCGGATTGTCGGCCTGTGCCTCCCGCCCGTCTTCGCGCGTCTGCGGTCGAGACGGGGGCTGTTGCTGCATGGCGCCGCCGAACATGTCTTGCAGCACCTTGCCGAACGGGTTGTCGAAGGGAGAGGGCGCGGCCTGCGGGTGCGGCGGCTGGCGGGGGGCGGTGCCGCTGTTGCCGGCGCCCTGGCGCATCATTTCGGCGATGATCTCGCCGAGCGGATTGCCGGAACCGCCGAACCCGGCGGCGCCGAAATTGGGCTGCACCGACTGGGCGCGGACGTCGCCGTCCAACTGGCCGGTCGACTGCTTGAACAGGCCCCCCATCACCATGGCGGCGATGACGGGCAACATCTGCCTGAGAACGTCCTGGCCGAGGCCGGTCGCCTGGGCGGCCTGGGCGGCGACGGCGCGCGACAGCTCCTTGGAGCCGAACAGATGGCCGAGAATGCCGTTTCCTTCCGCGACGCCCTGCGCGGAGAAGGCGTTGGCGGCGTCGTCGAAATAAGGCGCGTGGCGACCGGAGGAGAGCGCGGACAAAAACGCGCCGACGCCGTAGGGATCGGCGGCGTTGCGCTTCAGGCCCTGGCTGAAGGCCGGCAGCAGCGCCTCGAGCGCAAGTTGGGTCTGCTGCTGGCTCAAGTTGAACTGACGGGCCAGCAGATCCATGGCCCGCCCGTTCTGGGCGTTGGCGATCATGTCGTAGAGCGGCAGCATGGCGGTCTCCGGAGCGTTCTTGGCCCTCGGAGCCTATCCCAATATGGGTGTCGCGCAAACGGCCTCGGCGGCGGGCCGATCAAGGGCCGGCGCGGGCGACCGGCGCTCAGTAAGCGTATTCGAGGAAGACCGGCTCGATCGAGCCGCCCCAGCGGGTGTGGAAGGCGTCGATCATTTCGTCGGCGGACGTGGTGCCGCGCGCCACCACCTCGTCGAGCGGCGACAGGAAGCTGGTCTCGTCATAGCCGTCATGGTTGCGCAGATCGCGGTTTTTCAGCCCCATATGCGCGATCGCCAGCACTTCGCGCGCCATCTCGCGCAGGCTGTGGCCGCGGAAACTGGCGTCGATCCCCTCGCGCGGGACGGCGTCCCGCATCGCGCCGACCTCCTCGAACGACCAGTTCGCGGTGAGCGCTTCGGCGGCGTCCAGCGCCGCCTCGTCGTAGAGCAGGCCCACCCAGAAGGCGGGCAGTGCGCAGATGCGTCGCCACGGTCCGCCATCGGCGCCGCGCATTTCCAGAAAACGCTTCAGGCGCACATCGGGAAAAAGCGTCGACAAATGGTTGGCCCAGTCGCCCATGGTGGGCACGCCGTCGGGAACGGAATTCCTGAGCGCGCCGTCCATGAACTGGCGGAAGGTGACGTGGGTGCAGTCGTGGTAGCGGCCGTCGCGGATGATGAAATACATCGGCACGTCGAGCGCCCATTCGACATAGTCGGCAAAACCGAACTCGGGCGAAAAACAGAACGGCAGCAGGCCGGAGCGCTGATTGTCGGTGTCGCGCCAGATCTCGCCGCGCCAGGATTTAAGCCCGTTGGGCTTGCCTTCGGTGAAGGGCGAGTTGGCAAACAGCGCCGTCGACAGCGGCTGCAGCTTCAGCGACACCTGCATCTTGCGGCGCATGTCGGCTTCGCTGGAAAAATCGAGATTCACCTGGATGGTGCAGGTCCGGTACATCATGTCGAGGCCGTGGCGGCCGACCTTGGGCATGTAGGCCGTCATGATGTCGTAGCGCGATTTCGGCATTTTCGGCGTTTCGGCCAGCGTCCATTTCGGGCTGCCGCCGAGACCGAGGAAGCGGATGCCGAGCGGCTCGGCGATCTGGCGCAGCTGGGCCAGGTGGGCGTTTCCTTCCCGGCAGGTCTGGTGCAGCGTCTCCAGCGGTGCGCCGGAGAGTTCGAACTGGCCTCCGGGCTCGAGCGAGATCGCGCCGCTGCCGGTCGGCTCCACCAGGCCGATAATATTGCCGGCGTCGACGATCGGCTCCCAGCCGAGCACCCGCTGCATGCCTTCCAGAAGCGCCTTGATGCCGTTCTCGCCGCCATAGGGCACCGGGCTGTTGCCGTCGGCGTAGAAGGGAAATTTCTCGTGTTCGGTGCCGATGCGCCAGTCGGCGCGCGGCTTGTTGCCCGCGGCAAGGTAGTCGACGAGCTCGTCGACGGTTTCGATCGAGCGAATATCGGTCGTGTCACGCGCCATGAAAGCTTCCCAGGCAAGGATGTGGCCGAATTCGCGCCGGCGGGCGAGTGATGGCCGAGCCGGCAGGCGCAATCAAGCAAAAAAACCTGACCGGTGGTTCAAAGGCGCTTGATCGTCGGGACGCTTAGCGCGTCCATTGCCCGATATCGTCGCTTTCGCCGATCAGCGCCAGACCGTGGGCGATCGAGAGCAACTCGCCCCCGCTTTCGACGCGCACGGCGTCGAAGCGGCGCGAAAAAATGGCGCGCACGGCCGGGACGAAGGAGCTGCCGCCGGTGAGGAAGACCTTGTCGACCGCGTCGGCCGGGGTGCTGGTGGCAGTCAGCACGTCGTCGAGCGCACCTTCCATGCGCGCCAGGTCGTCGGCGATCCAGGTCTCGAAGTCGGCGCGACGGACGGTCTTGCGGCCGGCCGGGCCGAGCGGGGGGAAATGGAATTCGGCCTCCGTCGCCTCCGACAGCGCCATCTTGGTTGCCGCGATCGCCTGGTAGAGCGGATAGCCTTCGTCATAATCGATCAGGTCGACGAAAAGCTGGAGTTTTTCCGGTTCGGTCGCGTGGCGCAGCAACGATTTCAACTCGGCGAATTCGCGCGTGGTCTTGAAGATCGAGAGCTGATTCCAGCGCCCGAAATTGGCGAAATAGCTGGCCGGCAGGTCGAGCAATTTGCCGAAACTGCGAAACTGGCTGCCTTTGCCGATTTCCGGGGCGACCAGCCTGTCGATCAGGCGGTAGTCGAAATGATCGCCCGCAACGCCGACCCCGGCATGACCGAGCGGCACGGCGCGCACGGCGCCGGCATGATGTTCGAAGCGGATCAGCGAATAGTCGGTCGTGCCGCCGCCGAAATCGGCGACCAGCACGGTGGCATCGCGCGTTAGCTGCTGGGCGAACCAGTAGGCGGCGGCGACCGGCTCGTAGATAAAGTGGATCTCGGGAAAGCCGAACCGGGCGAGGGCGGCCTGATAGCGCTCGAGAGCCAGGCGCTCGTCAGGATTCGAACCGGCAAAACGCACCGGCCGGCCGACCACCAGCCGGGCAATCTCGGCGGGCCAGGCGTCGCCCGCATAGGCTTGCAGCCGGCGCAGGAAAACCTCCATCAGGTCCTCGAAGGAATGGCGCTTGGCGAAGATGGTGGTGGCCTGAAAGACCGTACTGGCCGCGAATGTCTTGATCGATTGCAGGAAGCGGCAATCGCCCGGATGTTCGATGAACAGCCCGATCGCGGCCTCGCCCGCCTCGATGCGCAGCGACTGCGTGCTGCGCCCCTCCTTCATGAAGGCAAGCGCGGTGCGCATGGCGTCGGTCGTGCCGGCGCTGGAGCGAAACGGCAGCGAGTGCGTGGCGGTGCCGGACGGGTCTGCGACCGCAAGGACGGAGTTGGTCGTGCCGAAATCGAGCCCGAGCGCGCGTGCCATGGCCGGCGTCAGTCCTGTCTGGGGTGAGGTTGAAGCGACGCGGCGGACACGATGCGCGCCCGCCGCCAGGAGAAGGTTCTGGTCGCACGGCCGGCGGGCGGTTGGCAAGCGTGCCGGAGGAAAATTCCGGCTTGCTGAACCTGCCGTCCGGCTGTCGCGTCCGCTCAGATTGCGTCGGGGCGCGTCAGCTTTGCGGCGGTGGGCATGTGCCGATCGCCAAGCCGAGCGCCCCTTCGGCAGGCCATGGCTTAGCGCCAGTCGCCGATCGTTGCCTGAATGACGGCCAGCGCCGCCACGGCGGCGGTGTCGGCGCGCAGGATGCGCGGACCGAGCGGGATGGCGGTAACGAAAGGCAGGGCGTGCAGGGTGCGGCGTTCGGCGTCGGAAAAACCGCCCTCGGGACCCACGATCAGCCCAATCCGCTCGGTCTCAAGCGCCTGCAGGGCGGTCAGCGGGTTGTTGGTTTCAGCGCTCTCGTCGCAGAAGATCAGCCGCCGTCCGGGGTCCCAGTCGGCAATAAGCCGGTCGAACTTGACGGGGGCGTGAACGGGGGGCACGGCAAGGATGCCGCATTGCTCGGCCGCTTCGAGCGCGTTGGCCCTGAGCCGCTCGATACCCGGCTTGTGCATCTGGCAGTGCTGGGTGATGACCGGGGCGAGCGCGCCGGCGCCCATTTCCACCGCCTTTTGCACCAGGTAGTCGAGCCGGCCCTTTTTCAGCGGCGCGAAACAATAAAGGAGATCTGTAGGCGCGGGCTGCGGCCGCGTCTGCTCGATCAGGGACAGGCTGGCGGATTTCTTGCCGCTTGCGGCAAGCCGGCCCCGCCATTCGCCGTCGCGTCCGTTGAAGACCAGCAGTTCGGCGCCCTCGCGCATGCGCAGAACATTGAGCAGATAATGGGCCTGGTTCGGGCTCACCGCGACGGTCGCCTCAGGCGTCAGATCGGCGTCGAGGAACAGCCGCTGCATCGTATAATTGGCACGCATGGGCGAGCAATGCGCGTGCCGGCCGCGGCGGTCAAGAGCGGTTCTGCCCGGTAAAGACGCGCGCGCTGCGGCTGCGACCGGCTACGCGGCGAGGCGCTCGACGCGGTTGCGGCCGGTCTGCTTGGCGCGATAGAGCGCGACGTCGGCCCGGCGCAGCATCGTCTCCAGGCCGAGCCCGGCATCGTAGTGCCAGAACCAGCCGACGCTCACGGTGATGGTGAGCGTGTGCTCGCCGGTGGTGACGGGTTCCGCCTGGACGGCGATGCGAACGCGCTCGGCCGCCTGCTCGGCCTCGTGCGCGGTGGCGCCGTGCAGATGAACCGCGAATTCCTCGCCGCCGATGCGCGCCACCAGCGCGTCCCGACCCGCCACCTCCTCCACCACGCGGGCGCAGGCGCGCAGGACGGCGTCGCCGGCGGCATGGCCGTAGCGGTCGTTGACGCGCTTGAAGCGGTCGATGTCGAGCAGGAGCACGGCCTGGCCGGCATTGCCGTCGCGGCGCATCCGCGCGGCGACTTCGCGCTCGAAGGCGCCGCGATTGAGCAGTTCGGTCAGCGAATCATGCGCGGCGGCGTGACGCAGTTTCGCCGTGGTCCGTTCATAGGCGATCGACAGGGCGAAGGCGCCGCTTGCCGGCGTGTGCAGCAGCGCGATCATCAGGTGCAGCGTGAGCATGGCGTCGTAGGGAAGATAGGCGTCGAAACCGTCGCCCACGAACAGGCCCTGCACCACCCGTGCGGCGAAGGACAAGGACAAGAGCGCGTAGGCGGCGACCAGCCCGTAGCGCGACGGCAGCTGGTCGGCGCGGTCGCGCCAGAACTCCCAGGCGGCCGCGCCGGCGAGCGTGGCCAGAAGGATGTTCACGATGCTGTAGATGGTGGCATAGGAACCGGCGACCGGCGGAATGGCGCACAGGACCAGGAACAGGACGGTCGGCGCCCAGGTGCTGCGCGCGGGGCTGGCGCGCCCGCTGAACTCGCGCGCGGCGCGCCAGCGCAGGCCGAAGCCGGCAAGCAGCAGCCCGTTGGGTACGATCATCGACAGTGTCTCGGGCAGGCGCGCGGGGATCATGAAGAACACCAGCGCCGCGGCCAGCAGCAGATTGCCGGCACACCAGGAGTGCCAATAGGCCTGGTCGGGATTGCTGCGCCTGGCGAAATGGAAGGCGACAGCCATCAAGGCGAGCACGACGGCATTGGCGGCGAAAAGCGTAAAACTGTCCAGCCCCACCATGCCCTCCGTAAAATGCGTATCTGTTCGTCCGGATGCAGCAGATTTACGCGGTCCGCCCTACCGTCACGTTACGCGGCATGGTTTCGCGGCCGTTAAGCGGTGGGTGCTGCCGAAGACCCCGTGCGGGCGGTTTCGTGCAGGACCGGTTTGTAGCCGGCCTTGAGCGCGGCGAGCGTGGCCGGCGGCGTTACCAGGCGCAGCCGTGTATCCGGACGGCTCGAAAAAGCCGGCGCGGGGCCATATCCGGTGAAGCTCCAGCGCCGCAACGCGCCGCCGACAACCAGCAGGGCCTGCTTGTCGTGCGCCACCATGGCGCCGTCGGGCAGGGTGCGGACGGCGTCGCCCCAGACGGATAGACGTTCGTGCGGCGGGGTCAGGCGCTCGCGGTGGAGACGGGCGTCGATTGCCGGCGCACGCGCCGCGTCGAGGCCGTTTCCGGCGGCGAAGCAGGAAGCGAACGTTGTGGCCTCCTCGCGGCGGCAAAAGAAGCACGGTCGGTGGCCGGCGGCCAGCGCGGTCGCCTCGTCGAGAAAAAACAGTTCGGTCCAGCCGGCATTGCCGGACGGCGCGTTGCGCCCCATCACCACGCGCCGGCGGCCGCCAAACGCGCATGAACACACGATCCAGGCCTTGGTGGTCCAGCGTTTGGCCGTCAGCGTCCTGGTCTCGGGGTCGTGCAGGATGCCGCGATTGCCGGTGAAAAGCCCGCGCGCGGCCGTGGCCCGGATTTGGCCGAAAGGATCGACGCGGTTCTGCAGCGGCATGTCTTCGTTTCCCCGATCGCAATCCGGCGTTTGCGTCTGAGCCGGGGCATGGTATCGCTGGGCGACGTCGCTGCCACCCGAATTCGGTTCTATCCCGTCCGATGCGCGTTCTCGTCGTCCAGAATTTCGATGAAACCAGCCTGGGACTGGTCGCGCGCGCCCTCGCGGAAGCCGGGGCGGAAATCGAGGTTTGCCGAACCTTCGCCGGCGACCGCCTGCCCGGAACGGAACGCGGGCATGACGGGCTCGTCGTTCTCGGCGGTGCCCAGAACGCGCTCGACGATGAAAACCATCCCTATCTGCCGCAGCTTGCCCGTCTGATGCACGATTTCGTGGTTGCCGACCGGGCCGTGCTCGGCATCTGCCTCGGGGCGCAGGTGCTTGCCCGGGCGATGGGCGGGCGCAACCTGATCGGTGCGGCGACGGAATTTGGCTGGCGGGTTGTGGAACGGACGCGGGATGGCGACAGCGACCCCGTGTTGCGTGTCGCGCCGGCCCGGTTCCCGGTCTTCGAATGGCACGACGACACGTTCACCCTGCCGCCGGGTGCGCTCAGGCTGGCCAGGAACAGCGCGGCCGAAAACCAGGCCTTCCGCGTCGGTCGCGCCGGCTACGGCATCCAGTTTCATTTCGAGGCCGACAGGGCGCTGGTGCGGCGCTGGAACGCGGTGTTTCGCGAGGATCTCGCCGAAAGGCAACCGGACTGGCCGGCCCGGTTCGAGCGCGAAGCCGAACGCCATGGGCCGGCGGCCGACGCGGCGGGGCTTGCCCTGGCACGGGCCTGGGCGAGCGTGATCTGACACGTCATCGAAGCTGCCGCTGGGCGGACGCGTTGCGTGGCATTTTTGATACGCCTTCTTCACCCGCATGTGGAACGCTTCACAGAAGACTAGCCCCGGACGGGTTAGCGCATTAAGGGCATGGCTCTCCTGCCGGGACCCCGCCGGAGGGCGGCGTCGCGAGGGTGGAGACAAAGGCCTGTTACATATTTCTGATTTTCTGCAACCGAATCGTAACCACGATCATTTTTAATACGAAGAAAGACAACAGAGACGATGACGCCCGTGAAAGCTGCGCTCCTTTCCTTCCTCATGCTCTCCGGAATCGCGATCTGGGGGATTGGCATCTATTCGGCCGACGCCCATTCGGGCCATCTCGTCACCGACGGCTACGGCGTCGGCGCTGGCCGGAACTGATCTTTTAATCCGTGCGGGCTTCCAGAAGGCGCTTTTCGTGCCCGTCCACGACAAAGGCCGTCAGGCGCCCGCTGGCATAGGCGAGCGTGTCGACATTGACGCGGTTGGGCATGATTTCGGCCTCGTCCTGCGGCGTGTGGCCGTGCACCACCACTTTTTCGTGCAGGCCCGCATGGCTCAGGAACGGCTCGCGGATCCAGATCAGGTCATGCGGGTCCTGGTCGGCAAGCGACACCCCGGGCCTGATGCCGGCATGGCAGAAAAAGAAGTCGCCGAACGCGACCGAGCGCGGCAGGCCGTCGACAAAGTTCCTGTGGGCTGACGGGACCGCGACTGCGAGCGCAGCGCGGCTTTTCTCGGCCGCGGCCGGGTTCGAGAAATCGGCTGCGATCCCGTAGGAGCGCGCCGTGTCGATGCCGCCATAGCGGCTAAACAGACCGCTCGTGTCGCCATCGTCGAGAAACGCGCGGAAATTCGTGTCGTGATTGCCGGCGAGGGCGACGATATGCGGGTCCTCCGCGATGCGCTCGGCGAGAAAGGCGAGAACGCCCTTGGAGTCGGGGCCCCTGTCGACATAGTCGCCGAGATGGACGATGCGCCAGTCGGCCGGCTTGTCGCGCATCAGTTCGGCGCGGATCTGGCCGTGCATGGCGCGCAGCAGGTCGAGCCGGCCGTGCACGTCGCCGATCGCGTAGAGCCGGATGCCGTCCGGCGCGGCGGCGTCGAGGAAATGCACGCCGGTCACGACGGCGGCCTCAGCCGACGACGATCAGGTGCAGCGCGCGCGGGCCGTGCGCGCCGAGAATGATCTTCTGCTCGATGTCGCCGGAGCGTGACGGGCCGGTGACGAAATTGAGGGTGCGCGGCATGCCGCCCTTGCCGAATTTGCGCCGCAGGCCGGAAAGTACGGTTTCCAGGTCGCCGGCAATGTCCTTGGCGTCCACCACCACGATATGATGCTCGGGCAGGAAATTCACCGTGGACGGATTGTCCTTGCCCGACAGCAGCGCCACCGTTCCGGTTTCCGCGATGCCGGCGAAGGCATGGCTGACGCCGACCTCGTCGAAACCGTCCGACGGTCCATATTTCAGTTCCAATGATTTCAGCTTGTCCCAAGGCATCGCCTTCAGCCGGCGGTCGGCGCCCATGCGCACGGAGGCGGGCAGGTTTTTGGCGCGCAGATAGTCCGAGACCGTTTTCGGCACGCGCTCGGGCGAACGTACGCGCGTCACGCTGGCCGCCACCGCCTCGGCCATCTGGCAGAACAGCTTGACCTTCTGGGCGTCGCTGCCCTGGCCGCGCTCGGGCACGATGCCTTTCGGCGGTTTCGCCAGCCGCTTCGCGACCGTCTCGCGCCGGGTGGCATCGTCGGCCCCGGCGCCGAGCGTCTTGCGCAGCTTGCCCATGATCGCATCGCGCGCACTCATGCCGCCGCCCTCTGCTTGCCGCTTTCGCGTTCGCGCCATTGCTGCATGAAGGTTCGCGACTCCGGAGCCGGCAGGTCGCGGTGCCTGGTCCAGCCGCCGGCCAGAGGCAGAAACGAGAACCGCTTCTTGCGCCCGCCGAACAAGGCAAGCAGCGGGATCGCCATCGAGGTGGCAAAATTATAGAGCCGCGGACGCTTGGCGAAGGCGGCCCAGATTTTCAGGCCGTAGCGCTGGGTGGCCGGGTTGAGGCCGCGCTCGAATTCGCGCTCGCGCCAATGCCGCATCATCTTGGGCAGGGGGATGCGCATCGGGCACACGCTTTCGCAGCGGCCGCAGAAGGTCGAGGCGTTGGGCAGATGTCCGCCCTTGTCGACGCCGATCAGCGAGGGGGTGAGAACCGCGCCCATCGGACCGGGATAGACCCAGCCATAGGCGTGGCCGCCGACGGCGTGGTAGACCGGGCAATGGTTCATGCAGGCGCCGCAGCGTATGCAGCGCAGCATGTCCTGGAACTCGGTGCCGAGCATCGAGGTGCGGCCGTTGTCGAGCAGGATCACGTGATATTGCTCCGGTCCGTCCGGATCGCCCTTGCGGCGCGGTCCGGTCGACAAGGTGGTGTAGACGCTCATGTCCTGGCCGGTCGCCGAACGCGCCAGCACGCGCAGGATCTGGCTGACATCGTTGAGCGTCGGCACGATTTTCTCGATCGAGGCGATCACGATGTGCACGCGCGGCAGCAATTGGGTCAGGTCGCCATTGCCCTCATTGGTGACGATCACCGAGCTGCCGGTTTCGGCGACGAGGAAATTGGCGCCGGTAATGCCGACCTCGGCCTCGAAATATTGGGCGCGCAGTACGCGGCGCGCCTCGTCGAGCAGGGTTTCGGGTTCGGTCAGGTCGCGATCGTCGGGCAGGTAGTCGTGGACGCGGCGGAAATCGGCTTCCACCTGATCCTTGTTCACATGCACGGCCGGGGCGATGATGTGGCTGGGATGCTCGTTGCGCAACTGAATGATGTATTCGCCGAGATCGGTTTCCACCGCCTTGATGCCGGCGAGCTGCAGGAAATCGTTGAGCGCGATCTCCTCGGTGATCATCGATTTGCCCTTGGTGACCGTGCGGGCGTTTTGCATGCGGCAGATGTCGAGAACGATGCGGCGCGCGTCCTCCGCCGTTTCGGCCCAGTGCACATGGCCGCCCGAGTCCGTCACCTTCTGTTCGTAGGCCTCCAGATAGAGGTCGAGATGGGCGAGCGTGTGGTCCTTGATGTCGCGTGCGGCGTCGCGCAGCGCGTCGAACTCGGGCAGCGCATCGGCGGCTTTGCGGCGTTTGTCGATGAAGCCGGCGCGCACATTGCCGAGCGCCTTTTGAAGCTGGGCGTCGTGGAGCGCGTGGACCGCGTTCTGCTTGAATGTCGGTGAAGTGACTTCCATGGCGTTCGGCCCCGTGGATGGATTAACCTTTGCCGCCGATCGGTGCGGTGTCCGTCATGCCGGCGAGGACCTCGGCGACATGGCGCGCCTCGATCGCCGAGCCTTGCCGTTTCAGCTTGCCGGCCATGTTCATCAGGCAGCCGAGATCGCCGGCCAGAAGCAGCTCGGCCCCGCTCGCCTCGATGGTCTGGGTTTTTTTCTCCACGATCGCGTTGGAGATGTCGGAATATTTGACGCAGAACGTGCCACCGAAACCGCAGCACACGTCGGGATCGCGCATTTCCTTCAGCGTCAGCCCCTCGACCGAGGCGAGCAGCGCGCGCGGCTGGGCGGCGATGCCGAGTTCGCGCAGGCCCGAGCAGGAATCGTGATAGGTGGCGGTGGCCGGGTGGGTGGCCGCGACCGCGTCCAGGCCCATGATGTCGGTCAGGAAGCTCACCAGCTCGTGCACCCGGACAGAAAACGCCTCGGCGCGCGCGCGCCAGTCCGGGTCGTCGGAGAAAAGCTGCGGATAGTGCTTTTTCAGCATGCCGGCGCAGGAGCCGGACGGCGCCACGACATAGTCGAACCCCTCGAAGGCGCGGATGGTGGCTTGCGCGATGTCGCGCGCGTCCGCGCTGTCGCCGGAATTATAGGCCGGCTGTCCGCAGCAGGTCTGGGCCATCGGCACGTCGACGTCGCAGCCCGCCTCCTCGATCAGTTTGACGGCGGCGAAGCCGACCTGGGGTCGGAACAGGTCGACCAGACAGGTGACGAACAGGCCGACCTTCGGCCGTGCTTGACCAGAATCGCTCAACGCTCGCCTCCTTGCGCGGGCTTCTGCCCGGCCGCGCGCTGCAACGAGCGCAGACGCGAGATTTTCTGCCAGTTTTGGGTGCGTTCGGCTTCGCTCATCGCCTTCTCCACGAAATCGATATGGTCGCGCGCGGCCCGGCCGGCCCTGTCCGGGTCGCCCGCCAGGACCGCCTCTCCGATGGCGACATGTTGTTGAAGCAGCGTATCGCGCGCGTCGGGCAGCGCATAGATCAGCCCGCGGTTAAAAAAGACCCCGTCGGCCAGGAGCCGGTAGCACGAGCGCAGCGTGTGCAGAAGGATGATGTTGTGGGCGCATTCGCCGACGGTGTTGTGGAACTCGACGTCGAGTGCCGCCTCCCGCTCGAAATCGGCGTGACCGTGCGCTTGGCGCATGCGCGCAAGAATGTCGGACAAGAGGGCGCGGTCGTCTTCGGTGGCGCGGGCGGCGGCGAAGCCGGCGGCGATGCCCTCGATCTCGCGTCGATATTCCAGATAGTCGGCGATCGCCTTGCCGTGGGTGGCGACGAGATCCATCACCGGCGCCGTGAACACTTCGCCGATGAGGTCCGCGACCCGGGTGCCGTCGCCGTGGCGCGAGACGACCAGCCCGCGCGTCTCGAGTTGTTTGAGCGCATCACGCAGGATCGGCCGCGAGACATCGAGCCGGCTCGACAGATCGCGTTCGCCCGGCAGACGGTCGCCCGGCCGCAGGACGCCCTCGAGGATCAGATCCTCGATGCGGCGCACGACCTCGTCGGCGGTGCGGGCATGCTGGATTCGGGTGTAGACCTCGTGCAAGAGTACCGTCCGGCAAGTGACAATCGCCCCAGTCTTAGAAACACTCGCCGCACTGGTCAATTTTTTTATCCACTTTGCGGGACAAGCAGGCGCGGCGGAGGCGCCATGCCGCATGGACGGGTGGTGTCAATCGATTAAGCTGGTCTTGCCATTGGGAGGCGGAAACACCGATGCGTGACGATGAGACCGGAACCCAGCAAGAGAGCTCGCTTTCCGGCAGCGTGATGGGATTGCCGGCCTATGGCGGCCGGGCCGGGGCGCTCGGCGAGGTGCATGCGCGCCCGCATCCGCCGATCGAAACGCCGCGCCGGCTTGTCCAGCTCGCCTTCATGACAGAGGGCGGCAGCACGCTCGACCAAGCCGTCCTTGCCGAGCTGTCGCGGCGGCTCGGCGTCGCGCCGCCGGATCGCCAGGCCCGCCACCATGCGATGAAATGGGGCCGTGGCACGCTGCGCTGGGAGCGCCATACCGAGTTCTCCACCTATTTCTGGGAGGGGCCGCCGAACGGCGGCGATGACCAGGGGGACGCCGGACCGTTCGGACACGGATTTTCGGCGCCGGGAACGGTGATTTCGGGCGTGCGGATCGATATTCGCCCCTGGGACGCGCGCGCCGAGCGGTTGATCGAAAACTTCGATCCGGCGAGCCTGTGCTATTCGCTCGTCGAGGGCGGCAAGGCGGCGGTCGCCACCGATTTCCGTCAGGACGGCGACGGCCTGACGCGTATCCTGCTGCTCGACGGCGGGCTGACCTCGGCGCGGGTGGGGGCGCTGGCGCAACGGCTTCTCGACATCGAGACCTATCGCACGCTGGCCATGCTCGGCCTGCCGCTGGCACAGTCGCTGTCGCCGCGCATACGCCGTATCGAGGACAGGCTGGCGCAACTCACAGGCGAAATGCGCTCGGGCGAACGCCGCGACAGCGAGGGACAGTTGAACGAACTGACCGAGCTTGCCGCCGAGCTGGAGGCGGACGCGGCGGCCAGTCTCTACCGGTTCGGCGCCAGCCGCGCCTATCACGGCATTGTGGAGGAGCGGCTGGCCGCGCTCGCCGAGGAGGCCGTGCCCGGCTACGACACCTGGTCGGGGTTTCTGCAAAGACGGGTTGCGCCGGCGATGCGCACGTGTCGTTCGATCGAGGAACGGCAGGCCAATCTGTCGCGCAAGCTGGCGCGCGCGGCGAATTTGCTCAGAACCTGGGTCGACGTCGAGGTGGAACGCCAGAACCGGGATCTTCTCGGCTCGATGAACCGACGCGCCAAGCTCCAGCTCAGATTGCAGCAGACCGTGGAGGGACTGTCGGTGGCGGCCGTGTCCTATTACGTGGTCGGGCTTGCCGGCTACCTGGCCAAGGGCGCGGTCGATCTCGGCCTGCCGCTCAAGCCCGAGCAGACGACCGCGCTCGCCGTCGTGCCGGTGGTGCTTGCGGTGTGGTGGCTGGTGCGGCGTATCCGCCGCCGTCACGTCGCCTAGAGCCGTTTTGCTTTTCGCGGACTCGCAGACCGGCTCCACCTTATTGTTTTGACGCGTTTTTGAACTGCGAGACCGACGCTCGGTTTCGACAAGACATCTTCAGGCCGGTCGGCCTGGAACCGGTGTTCATGAGGGTTCCGCGATCAGGGCCGCGCGCCGTTGGGGCGTCCTGCGCTGCCGTTCGGCCTCGGCGTGTGAGCGAGGGCTTCGCCGTCGACCGGCGTCGACCCGGCGCCGTCCGGGGCCGTTTCCCAATAGGGCACGGGGCCGTAGAGGCCGGCCAGATAGTCGATGAAAAGCCGCACCTTGGCCGGCAGGAAGCGGCGCGAGGGATAGACGGCGTGGATGGCCACGCTCTTGGAGGCGGCGAATTCCGGCATGACCCGCACCAGCCGGCCCGAGGCGATCTCGGCGCCGATATCCCAGGTCGAGCGCAGGGCGAGGCCCATTCCCGCGATCACCGCTTCGCGCAGGACTTCGCTGGAATTGGTCTGCAGCGGTCCTTCGGCCCGGTAGACGACCGGACCGTGCGGACCTTCGAGCCGCCAGGCCTCGTTGTTGTGCTGGGGCAGGCAGACATGCCGTTCCAGATCCTCTATCGATTGCGGCAACCCATGCTCCGACAGGTAGGACGGGGCGGCGACCAGCACCCGCTCGACCGGCGCGAGCCGGCGCGCCACGAGGCTGGAATCCGACAGTTCGGCGATGCGGATGGCAAGGTCGAAGCCGTCGCCGACAATGTCGACGAAATCGTCCGACAAGACGAGATTGATCGACAGGTCGGGATTTTCGCGCATGAAGGCGCCGAGATGCGGTGCGATGTGCATGCGTGCGAACGAGGTCGGTGCGGAAATCTTCAAGGTGCCGCGCGGCTGCGTGGAACGTCGCGTCACGAACGCCTCTGCCTCCTCGATGCCGGCAATGATGGCGACGACGCGCTCGTAAAACCCCTGGCCGGCCTCCGTCAGCGCGACCTGGCGCGTGGTGCGCTGCAAGAGCCGTGTGCCAAGCCGGTCTTCCAGCTTGCGCAGTCTTTTGGACACGACCGCCGGCGACAGCCCCAGTTCGCGTCCCGCTCCCGACAGGCTGCCGGCTGAAACCACACGTGAAAAAATCTCAAGATCGGCAATATTTGTCATGGAACATCATGGTTTGTCTGTCTGATGCTAATACGGTGAAATCGATCAGTGGTTCACGATCCCGTGTTTTGAGTGTTTTGTCCTGCCACACCGTATTTCGCTTGCCGGACCCATGGTGGCGACCGGCGTTGAACCGTTATCAAGAGCGGTTGTGACATGAACCGTCTGTGAACAAACTCATTTCCAGGCGAGATTTAGACAGATGGTTTGCGTCGCTCCGCAAAACTGGTAAACACTTTTGACCAGTTGGAGGTGAGATCATGTCCGGCCTTGTGATGCCCGAAGCGGACGCCGCGACGCTGGCGCGGCGCGCCGAAATAGTTGCCGACATGCGAATCATCGTTCCCGGCGAGGGGGTCGTTGACACGGTCAACGCGATGCGCGCCTTCGAGACCGACGGGTTGACGGCCTACCGCCAGCTTCCGCTGGTGGTTGTGCTGCCGGAGACCACGGCGCAGGTGGCGCGAATCCTCAAATATTGCGATGAACGCAACATCCGCGTGGTGCCGCGCGGCTCCGGCACGTCGCTGTCGGGCGGGGCGCTGCCTTTGGAAGACGCGGTGCTTTTGGTGATGAGCCGTTTCAACCGTGTTCTCGACATCGATTACGCCAACCGTGCGGTCACCGCGCAGCCGGGAGTGACCAATCTCGCCATCACCCACGCCGTCGAACAGGACGGGTTTTATTACGCGCCGGACCCATCTTCACAGATCGCCTGTTCGATCGGCGGCAATGTCGCGGAGAACGCCGGCGGCGTCCACTGCCTGAAATACGGCCTGACGGCCAACAATGTGCTCGGTGTCGAAATGGTGCTGATGTCGGGCGAGGTGGTGCGGCTCGGCGGCAGCCATCTCGACGCGGAGGGCTACGACCTGCTCGGCCTGATGACCGGATCCGAAGGGCTGCTCGGCGTCGTCACCGAGATCACCGTGCGCATCCTGAAAAAGCCGGAGGCCGCGCGCGCCATGCTGGTCGGCTTTTCCTCCAGCGAGGCGGCCGGGCAGTGCGTGGCCGACATTATCGGCGCGGGTATCGTGCCGGGCGGCATGGAAATGATGGACGGGCCGGCGATCCGCGCGGCGGAGGATTTCGTCCAGGCCGGCTATCCGCTCGACGTGGAGGCGTTGCTGATCGTCGAGCTCGACGGGCCGGGCCCCGAGATCGACCATCTGATCGACCAGGTGGAGGCGATCGCGGCCAAGAACGGCGCGGTGACCAGCCGCATCTCGACCTCGGAGGAGGAGCGGCTGTCGTTCTGGGCCGGACGCAAGGCGGCGTTTCCGGCCGTCGGGCGCATCTCGCCCGACTATTACTGCATGGACGGCACCATTCCGCGCAAGGCGCTGCCGACGGTGCTGGCCGGCATGCGCGCGCTGTCGCAAAAATACGGGCTCGGCGTCGCCAACGTGTTTCATGCCGGCGACGGCAATCTGCATCCGCTGATTCTCTACGACGCCAACAATCCGGGCGAGCTGGAAAAGGCGGAGGAGTTCGGTGCCGACATTTTGCGGCTGTGCGTGAAGGTCGGCGGCGTCCTGACCGGCGAGCACGGCGTCGGCGTGGAAAAACGCGACCTGATGGGCGAAATGTTCTCCAAAATCGATCTCGACCAGCAGATGCGCGTCAAATGCGCCTTCGACCCGCAGCACCTGCTCAATCCGGGAAAGGTGTTTCCGCAATTGCGGCGCTGCGCCGAACTCGGTCGCATGCACATCCATCGCGGCCAAATCCCGTTTCCCGACATTCCGCGGTTTTGACAGCGATGCTGCTCAAGCAAAATATCCGGCAAGGGGCCGGGCACTGGCTCTTGCTTGGAAGTAAGGCAATTTCGCCTTACTTTAGCCGAGAGGTGATGCGATGACGATGCTTACGGTGACCGCCAAGGGCCAAGTGACTTTGAAAAAGGAACTGTTGAAACATCTCGGTGTCGCACCGGGGCAGAAAATCGAGGTTTATCAATTGCCCGATGGCGCGCTGTCGATCAGGGCTGCGCGGCCGAAAGGCCCGTGGGCTGATATCTATGGAATGCTGGCCGAGGAGACCGGGAACGTCGCAACGATCGAAGAGATGAATGAGGCAATCGCGAAGGGCTGGGCGGGACTGTCGAAGTGAGGATCACGGTCGACACCAATATTCTGGTGCGGATTGTCGTTCGGGACGACGTCTCTCAGGCAGACAGGGCGCTAGAATTGCTCGAGGCGGCGGAAACAGTTGTGATCCCGTTGCCCTGTCTGTGCGAATTTGCGTGGGTTCTCCTGGCGACATATGCCATCCCGCCGAACAAGGTCGCGTGGTCGATCCGGATGGTTTGCGACCGGGCCAATGTTTCGGTCGATGATGCGGCTGTGGCCGCCGGGCTGGTGTTGCTCGAGGCCGGTGGCGATTTCGCCGATGGCGCGATCGCGCTGGCTGGCGCATCGATGGGTGGGGAGACGTTCGTGTCGTTCGACCGGAAGGCCGTAAGCTTGTTGGCAAGATCTGGAATCGATGCACGATTGGTGGACGCGATCCGATGACCGTATTTTCCCCCTCCCGCGCCGAGGACGTCCTTGCCGCCGTGCAATGGGCGGTCGGCGAGGACGCGCCATTGGAAATCCTCGGCCACGGCACAAAGCGCGGCATCGGCCGGCCGGCGCAGACCGAGCACGCGCTCGACCTGTCAGCCCTGTCGGGCGTCACCCTCTACGAGCCCGAGGAACTGGTCCTGTCGGCCAGGGCCGGAACGCCGGTTGTCGAGATCGAGGCCTTGCTGGCCGAAAAGCGCCAGCAACTTGCCTTCGAACCGCTCGATTACGGGCCGCTTTTCGGTGCCCCGGCCGGGCGCGGCACGATCGGCGGCGTGCTGGCCGGCAATCTTGCCGGCCCGCGCCGCATCAAGGCCGGGGCGGCGCGCGACCATGTGCTCGGCATTCATGCCGTGTCGGGACGCGGCGAGGCTTTTAAATCGGGCGGGCGCGTGGTCAAGAACGTCACCGGCTACGATTTGTCCAAGGCGATGGCCGGGTCCTGGGGCACGCTCGCCGTCGTTACCGACGTCACCTTCAAGGTGTTGCCGGCGGCCGAGACCGAGACCACGCTTGTCCTGCGCGGGTTGAGCGATGCGGACGCGGCGATGGCGATGGCGGCGGCCATGGGCTCGGCCGGCGAGGTGTCCGGCGCCGCGCATCTGCCCGAGAGCGTGACCGGATCCGTGATCGCCGGCGCGCTTGCCGGCGCGGCATCGACGCTGCTGCGCCTGGAAGGGTTCGGCCCGTCGGTCGCCTATCGCCGCGACGTGCTGGCGAGCCTGTTCGAGGGCGGCGAGATCGAGACGCTCGAGGATCAGGTCTCGCGGACGCTCTGGCGCGAAATCCGCGATGCGGCGCCGTTTTGCGACGGCACCGAACGTCCGGTCTGGCGCGTTTCCGTGCCGCCGACGCGCGGGCACGCGCTGGTGATGGCGCTCCGGATGCAGGCGGCGGCCGATGCGTTCTACGACTGGCAGGGTGGGCTGGTATGGCTGCGCATGGACAGCGAGCCCGAGGCCGACATCGTGCGCGCGCTGGTTGCCGCGCATGGCGGCGGCCACGCCACCCTGGTGCGGGCGGGGCCGGTCTGGCGGTCGTCCGTGCCCGTGTTTCAGCCGCAGCCGGCGCCGTTGGCCGCGCTTTCGTCGCGGTTGAAGAACCAATTCGATCCGCACAACGTTCTCAATCCGGGGCGGATGTATCCCGCCGGCAGTTCTGCTAGCCTCGAAGCGCAAGATTGAGGAGACAAACGATGAGCGACATGAATTCCGGTCCGAACGAGCCGCGGCAGACCGATCGCTGGCTCGAGGCCGGCAAGACCAACATCCAGATCATCTACGTGCTTTATCTGGTCAGCCTGGCCATCGGCGTGACGGCGCTGATCGGCATCGTGCTCGCCCACATGAACCGCGGCAAGGCCGGCGGCTGGGTGGAAACGCACTATACCTGGGCGATCCGCACCTTCTGGATCGGCGTGCTTTACGGCGTGATCTGCGTGGTGCTGGCGGTGATCGGCATCGGCTTCCTCTTGATGATCGCGGTCGCGGTGTGGGCGATCGTGCGCATCGTCATCGGCCTGCAGAAATCCGCCCGCGAGGAGCCGATCGACAATCCGGAAAGCTGGTTGATTTGATGGCCGTCGGGGGAAGGGGCGCGGACCTGCCCGCATCGGCGGCATCGCCGCCGCCGGGCGAGACGGATGTCGCCGTGCCCGCCGCCGCTATTTTTCTTCCCCGATCCAGGACCTGACGTGCAGACCGCCTTCACCCCCGAACAGCTCGCCGACCCCCATATCGCCGAATCCGAGGCCATTTTGCGCAAATGCGTGCATTGCGGCTTCTGCACCGCGACATGCCCGACCTATGTGACGCTCGGCAACGAACTCGACAGTCCGCGCGGGCGCATCTACCTGATCAAGGACATGCTGGAAAACGGCCGTCCGGCGGACAAGGAGATCGTCACCCATGTCGATCGCTGCCTGTCGTGCCTGGCCTGCATGACGACCTGTCCGTCCGGCGTCAATTACATGCACCTTGTCGATCACGCCCGCGCCCATATCGAAAAGACCTATCGCCGGCCGTTGACCGACCGCCTGACGCGGCGCCTGCTCGCCATGGTGCTGCCCTATCCGGCGCGGTTTCGCGCCGCGCTGTCGCTGGCCGGCCTCGGCCGCCCGTTCGCCGGGTTTTTCCGGCGGATCGGGCCGTTGAAGCCGCTCGGCGCCATGCTGGCGCTCGCCCCGGCACGCGTGCCGAAAAAGTCCGCCTCGGCGAAGCCGGGCGTGCGCGGCGCGCGGGGAGAGCGCAAGGGGCGGGTGGCGCTGCTTTCGGGCTGCGCGCAGCCGGTGCTCGATCCCGGCATCAACGATGCGGCGATCCGGCTTCTGACGCGGCTCGGGGTCGAGGTGGTGGTCACCGCAGGCGAGGGATGTTGCGGCGCGCTGGTGCACCATATGGGCCGCGAGGCGGACGCGCTGGACGCGGCCCGGCGCAATGTCGACGCCTGGACGGCCGAACTCGACAAAGGCGGCCTCGACGCGATCGTCATCACCGCGTCGGGCTGCGGCACGACGATCAAGGATTACGGGTTCATGCTGCGGCTCGACCCGGCCTATGCGGATAAGGCGGCGCGCGTGTCGGCTCTGGCCAAGGACGTCACCGAATATCTGGCGAGCCTCGACCTGCCCGAACCCGACGCGCCGTGCGGCCTGACGGTCGCCTATCATGCGGCCTGCTCGATGCAGCACGGCCAGAAGATCGTTAGGGAGCCGAAGGCGCTCCTAAGCCGGGCCGGCTTCGCCGTGAAGGAGCCGCGCGAGGGCCATTTGTGCTGCGGCTCGGCCGGCACCTACAACATCCTCCAGCCCGAGATCGCGGCCCGGCTGGGCGAGCGCAAGGTGAAAAACATCGAGGCGACGGGCGCGGCGCTGGTGGCGACCGGCAATATTGGCTGCATGACCCAGATCGGGGCCGGGTCCGACCTGCCGGTGGTGCACACGGTCGAACTGCTCGACTGGGCCTATGGCGGGCCGAAACCCGCCGGCCTGCCGGCCGCCTGACCGGCTTCAGGCCGGCGCGAGCCGCCGCCGCCACAGCACGAACGGGATCGACACCAGATACATGGTGATGCCGTAGACGCCGGACGGCAGCGAAAAGGGCGGCAGGCCGGTCGCCTGCTCGCTGATCAGCGAGCCGACGGTGATGCCGAGCGTGGCATTCTGGATGCCGGTCTCGATGGCGATCGCCGAGGACTGGCCGCGATTGAGCCCGCCGCCGCGCGCCATCGCCGTGCCGATGGCCAGCATGACCACGTTGAGGGCGACGACGGCGGGGCCGAGCACCGGCAGATTGTCGACGAACACCGTCCAGTTGGAGGCCAGCGCGCCCACGACGACGATGCAAAATAACCCCGTCGCAAGGTGGGAGACCGGCGTTTCGACGGCATCGGCGAAGCCGGCGGCGAAGCGCCGGACCAGCATGCCGATCGCCACCGGCACGGCGGTGATGGCGAACATGGCGACGCCGAGCGCGGTGACATCGACCGGCGGGGCGTCGACACCCAGGAAATGGCCGGCCGTCAGGCCGACGAGCACCGGCACGGTGACCACCGAGACCAGGCTGATGACACCGGTCAGCGAGATCGACAGGGCGAGGTCGCCTTTGGCGAAGCGGGTCAGGATGTTGGACGTCACGCCGCCCGGGCAGAAGGAGAGGATCATCAGGCCGACCGCCAGCTCGCCCGAAATCCCGAAGCCGATCACGGTCAGGTAGGCGATCAGCGGCAGCAGCAAAAGCTGCGCGACGGCGCCGAGCGCGAACGCTTTCGGCTCGCGCGCCACGCGCGCGAAATCCGCGAGCGTGAGGCCGAGCCCGAGCGAAAACATGATGATGGCGAGCGCCAACGGCAAGAAGACGGACAGGATGATGTCCATGGGTTCCCTCCCTGCGGCACGCGCCCGCCCGGCGGTCGGGCATCGCATGCCTGTTCAACACCCCCGCGCCTGGGCCTAGCCATGCGCGGGCCGGCGAATCGTCGCCGCTTCTCTCCCACGACCTGCCTACATCAGATTTCTGAATGAGGGAAAGCTAATATTTGAAGAGAGGCGCTAGGCCAAAAAACAGGGGCGGCGCGCCCCCTCGGCACACCGCCCCTTCGCCGCGTCGTCGCCGGTCGCGCTGCGACCGGCTGCCCCCGCCGCGAAAATCGGGTCTCGTTATGTCGGTGTCAGATCACCTTGACCTGGGTGCCGACGCCGACGCGCTCGTAAAGCTCGATCACATCCTGGTTGCGCATGCGGATGCAGCCCGAGGACACCGCCTGGCCGATCGTCCAGGGCTGGTTGGTGCCGTGGATGCGGTAGAGCGTGGAGCCGAGATAAAGCGCGCGCGCGCCAAGCGGATTGGCCGGCCCGCCCTTCATGTGCGCGGGCAGGACGCGGCCCTTCTTGCGCTCGCGGGCGATCATCTCGGCCGGCGGGCGCCAGTCCGGCCATTCGCGCTTGCGGGTAACCTTGTGCGTGCCCGCCCATTCGAAGCCGGGCTTGCCGGTGCCGACGCCGTAGCGGCGTGCCTTGCCGCTCGGCTGGACGAGATAGAGAAAGTTCTGGGTGGTATCGATGACGATGGTGCCGGGTTTTTCCGGCCCGCCATAATCGACCGTCTGCGGCAGATAGATCGGGTTCATCTGCGGCTGCGCCGGCTTTTGCGCCGGCCGGGCGACGGCAGCCGTCTCCAGCGGCCGATTGCGATGGGCGCGCGTCGCGCGCGGCTCGGCGAAACGGACCTGCGCGCCGCGGTCGTAAACGACCCCGCCGCGCCGCACATAGGCCGGGCGCTGCTGGTCCATCGTCCGGCGGGCGCGCGCAATCGCCTCGGCATTGCCGATGCGGCGTGCCGTGTTCGACCGGTCGAGGGTCGGTTTTCTCTGCAACTGCATCACCCAGGGCGCGCTCAGATCGGGACTGACCGTCAGCGGCGGGCGTTTTCCGTAGCGCTCGCCGGCCGCCGCACCCGAAACCAAAAGGGCGACGGCGGCGGCGCCGGCAAACAAGGACAGGATTCGCATCGGACGTACTCTCCACATTTCGTCTGATGACCGGGCGCGTAACGAGGGGACGCCCGGAAGCAACGGCGATTGTGGCGGCGCGGAGAGTCGGAATGGTGAATCCGGTTCGTTAAAATGCCGATCTGTCAGGAAAGAGTCCGGTGTGGTTACCGGCCGGTTCAGGAATCTGGTAAAGGCGCGCTTAAAGCCGGCCCCAGGCGCGTTAACGGACGGATTTCGAGTGCATGGACGAGCAGAAAAGCGGATTGATCGCGGGTGAGGACGGGGCGCTGCGCTGTTTCTGGCACGG
Organism: Nitratireductor sp. StC3; assembly: GCF_003015025.1. Taxonomy (NCBI): domain Bacteria; kingdom Pseudomonadati; phylum Pseudomonadota; class Alphaproteobacteria; order Hyphomicrobiales; family Phyllobacteriaceae; genus Nitratireductor; species Nitratireductor sp. StC3. Next base: position 193,979 of record NZ_PYBP01000003.1, on the reverse strand, counting down.
CAACGACCCGTTCTACCAGCACTATCACGACCATGAATGGGGGCGCCCGGTCGCCGACGACCGGCGCCTGTTCGAAAAAATCTGCCTGGAAGGCTTCCAGGCCGGGCTTTCCTGGATCACCATCTTGAGAAAACGGGAGAATTTTCGCGAGGCTTTCGAGAATTTCCACATCGACCGGCTGGCGCTCTATACCGAGCGCGACGTGGAGCGGCTGTTGACCAATGCCGGCATCGTGCGCCACCGCGGCAAGATCGAATCCACCATCAACAATGCCCGCCGGGCGCGCGAACTGGCCGACGAGGCCGGCTCGCTCGCGGCCTGGTTCTGGTCGTTCGAGCCGGGAGCGGAGGAGCGGCCGGCCGTCGTCGACTATGCCACGCTTCTCGCCAATCCGAAGACGGCGACCTCGACGCGCATCTCCAAGGAGCTGAAGCGGCGCGGCTGGTCGTTTGTCGGCCCGACCACGGTCTACGCCTTCATGCAGGCGATGGGGCTGGTCAACGACCATATCGAAGGCTGCGTGTGCCGGAAGGTGGTGGAGCTCGAACGCGAGCAGTTCGCCCGGCCGGGCTGACCGGCCCGACCCTTGCCGCTCCCTGCCGCATCGGTTACACGCCGGCTGTCGTTTCTTTGTTGAAGAAACATTTCACGCCACACGGTTCACTCCATCGCCTGGACGCAGCACGACATGAGCGGCAAACCCCAGAAAATGAAAGCGCGGCTGCCGCGCGGCCTCGTCGACCGCGCACCGGCCGATATCCGCGCGGTGGAGGAAATGTGCGGCAGGATCCGCGAAGTCTACGAGCTTTACGGCTTCGAGCCGGTGGAAACGCCGCTGATCGAATATACCGACGCGCTCGGCAAGTTCCTGCCCGACCAGGACCGGCCGAACGAGGGCGTGTTTTCGTTTCAGGACGACGACGAGCAGTGGCTGTCGCTGCGCTACGACCTGACCGCGCCGCTGGCGCGCCACGTGGCGGAGAATTTCAACGACATCCAGCTTCCATACCGCACCTATCGCGCCGGCTGGGTGTTTCGCAACGAAAAGCCAGGCCCGGGCCGCTTCCGCCAGTTCATGCAGTTCGACGCCGACACGGTCGGCGCGCCCTCGGTGGCGGCGGACGCCGAAATGGCGATGATGATGGCCGACGTGATGGAGGCGCTCGGCATCGCCCGCGGCGACTACGTCATCCGCGTCAACAACCGCAAGGTGCTCGACGGGGTGATGGAGGCGATCGGGCTCGGCGGCGCGGAGAATGCCGGCCGCCGGCTGACCGTGCTGCGGGCGATCGACAAGCTCGACAAATTCGGGCCGGAAGGCGTCAAGCTTCTGCTCGGTCCCGGCCGCTGGGACGGCGGGCGCGAGGGCGAGGGCGATTTCACCAAGGGCGCGGGGCTGGATGAGACGCAGGCCGCGATCATCATCGATTTCGTCGGGAAGGAGGGCTTTCTCCAGGAAGTCAGAGAAGGCCGCTATCGCAGTCCGTTGAGAAGCGAAAACCCCGATCGCACGCCGGTCAATTTCGAAGCGCTGCAAGCGATGACGCGCGAGGGTGCTTCCGAACTGGAGCAGATAGCATCTCTTGTGGAAGCCGCCGGCTACGGCCCGGATCGGATTCGCATCGACCCCTCGGTCGTGCGCGGGCTCGAATATTATACTGGTCCGGTCTACGAGGCCGAGCTCACCGCCGAGATCCCCAACGAAAAGGGCGAGATCGTGCGCTTCGGCTCGGTCGGCGGCGGCGGGCGTTATGACGGGCTGGTATCGCGGTTTCGCGGCCAGCCGGTGCCGGCGACCGGGTTTTCGATCGGCGTGTCGCGGCTCGCCACCGCGCTGAAGAATCTCGGCAAGCTCGGCCAGGATCCGGTGCGGCCGCCGGTTCTGGTCACCGTCATGGACGGCGACACGGCGGCGATGGCGAAATACCAGCAATTCACCCAGACGCTGCGCGCCGCCGGCATCCGCGCGGAGATGTATCAGGGCAACTGGAAGAAATTCGGCAACCAGCTCAAATATGCCGACCGGCGCGGTTGCCCGGTCGCCGTCATCCAGGGCGCGGACGAGCGCGACCGGGGCGAGGTTCAGGTCAAGGACTTGCTCGAGGGCGCCCGGCTTTCGGCCGAAATCGACAGCAACGAGGAATGGCGCGAGGCGCGCGTGGCGCAGGTCTCGGTGCCCGAAGCCGAGCTTGTCGCCACGGTCGAGCGCATATTGAAGGCACAGGCCAGGGAGCGGGACGGCCGGTGATGCGGGCTTGTGTCTTTTCGCGCGCGGCCGGAGCCGGGCGGTCATGACGGCGCGTCCGCCCTTTGCCGAGGATATTGCGGCCGTGTTCGCCGAGCGCGGCGCGGCGATGGTCGAGGTGGCGATGCTGCAGCCGGCCGAGCCGTTTCTGGACATGGCCGGCGAGGATCTGCGCCGGCGCATCTACCTGACGGAGAGCGAAACCGGCGAGACGCTGTGCCTCAGGCCCGAATTCACCATTCCCGTCTGTCTCGACCATATCGAAAGCCGCGCCGGCACGCCGCGCCGCTATGCCTATCTCGGCGAGGTTTTCCGCCAGCGCCGCGAGGGCGGCAGCGAGTTCTTCCAGGCCGGCATCGAGGATCTGGGCGAGGCCGACATCGCCACCGCCGACGCGCGTTCGCTGGCCGACGCGCATGCGCTGCTTGAGCGAACGCTGCCCGGACATGCGCTTTCGGTCACGCTCGGCGACCAGACGATCTTCGAGGCCGTGCTCGCCGCGCTCGGCCTGCCGCGCGGCTGGCGCATGCGGCTTGCCCGCGCCTTCGGCGCGCCGGACCAGCTCGAGGCGGCACTCGCCGACCTCGCCGATCCGCCGAAAAACGTCGCCCTGCCGGCGCCGGTCGCCGCCTTCGTCGCCGATGGCGACCATGACGGGCTGGCGGCGCATATCGCAGCCGGGATGGAGGAGGCCGACCTGTCGGCGGCGCTCGGGCGCACGCCGGGCGAGATCGCGCGCCGGCTGATCGAAAAGGCCGAACTGAGAAGCGTCAGGCTGTCGGCCGAGGCGTTCGCGGCGCTGAAGCGTTTTCTGGCGATCCACGTGCCACTTGGCGACGCGGCCGCCGCGCTCGAGGCCTTCGGTGGCGATGCCGGCATCTCGCTGGGAGCCGCGCTCGACAATTTCTCCGCCCGCGCCGAGGCGATCGCGGGTTACGGCCTGACCGGTGCGAGTGTCCATTACGACGCCGCCTTCGGCCGGCCGCTCGACTATTATACCGGGCTCGTCTTCGAGATCTCGGCCGCAGGCGGCGAGCGGCCGCTTGTCGGCGGCGGCCGTTACGACCGGCTGCTGACGCTTCTGGGCGCGCAAGACCCGATACCCGGCGTCGGCTTTTCGGTCTGGCTCGACCGGATCGAGAGCCTGCGGGAGGCCGCGCCATGACCGTCACGCTCGCCCTGCCGTCCAAGGGGCGCCTGCGCGAGGAGGCGATGGCGGTGTTCGCGCGCGCCGGCCTGCCGGTCGTCGAACCGGAAGATACGCGTCGCTACCGCGCCCGTATCGACGGCCGCGACGACATCGAGGTCGCCTTCCTGTCGGCCTCGGAGATTGCCAGCGAGCTCGGGCGCGGCGCCGTCGATCTGGGCGTGACCGGCGAGGATCTGGTGCGCGAGAGCCTGGCCGACTGGCAGGCCCGGGTCGCGATCGCCGCGCGGCTGGGCTTCGGCCGTGCCGACGTCGTGGTCGCGGTGCCCGATATCTGGCTCGACGTGGCCACCATGGCCGATCTCGACGACGTGGCGGCGGATTTCCGCCAGCGTCACGGTCGCCGGCTCAGGATCGCGACCAAGTACTGGCGGCTGACGCAGCAGTTCTTTTCCCAGATGCACGGCATCCAGGTCTACCGGATCGTGGAAAGCCTCGGCGCAACGGAAGGCGCGCCGGCGGCCGGCCAGGCCGACGTGATCGTCGACATCACCTCCACTGGCTCGACCTTGAAGGCCAATCATCTGCGCGTGCTCGACGACGGCGTCATCCTGAAATCGCAGGCGTGCCTGGTGACGGCGCTGAAGGCGCGCCCGGCAGCCGACGCGGCGCTGGTGGCCGAGATCGACGACAAGGTTGCACGGGCGCTTTAGGCACCGGGTCGAACTCGGCTTCAACCTCCCATTGTCCGCTGGTTTTCCATCGCTTTGCCGGAGCCGCCGGTCCCCAGCTCTTTGACCCGTCGCCTCGAAGCGACGCCGGCGCATTGCGGCCGCAATGCCGGGTGCTAAACTCCTCCCAAAGCCGCGCATGGCAGGTCGGCGGCGTCAGGGAGGACAGACATGACCATTCACCCGGCCGGGGAACCGGTATTGACGCCGGTCGACGGGCTTTCGCATGTTGTGGGGGATCGCACGCGACCTCTGCTGGAGCAGACCATACCCGCCCGCCTCGCTGAGACGGTGGCGCGCTTCGGTGCGCGCGAGGCCGCCGTGTTCTGCGCCGAGGGGACCCGGCTGACCTGGCGGGAATTTGCCGACGAGATCGACCGGCTCGCCGCGGGGCTGCTGGCGCTTGGCATCGGGCGCGGCGACCGGGTCGGCATCTGGTCGCCCAACCGGCGCGAATGGCTGCTGACGCAGTTCGCGACCGCCCGCATCGGTGTCGTGCTGGTCAACATCAATCCGTCCTACCGGCTCTACGAGCTGGAATACGCGCTCAACAAGGTGGGCTGCCGGGCGCTGATCACCGCGGCCGTGTTCAAATCGTCCGATTATCTCGGCATGATCCGCGAGCTTGCCCCGGAACTGGACGAGGCCATGCCGGGTGGCCTGAAGGCGGCGCGCCTGCCTGCGCTCACCACCGTCATCCGCATGGGAGACGGGCGCTCGCCCGGCATGTTCGGCTTCCAGGAGGTGATGGAACTCGGCGGGGCCGAGGAGCGCGCGCGGCTCGATGCGGTGAGCGCCGGCCTCGATCCGGACGACGCGATCAATATCCAGTTCACCAGCGGCACCACCGGCGCGCCGAAAGGCGCGACGCTCAGCCATCGCAACATCCTCAACAATGCCCATTTCGTCACCCAGACGATGAATTTCACCGAGGCCGACCGGCTGGCGATCCCGGTGCCGCTCTACCATTGCTTCGGCATGGTCATGGGCACGCTGGGCTGCGTCACCAAGGGCGCGGCGATGATCTTTCCCGGCGAGGGTTTCGACCCGGAGGCGACGCTGGCGGCGGTGGCCGGCGAACGCTGCACGGGTCTTTACGGCGTACCGACCATGTTCGTGGCCATGCTCGATCATCCCGGTTTCGCCGGTTTCGACCTGTCCAGCCTGCGAACCGGCATCATGGCCGGCGCGCCCTGTCCGGTCGAGGTGATGAAGCGGGTGCAGCGTGACATGAACATGAGCGAGGTGACGATCGCCTACGGCATGACGGAGACCAGCCCGGTCTCCTTCCAAAGCCATGTCGACGATCCGCTGGAAAAACGCGTCTCGACGGTGGGGCGGGTACATCCGCATGTCGAGGTCAAGGTTGTCGACGCGGATGGCGCGACGGTGCCGGTGGGGGTCTCGGGCGAGTTGTGCACGCGCGGCTATTCGGTGATGAAGGGCTATTGGGACGAGCCGGAAAGAACCGCCGAGGCCATCGACGCCGACGGCTGGATGCATACGGGCGATCTCGCCACGATCGACGCGCAAGGCTATTGCAACATTGTCGGGCGGGTGAAGGACATGATCATCCGCGGCGGCGAGAACGTCTATCCGCGCGAGATCGAGGAGTTTTTATACCGTCATCCCAAGGTGCGCGAGGTCCAGGTGTTCGGCGTGCCGGATCCGCGCTACGGCGAGGAGATCTGCGCCTGGGTGGTGGCGGCGGGCGAGGCGCCGAGCGAGGACGAGATCCGCGCCTTCTGCCAGGGACAGATCGCCCATTTCAAGATCCCGCGCTATGTGCGGGTCAAGGAAGACCTGCCGATGACGGTTACCGGCAAGCCGCAGAAATTCATCATGCGCGAGGCGATGGTCGCGGAACTCGGCCTGGCGGTCGACGAGACGGCATAGGCGCATCTCGACGTGGCGACGGCCCGGGCGCTGCCCGGGCCGCCTGCAGGGCGACCGTTGCGTATCGGTCAGGCGTTGACCGTCTTGCCCGTGCGGGCATCGATCGACAGCGCGCCGGGGCCGGCCACGAACAGGGCGAGCATGCCGCCGGCGATTGTGACGTTCTTCATGAACAGGATCATCTGCATCTGGTCGGCCGGCGCGTAGTGGAAGACGAAGCCGGTGAAGACGCAGAAGGCGGCGAGCGCGAGCGCCGTCAGCCCGGTCTGGAAGCCGACCAGAAGGGCGATGCCGGCCAGCGTTTCGAAAATGGCGGCGAGCCAGGCCAGAAGCGTGCCGGCCGGCAGGCCGACCGAGGTGATGTAGCCGGCGGTGCCGTCGATCGTGCCGAATTTCTGCAGGCCGGCCATGATGAACATCACCGAGAGCAGAATGCGCGCGATGAGCAGGATGACGCTGGTGGACATAAGGGTGTTCTCCGCAGGGTTTTTCAATGGCGCACAGTTAAGGCCATGTCTTCGCGACAAAAAGACATCTGTCGCGGGACTGTTCGTTCACAATCGTTGAACGGCAGACGGTAACGCCTCCATCCTATCCCGGCTTCGTCATTTCCCGGGGCCGCACGAGACGGTCGTAGTCCTTTTCATCGACCAGCCCCGTCGCCAGTGCCTCCTCGCGCAAGGTGGTGCCGTTCTTGTGGGCGCTCTTGGCGATCTTGGCGGCGTTGTCGTAGCCGATCGTCGGCGCGAGCGCGGTGACCAGCATCAGCGAGCGTTCGAGCGCGGCCTTGATATTGTCCTCGCGCGCCTCGATGCCGACCACGCAGCGGTCGGTGAAGGAGCGCGCCGCGTCGGCCATCAGCTGCACCGATTGCAGGAAATTATAGGCCATCACCGGGTTGTAGACATTGAGCTCGAAATGGCCCTGGCTGCCGGCGAAGGTCAGTGCTCCGTTGTTGCCGAAAACCTGGACGCAGACCTGGGTCAGCGCCTCGCACTGGGTCGGGTTGACCTTGCCGGGCATGATCGAGGACCCGGGTTCGTTTTCCGGCAGGGCAAGTTCGCCGAGGCCGGAACGCGGGCCCGAGCCGAGAAAGCGTATGTCGTTGGCGATCTTGTAGAGCGCGGCGGCGGCGGCGTTGATCGCGCCGTGCGCGAACACCATCGCGTCGTGCGCGGCGAGCGCTTCGAACTTGTTCGGCGCGGTGGTAAAGGGCAGGCCGGTGATGGCCGCGATCCGTTCGGCGATCTTTTCTGCGAAACCGACCGGCGCGTTGAGCCCGGTGCCGACCGCGGTGCCGCCCTGGGCGAGTTCCATCAGGCCGGGCAGGGTGGTTTCGATGCGGGCGATCGCCGAGGCGACCTGCGCGGCGTAGCCCGAAAATTCCTGGCCGAGCGTCAGGGGCGTGGCGTCCTGGGTGTGGGTGCGGCCGATCTTGACGATGTCTGCGAACGTTTTTGCCTTGGCGTCGAGCGCCGTGTGCAGACGGGCGAGCGCCGGCAAAAGGTCGTGCACGATGCGCTCCGCGCAGGCGATGTGCATGGCGGTGGGATAGGTGTCGTTGGACGACTGGCTCATATTGACGTGGTCGTTGGGATGGACCGGGTCCTTCGATCCGACGGTGCCGCCGAGTATCTCGATCGCCCGATTGGCGATCACCTCGTTGGCGTTCATGTTGGACTGAGTGCCGGACCCGGTCTGCCACACGGAAAGCGGAAAATGGTCGTCGAGGCGGCCGTCGATCACTTCCTGCGCGGCGGCCGCGATTGCGTCGGCGCGTTCGGCGTCGAGGCGCCCAAGCGCCTGATTGGTCTCGGCGGCGGCGCGCTTGACGATGCCGAGCGCGCGCACGATCGACAAAGGCTGCCTTTCCCAACCGATGGCGAAATTCTCCAGCGAGCGCTGCGCCTGCGCGCCCCAGTAGCGGTCTGCGGGAACCTCGATCGGGCCGAACGTGTCGGTTTCGGTGCGTGTGTCGGTCATGGCGTCTCGTCCTGGCTGCTGTATGCCGGCGAAGATAGGCGCGCGCGGCCGCCCTCGCCACCATGCAGGACTTTTCCGCAGGAAATAACGCTCCCCGTGTCGATCTTGCGCGGGGTCGTACGTCGTGTTGACGAAACCGTCCCACAGCGGGCCGGTAAGGCTGGGAAACGAAGGAGAACGCGATGCGCGTGATGGTTCTGGTCAAGGCGTCGGCGGAGTCGGAAGCCGGCGTGATGCCGAGCACGGAGCTTTTGACCGAGATGGGCCGGTTCAACGAGGAATTGGTGAAGGCGGGCGTGCTGCTCGCCGGCGAGGGGCTGCATCCGTCCAAAAAGGCGGTGCGGATCGACTTTTCCGGCGAAGAGCGCATGGTCGTCGACGGGCCGTTTGCCGAGACGAAGGAACTGGTCGCCGGTTTCTGGATCCTGCAGGTCAAATCGCTGGAGGAGGCGGTCGAATGGCTGAAGCGGTCCCCGTTCCGGGACGGCCAGGTCGAGATCAGGCCGATCTTCGAGCTGGAGGATTTCGGCGACGCCGCCACGCCGGAGGTTCGCGAGCGCGAGCAGCGCCTGCGCGAGCGGATCGAGGGTCGGAATTGATTTTAGGGCGAAAGCGACTTGTACGTCTTCACCGCCTGAGGAGAACCAGATGAGATTTATGATGCTGATGATCCCGGCCGGCTACGAGAGTGCCGCGCCGGGAACCATGCCCGACAACAAGGACCAGCTCGACGCGATGATGAACTATAATCGCGCGATGCAGCAGGCCGGCGTGCTGGTCGCATGCGACGGTCTTCATCCGCCCTCGATGGGCGCGCGGGTGCGCTTCGACACCGGACGTCCGGTGGTTACCGATGGACCTTTCACCGAGGCCAAGGAGGTGCTGGGCGGTTACTGGGTGATCGACGTCGCCTCGCGCGATGCGGCGATCGAATGGGCCAGACGCTGCCCAGGTGCGCCCGACGAGATGATCGAGGTCAGGCAGGTGATGGAAACGGACGATTTTCCCGAAGACATGCAGGGTTCGCTCACCGACTTCGCCGACATGCAGAACCGCTGAGCCCGCGTTCGTTACGGCTGCGATTACCGCTAAGGTATTGGATCGTGGTTCGTTCAACGGTCGGCGGCAAACCAGTCGGCGTGGGTGCAAAGCGTGACTTGCGTCGTCGGGACCCTCGATCTATTCGGGAAGCGTGACGGCCACGGACACACATCGCGCCATCGAGGCGGTCTGGCGGATCGAACAGGCCAAGCTGATCGCCGGCCTTACAAGGCAGGTGCGCGATGTCGGCCTGGCGGAGGAGTTCGCGCAGGAAGCGCTGGTCGCCGCCCTGAAGAGCTGGCCGCAGATGGGTGTGCCCGACCGGCCCGGGGCCTGGCTGATGGCCACCGCCAAGCGCCGTGCCATCGATCATTTTCGTCGCAACAAGCTGATCGCGCGCAAACATGCCGAAATCGGCCGTGACCTGGAGGTTGGGCTTGACCCGTCGGCCGACATCGAGGCGACGATGGACGATCCGGTCGGCGACGATCTCCTGAGCCTGATCTTCGTCGCGTGCCATCCGGTTCTGTCGGCCGAGGCGCGCGCGGCGCTCACCTTGCGGCTGGTGGGCGGGCTGACCACCGCCGAGATCGCACGCGCCTTTCTGGTTCCCGAACCGACGGTCGCGCAGCGCATCGTGCGCGCCAAGAAGGCGCTGGCCGAAGCCGATGTCGCCTTCGAGGTGCCGCGCGGCGCGCAGATGGCGGAACGGCTGGGTTCGGTGCTGGCGGTGATCTATCTGATCTTCAACGAAGGGTACTCGGCGACCGCCGGCAATGACTGGACCCGGCCGCAGCTGTGCGAGGAGGCGATGCGGCTTGGACGCATCCTGGCCGAACTGGCGCCGGACGAGCCGGAAGTCCACGGGCTGGTGGCGCTGATGGAAATCCAGGCCTCGCGCATCGGCGCGCGCACCGACGACAAGGGCGAGCCGGTGTTGCTGCTCGACCAGGATCGCGGCCGCTGGAACCGGCTGTTGATCCGGCGCGGCCTTGCCGGGCTCGACCGCGCCGAGGCGCTCGGCGGGCGCGGTGCCTATGTGCTGCAGGCGGCGATCGCGGCCTGCCACGCGCGCGCGGCGATCGCGGACGAGACCGATTGGGACCGCATCGCCGGGCTTTACGCCGACCTCGCCCGGTTGGCGCCCTCGCCGGTGGTCGAACTCAACCGGGCCGTGGCGGTGTCGATGGCGCAGGGGCTGGCGGCGGGCCTGGAGATCGTCGACCGCCTGGTCGCGGAAAACGCGCTCAAGACCTATCATCTTCTGCCGAGCGTGCGCGGGGATTTTCTGGCCAAGCTCGACCGTTTCGCCGAGGCGCGGGCCGAATTCGAGCAGGCTGCCGCGCTGACGCGCAATCAACGGGAAAAGGCGCTTCTCACCGAACGCGCGCAAGCCTGCGCCCGCGGCGAGCGCCCGGCGCGCTGAGGCATCGACCCGTGGCGGCCGAGCGGGCGGTTTCGCCGACCTTGCAGGCGCGAGCGCGGCACCCGATATGGGGTCAAGATTTCCGAGTCGTGGAGACAGGCGTGAGCGGCAGCGACCAGACGCATTGGGACGACGTCTATACCAGTAAGGCCGAGGCCGAGGTGAGCTGGTTCCAGGAGGAACCGGAGGTCTCGTTGTCTCTGCTCGAACTTGTCGGCGCTCGTCCCGACGATGCGATCGTTGATATTGGCGGCGGCGCGTCGCGACTGGTCGATTGTCTGCTGGACAAGGGGTTCACCCGTGTCAGCGTGCTCGACCTGTCGGCTGCGGCCCTGGCGGCCGCCCAGGCACGCCTGGGCGAACGGGCCAAGGCGGCAAACTGGATCGCGGCCGACGCGCGAAGCTGGGAGCCGCCCGAGAGCTACGATATCTGGCACGACCGGGCCGCTTTCCATTTCCTGACCGACGCGGGCGATCAGCAGGCCTATGTCGAGCGGCTCAATCGCGGCCTTGCGGTCGGAGGCCATGCGATCGTCGGCACGTTTGCGCCCGACGGTCCGGAAAAATGCAGCGGACTGCCGGTCGTCCGGCACGACGCCGACAGCCTGTCGCGCCTTTTCGGTCCCGGCTATGTCGTGGTCGACAGCCGTCGCCACGCGCACAAGACGCCCTGGGGCGCGGTGCAGAAATTCCAGTTCAGCACGTTCCGGCGCGTGGCGTAGTCCCGCCGGCGGCGGGGTTCGGGTGCGCGCTGCCCCCGTCGCGCGGCTTTGAAAGCCAGGTGCGACAGGGGCGAGCGCCGCCTCCGTCAGGCCTGCTGGTGGAAGACGCCCCAGCGCCGACCCGTCGTGGCCTGGTGATGCGCGAGCACCATGACGGCCAGGCTCAATGCCAACAGTTCCGATAGCGGCGCGCCGAGCCATATGCCCGGTTCGCCGAGCAGCGGCGGCAGGGCGAGGGTCAGCGGGATCGCGAACAGATAGGTGCGCGACAGGTTGAGCACCGCCGTCCTGGTCGCATCGCCGATCGCCTGGAAATAGCCCGCCAGCATCATCAGCGGGCCGGCGACGGCATAGGCCGCGGTGACGACCGGCAGGATACGGGCCAGTTCGGCCACCGTTGCCGGATCGTCGACGAAGACCGTGCCGATCGTGCTGCGTGCCAAGAGCAGGCTCACCTGCACGCTCGCGCAATAGGCGAAGGCCACGACCACCGCCAGCCGCAGGCTCGTGTCGGAGCGCTGCCACAGCCCGGCGCCGAAATTGTTGCCGGCGATCGTCTGCAGGGCCATGCTCAACCCGAGCAGCGGCAGATAGGTGAAGGTGAGCACGCGGGTGGCGATGCCGTAGGCGGCGACTGTCTCGGCATACCCGTTGCCGCCCCAGGCCTGGATCATGGCGATCGTCGCGCCGGAGCCCAGCGAAATGCCGAGAAATGTCAGGCTCTGCGGCGTGCCCAGCGCCAGGAACGCACGCCAGCCATGGCGCCAGGCCCCGAGCGGGAGAAGCGACAGCTTCAGCGGCGTTGCCGCGCGCAGCCGGAAGACGAGCACGGCGGCGAAGGCCAGCACCATGGCCGCGACCGTGCCGGCGGCCGAGCCGGCGACGCCGAACTCGAAAACGACGATCAGCAGGTAGTTGAAGACGATATTGGCGCTCGAGGTCACCAGGCTGACCGCCGCCATCAGACCCATGCGCCCCTCGCAGCGCAGCGCGTCGGAATTGATCGACAGCACGAACAGCACCGGCGAGAACCAGATCAGGATGGAGATGTAGCGATAGCCGTCGCGCGCCAGGTCGGCCGAACCGTTGGCGAGCCAGCCGGCCAGGGCGGCGCCGCCGGCTGCGAAGCCGGCAACGAGCCCCGCACAGACCAACAGCGCGAGCGCGTGCGCACCGACGAAGGCGGCGCGCGCGCCGTCGAAATCGGCCGCGCCGAGGCGGCGCGCGAGAACGCTCGCCATGCCGCCGGCGACAAGCGTGGCCAGCGCGACGAGCAGCATATAGACGGGAAACATCAGCGTGACGGCCGATAGCGCGGCGGCGCCGACGAATTCGCCCAAGAAATAGGCGTCGATCACCGTCTGCAGGCCGTTCATCGCCATGATCAGCACGATCGGCGCCGTGGTGCGAACGAACAGCGCCGGCAGCGGTCCGTCCAGGAACATATTGCTTTGGGACGTCGGGGGCGTGGTCATAAGTCGGTCTCCTGGCGCCGGAGGACGACGAATGGTGCTCGCATTGCCATGTCGGCGGCGCGTCGGAAATCGATCACATGCCCGAGGAGGCTTCACCGTGGCCAGTGGCCAGCGAGCGGCAGGTGCCTCGACCGACGGCGCAGGTAGCGGCTTGCCGGGCCGCTGTCAACGCCGCCGGCGCGTGCTGGGCGGCATTTACATTGACCGTGCGTCGATGCCGGGCTAGTCGAGACCGCATGCTCGAGCTCGTCATCGCCGCCGTCCTGATCGTCCTCAACGGTGTCTTCGCCCTGTCGGAACTGGCCGTGGTGTCGGCGCGCCGGCCGCGTCTGCAGCTCCTGGAGGCACGGGGGCGGCGCGGCGCCAAGGCGGCGCTCAGGCTTTCGCAGGATCCGGGCAAGTTCTTGTCGACCGTCCAGATCGGCATCACCCTGGTCGGCATTCTTGCGGGCGCGTTTTCCGGCGCCGCACTCGGCGAGCGGCTGAGCGTCATCCTGGTGGAGGCGGGGGTTCCGGCCAGCAGCGCGGGGCTTGCCGGCTACGCGATCGTGATCGCCGCCATCACCTTCTTTTCGCTGTTGATCGGCGAACTCGTTCCCAAGCATCTCGCGCTCAAGAATGCCGAGGCTTTCGCCTGCACGATGGCGCCGGCGATGACGCTTCTGTCCAAGATCGCGGCGCCGCTGGTATGGCTGCTCGACAAATGCACCAAGGGGGTGCTGTTCGTGCTCGGCATGTCGGCGGAGACCCAGAGCGCCATCACCGACGAGGAAATCCAGACCCTGGTCGCGGAGGCCGAGAGCGCCGGCGTGATCGACAGCGCCGAGCAGGCGATGATCGCCGGCGTGATGCGGCTCGGCGACCGCAATGTGCGCGCCCTGATGACGCCGCGCACCGAGGTCGAGATGCTGAATGTTGCGATGGGCGAAGCGGCGCTGCGCAAGGCTGTGGCCTCGGCGGCGACCCACTCGATCATGCCGGTTCACGAAGGCGATACCGACCAGCCTGTCGGCGTGGTTCGGCTGCGCGACCTGGTCGGACCGATCAGTTCAAAGCGCAAGTTCGACCTGAAAAAACACATGCTCGCCGCGCCGGTGATCCCCGACACGCTCGGCGCGCTCGGCGTCCTGCGCGTCCTACGCGACGCCGATGTGCCGATGGCGTTGGTGCATGACGAGTTCGGTCATTTCGAGGGCGTCGTCACGCCGGCCGACATTCTCGACGCCATTGCGGGTGCCTTCCGCTCCGACCTCGATAGCGGCGAGCCGGAGGCAAAGCAAAGAGCGGATGGCTCCTGGCTGCTGAGCGGGGCAATGCCGGCCGACGAAATGGCCGCACTGCTTTATCTCGAACTGCCGGAACGGCCGGGTTACGACACCGTGGCGGGATTCATACTCCACGGGCTGAAGCGCATTCCCGAGGTCGGCGAGATCATGGAGCTTCAGGGCTGGCGCTTCGAGGTCGTGGACCTCGACGGCCGCCGCATCGACAAGGTGTTGGCCAGCCGCGAGGCCTAGCGGGACGTAGGGGGCTACGGCTTGCGCCATGTCGCGCAACCCTGCCGCTGTCTAACTGCAGCGTATCGTTGGGCATGCGGTATGCTTTCTTGCCTCGACGAATTCTTGCCCGGTGGCCCGAAGGGCAAATCTCTCCCAGCAGTTGTATTGGTTTGGGTCTGGCCTATCATGCGCAGGCGAAGGACATGACGTCGTCTCGACTTATGGGGGGGAGGGCATTTGGAGGATTCGGCAAGCTTTCTGTCTGAATTTTTCGGCTTCTGGCCAGGCGTATGGGCAAGTTTCTGGCAGCTTTCAGATGTCGAGAAATTGACCAACGCATTGGCTCTTCTCGCGCCGGTGTCCGTCCTCTGGGGCTTTACCGTGCGGCGGTTCCTACGAAGCGCGAAGCAGGATCTGGAAGAACAGATAGAAGGATTGAAGATACAAAATCTTGCGCTTGAATCTGCCAACAAGCGGGACAAGGCCGAAATAGCCGAACGAGACGCCAGGCTGCGTGAGCTGTCCTTTGCGGTCCTGTCGGAAGCGCGCAAGCTTGCCGAAGCAGAGCGCAGAGACGGCAACGAGGAGCGCGCGATAGCCAAGCTGCGCGACAGCTTCGAGACCGTTCGACCGGACCTCACACGCGTGTGCGCGGATCTCTCCCTTCACCACGCGTCGATTGCGGCAGATTTCGGCAATCATCATCTTGCCGAGGCCGTCCGCCTGGCCGACATCGCACTGCTGCTTACGCCCGGTGATGCGGAAGCGGCCGACATTCGCGACCAACTTGTCGAAATCGATGCTGAAACCGCACAAAATGCCGGCGCGTATGACCCGCTCGATCCCAAATGGGACGATGCGCGATTTTTTATGTATTCAGGGTCCACGGACGAAGCGGCCCCGGTTTTCGAGGCATTGCTGGCTAAGGGGATTGCCGCCAACGAGGCGGGCCACCATCGGCGCGGCGAGCGCATCTTGAGACGGGCCTGCCGGATCGGGGCGAGGCTCTACGGTGAACTTGACGAACGAACACTTCGCGCTGCCTGGCCGTGGCTGCAGGCCCTCGATGTCTTGAATCTCGCCAATCAGACCTTGGACCTCAGCACGAGCCTCTCCCGTCGGTTGCAGGCGGGGACGGTCTTGAGGGCCGCCGCGGACTTTTACCGAGCGCGGGCGCTGCATTCGCTCGGGCGCTTTTCCGAAGCGCTCGAGATCGTCAACCTGAATATCGAGGCATGGACGCGATTGCGGGGGAGCGATGATCGCGAAACCCTGGCCAATCGCTATCTGCGTACGCTTTTGCTGAGCGAGATTGGCGAGACGGAGAATGCGCTGTCGGAGATCGCGGTGCTGTTGCCCGCTACGGAACGTGTCGAGGGAAAAGATCGCCCCGACACGCTGGGAACCCGCCTGCTGCGCGCCATTCTGCTGCAAGCGGCCGGCCAGACAAATAGCGCGCTCGCGGATGTGGATGCGCTTTTGCCCATCGCAGAGCGGGTCAACGGACCGAAACATCCCAGCACGCTGGCGACGCGCCAACTGCACGCGTGGCTGCTGAAAGATAGCGGCGAGCCCAAGAAAGCGCTCGCGGAAGTCGCGGCAATTCTGCCGATCCTGGAGCGTCTCAACGGTCCCGAACATCCCAGCACGCTTGCGTCGCGACAATTGCGCGCGTCGTTGCGTCATGATTTGGGCGACACCGCCGCGGCCCTCCAAGAAGCCGAGCTGCTGTTGGCCATCCTGGAGCGCGTCAACGGATCAAAGCATCCGGATACTCTTCGTGCGCGGTGGCTAAGGGCCAAGATATGTGCGCCCGCCGACAAGGAAGGCGCAGTCTCTGAATTGGAAGATATTGCGCCGCTCATCCTCGCCAAGCGCGGCGAGAACCATCGTCATTATAAGGATGCGGTGGATCTGCTGGGCAAGCTGCGGTCTGGCAACGAAGGCTGAAGTAACAAAAAGGGCGGCATCGCTGCCGCCCTTTCAGACTGTTTCGGCGTTGGGCCGGACTTAGAAGTCCATGCCACCCATGCCGCCCATGCCACCCATGCCGCCGCCGGGCATGGCCGGAGCAGCCGCTTCCTTCTGCGGCTTCTCGGCGATCATGGCTTCGGTGGTGACCAGCAGGCCGGCGACGGAGGCCGCGTCCTGCAGGGCCGTGCGCACCACCTTGACCGGATCGACGATGCCCATGGCGATCAGGTCGCCATATTCGCCGGTCTGGGCGTTGTAGCCGAAGGTCACCGACTTGTTCTCGAGGATCTTGCCGGCGACGATGGAGGCTTCGTCGCCTGCGTTCTCGGCGATCTGGCGGGCCGGAGACTGGAGCGCACGGCGCACGATGTTGATGCCGGCGTCCTGATCGGCGTTTTCGCCCTTGGCCTTGATGGAGGCCGAAGCGCGCAGCAGCGCCACGCCGCCGCCCGGAACGATGCCTTCCTCGACGGCCGCGCGGGTCGCGTTGAGGGCGTCGTCAACGCGGTCCTTCTTTTCCTTGACCTCGACCTCGGTCGCACCGCCGACGCGGATGACGGCAACGCCGCCGGCGAGCTTGGCCAGACGCTCCTGCAGCTTTTCGCGGTCGTAGTCCGAAGAGGTCTCCTCGATCTGCTGCTTGATCTGGGCGACGCGGCCCTGGATCTCGCCCTTCTTGCCGGCGCCGTCGACGATGGTGGTGTTTTCCTTGTCGATGCGCACGCGTTTGGCGCGGCCGAGCATGTTCAAGTTGACGTTCTCAAGCTTGATGCCGAGATCTTCCGAGATCACCTGGCCGCCGGTGAGGATCGCGATGTCCTCCAGCATGGCCTTGCGGCGATCGCCGAAGCCCGGCGCCTTGACGGCCGCGACCTTCAGGCCGCCGCGCAGCTTGTTGACGACCAGGGTCGCCAGCGCCTCGCCTTCCACGTCCTCGGCGATGATCAGCAGCGGCTTGGACGACTGCACAACCGATTCCAGAACCGGAAGCATGGCCTGCAGGTTGGACAGCTTCTTCTCGTGCAGGAGGATGTAGGCATCCTCGAGCTCGGCCACCATCTTGTCCGGATTGGTGACGAAGTAGGGCGAGAGATAACCGCGGTCGAACTGCATGCCTTCGACGACTTCGAGCTCGGTCTCGGCGGTCTTGGCTTCCTCGACCGTGATCACGCCCTCATTGCCGACCTTCTGCATGGCTTCGGCGATCATCGCGCCGATTTCCTTCTCGCCATTGGCGGAGATGGTGCCGACCTGGGCGACTTCCTCGGAGGTCTTGATCTTCTTGGCCTTCTTGACGAGGTCCGCGGCGATTTCGGCCACGGCCAGATCGATGCCGCGCTTCAGATCCATCGGGTTCATGCCGGCGGCAACCGCCTTGGCGCCCTCGCGCACGATCGACTGGGCCAGAACGGTCGCGGTGGTGGTGCCGTCGCCGGCGATGTCGTTGGTCTTGGAGGCGACTTCACGCACCATCTGTGCGCCCATGTTCTCGAACTTGTCCTCAAGCTCGATTTCCTTGGCGACGGTGACGCCGTCCTTGGTGATGCGCGGCGCGCCGAACGACTTGTCGATGACGACGTTGCGGCCCTTGGGACCGAGCGTCACCTTGACGGCGTTGGCGAGAATGTCGACGCCGCGCAGCATGCGTTCGCGCGCGTCTCGGGAGAACTTCACTTCTTTAGCGGCCATATCCTAACTCCTGGGCTTGCGCCCGAATGTCCGGTTGAATGGTGTTGAAACGGGGATGGGTCAGGCGATCACGCCCATGATGTCAGACTCCTTCATGATCAGGAGATCTTCACCATCGAGCTTCACCTCGGTGCCCGACCATTTGCCGAACAGAACCCGGTCGCCAACCTTGACGTCGAGCGGAACAAGCTTGCCGCTCTCGTCGCGCGCGCCGGAGCCGACGGCGATGATCTCGCCTTCCTGCGGCTTTTCCTTGGCGGTGTCGGGAATGATGATTCCGCCTTTCGTCTTTTCCTCGGATTCGACCCGGCGAACGACCACGCGGTCATGAAGCGGGCGAAACTTCGACTTAGCCATGTGCATATCCTCAATGCGGACGGTGTGACTGGAAATATGTTCCGGCGGACCCGGAAGGCGTTAGCACTCGTCAAAGGAGAGTGCTAACGAGCGCTGAGATAGTTGGTCGGCCGGATCGTGTCAAGGATGGGAAGGGGGCGATTTTGACGGGCTGAAGAGCCGGATCGCCGGGCGCTGGGTGACATCGGTGCGGGGGCCGCGTCAACCACGACCCGCATTTGGGGTTAACGGCAGCGCTCTGCAAGGGGCGGGCGCGCGGCTTTGCCGGGGCAGCCGATGATGCGCGGTGCGGTATGGTGTGGAGCGCTGGCTGCCGGTTTCGGCGGTCGGGACTGGCGTGTCGGCCGGTCGTTTGCGGCGGTATGTGCCCGGCGGCGCTGGAAGCGGGCGGCAAGGTTTGCGGTTTGCCGCCCGGCGCGCGGGCCGCACCGGTCCCGGCGCGTCGCCTATCCCACGATGCGCAGATTGGACAATTCGTCGGCGATTTCCTCGAATTTTTCCGCGAGATTGCCGCCGGTGGCGTTCCAGTACAGCTTCGCCGCCTTGGACGGATTGTCCGGATCCTTGCGGAAGCGGGATTCCGATGCGCATTCCTTCAGCGCCTGGATGGCGTCCCTTTCGCCCGACTTGCTTTCGCTCAGGTCGAGCGACACGGTCATCAGGATCAGCCCCTCGGACTTGGCGTTGTCGCAGAGCTGCTGCATGTGGTTGTTCATGGCCGCCGTGTAGTTGTCGTTATAATAGCCGGACTTGTTGATGCCGGTGCCGGTTCCCATCAACAGCCGGGTGAAGGAGGCGCCGGGTTGGGACTTTGCGGTGTAGCCGTAGGCGGAATAGATCGATTTGTTGTCGGCATCGTCGGAATGACCGAGCGAGCCGGGGGTGTAGTAGGTGTTTTCCCCGTCGGTCAGCACGATCACCACCTTGTCGTTGCCGTTTTCGGAATCGGGCCGGCCTTCGCTGAAGGGGGCGGCGCCGGAAACGACGCGCCAGCCCCAGGCCAGGCCTTCGGGCACATTGGTGCCTCCGTTGGGGCTCATGTCGTCGATCGCATCGTTGATCTCGTTGAGGCCCGCGGTCGTGGTTACGTCGACCAGCGGCGTGATCGGCTTGGTCGTGCACGAATAGTTGGGGCCTTCGCCGTTGCCGGCCGCGCTGGAGGACGAAGAGGGCGTGAAATATTTCCACATGAAGCCCTGCCGGTAGGCCGAGCTGCCCGACGTCGCGTCCGACCAGTAGCTGTTCGACGCCCGCCCGCCATAGGTCAGGTCGGTCTCGTCAGGCGCGAACATGGGCACGAACAGCGTCGCCGGGGTGCTTTTGTTCGGCGCCGCATCGTTGGTGTTGTACGGATAGGGGCGGGCTTCCACACAGCCTTGCCAGTTGGCGTAGGAACCATAGGTGTATGTGTATTCGCCGTTGTCGACCCAGCCGTATGTCTTACACCTGCCCCTCCTATAGCGGGTACAAACATATTCCCAGTTGCTTTCCCAGGTGCTGCCCGTGATGCGCTGCATCTCGTCGAGGAGGGTGAACCGGGTGACGATGGCACCGTCTTCGTCCTGCCAGCCGTCGCCGCTCTTGACGTAGACCCCGCCCGCCGGCACGACCTTCTTGTCGTTCGGCATCGTCGACCAGTCGAAATTCTCGTGGTGGATCGGCGAGCGGCCCTCGGTATCCATCCAGTCCGCGCCGGCATTGCCCGGCCCGACATTGACGGAGGCGGCGAACGGCACCAGTCCGAACTGAACCGGCTTGGCCACCTGTTTCATCTGTTCGGCTTCGTCGGCGAGCTTCTTGACGAGCTGTTTGGCGGCGTCCTTGAGCAGCGAGATGCGCTTCTTGCCGGATCCCGAACCCTTATAGTCCATCGAGCCCGAATTATCGAGCACCAGAGCCACCTCGAGCGTGTTCTTCAGCCTGACCTGGGTCTTGGCGGCAAAATTGATCTCGCCGATTTCGGCGCCCAGCAGATTGCCGAAGGCCGACAGGAAATAGGGCTCGTAGGGGTGTTCGGCCTCGATGGTCAAAAGACCGCCGCCCTGCTTGCTCGCGGGCAGGATGACGTTGAACTTGGTCTTTGAGGTGTCGGCGTCGGGCATATTGGCCTTGAAGAAGGCGAGCGCGTATCGTTTGGCCTCGTCCTCGTCGGCGCCTTCCACGATGCGGCGGGCCGTGGCGATCCCGGCCGCGTCGAGCGCGTTCAAGGTGGTGGCGCGCTGACGGGTGATCTCGGCATAGTCGATCGCCAGCGCCAGCCCGCCCATGATCGGCACGATGGCGATGGCTGTGGCGATCATGTAGTCGCCGCGTCTGTCGCGAAGGAACTTCCGAAGCATCGTCTTTGCACCCCTGCAATCCTATGTCTGAGGGAGAATGACAGAAGCCCGCTAAAATGCGGTTTGTGCAAAGGCTCGAATTGTCGAATAGAGGTTCAGCCGCCGTTAACCCTGCGCCGTCAGGCGACCCGCCCTATGCCGGACCGCACGCGCCGCGGCGGCGAGAAGCGGTCGCCGACCATGAGATCGATGCCCAGATCGAGCAGGTTGACCGCGTCCTCGTCATTCGACACGCCGGTCGCGATCACCTGGATCCCGCTCTCGGCGGCGGCGTTGATAATGTCGAGCCCGGTCGGGTCGCGGCGGCGCTTTTTGGTGCGGTCGAGCAGCCGGTCCGCCTCCAGCTTCAGATGACCGACCTGCAGCCCGCGCAGGGCGGGCAGCGCCTTCGTCGACCCGTCCCAGCCCTCGGCGGCGAGTGCCACGCCGGTTTCCAGCAACGTCTCCAGTGCCTCGCGCAAAGGCGCAGCCGCATCGGTCAGTACGGCGGACGGCACCGACAACACCACAAGCCGGCTCAGCGGCGGATGCAAGGTCAGGAACTCGATCGCCCGACGCAGCTCGTCGCCGTCCTGCAAGAGGCTTTCGGAGATCGGACAGTGCAGCGGCGTGGCCTCGCCGTCTGTTCCCAAAAGGCGGCGCGCGGCTTCCGCGGCGCGGCTTATCAGGAGACGTTCCAGCCTGGCGCGCGGCAGATCGGCGGTGTCGGCGATCCGGCCGACATTGACCGTTTCGCCGTTTTCCAGCGCGATCAGCACGAAGACGTCGAAACCGGCGGCCGCGTTGGCGCTGACGGAAACGATCGGTTGCAGGCTGAGCTCCAGGCGCTCCTGGGTCAGCGCGCGCGACAGGGCAAGCTCGACGGCGCGGTCGTCCTGGTTGGTTTGACCGGCGGGCTCGGTTTGCGCCGGTTTCGGCCGGACGGCGGTGATGGACACAACGTTGGGCGTGTCCGCCTCGCGCTCGTCGCGTTCGGCGACCCGTTGCGACAGCGTTTCGATTTCGCCGCGAATGGTTTCCTGCATCTGCGCGATCGTGCCGGCGCTGGAACTGCTCGTCGAGGCCACCTGCCTCAGGGCGTGGTCGACGGAGCGCAGCAGGATTTCGAACTGGTCGGCGATGCGTTTGGCGCGCAAATGGGCGACAAGCGCCAACACCAGGGCAAGAAGCGAGGCCGCGAGCGCGGCGCCGGCGAGCAGGACGGCGGTCGAGACCGCGCCCTCGGCGGCGTGAGCGGGCGTCGGTCCGGCCGTCAAGGCTGCCGCGAGCAGGCCGGCAGCCACCCGGACGCGGCTTTTGCCCCGATCATTTTTCCCGCACAGGCGCGTCACGGCCAAACCCGTCTCCACTCCGTCCACAGGCTGCAGTTTCCCATGAGCGGCGCGCCAGGTTAAGCGAAACCTGATGACACGGTGAACCGGTTCGGTTAATTCCCGGTGCCGAGCGCGCCCGTCCGGGCGGGTGTCCCCGATCCGCAGGCGGAGTTTCATGTCCAACTTACCGATCACGCTCGACAGGCTCGACGATATTTGCGGGCGCTACCGCGTGATCCTGTGCGATGTATGGGGCGTGGTTCACAACGGCGTCCATGTTTTCGCCGACGCGGTTGCCGCGTTGCAGCGCGCACGCCATGCCGGAAAGATCGTCGTGCTGGTGACCAACGCGCCGCGTCCGCGACGGGAGGTGGAGGTGCAGTTGCGCGCGCTCGGCGTTCCGGCCGACGCCTATGACCGGCTGGTCACCTCGGGCGATGCCACCCGCGACCTGATCCGCTCCGGTCCGCGGCGGGTGTTCCATCTCGGCGCGGAGCGCGACCTGCCGCTGTTTGACGGGATCGATGTCGAACTCGTCGAGGAGCCGGAGGCGTCCGCGGTGATATGCACCGGCTTCGTCGACGACGAAACCGAAGGCCCGGACGATTATGCCGAGATGCTGATGCGCTTTCGCGCCCGCGACCTGCCGATGGTGTGCGCCAATCCCGACATCGTGGTGGAACGCGGCGACCGGCTCGTGTGGTGCGCGGGCGCGCTGGCGCGCGACTACGGGCTGCGCGGCGGCCGGACCCTGATCGCCGGCAAGCCGCACCGCCCGATCTACGAACTGGCGCTGGCCGAGGCGAGCGAGATAGCCGGAGAACCGATCGGCGCCGACCGGGCGCTCGCGATCGGCGACGGCATCCTGACCGACATCAAGGGCGCCGCGCAGAACGATATCGACGCGCTTTACATTTCCGGCGGCATTCATGCGCGCGATTACGGCGAGCCCGGCCGGCCCGACCCGGAGCGGCTCGCAGCCTTTCTCGCCAAGCATGGCCACGACCCGGTCGCGGTCATGCCGCATTTGCGCTGAGGGGTGTCGGGCACGGATGCCGCACATGAACCAGACCGGTTTCGCCCGCCTTGCCGATGTCGCCGACTTGCCGTCCGGCTGGCGCGGCGGCGTGGTTGCGATCGGCAATTTCGACGGCGTCCATCGCGGTCACCAGGTCGTTCTGGGCAGGGCATTGGCCGAAGCGAAGCAGCGCGACGCTCCGGCTCTGGCGCTGACCTTCGAGCCGCATCCGCGCACGCTGTTCCGCCCCGAGGAGCCGGTCTTCCGGCTGACGCCGGCGCCGCTCAAGGCCGGGCTTCTGGCCGCCATCGGTTTCGACGCGGTCGTCGAGCAACGCTTTGACCGCGCCTTCGCCGACCAGGATGCCGAGCAATTCGTCCAGCATGTGCTGGTCGGCGGCCTGGGCATCGCCCATGCCGTGACCGGTTTCGACTTTCATTTCGGCCGCAACCGCCAGGGCGATCCGGCCTATCTGAAGGCGTCGGGCGCGCGCCACGGCTTCGCGGTCACGCTGGTCGACGCCTTCGGCGACGAGGGTGGCGAGATCATCTCGTCGAGCCGCATCCGCGGGCTTTTGGTCGAGGGCGAGGTGGCGGCCGCCGCCGGCCTGCTCGGCTATCGCCATACGGTCGAGGCCGAGGTGGTGCGCGGCAAGCAGCTCGGCCGCACGCTCGGCTTTCCCACCGCCAATATGGCGCTGCCGCCGCAGACCGCGCTGCGGCACGGCATCTACGCGGTGCGCCTGCGCCGCGCCGACGGCAGCCTGCACGACGGCGTGGCGAGCTTCGGCCGGCGTCCGACGGTCGATGACAATGGCGCGCCGCTGCTGGAGACCTTCGTCTTCGATTTCGACGGCGACCTATACGGGGAGACCTGCCGGGTGTCGCTGTTCGGTTTCCTGCGCGGCGAGGAGAAATTCGCCGATCTCGAGGCGTTGTGCGAGCAGATGCGCCGCGACGAGGCCGAGGCGAGGGCGTTGCTGTCGGGCGTGCGCCCGCTTTCCGAGCTTGACGGCGGGATCGCCTTTTGAGGTGCCTGGACCTGATCCAGGACGCGCCGACACGCGTATGTGAGTGGCGATTAAGAGATGTTTCAGCCTATTGGGATTGAGATAGTGCGGCCGAACGGCGAAATGGGGCAAATACCGTTATGACATACAGGATTTTTGGCACGATGCTGGCCGCGGGACTGGTGCTCGCAGCCTCCGAGGCGAAGGCGGAGGCCTGGTGGTCGGGCGACTGGCATTTGACCGTCGGCGTGGCGCTGTTCACCGCTCCGGATTTCGAAGGCGCCAAGGATTATCTGTTTTCGGCCTCGCCGCTGATCTCGCTCGGCCGGGCCGGCAGTGAAACCCGCTTTTCCTCGCGCAACGACAATATTTCGCTGGCGTTCATCGATACCGGCGATTTCCGCGCCGGCGCGACCGGCAAAATCCTGTTCGGCCGCGATTCCGCCGACTATGCGCCGCTTGTCGGGCTCAGCGACGTGCGCTGGGGCGGCGAGGCCGGCCTGTTCGCGGAAGCCTACCCGCTCGATTGGCTGCGCATTCGCGGCGAGGTGCGCCACGGCATCCGCTCCCATAGCGGCGTGGTCGCCGATCTTGCCGCCGACGCCTTCGTGGATATCACGCCGGCCGTGCGGCTGTCGGGCGGCCCGCGGCTTTCCTTTGCCACCGGCGGTTATTTCGACGCCTATTACGGCGTCAACGCGGTCGAATCCGCGGCAACCGGGCTGGCCGTCTACGATCCGGACGGCGGCCTCAAATCGGCTGGCTTTGGCGGCGCGGTCACCTGGAAGACGACCGAGAAGATAACCACCAGCGTGTTTGCCGAATATACGCGCCTGCTCGGCCCGGCCGCCGATTCCAGCATCGTGCGCCAGACCGGCTCGGCCGATCAGGTGTTGGTCGGCGCCTCGGCCACCTATCGTTTCGACTTTTCCATGTAGGCCTCGGCCGCCGTGCCGGGGCCCTCCGTCACGGCAGCGTGATTTCACCCGTCCGCGAAACCGACTAAGACACGCGGCCATGACACGACGCGCGCCGGCCACGCACCAAGCCCAAGCCGAACCGGGGCTGCGCCCGCCCGGCATGGCCGATCGCGTGCTGATCACCGGCGCCACGTCGGGCATCGGGCTTGCGCTCGCCAACCGGCTTTCGCAGCGCGCGCGGCTGCTTTTGACCGGGCGGAGCCCCGATGAGGCGGTGCGGTCGGTGTTGCCGGCCGATGCCGCCTATGCGCGGGCGGACCAGTCCGCTCCCGAGGCGGCGGTGGCCGAGATCGAGGCCGCGCTTGCCCGGCTCGGCTGGGACGGGCTCGACCTGGCGGTGCTCAATGCCGGCATCGGCTTCGTCGGCGATCCGGCAGACGAGCCGGCCGCGCGCCTGCGCGCCACGCTTGATGCCAATCTGGTCGCGGCCGTGCTGATCAGCCGTGCGCTCTACCCGCGTCTTGCCTCCGGCCGGGGACGGCTGGTGCTCGTCGGTTCGACGGCACGGCGCGGCGCAGCGGATTTCGCCGGCTATGCCGCCTCGAAGGCCGGCCTGCACGGATTGGCGCGCGCGCTCGCCGAGGAATGGCGCGGTCGGGTCGCGGTCAAAATCGTCCATCCCGGCCCGACGGCGACCGCGATGCACGCCAAGGCCGGCCACGATCCCGGCCGGTTTGCGCGCCTGTTCGCCTCCCCGGAGACGATGGCGATGCTGATCGAGCGTGCAGCCGGTTCGGCCCGGCCGGCAACGACGGTGTCGTTTGCTCGCTTTGCCTGGCGACGGGCGCCGAAGCCGCGATGAAATGCGCCCTGGTCACGGGAGCAACGCACGGGCTCGGTCGCGCCTTGGCCGCGCTGCTGGTCGAACGCGGCTATGCGGTGGTTGCGGTCGACCGCGTGGCGGGCGCGGGCCGGGCCGGCGTGACCGATCTTGTGTGCGACCTCGCCGATCGCGACGCCGTCGACCGGATGCTGCCGGGCCTGATAGAGGCCGGCCCGTTCGATCTCGCGTTCTTCAATGCGGGCGTCAGCGCCACCGGCCGGTTCGAGGAGATTCCGGCTGCGGCCTATCGCCGGCTTTTGACCGTGAACGCCGAGACGCCGATGGTGATGGCTGCCGCGTTGATGAAGGCCGGCGCGGTGCGCGGCGGGCTGTGCTTCGTGTCGTCGCTGTCGCATTTCACCGGCTATCCCGGCGCGGCCGCCTACGCCGCCTCCAAGGACGCGCTCGCCGTCTATGCCAGAAGCGTCCGAAAACCCTTCGCCCGCAGGGGCGTTTCGGTCACGCTCGCCTGCCCGGGGCCGCTCAAGACCGAGCATGCGGCCCGGCACGCGCCCGACGGCGCGGACGAAACCATGCGCCTGGAACCGGCCATGGCGGCGCGGGTCATCCTCGACGCGGCGATCAGCGGCCGGCGCCTGGTGGTTCCCGGTCGCAGGGCGCGGCTGGTCGCGCTCGCCGGGCGCGTGCGACCGCAGGCCGTCACACGCTGGATGCGGCGTCTGGTGTTCGAGCGGCTCGGGCGCGCGGTGTGGTGAATTGCGCCCTTTATTCTCGCCGCCGGCTCGGCTAAAGAACGCCATCATGTGGAAAAGCGCTCGCCTTCGCCGGATTGCGATACGAATTACGGGCCCGGCCCTGCGGGCGGCCTGAGGCTGCCGGAAGGTCCGGGTAGTTCTGCGCCTCGCGCATCCCCTTCGTTCTTTTCAGCCCGGCCCGGGCGCCACAGCCCCGCGGCCACCGACACGGCGAGACCATGACCGACACGTCCGACAAGCTCGACTATTCCAAGACCCTTTATCTGCCGAAGACCGATTTTCCCATGCGCGCCGGCCTGCCGCAGAAGGAGCCGCAACTCGTGGCGCGCTGGCAGGAGATGCAGCTTTACAAGACGCTGCGCGAGGCGGCGGCCGGACGGCCGCGCTTCGTGCTGCATGACGGGCCGCCCTATGCCAACGGCAACATCCATATCGGCCACGCGCTCAACAAGATCCTCAAGGACATGATCACGCGCTCCTTCCAGATGCGCGGCTACGATTCCAACTACGTTCCCGGTTGGGACTGCCACGGCCTGCCGATCGAATGGAAGATCGAGGAGCAGTACCGCGCCAAGGGCAAGAACAAGGACGAGGTGCCGGTCAACGAGTTCCGCAGGGAGTGCCGCGACTTCGCCCAGCACTGGATCGAGGTGCAGACCGAGGAGTTCAAGCGGCTCGGCATCGAGGGCGATTTCGAACGGCCCTACACGACGATGAATTTCCACGCCGAGGCGCGGATCGCCGGCGAATTGCTGAAATTCGCCATGTCGGACCAGCTTTATCGCGGCTCCAAGCCGGTGATGTGGTCGGTGGTCGAGCGCACCGCGCTGGCCGAGGCCGAAGTCGAATATCACGACTACGAATCCGACACGGTTTGGGTGAAGTTTCCGGTGGCAGAAGGCGCCGATGAGCTGCTTGGCGCCTTTGTCGTCATCTGGACGACCACGCCCTGGACGATCCCCGGCAACCGTGCCGTGTCGTTTTCGCCGCGCATCGCCTACGGTCTCTACGAGGTCACCGCCGCCGAGAACGATTTCGGGCCGCGGGCCGGCGAAAAGCTGATCTTCGCCGACGCGCTGGCCGAAGAATCCTTCACCAAGGCGAAGCTGGACTATAAGCGCCTGCGCGATGTCTCCCCTGAAGAACTGGGCGCCATCACCTGCGCCCACCCGTTGAAGGGTCTCGGCGGCGGCTATGACTTTTTCGTCCCGCTGATCGCCGGCGAGCACGTCACCGACGACGCCGGCACGGGATTCGTGCATACCGCGCCCGGTCATGGCCGCGAGGATTTCGACGCCTGGATGGACGCGGGCAAGGATCTGCGCGCGCGCGGCATCGACACCGCGATCCCGTTCACCGTCGACGATGCCGGTTTCTTCACCAGGGACGCGCCGGGCCTCGGTCCGGACCGCGAGGGCGGGGCGGCGCGCGTCATCGACGATAACGGCAAGAAGGGCGACGCCAACAAGGCCGTCATCGAAGCGCTGATCGAAAAGGACATGCTGTTCGCGCGCGGGCGGCTGAAACATTCCTACCCGCATTCCTGGCGCTCGAAGAAACCGGTGATCTTCCGCAACACGCCGCAATGGTTCGTCCATATGGACAAGGATCTCGGCGATGCCACCACGCTGCGCTCGCGGGCGCTGAACGCCATCGACGCCACCCGTTTCGTGCCGGCCGCCGGCCAGACCCGGCTGCGCTCGATGATCGAGGAGCGCCCCGACTGGGTGTTGTCGCGCCAGCGTGCCTGGGGCGTGCCGATCTGCGTCTTCGCCGACGACAACGGCACCGT
Source organism: Nitratireductor sp. StC3 (assembly GCF_003015025.1). Lineage (NCBI taxonomy): Bacteria > Pseudomonadati > Pseudomonadota > Alphaproteobacteria > Hyphomicrobiales > Phyllobacteriaceae > Nitratireductor > Nitratireductor sp. StC3. Next base: position 165,804 of record NZ_PYBP01000003.1, on the reverse strand, counting down.
GCTGAAGGACGAGGCCGTCAATGCCCGCATCCTCGAGGCGTTCGAGAACGAGGGCGCCGACGCCTGGTTCGCCGAGGGCGCCAAGGAACGCTTTCTCGGCAACGAACACGATCCGGCAAAGTGGAACCAGGTTACCGACATCCTCGACGTGTGGTTCGATTCGGGGTCCACGCATACGTTCACGCTGGAGGACCGGCCCGATCTGAAATGGCCGGCCGACGTCTATCTGGAAGGCTCCGACCAGCATCGCGGCTGGTTCCATTCCTCGCTGCTGGAAAGCTGCGGCACGCGCGGCCGCGCGCCCTACGACACCGTCATCACCCATGGCTTCACCATGGCCGAGGACGGGCGCAAGATGTCGAAATCGCTCGGCAACCAGGTCTTTCCGCAGGACGTAATGGCCAAGTCGGGCGCCGACATCCTGCGGTTGTGGGTGTCGACCACCGACTATTGGGAGGACCAGCGCCTCGGCAAGAACGTCATCCAGACCAATGTCGACGCCTATCGCAAGCTGCGCAACACGATCCGCTGGATGCTCGGCACGCTCGCGCATGACGACGGCGCGGAGGTGGCGCTCGCCGACATGCCGGAACTGGAGCGGCTGATGCTGCACCGGCTGGCCGAGCTCGACGGGCTGGTGCGCACCGGCTACGACAATTTCGACTTCAAGCGCATCGCCCGCGCGCTGGTCGATTTCATGGTCGTCGACCTGTCGGCGTTCTATTTCGATATCCGCAAGGACGCGCTCTACTGCGACGCGCCGTCGAGCGTCCGGCGCAAGGCGGCGATCGTGGTCGTGCGCCGGCTGTTCGACGCGGTGGTGAAATGGCTGGCGCCGATGCTGCCCTTCACCATGGAGGAAGCCTGGCTCGCGCGCTACACGAATGCGGTTTCGGTGCATCTGGAACAGTTTTCCGAGATCCCCGCCGACTGGCGCGACGAGGCGCTCGCGGCCAAATGGCGCAAGATCAGGCAGGTGCGTCGGGTCGTCACCGGGGCGCTGGAACTGGAGCGGGCCCGCAAGACGATCGGCTCGTCGCTGGAGGCGGCCCCGGTCGTCCACGTCGCCGACGCCGAGCTTCTGGCCGCGCTAGACGGCGTGGATCTCGCCGAGATCGCGATCACCAGCGGTGCCGAACTGGTGGCCGGTGCGGCACCCGACGGCGCGTTCGCCCTTGCCGAGGTCGATGGCGTAGGCGTCGTTTTTGCCCGCGCGGCGGGCACAAAATGCGCGCGCTCCTGGCGGTTCACCGACGATGTCGGCTCCGATCCGGACTTTCCCGACGTGTCGGCGCGCGACGCCGCGGCGCTGCGCGAGTTACAGGCGGCGGGACGATTGTGATCGGGCAGACGCGCCTGCCGGGGGCGGGCGCGTTGCTCTTGTTTCGGGCTTCAGGTAAAAGGCGGGCCGATGTCCCGTCAATTTGTTGCCGGATTTTCGGCTCAAGACGGTGCGGACGGGCAGATTTGCAAGACCAAGAGGCGGTTTGAAGTGAAAACAACTGGCGTTTTACGCACAGGCGGTCCCGCCGGGGCGAAAGTGCTGATGCTTGCCGCGGCGGCCGTTTCGCTGTCGGCCTGCATGGGCGCACCGACCTACGGCACCGACAAGCCCGCCGACCAGCAATTGCTGGAGGATCTGACCGGCGTTCTGTCGCTGGGGCCGAAGGACAAGAAGACGATCCAATACAAGCCGCGTCCCGAACTGGTCAAACCGGCCTCGACCGCGAGCCTGCCGGCGCCGCAGGACGATGTCGTGACCGCGTCGAACCCGGCCTGGCCGGAATCGCCCGAGCAGCGCCGCGAGCGCATTCGCGCCGAAGCCTCGATCGGCAGCGAAGCCTATAATTTCGAACCGGAAGTGGTCGACGGTGCCGCGACCAGAAGGCAGCGTATGCCTTTAAGACATACGAAAGGCGATCCGGTCGACATCAACGGCAATTCGATCCTCGAAAACACGGGAAGCGGTCGCAAGGAATTCAACCGCCGGCTGGCGGAGAACAATCAGGGCAGCCCCACCAACCGCAAATATCTGTCCGAACCGCCGCTCGATTACCGCGCACCGGCCGCCTCGGCACCTGCCGGGGATGTCGGCGAGGACGAATGGCGCAAGAAGAAGCGCCGCGAGCAGGGCAGCACCAAGGGAAGCTGGAGCCTGCGCGATCTCGTGCCCTGGTGAGCGCGCGTGCCTGACGCGCCGGGGCTCACATGATCGTGACCCGCGACCGCGTTTCCAGGCCAAGTGGAAACCCGCTCGCCGTTCGGAAGCGCGTTAGGTCAACAAGTCAGAGCCGGTCTGCGGAACCGTGAAAGGCAGAACGGCGCTAATCGCGGCGGTCGCGAAAAAAATCCTTCAACAGCGCGGCGGCTTCGCGCTCGGCGAAGCCTGAATAGATTTCCGGCGCGTGGTGGCAGGTGGCCGAGGCGAAGAATCGGCCGCCATGGTCGACCGCGCCGCCCTTGACGTCGGCGGCGGCGAAGTAAAGCCGGCGGATGCGGGCGAAGGAGATCGCCGCCGCGCACATGGCGCACGGTTCCAGGGTTACGTAGAGATCGGCCCCGTCGAGGCGCTGCGAGCCGGCGGCGCGACAGGCCTGACGGATCGCGAGTATCTCGGCATGCGCAGTCGGGTCGTTCAGTTCGCGGGTGCGGTTTCCGGCCCGCGCGACGATCTTTCCGTCGGCGACGATGACGGCGCCGACCGGCACTTCGGCGCGCGCGGCAGCGGCGCGCGCCTCGGCCAGCGCCTCGCCCATGAAATCGGGACGTTTCACGGCGTCTCCATCGGATAATTCTCTCGCATGCCTTCGGGCTTGCTGATAGTTAGCCGCGCGGGACGGCTGAGACCAGAGCCAATGGAGGCACGGGCGGCCATCCCGCAGATCAGGCACGACCCGGCGATGACAGGGCGTGATCGCGTTTGGACGAGACGGCGCCATGCCCGTTACCGGTCGCGGGCACGCAACGAGAAAGCAAGACGAGACGATGTCGAAGGATGACAAGGCGGGTCGCGGCCGGCGCGACCAGGATCGCAAGCCGGGCGGCGGCGCGGGCTCCAAGCCAGGCTTTGCCAAGCGCGCGAAAATGGGCGGCCGCGGGGCGCCGGACGCAGAGCGCGAAACCGGCGAGCGGATTGCCAAACGTCTGGCGCGGGCCGGCATCGCGTCGCGTCGCGAGGCGGAAACGCTGATCGCGGCCGGGCGCGTGGCCGTCAATGGCCGGGTGCTCGACAGTCCCGCGATCAATGTCGGGCCGGCCGACCGGATCGAACTCGACGGCAAGCCAATCCCGGCGGTGGAGCGCACGCGGCTTTTTCTGTTTCACAAGCCGGCCGGTCTGGTCACCACGAATCGCGACCCGGAAGGCCGCACGACGATTTTCGATGCCCTGCCCAAGGACCTGCCGCGCCTGATCACGGTCGGCCGGCTCGACATCAACACCGAGGGGCTTTTGCTTCTGACCAATGATGGCGGCTTGGCGCGGACGTTGGAACTGCCGTCGACGGGCTGGTTGCGGCGCTACCGTGTGCGCGCGCATGGCGCCGTCGACGAGGCGCGTCTGAAGGCGCTTGCCGACGGCATCGCCGTTGACGGGGTTTTCTACGGCTCCATCGAGGCGACGCTGGAACGCCAGCAGGGCAGCAATGCCTGGCTGAGCATCGGCCTGCGCGAGGGCAAGAATCGCGAGGTCAAGAACGTGCTCGGGTCGCTCGGCCTGGAGGTGACGCGGCTCATTCGCATTTCCTTCGGTCCCTTCCAACTGGCCGACCTCGCCGAAGGCGCCGTGCTGGAGGTCAAGGGCAAGACCCTGCGCGACCAGCTCGGCGAACGGCTGATCGAGGAGGCCGGCGCCAATTTCGACGCACCGGTCGTCACGGCTTTTTCCAACAGTCCCGTCGTCGCGTCGCCGGCCCGGCCGGCGCGCGAACCGGCCGGGCCGGGCGAGCGCCGGCGCCGCGAGCCGCTGGAGGCAGGCGAGGGCGGGCTGATCAAGTCGAAGCGCCGGTCGCGCGACGATCGCCGGGAGGGCGCGCTGTCGCGGCTCGACACCAAGCCGCAACGGAAGGATTTCGGGGCCAAGAAAACGGCCGAACCGCGTCGCGCCCGCTCGGCCAATGTGTGGATGGCGCCCGGAGCCAGACCGCCGGGCAAGGCGAAGGCGGACGAGCCGGCCGAAGCGGAGCGGCAGCGGAAGGGCACGCGCGGCGAGGCCCCGCGCAAACCTTATGCGCGGTCCGAACGCGACAAGGGCGAGGGACGCGGCGACGGCCCGCGCAAGCCTTATGCGCGGCCCGAGCGCGACAGGACCGAGGGACGCGGCGACGGCCCGCGCAAGCCTTACGCGCGGCCCGACCGCGACAGGACCGAGGGACGCGGCGACGGCCCGCGCAAGCCTTATGCGCGGTCCGAGCGCGACAAGGGCGAGGGACGCGGCGAGGCCCCGCGCAAGCCTTATGCGCGGCCCGAGCGCGACAGGACCGAGGGACGCGGCGACGGCCCGCGCAAACCTTATGCGCGGCCCGAGCGCGACAAGGGCGAGGGACGCGGCGAGGCCCCGCGCAAACCTTATGCGCGGCCTGATCGCGACAGGACCGAGGGACGCGGCGACGGCCCGCGCAAGCCTTACGCGCGGCCCGAGCGCGACAAGGGCGAAGAGCGGGGTAAGGCCGAAGGCGTCCGCCATGACGGCAAGCCGGCCGGCCCGCGCAAGGATTTCACCGGCAAGGGCAATAGCGGCAAGCCCCGTCCGCCGGGTCGGGCCGGCGCAGGGGGCAAGCCGACAGGCAGGCCCGGCGCAAAACCGGCTGACGCGGCCGGCAAGGGCGGCAAGCCCGGCGGTTTTGCCGGCAAACCCGGCGGCGGTCCGCGCAAGAGCGGTCCGCGGGTGAAGCCGAAGGCACGCTGATGCGGATTGTGGGCGGTGCACTGCGCGGCCGGCCGCTGAGCGCGCCGCGCTCGGACGCCATCCGGCCGACGAGCGACCGCGCCCGCGAGGCGTTGTTCAACATTCTCGCACACCGTTTTTCCGGCCGGCCCGAGGGCGCGCGCGTGCTCGATCTTTTCGCCGGTACCGGCGCGCTTGGCCTGGAGGCGCTGTCGCGGGGGGCGGAGTTCTGCCTGTTCGTGGAGGAGGCGGCCCCGGCGCGCGCCCTGATCCGCGCCAATGTCGAAAGTTTCGGCCTGCAGGGACGCACCAAGATTTTCCGCCGCGACGCCGCGCGCCTGGGCGAGGCGGGCACGATCATGCCCTTCGACCTGGTCTTTGCCGATCCGCCCTACGGCAAGGGGCTGGGCGAGCACGCGATCGCGGCCGCGCTGGCGGGCGGCTGGCTCAAGCCCGATGCGCTGATCGTGCTGGAAGAGGCCGCGTCGGCCGCCTTCGTATCGCCTGCCGGCACGCAGATTGTCGAAGAGCGCCATTTTGGCGACACGATCCTCCGCTTCATGCAAGCGACCTGAGCCCTCCGCGCAAGGCGGTGCCGAAGAGTTCATCGGCGCGCCGTTCAGGCAACGGCCGCGTTGCGCTAGGCTGCGCGGGACAGATCCACGATCGAGGTGATTCATCATGCCACAGGCCCGATACCGTTTTCGACTGGCGGCCGCCGCCGTCATGTCGGGTGCGGTCATGCTTTCCGCCGCCAGCGCCGCACCGCCGGCGCCGGCTCCCAAACCGGACGGGCAATCGGCGGTCAGCCGCTTCGTGCTCGACAACGGGCTCGAAATCGTCGTCATACCCGACCGCCGCGCGCCGATCGTCACCCATATGTTGTGGTACAAGGTCGGCAGCGCCGACGAGGCGCCGGGCAAGTCCGGCATCGCCCATTTCTTCGAGCATCTGATGTTCAAGGGCACCACCAACCACGCACCGGGCGAGTTTTCGCGCCGTGTCGCGGAGATCGGCGGCCAGGAAAACGCCTTCACCTCGTATGATTATACCGCCTATTTCCAGCAGGTGACGCCCGAGGCGCTTGAGACGATGATGGCCTACGAGGCCGACCGCATGCGCAATCTCGTCCTGACCGAGGCGGTGATCGGGCCGGAGCGCGACGTCATTCTGGAAGAGCGCGGCTCGCGGGTGGAAAACGAACCGGGCGGCCTGCTGGGCGAGGAGGTCAACGCCACGCTCTACCAGAACCATCCCTACGGCGTGCCGGTGATCGGCTGGATGCACGAGATCGAGGCCCTCAACCGGACCGACGCGATCGCCTTTTACGAGCGTTATTACGCGCCCAACAATGCGGTGCTGGTGGTGGCCGGCGACGTCTCGGCCGAGCGGGTGCGCACGCTTGCCGAACGGACTTACGGCAAGGTGGCGCGCGGTCCGGCGCTGCCGCCGCGGCTGCGGCCGCGCGAGCCGGAGCAGAATACCCGGCGTACGGTGACGCTGAACGATGCGCGCGTGTCGCAGCCCTCCTTCCGCAAGGCCTGGGTGGTGCCGTCCTACGCGACCGGCGCCTCCGGGGAGGCCGAGGCGCTCGACCTTCTGTCGGAAATTCTCGGCGGCGGCGTACGCAGCCGCGCCTATGAGGCGCTGGTGGTCGAACAGGGCATCGCCTCGTCGGTGGGCGCTTATTACCAGTCCAATGCCCTCGACGATACCAGCTTCGAGATTTACGGCCGGCCGCGCGGCGGCGCGACGATCGCTGAGGTCGAGGAGGCGCTGGACGCCGAAATCGACCGGATCGTCACGGACGGGGTGAGCGAAGACGAGCTTGCCGCCGCCAAGAAGCGTTATGTCCGCTCGCTGATCTTCGCGCGCGACAGCCAGCGCGGCATGGCGCATATTTACGGCGCGACCCTGACGACGGGCGGCACGATCGAAGACATCGAAAAATGGCCTGAGCGCATCGAGGCCGTCACCGCTGAACAGCTCCGGGACGTCGCGCGACGCTATCTGGTGCTCGACCGGTCGGTGGCCGGTTATCTGTTGCCGCTCGAGGAGGCCCGCCCGTGATGCTTTTCCGTCCGATGCAGAAACCGATCCTTGCCGCGGCACCGTTGCGCCCGGCCGTCATCCTTGCCGCCTGCGTCGCCGTCCTGGCGAGCGCCTTGATCGCGATCGCGCCGGCCCGGGCGGCGGTCGAAATCCAGAAAGTGGTCAGCGACAAGGGCATCACCGCCTGGCTGGTGGAAGACTATTCGGTGCCGCTGATCTCGATCCGTTTCGCCTTCGAGGGCGGCAGCACCCAGGAGCCGGCCGGCAAGGAAGGCTTGGCGAAGCTCATGGGCGGCCTGTTCGACGAAGGCGCCGGCGATCTCGAGCGCAAGGCGTTTCAGGAGCGTCTCGACGCCAGCGGGGCGGAAATGTCGTTCAGCTCGGGCGCCGACGCGTTTTACGGGTCGATGCGCATGCTTGCCGAGGAACGGGCCGCGGCCTTCGAATTGTTGGCGCTCGCCGTCAACAAGCCACGCTTCGACGCGGAGCCGCTGACGCGCATCCGCGCCCAATTGATCGCGCGGCTCAAGGCGCGCGAGCGCGACCCGGCAACCCGCGCGGATATCGCCTGGACCAGCGCGATCTACGGCGAACATCCCTATGCGCGCCGCAGCGAGGGCACGGCCGAAACCCTGGCCGGATTGACGGCCGACGATCTGGCGGCGTTTCACTCCCGCCTATTCGCGCGCGGCAATCTGGTCGTCGGCGTGGTCGGAACGATCGATGCCGAAACGCTCAAGGGCGAACTCGACCGCGTGTTCGGCACGCTGCCGGCCGCGCCGCGGCTTGCGCCCGTCAACCAGGTCGAGCCGAAGCTTGATCAGCGCATCGCGCTCGATTTCGACGTGCCGCAGGCTTCGTTGCGTTTGGCCTATCCCGGCATGGCGCGCGACGATCCTGAATTCTTCGCCGCCTATCTGATGAATCACGTTCTGGGCGGGGGCACGTTTTCCTCGAGATTGTTCACCGAAGTGCGCGAAAAGCGCGGCCTGGCCTACGGTATCGGCTCGGGAATCGTGAACCGCGACTATTCCTCCGCGTTGATGATCGGGACGTCGACCCGCGCCGACCGCGCGGCCGAGACGCTGGCCGTCATCCGAGACGTGGTCGCGGACATGGCCGAGAACGGGCCGACCGCGCAGGAACTGGCGGACGCCAAGGCCTATGTCAAAGGCGCCTACGCGATCGGCAATCTCGACACCTCGATGGCGATCGCGCGCACGCTGGTCGATTTGCAGGTGGAGGATCTCGGCATCGACTATATCGAACGGCGCGAGGCGCTGATCGACGCCGTCAGCCTGGACGCGGTAAAAAAAGCGGCCAAACGCTTGCTCTCGGCCGAACCGGCGGTGATGATCGTCGGACCGGCGACCGGCGCCAACAAGGAGGACTGAGCGGTGCGGGATGAAGCGGGGCGGGGCGGCAGCACCGGCGGCGGGCCGACATTCGCGGTCGCCTTCGGCGGCGGCGGCGCGCGCGGCCTTGCGCATATCCACGTGATCGAGGCGCTCGACGAACTCGGCATCCGGCCGCGCGCGATCAGCGGCTCCTCAATCGGCGCGATCATGGGCGCGGGCATGGCGGCCGGCATGAGCGGGCGCGACATTCACGCCTATGCGCGCTCCATTCTCGGGCGCCGCTCCGAGGTCGCGACGCGGATGTGGCGCGCGCGGCCGGGCAGTTTCGCCGAATTCGTGTCGGGGGGCGTCCGCGTCAGCCAATTCAATGTCGAACGCATCCTGAAATCCTTCCTGCCCGACGCGATACCGGACACGTTCGAGGAGTTGTCGATACCGCTCAAGGTGACCGCCACCGACTATTACCGCCACGACCTGGCGGTGTTCGACAGCGGCGAGCTCAATTCCGCGCTTGCCGCGTCGGCGGCGATACCGGCCGTGTTCCGGCCGGTGCGGCGCGACGGACGCATCCTGATCGACGGCGGCATCTACAATCCCGTGCCGTTCGATCTGGTCGAGGGCCTGGCCGATATCGTGATCGGCATCGACGTCGTCGGCGCGCCGGCGCCCGAAGCCACCAAGATGCCCAATTCGATCGACCTGATGTTCGGCGCCACGCAATTGATGATGCAGTCGATCATCGCGCTGAAGCTGCAGTCGTCCCGGCCGGCGATCCTGCTGCGGCCGCCGGTCTCGCGGTTCCGGGTGCTCGATTTCCTGAAGATCGACGCCGTGATGGCCGACACTGTGTCGATCAAGGACGAACTCAAGCGCGCCGTCGACGTTGCGGTGGCGAAACACGCGAAAATTCCCGCCGAATAGGCCTTGCCGTTCCGGAACCGGCTTATCCGGCGGTCGCGGCCTTGCCGGTGGAAAACGGCGACTGGCCGGCCGGCGGCGGCCCGGGCAGGGGCGGTTCGGCGGGCGGATCGTCCGCGATCCGGCGCACCACCCTGAAACAGACGACGACCGCCGCCAGGCCGAACATCACCGCGCCCAGGCCCCAGCCGGCGATCACGCCCTCGGCGCCGTAGAAATGGGCGCCGGCCCACACGAACGGGATGACGCCGAGCGTCGAGCGCCCCCAGTTGAAGGCGGTCGAATAGGTCGGATAGCCGAGATTGTTGAAGGCGGCGTTGGCCACGAACAGGGCGCCGTTGAACAGGAAACTGCCGGCCGCGAACAGGCAGAAGAACACCACCAGGTCGCGTGCGCCGCCATGGGCGTTGAACAGGGCGGCGATCTGCTCGCTTAACAGCGCAAGCAACGCCCAGGCAAACAGCACATAGACCACCGTGACGATAAGGCTGCTGCGCATCGTGTCGTAGAGCCGATCGAAACGCCGGGCACCGTAATTTTGGCCAAGAATCGGGCCGACCGCGCCGGAAAGCGAGAAAATCGCGCCAAAAGCGACGGGAATCAGGCGGCCGATAATGGCCCAGCCGGCCACCGCCTCGTCGCCGAAACGGGAAATGACGCTGGTGACATAGGCGTTGCCGACCGGCGTCGCGATTTGGGTGAGCACGGCCGGAATGCCGATTGAGAAGAACGGGCGCGCCGTCGCCATGAAGCGCGTGCGGTCCGGCCAGCGGATAAGCCCATGCACGATCTGGGCGCCGTGTAGGCCGACCACGATCATCACCATGCGCGATAAAACCGTGGAAATGGCGGCGCCGTCGAGGCCGAGACCGAAGCCGAAGATCAGCAGCGGATCGAGGATCGCGGCGGCGAAGCCGCTGGTCAAGGTCACGTACATGGCGCGGCGGGCGTCGCCGGTGCCGCGCAGAACGCCGGTTAATGCCATGCCGACGCCCACGATCGGCGCCGACGGCAGCACGATCTGCAGGAAGCGCGTCGCCATGTCGAGGGTTCTGCCCTCCGCGCCGAGAAGGGCGACGAGTTCGCGCAGGAACGGCCAGGCGATCGCCGTCATCAGCCCGAGCGTGGCGGCCATGTAGACGAGCGCGGCGCCACCGGCGGCGGCGGCGTCGTCGCGCGAGCCGCGCCCAAGAGCGCGCGACACCAGCGCCGAGGTCGCGATCGTCAGCCCGATGCCCACAGAAACGGTGAAGAACATCAGCGTGGTTGCAAAGCCGATCGCCGCGGCGAGTTCCTGGACGCCGAGCAGCGAGATGTAGAACAGGTTGAGCGCGTCGACGATGAAGATCGATACCAGACCGACCGAGCCGGTGGCCGTCATCACCACGACGTGGCGCATCGTCGACCCGGTGGTGAACTTGGCCTGCTCGGGCGGCGGCGTGCCGGTTTCCGGTTCGGCGGTCATGCCGCAACCACCCGCTCGACGGGGCTCGTCCGGGCACGGGCGCGTGCTGGTGAAAATGCGGTCATCCGGTCGGGTTCCAGAAAGAATGCGGGCACGAGGCGTTTATCGGGCGGGTTCGGTGTTGCCGGACGCCTCGGCGTCCTTGTCGATGCGCCGCGCCTCCCGGCTCGGCTTGACCAGCGGTTCGGGTGTCATGGGTCGGGTCTTCAACATGTCGGTGCCGGCGTAAAGCCCCTCGACCGCCTGGATCGCCAGGCGTTCCTCGTCGCGCCGCCGCACGTCCTCGCCGATCCCGGCGACGGTTTCCTCGTCGAAGCCCAGGGCCTCCAGGGTCCGGCGGCCGAACAAAAGCCCGGATTCGAAGGTTTCGCGCAGTTCGTAATCGACACCCTTGGCGCGCAGTTCGAGCGCGTGCGTGCGGTCGTAAGAGCGCACATAGAGCTTGGCGTGCGGATATTCCATCTGGATCAGGTCGACGATGCGGTCGGTCGTCTCCTTCTCCCTGGTGCAGATGGCGACGATCTTGGTGTGGCGAATGCCGGCGGCCTCCAGCACGTCCTTGCGGCAGCCGTCGCCGAAATAGATGCGGAAGCCGAATTTCTCCACCGCGCGCACCCGGTTGGCGGAATGGTCGATGATGGTGACGTCGCGGCCGCCCGACAGCAGGATCTGGGCGGCGATCTGGCCGAAGCGCGAAAAGCCGATCATCAGCACGTCGGAGCCGGCGCCGTCGAAATCCTCTTCCATGGTTTCGGCCTCCTCGGCGGGGATGAGCCAACGCGACAGTCCGGCGCCGATCGGCGTCAGCACCATGGACAGCGTCACGATCGAGATCAGCAGCGAGGCGGTGGTCTCGGGGAAGATCGAAGCCGAGGCGGCGGCCGAGAAAATGACGAACCCGAACTCGCCGCCCTGCGGCAGCAGCAGGCTGACGCGCACCGAGGGGGCATGCGGCGAGCCGAACAGGCGGCACAGCGCATAGATACAGGCGGCCTTGATCGCCATCAGGATCGGCACGGATACCACGATCGTCAGCCAGTTCTCCAAAATGACGTCGAGCTGCAGCGACAGGCCGACGGCCATGAAGAACAGCGCGATCAGGATGCCGCGAAACGGCTCGATATCGGCCTCCAGCTCGTGGCGGTAGGACGATTCGGCCAGCATCACCCCGGCGATGAAGGCGCCCATCGCCATCGACAGGCCGGCAAACTGCATCAGCGCGGCGGCGCCCAGCACGACGAACAGGGCGGCCGCGATCATCGCTTCCTTGGCGCCGGTATTGGCGATGATGCGAAACAAGGGGTTGAGCAGATAGCGGCCGGCGGCGAGCAGGGCGACGACCGCCACGACCGCGATCGCGAACTGCTCGAGACCGGTGCGTTCGCTCTCGCCGCCGCCGGGCGCAAACAAGGGTACCAGTGCCAAAAGCGGCACGATCGCCAGATCCTGAAACAGCAGGATCGAAAACGACGTCTGGCCGTAATGGCGGTTGGTGTCGCCGCGTTCCTCCAGAAGCTGCATGGCAAAGGCGGTCGAGGACAGCGCGAGCGCGAACCCGACGATCATGGCGGACTGCCAGACCAGATCGGTGAAAGCCAGCGTGACCGCGGTCAGGACAAGGCCGGTGACCATCACCTGGCTCAGTCCGAGGCCGAAAATGTCGCGGCGCATCGCCCACAGGCGCGAGGGTTTGAGTTCCAGCCCGATGACGAACAGCAACAACACCACGCCGAGCTCGGCGACGTGCAGCAATTCCTCGCCGTCGGCGATCAGGGTCGCGACCGGGCCGATCGCCACGCCGGCGGCGAGATAACCAAGCACCGTCGCCAGGCCGATCCGCTTGAAAAGCGGCGCTGCGATCACGGCCCCGCCGAGAAGCAGAAGCGCCTGCGAGAAATATGTCGCGCCTTCGGCAGCCATGGACCTCCCCGGTAATCGTTCGAGCGCGGCGATGCGCGCCATTGCACATGAGCCTGCGGCGCAATAGATGGAACCTGTCCGCGTCGCGGCCGCTCCTGCCCGCATGGCGAGGCTTTCCACCGGAAATAACGTATGTCAGACCGCATGAATACCGAAAAGCTTGGCGACCTTGTCACGGCACTGGTCGAGGCGGGCACGCGCGCCGGGGCCGATGCAGCCGACGCCGTCGTCATGCGCAGCCGCTCGTCCAGTGTCTCGGTGCGGCTCGGCAAGGTGGAATCGACCGATTCGTCGGAAAGCGATTCGGTCGCGCTGCGGGTTTTCGTCGGTCGGCGCGTGGCGAGCGTTTCGGCCAGCAACGGCGCGGATATTCCCGCACTCGCCGAGCGCGCCGTCGCCATGGCCAAGGCCTCGCCGGAAGACCCGTTTCAGGGGCTGGCCGAGCCGGCCCTGCTGGCGGCCGACTTTCCCGATCTGGACTTGTTCGATCCCACGGAGTTGAGCAGCGAGCGGCTGCGCGCCGACGCGCTGGCGGCCGAGGAGGCCGCGCTCGCGGTCGAGGGCGTCACCAATTCTGGCGGGAGTTCGGCCAGTGCCGGTCTCGGCGGACTGGTGCTGGCGACCTCGAACGGATTTTTCGGACACTATGCCAAAACCCGGTTTTCGCGCGCGGCAAGCGTGATTGCCGGCGAGGGCACGGCGATGGAGCGCGATTACGATTTTTCCTCGCGGCTGCATTTTTCCGAACTCGACGCTCCCGAGGAGATCGGACGCAGAGCGGGCGAACGCGCGGTGCGCCGGCTCGGCGCACGCAAGGCCGGAAGCGGGCCGATCACCGTGATATGCGATCCGCGTGTGGCGCGCGGCATCGCCGGGCATCTGGCGAGCGCCATCAACGGCGCGGCGGTGGCCCGCAAGACCAGTTTTTTGCGCGACCGCATGGGCAAGCCCGTGGCCGCGGCCGCGATTACGGTAACCGACGCGCCGCGTCGCGTGCGCGGCCCCTCGTCACGGCCCTTCGACGGCGAAGGGGTTGCCGGCGAGGCGCTGGTGATGATCGACAAGGGCGTGCTCGGGCACTGGTTCTTGTCGACCTCGGTCGCGCGCGAACTCGGCCTGCGCACCAATGGCCGCGGCGTGCGCTCGGGCTCCTCCGTCACGCCGGCCTCCACCAATCTGGCGATCGAGCCCGGCGAGGCGTCGCCGCAGGAGCTGATCGCCTCGGTGCAATCCGGGTTTTACGTCACCGAGGTGTTCGGTCAGGGCGTCAACATGGTGACGGGTGAATATAGTCGTGGTGCGTCGGGGTTTCTGATCGAAAACGGCGAACTGACGCGGCCGGTTTCGGAAGTCACGATCGCGTCCAATCTCCAGGACATGTTCATGCGCATGGTTCCGGCGAACGACATCGACCGCAGCTTCGGCACCGCGGCGCCGACCCTTTTGATCGAAGGAATGACGCTTGCGGGAGACTGACCCCACCCGGCTTCACGAGGCTGATCTCGACCTGATCCGCGAGGCGGCGACCGAGGCGGGCCGGATCGCGCTCGGCTATTTCGGCAAGAATCCGGAGGTCTGGCTCAAGGGCGGCCGTTCGCCGGTCAGCGAGGCCGATCTCAAGGTCGACCGCTTCCTGCGCACATCCCTGACCGCGGCGCGGCCGGACTATGGCTGGCTTTCTGAAGAAACCCAGGATTCGCCCGCACGGCTGACGGCGCGGCGAACCTTCGTCGTCGATCCGATCGACGGAACACGCGGTTTTCTTGAGGGCCGCGACACGTGGTGCGTCAGTATCGCCGTCATCGAGGACGGCAAGCCTTTGGCAGGCGTCCTCGAATGTCCGGCCACGTCGGAGACCTTTTGGGCGACGCCGGCGCAGGGCGCGTTTCTGGACGGGCGCGGCATTGCCGTCAGGCAGCCCGGCGAGCCGGCGCTTGTCGGCGGTCCGAAAGGGCTCGTGGGCGCGGTGGCCGAGCCGCTCCGCTCCGGCATCAAGCGTGCCGCCTACGTGCCGTCGCTGGCCTACCGTCTCGCGCTCCTGGCCTGCGGCCGGCTCGACGCCACGTTCGTCAGTCCCAATTCGCACGATTGGGACCTTGCCGCCGCCGATCTCATCTTGAGGGAGGCGGGCGGGCTTATCTTGAACGAATTCGGGCAAGCACCGATCTATGGCAGGCCGGATGTGAGCCACGGCGCGCTGGTGGCCGGCAGCGGCGATCTGGTGCGGGCGCTGGCGAAAACCATCGACCCGCAGGCGGCGTGAGAGGATGCGCGTCCGAATCGCTGATGTGGCGGCGAACGCGTGAAACGGAGCCGGCGGTTTACGTAAACGGAAAAGCGTGTGTTTCCATCCGCGCATGAATGATTTAAGCAGATTCGGAATTTCGAACATGATGGCGGGCAAGGAAATGGCTGAGGACACCGGCGAGAAGCAGCTTTTGCACCTGGTTTTCGGCGGCGAGCTCGATTCCCTCGACGGCGTCAATTTCCGCGATCTCGAGGCGCTCGACATCGTCGGGGTCTATCCGAACTACAAGGCGGCGGAAGCGGCCTGGCGGGCCAAGGCGCAAGCCACTGTCGACAACGCGCATATGCGCTATTTCATTGTCCACCTGCATCGTCTTCTCGATCCAGAGACGGACGGTTAGCGGGACGGATCCGATGACGGATGAGCATCTGGGCCGCCTTGACGATGCGCCGGCCCCGCGCGCGAGAAAGCGACCGGCCATGACCAAGAGGCTTTGGCGCAAGGTGCGGGCTCCGCTCGCCGAATCCACCTTCGTGCTCGACGGCATCGCGGTGGCAATCGGCGCGGCGTTGCGCTTCATCTACGCCACCAACAGGGCCGTCAAGGGGTCGCACGACGCCACCGCCGCCTTCGACGCCCATGCGCCCGGCATCGCCGCCTTCTGGCACGGCCAGCACATCCTGGCCCCTTGCGTGAAGCCGAAAGGCGCGGAGATGGCGGCATTGTTTTCGCGCAGTCGCGACGCCGAGCTCAATGCGCGGGTCGCCGAACGGTTCGGGTTCGAGATCGTGCGCGGTTCGGGCGGACGCGACCGCGCGCGCACGCTCGAAAAGGGCGGTATTCGCGCACTCCTGAGCCTGAAAAAAGCCCTCGACGGCGGCAAGGCGGTCGCCATGATCGCCGATATTCCGCACGGAACCCCGCGCGAGGCGGGTCTGGGGATAGCCATGCTGGGGCGGATTTCCGGCCGCCCGATCGTGCCGGTCGCGTTTGCCACCAGCCGGCGCAAGGTGATCGAAAGCAGCTGGGACAAGACGACCATCAATCTGCCGTTCGGGCGCAAGGCGGTGGTTTTCGGCGATCCGATCCATGTGCCGGCGGATGCCGACGACGCCGAGCTCGAGCGCAAGCGCCGCGAAATCACCGCCGGGCTGAACGCGGCCACCGCCGAGGCCTATCGCCTGGTTAGCGCGCGGCAATGAGCGAACGCTGGGCGCGCACCTTGCTGTCGGCCTACCGGCTGGCCGGAGCGGCGGCCTATCCGCTGATCGGCGGCTACGTGGCGTGGCGCTCGACCCGGGGCAAGGAAGAGGCCGGCCGCCGGCGCGAGCGGTACGGCTTCACCACCGTGGCGCGCCCGCGCGGGCCGATCGTGTGGATGCATGCGGCCAGCGTCGGTGAAACCAACGCCGTGGTGCCGCTGATCGAGCGCATCGTGGGGTACGGTATCGGCGTCGTCATGACCACCGGGACGGTCACCTCGGCGCGCGTCGTCAGGGAGCGACTCGGCGACCGGGTCATCCATCAATATGTGCCTCTCGACCTGAAGCCGGCGGTCAGCCGGTTCCTGTCGCACTGGTCGCCCGATCTGGCCATCATCGCCGAATCGGAGATCTGGCCGATGACCATTCTGGAACTGGGCGCGCGCCGGGTTCCGCAGGTCCTGGTCAATGGCCGTCTTTCGGACCGGTCTTTCGCGGCCTGGAAAAAGCGCAATCACCTGGCCGAGGCGCTGTTGGAAAATCTCGCCCATGTCGTGGCGCAGTCGGAAACCGACGGCGAGCGTTTCACTGCGCTCGGCGCCCGTCCGGTGACGGTGTCGGGCAATCTGAAGGTCGATACCGACCCGCCGCTGGTCGATCAGGCATGCC
The DNA here is from genome assembly GCF_003015025.1 of Nitratireductor sp. StC3. Taxonomy (NCBI): domain Bacteria; kingdom Pseudomonadati; phylum Pseudomonadota; class Alphaproteobacteria; order Hyphomicrobiales; family Phyllobacteriaceae; genus Nitratireductor; species Nitratireductor sp. StC3. The sequence continues at coordinate 149,088 of NZ_PYBP01000003.1, read as the reverse complement.
TGGCGCAACTGAGCGCCGATATCGGCGCGCGTCCGAGCTGGGCGGCGGTTTCCACCCATGACGGCGAGGAGGCGATCGCCGCCGACGTCCACGCGCTTTTGAAGTCGCGCCATCCTGATATCCTGACGATCATCGTGCCGCGCCACCCCGAGCGCGCCGACGCCTTGCTGGCGTTGTTCGCCGAAAAGGGACTGAAGGTCGCCCGCCGCAGCCGCGGCGAGCCGGTGACGCCCGACACCGACATTCTGTTGGGCGACACGATCGGCGAGATGGGGCTTTATCTGCGCCTGACCGAAATCGCCTTCGTCGGGCGTTCTCTGGTGGCCCAGGGCGGGCAAAACCCGCTCGAGCCGGCAATGCTCGACACGGCGGTGCTTTCGGGCAAGAACGTCCAGAATTTCCGCGACGCCTATCAGCAACTGATCGAACGCGGCGGCGCGCGGCTTGTCCACGATCGCGACATGCTGGCCGGGGCCGTCAACTTCCTGCTCAACAATGAAGCCAAGCGCCGCGAGATGATCGTTGCCGGGCGCGCGGCCGTCGAAGACATGCGCGGCGCGCTTTCCACCACCCTGCGCGCCCTCGAGCCCTATATCCAGCCGCTGATCGTCAAGGCCCGGCTCGAGGATGCGAGCGCCAGGAGGCGCTGACAGTGGCGAGCGAGGCCCCCCTTTTCTGGTGGGAGAAAGCGGATTGGCGCGCGCGCGCCCTTTTCCCGTTGTCCTGGGTCTACGGCCTCGTCGCCGGCCGGCGGATGGCGCACGCGCCGCGCGAGAAAGTGGCCGCGCCGGTGCTGTGCGTCGGCAATCTGACCGTCGGCGGCGCCGGCAAGACGCCGACCGCGATCGCGATGGCGCGGGCCGCCCGGCGCGCCGGTTACAAGCCCGGCATCCTGTCGCGCGGCCATGGCGGAACCAATATGCGCACGCATGTCGTCGACGCCAAGCGCGACGCCGCGCGCCATGTCGGCGACGAGCCGTTGCTTCTGGCCAGACACGCGCCGGTCGTCGTGACGCCGAAACGGGCCGAGGGCGCGCGGGCGCTGATCGCCAAGGGCTGCGATTTTGTGATCATGGATGACGGTTTCCAGAGCGCCCACATCCATATCGATTGCGCGCTGATCGTCATCGACGCGCGGCGCGGGCTCGGCAACGGTCACACCATTCCCGGCGGTCCGGTGCGCGCGCCGGTGGTGCGGCAGATGGCGTTCGCCGACGCCGTGCTCGCGGTCGGCGACGGTGCAGGCGCCGCCGGGGTGATCCGGCGCGCCTCGCGCGCCGGCAAGCCGGTCTATGCGGCGACGGTCAAACCGAAAAAGGCCCGTGCCCTGCGTGGCCGGCGGTTTTTGGCGTTTGCCGGCATCGGCGACCCTGAAAAATTCTTCCTGACCGTCGAGGCCGCGGGCGGCACCGTCGTCGTTCGCCGCGGCTTCGGCGATCATCACGTGTTCGCGGAGGACGAGATCGCCGATCTCGCGGCCGAGGCGGCGGCGCAGGATCTCGACCTGATCACGACCGAAAAGGACGCGGTGCGGCTTGCCACCGGCTCGGATGCCGCGCGGGCGCTGGCGCAAACCGCCACGGTTCTGGAGATCGGGCTCGCCTTCGAGCCGGCCGACGCGCCGCAGCGCATCATCGCCGCAACGCTTGAAGCCTACGAGACCCGGCGCCATGGCGTGTCGCGACACGGCTGAAGGGCGCACCACCGGCATCGGCTGCCGGCCGTCATCGACGCAGCGGCCGGGCGAGGCCGGGCACGGTCAGTCGCGGCGGCGCAAATCCGGGTCGAGGTCGATCTCGCGGTCGAGCGACACGGTGGCGCTGACATAGGCTTCCTGGCGCGCCACGCTCCAGTAACGCAACTCGTCGAGCGGGATCGGCTCGCCGGTCACTGCGCAGCGCACGAAGGATCCCGGGCTGGTGACCTGAAAGTCTCCGTCGAGATAACGCAATCGCGCTTCCTTGGCGCCTGGTCCTTCGAACCGGTTCATCGTCCGCTTTCCATGGTTGCGATGTGCGACCTAAGCGCCATATTTCGCCCGCCGGGTCAAGCCGGCGCGGGCACCGCGTGCCGCCCGCGCGGTCAAAAGCGCGTCAGCGGCGGCCGAACAGGCGCTCGATGTCGGCCAGTTTCAATTCGATATAGGTCGGCCGGCCGTGATTGCACGTGGCCGAACCGGGGGTCGCTTCCATCTGGCGCAGGAGCGCGTTCATCTCCTCGGCCTTCAGCCGGCGGCCGGAGCGTACCGAGCCGTGGCAGGCCATGGTCGCGGCGATGCGGTCGAGCCGCTCCTTCAGCGTGTCGGCGGTGTCGTTTTCGGCGATCTCGTCGGCTAGGTCGCGCACCAGGGCGGCGGCGTCGGTTTTTCCCAGCATGGCCGGCGTCTCGCGCACCGCCACCGCGCCGGGGCCGAAACGTTCCAGGCCGAGCCCGAAATGGCGCAACGTGTCGGCATGGCGCGCCAGCCGGTCGGCGTCGTCCTCGGCCATGTCGACGATCTCCGGCAGAAGCAGGAGCTGGGCGGGCAGGGGACGGGCGTGGATCGCGGTCTTCAGCGCCTCGTAGACCAGGCGTTCATGCGCGGCGTGCTGGTCGACGATGACCAGCGAATCGGCGGTCTGGGCGACGATGTAGTTTTCGTGCACCTGCGCGCGGGCGGCCCCCAGCGGCGCACGCAGCAATTCGGCCGGGACGTCGGGCGCGGCCGCCCGCGCGTCGGCGCTTGGTTCTGCGGCGGCAAAGAAGGCGGCCTGGCCCGGCTCGGCGAAGCCGTCGACGAGCGGACGGTGCGGCGAGCGCGCCGGGTCGAAACCCGGCCCGGCGAAGGGGCGCGGCCAGGAGGCGGGCGCGCCGTGGCCGGGGCCGGCCGGCCGGCCGGCGCCCGCGCCCGGGCGAAAGGCCTCGACCAGTTCGCTCGCGGCGCTGGTGGCGGGGCGGATGCCGGCCTCGGCGAGGCTCTGGCGGATGGCGCCGATGATCAGACCGCGCACCAGACCGGGGTCGCGGAAACGGACGTCGGCCTTGGCCGGATGGACATTGACGTCGACAAGGGCGGGGTCGAGGGTCAAGAACAGGGCGGCGACCGCGTGCCGGTCGCGCGGCAGAACGTCGGCATAGGCGGCGCGGATCGCCGCGGCGACCTGGCGGTCGCGCACCGGCCGGCCGTTGACATAGGCATATTGGTGCAGCGCGTTGGCGCGGCTGAAGGAGGGGATGGAAATCCGCGCCGACAGTTTCACCCCTTCGCGCTCGGCTTCCACGGCAAGCGCGTTTTCGGCGAATTCGTCGCCCAGCACGCGGGCGAGCCGGGCGAGCATGCCATTGGGGCCGGGCGCCTCGGCGGGCAGGTCGAGACGCGTGCGGTCGCCGCTGGTGAGCGTGAAGCGGACCTGCGGAAAAGCGACCGCGATGCGCTTGACCATATCGGTGACGGCGCTGGTTTCGGCGCGCTCGCCCTTCATGAATTTCAGCCGCGCCGGGGTGGCGAAGAAGAGGTCGCGCACCTCCACCATCGTGCCCGGATTGGCCGGCGCCGGTTGGGGGCCGTTGAGAACCCCGCCCTCGACACGGATTTCGCTGCCGCTGCCCGCGCCCCTGACGCGCGATCGGATGACGAGCCGGGCGACGGCGCCGATCGAGGGCAGCGCCTCGCCGCGAAAGCCGAGCGAGCGGATGTCGTGGATGTCGTCGGAGAGTTTGGAGGTGCAATGGCGCGCCACGGCAAGCGGCAATTCGTCCTCGGCGATGCCGCCGCCATCGTCGAGGACGCGGATCAGGTTGAGCCCGCCGCCGGCGGTCGTCACCTCGATACGCCCGGCGCCGGCGTCCAGCGCGTTCTCGACCAGTTCCTTGACGACGCTGGCGGGACGCTCGATGACCTCGCCGGCGGCGATCTGGTTGATCATCGTGTCGGTCAGCTGGCGAATGGGCATGGCGCGCTTATAGCCGGATTCGCCGGCAAGGACAGCGGGGGCGGCGTGCCGATCTTGCCGCTGCCGACCGGGGTCAGGCCTGGCTCAAAAGCCAGTCGCGGACGGTGCGGGCGTTTTCGGTGAGCTCGCGGTCGCGCGGCCAGACGACGAAAAACCGCTTGCCGGTCGTCATGGCGTGGTCGGTGACGCGGACCAAAAGCCCGCTGCCAAGCAACCGGCCGGCCAGGTGCTGCCATCCCAGCGCGATGCCCTGGCCCTCCATCACGGCCTGAATGACCAGCGCGTAGTCGTTGATCAAAAGGCTGCGGCTCGCTACCTGGCCCGTGAGGCCGGCCGATCGGAACCAGTCGGCCCAGCTCGCCGCCTCGCGATAGGGCTCCTCCAGGTGGATCAGGCGATGCGCGTGCAGCGCGGCCACCGTCTCCGGCACGCCGAAACGGGCGGCGTAGGCCGGGCTTGCGACGGGAAAGATCACCTCTTTTGCCAGCGGCAGCGCTTCGTAGCGCGGCCATTGCTTCGGGTCGCCGCCGCGAATGCCGAGCGGAATATTCTCGGCGACGATGTCGAGGTCGCGCTCGGCTGTCTGGATGCGCAGATCGATACCGGGCACCTGCTCGCGAAAAAGCTGCAACCGCGGCATCATCCAGAACGAGGCGAAGGCGGTCGACGCCGACAGCGTGACGTGGCCGCCGCTGGCGGCCAGGCGCAGGTCCTCGGCCGATTTGCGGATATGGGAAAGCCCCAGCGACACGTCGGCGAAGAAATGGCTGCCCGCCTCGGTGAGACGAACCTGCCGGTGGCGGCGCTCGAACAGCGGCAGGCCGAGCCGCTCTTCCAGGCCGCGAACGGCGTAGGAGACGGCGGCCTGGCTCATACCGAGCTCGCGCCCGGCGGCGGTGAAGCTTTGCAGCCGTCCCGCGGCCTCGAAGACGATCAGGCTGCCGGCCGACGGCAGCAGGTGACGCAGGCTTTGCATAATCGGAGCTTATAGAAAGACTGAAGATTTTCCAGCATCACAAAAGATCGCGACACGGTTAGCCTCGATCCTGCTTTTGCTTGCTTGTGTTCGGGAGGTCCCATGGAAGCGGCGGCAACTCAGGCCACGACGGACGGGACGCGCCGCGAAAGGGGCGGACGCAGCGCGCGTCGCGAACAGCGCGCGCATGCCGGGCAGGGGCCCGGGCGGCCCTATATCACCCGCAACATTCCCACCTACGACATCCTGTCGGACGAAAACCTCGCGCGCATCGAGGCCACGGCCGACCGGATCCTGGCCGAGATCGGCATCGAGTTCCGCGACGATCCGGCCGCGCTCGACCATTGGCGGCGCGCGGGAGCGCGTGTCGACGGCGTGCGGGTGACCTTCGAGCCCGGCTTGTTGCGCGAATTGCTGAAAACCGCGCCGTCGAGCTTTACCCAGCATGCCAGAAACCCGGACAAGACCGTGCGGATCGGCGGCGACGCGGTGGTGTTCGCGCCGTCTTACGGCTCGCCCTTCGTGATGGATCTCGATCAGGGACGACGTTACGGCACCATCGAGGATTTCCGCAATTTCATCAAACTCGGCCAGGCCTCGCCGTGGCTGCACCATTCCGGCGGCACGATCTGCGAGCCGGTCGACCTGCCGGTCAACAAGCGCCATCTGGACATGGTCTACAGCCATATCCGCTATTCCGACCGTCCCTTCATGGGCTCGGTCACGGCGGAGGAGCGGGCCGAGGATTCGATCGCGATGTGCCGCCTGCTGTTCGGCGCGCCGTTCGTCGAGGACAATTGCGTCATCCTCGGCAATCTAAACGTCAATTCGCCGCTGGTCTGGGACGGCACGATGACCAGGGTGCTGCGCGCCTATGCGCGCGCCAACCAGGGCACGGTGATCGTGCCGTTCATCCTCGGCGGCGCGATGGGACCGGTCACCAATGCCGGCGCCATCGCCCAGTCTCTGGCCGAGACGATGGCCGGTTGCGCGCTCGCCCAGCTCGAACGGCCGGGCGCGCCGGTGATCTTCGGCAATTTCCTGTCGTCGATGTCGCTGCGCTCGGGCTCGCCGACCTTCGGCACGCCGGAGCCGGCGATCGGCTCGATGGTGGTCGGCCAGCTCGCCCGCCGGCTCGGCCTGCCGCTCAGATGCTCGGGCAATTTCACCACCTCGAAGCTGCCCGACGCGCAGGCGATGACGGAATCGACCATGTCGATGCTGGCCGCGATCCATTGCGGGGCGAATTTCATCCTGCATTCGGCCGGCTTCCTCGACGGGCTGTTGTCGATGTCGTATGAAAAATTCGTCATGGACACCGATCTGTGCGGCGCGCTGCACCGCTATCTCGACGGTGTCGTGATCGACGACAACCAGCTTGCCCTCGACGCGTTTCGCGAGGTCGGGCCCGGCAGCCATTTCTTCGGCTGCCAGCACACCATGGCCAACTACCAGACGGCGTTCTGGGACAGCGAGACGGCCGACAACGATCCGTTCGAGAAATGGGAGGCGGCCGGCGCCGACGATACCGCGACGCGGGCCAACCGTCTGTGGAAGACGCGGCTGGCCGAGTTCGAGGCGCCGCCCCTCGATGCGGGTGTGGACGAGGCGCTCAGGGATTTTATCGCGCGCAAGGACGCGGCGATGGAGGACGCGTGGTATTGAGGATGCAGCCTGCCGCCCGGATAATCGGGGCAAGACCGCGCGCTTCGTCGAGGGGCGATGCTGCGATGAAAACGATCGAACGGTCGGGCCAATGAAGATCACCAAGATCCGCGTCACCCATGTCAACGTGCCGTTCGATGCGCCGTTCTGGTGGACGGCCGGGCTTTATGGCGGGGCGTCGAAATCGATCGTCGAGGTGGAAACCGACCAGGGGCTGGTCGGGCTCGGCGAGGCGCCGTGGTGGCATTTCGGCGAGGTGATCAAGGCCGAGATCGCGCCGGCCCTGTTCGGCGCCGACCCGCTCGACCTCGCCGATTGCGAGGCGCGCTGCGTGCCGCCCTGGCAGATCACCGCCAATACCGGCGAAAACGCCGCTTCGGTCGCCTTCGGCGCGGTCGAACTCGCGCTGTGGGACATTCGCGGCAAGGCGTTCGGCCTGCCGCTCTACAAGCTCCTCGGCGGTGCGGTCAGGAAGGACATCCCGTTTTCGGAATATTTCGCCTTCCGCCCGTCGCAGAACGGCGCCGGCGGCGAAATGAGCCCGGAGGCGATCGTCGACTATTGCCTGAGGATGCGGGCCGAGCACGGTGCCTCGATCTTCGAGGGCAAGCTGATCCTCGGCGATCCGCAGCTCGAAATCCGCACCGTGCGCATGCTGCGCGAGGCGCTCGGCGAGGAGGTCCAGCTCAAACTCGATTCCAACATGCAGTGGTCGCTGACGACCGCGCGCTGGGTGCTGCGCGAGATCGAGCCTTTCAATATCCGCAATTACGAGGATCCGGTCGCGACGTTCGAGGACATGGCGGCGCTGCGCCAGCATTCGGCCATCCCTTTTTCCACCCATGTGCCCGACCTTCGCCGCGCCGTGGCGCTCGGTGCGCCCGACACGTTCGTGTGCAATTTCGCCGCCCTGGGCGGGCTGTCGAAAACGCTGAAATTCATCGCCGCCTGCGAGGCAATGGGCAAGGGGTTCTGGTGCTACTCCAACGATCTCGGCATCATGACGGCGGCCTATCTGCACGTGGTGGCGGCCACGCCGTGGATCACCGAAGCCTCGCAATCGCTGTTTCGCTGGCAGGTCGGCGACGTCATTCGTGACGGGCCGTTCCGGCAAAAGAACGATACGGTCCGGGTTCCCGAAGGGCCGGGGCTCGGCGTGGAGCTCGACCCGGCGGCGATGAAACGCTGGGCGGCGCATTTTTCCGAAAACGGTCCGATGAGTCATTTCGACGACCCGGCGCGGCCTGGCCGCTATCGCCGCCTGCCGCTACACTGACCTCCCGGTGATGCCATGACCAACGATCCGCTGCTCCAGCCCTATCGGCTCAAGCATCTGACGCTGAAGAACCGCGTCATGTCGACCGCGCACGAACCGGCCTATTCCGAGGATGGCCTGCCGAAGGCGCGCTACCGGCTCTACCATGCCGAAAAGGCCAAGGGCGGCATGGCGCTGACCATGACGGCCGGATCGGCGCTGGTGTCGCGCGACAGCCCGGCCGCCTTCGGCAATCTGCACGCCTTCCGCGACGAGATCGTGCCGTGGCTGGCCGAACTGACCGACGCCTGCCACGAACACGACTGCAAGGTGATGATCCAGCTCACCCATCTCGGCCGGCGCACGGGCTGGAACACGGGCGACTGGCTGCCGGTCCTGTCGGCCTCGCCGGTGCGCGAGCCGGCCCATCGCGCCTTTCCCAAACAGGCCGAGGACTGGGACATCGAGCGCATCGTCGCCGACTACGCGGCCGCGGCGCAAAGGATGCAGGCGGCCGGCCTCGACGGCATCGAGTTCGAGGCCTACGGCCATTTGATGGATTCGTTCTGGTCGCCGGCGACGAACCGGCGCGAAGACGCGTTCGGCGGGACGCTCGACAACCGGCTGCGCTTCGCCTTTCAGGTGATCGAGGCCGTGCGCGCGGCCGTCGGCCCGGACTTCGTCGTCGGCGTGCGCCTGGTCGCCGACGAGGACTGGCAAAAGGGGCTGTCGCGCGAGGAGGGGATGGAAATCGCGCGCCGGCTCGCCGGCTGCGGCAAGGTCGATTTCCTCAACATCATCCGCGGCCATATCGAGACCGACGCCGCGCTGACCGGGGTGATCCCGATCAGCGGCATGGCGTCGGCGCCGCATCTCGACTTCGCCGGCGCTGTCCGGGCGGAGACGAAATTTCCGGTCTTTCATGCCGCCCGCATTGCCGACGTCGCCACCGCGCGCCACGCGATCGCGGCCGGCAAGCTCGACATGGTCGGCATGACCCGGCCGCACATCGCCGATCCGCATATCGTCAAAAAAGTGCTGGCCGGCGAAGAGGACCGCATCCGCCCCTGCGTCGGCGCCACCTATTGCCTCGACCGCATCTACGAGGGCGGGGAGGCGTTGTGCATCCACAATGCCGCGACCGGGCGCGAGGCGACGATCCCGCACGTGATTACGCGCAGCGACGGGCCGTTGAAACGGGTCGTGGTGGTCGGCGCCGGACCGGCGGGCCTGGAGGCGGCGCGGGTGGCGGCCGAACGCGGCCACACGGTGACGGTGCTTGAAGCCGCGCCTTTGGCCGGCGGCCAGGTGCGGCTTGCCGCGCAGAACCCGCGCCGCAAGGAACTGATCGGCATCGTCGACTGGCGGCTTGCCGAACTCGAGCGGCTTGGCGTCGACATCCGTTACGATTGCTGGGCCGAGGCAGACGACGTCACCGCGCTTTCCCCGCAGATGGTGCTGATCGCGACCGGCGGCCTGCCGCAGCCGCCGCCGCTGGAGGCGGGCGAGGAACTGGTGACGACGAGCTGGGACATTCTTTCCGGTGCGGCCAAGCCGGCCGGTTCGGTGCTCGTCTATGACGACAATGGCGGCCACCAGGGCATGGGTGCCGCCGAAATCGCCGCGTCGTCGGGGGCGGCGGTCGAACTGGTCTCGCCCGAACGGTTTTTCGCGCCGGAAATGGGCGGCATGAACCACGTGCCCTATATGCGCGCCTTCCACCGGCATGGCGTGCGCGTGACGATCAACACCAGGCTTCTGGCCGTGCGCCGCGAGGGCAACCAGCTTGCCGCCGTGCTCGGCTCGGACTTCGCGCCCGAGTGGCGCGAGGAGCGGCTGGTCGACCAGGTGGTGGCCGAGCACGGCACCGCGCCGCTCGACGAGCTTTACCTGGCGCTCAAGCCGTTGTCGCGCAATCGCGGCGCGGTCGACTACGAACGGCTTGTCAGCGGCGGGGCGGTGTTTCCGTCGCAAGACGCGGCCGCGCCGTTCGACCTGGCGCGGATCGGCGATGCGGTCGCCGCGCGCAACGTGCACGCCGCGATCTATGACGGCATTCGCTACGCGCTGCGGATCTAGGCCGGCTCAGCCCGTCTCGCGCGTCTCGGTCTCGATCCAGGACAGGAACTCGCGCAGGCCCGGCTGCTCCTCGCCGCCGGGCCGGTAGGCGAGGCGGTAGGGATGCTGGCCGGCGATCGCGTTGTGCGAGGCGAGCGCCAGGCGGTCGTTTTCGAGTTCGGCTTCGACCAGCAGGCGCGGCACCAGCGCCACGCCGAGCCCCGCGGCGGCGGCCTCGATCAACATCGAGAACTGCTCGAAGCGGTGGCCGCGCAGGGTGGTGCGCGGGTCGATGCCGGCGGCCTGGAACCATTCCAGCCACAAGGTCGGCCGCGTCGATTGCTGCAATAGCGGCAGCGCGGCGAGTTCGGCGTCGTCGAGAAATTGGCGGCCGGCGAGCAGGGCGGGCGCGGCGACCACGATCAGCTCCTCGTCGAACAGCGGCACGATGCCGGTGGTCGCCTGGTCGACCGGCCCGCGCTGGATGGCCGCGTCGAAGGGCTCGGCCTCCAGATCGACCGGGTCGAGCCGGACGGCGATGTCGACGGTGACGTGCGGGGCGAGCTTGTGGAAGCGGCCGAGGCGCGGGATCAGCCAGCGGTCGGCGAAGGTCGGCAGCACGGCCAGGCTCAGCACGTCGGCCTGGCCGCCGAAGGCCATCACGCGCACCGCCGCCTCGTGCAGGTCGTCGAGAATGGCGTCGGCATCGCGCAGGAAGCGCCGGCCGGCATCCGACAGCACCAGGCGCTGGCGCACGCGGTGGAACAGATGGACGCCGAGCCGGTCTTCCAACTGCCCGACCGAGCGGCTGACCGAACTTTGCGTCAATCCAAGATGATCGGCCGCGCGCATCGTGGTGCCGAAGCGAACACAGGCGCGAAACGCCTGAAGCTCCGAAACCGTCGGGATAAAGGCGCGGCGCATCGAGTTCTTATGCCTGTCATCTATCGAAAAAATGCATCATCCGGTCCGAAATAGTTGTTAGCGCGAAATCGCCCGAGCGTCTACAATGCTCGACGATGCCGCTGGAAAAGGCGGCTTTTTCGTTTGCAGGGTTTTCGTGCCACCCATGGTCGCGGCCCTGTCCAGCAGAACAGACCGGGAGGTTGTTTGACTATGTCCGCTCAAAAGCCGGCGAGCTTCGTGTGGAACGATCCGTTCCTGATTGAAGACCAGTTGACCGAAGACGAGCGCATGATGCGCGATGCGGCGGCCGCGTTCGCCGCCGACAAGCTCGCGCCGCGCGTGCAGGACGCCTATATGGAAGAAAAGACCGACCCGGCGATCTTCCGCGAGATGGGCGAGGCGGGCCTGCTCGGCATCACCATCCCCGAGGATCTCGGCGGTCTCGGCGCCAACTATGTCACCTACGGGCTGGTGGCGCGCGAGATCGAGCGTATCGATTCGGGCTATCGCTCGATGATGAGCGTCCAGTCCTCGCTGGTAATGTATCCCATTCACGCCTATGGCACGCCCGAGCAGCACAAGAAATACCTGCCCAAACTGGCGTCCGGCGAGTATATTGGCTGCTTCGGCCTGACCGAGCCCGATGCGGGGTCCGATCCCGGCGGGATGAAGACGCGGGCGGAAAGGATCGACGGCGGCTACCGGATTTCCGGCTCCAAGATGTGGATCTCCAACGCGCCGATCGCTGATGTCTTCGTCGTGTGGGCCAAGTCGGCCGCGCACGACAACCAGATCCGTGGTTTCGTGCTGGAAAAAGGCATGAAGGGGCTGTCTGCACCGAAGATCGGCGGCAAGCTTTCGCTGCGGGCCTCCATTACCGGCGAAATCGTCATGGACGGCGTCGAAGTCGGCGAGGATGCGCTGTTGCCGAACGTATCCGGCCTGAAAGGGCCGTTCGGCTGCCTCAACCGGGCGCGCTACGGCATTTCCTGGGGCGCGATGGGAGCGGCCGAGGATTGCTGGTTCCGCGCCCGGCAATATGGGCTGGAGCGCAAGCAGTTCGGCAAGCCGCTCGCCGGCATGCAGCTATACCAGAAGAAGCTCGCCGACATGCAGACCGACATTTCGCTCGGGCTGCTGGGCTCGCTGCGCGTCGGCCGGCTGATGGATGAAGGCCGCATGGCGCCGGAGATGATCTCGATCGTCAAGCGCAACAATTGCGGCAAGGCGCTCGACATCGCCCGGCTCGCCCGCGACATGCATGGCGGCAACGGCATCCAGATCGAGTACCACGTCATGCGTCACGCGCAGAACCTGGAAACGGTCAACACCTATGAGGGCGCGCACGACGTGCACGCGCTGATCCTGGGCCGCGCCCAGACCGGCCTGCAGGCGTTCTTCTGACGGGACGGGCCTTCCCCGCGCTGTGGGAAGGCCCGTTCGTCGCCCCTTTCGGGCATTTTCGGAACTATCGCGAAGACCGGTCCGTCTATTTCGCCGAAATCACGGTCATGACCAGCTTGTCGTCAACCCGGACGGGACCGTCCTCCTTGGCGCCAAGCGTGTATTCGAACACGCCAGTCTTCATGCCGCCGGCCTCGCCGTGGACCATAAGCATCAGCATCTCGCCCGATTTTACCTCCTCTTGGAGGATCGCGCTGACATCCATGTTGTCGCCGGCCTTGAGCGGGGCATAGCCGATGACGGGTCCAGGTTTCATCTGCGTATCGGTGCGATGCACGACCAGCCAGCCATTGGCGTCGGCAGTGATCTTGTCGGCGGTCACGACGCCGGACGAAACGTCCTGGTCGGTGACCATGACCGCGTCATTCGACATCGCGAGCGCGGCGGAGCCCGACAGGGCAAGGGCAAAAGCGGCAGTTGGAAATTGGCGCATAACAAGTCTCCTGTGTTGAGATCGCCCCATAGCCACGGAGACTGCGCCGGATTAGTTTCATCCTTAGGGGCGTTGGGTGGCGGCATGCGTAAGTGCGGAGCACGTGCGGTGCCTGTCTGAACGTCGAGCGATCCGGAATTCGGGCGGAAAACCCGCTCAGGCCACGTCCTGGGCGCGCGGGCGGTTGTCGAAGCAGACCCGGTTGCGGCCCTCCGACTTGGCGCGATAGACGGCGGCGTCGGCCTCCTCCATCAGATCGGACAGGGATTTCGGCCGATCCGCCGCGCGCGTCGAGACACCGATGCTGACGGTAACACGGCACCTGACGCGGTGTGGGCCCGACATTGGCAGCGCCTGGACATTGGCGCGGATCGCCTCGGCGCGTGCCCGTGCCTCTTCAGCCCCGACATCGCTCAGCACGATCGCGAACTCCTCGCCGCCGAGGCGCGCGACGAGATCGTGTTCCGGGCGGACACTGCCGAGCAGCGCTTTGGCCACGCTCACCAGACAGGTATCGCCTTCGACATGTCCATAGGTGTCGTTGTACGATTTGAAGTGGTCGATATCGACGATCATCATCGCGCAACGGCCGCGCACCGCGCGGGCGAAACTCATCAGCCGGCGCCGGTTGGCCAGGCCGGTCAGCGGATCGGTGTGGCTTTCGATCTCGAGCTCGCGGTTGGCGGCCTCGAGCGCGGCGCTGCGCTCCTCCAGATGCTGGGCCAGGCGCTTGTTCTCGATCGACAGACGCAGCGCGGTCGAAAGCTGGTAGCCGAGCACCCGGCCGATGACGATGGCAAAGGCGCCGAGAAGAAAGAAGCCGATCGCGATCGGCCAGCTGTATTGCAGCGAACTGAACAACGCGCCGACGGCGTAGGACCAGAAGATCGGCAACTGGAACAGATTGTAGGCGGGCAGGTGCACGACCGACGGGATCGATACGGTGACGGCGGCCAGGCCGATCGATACGGTCACGAGCGCCTGATGCTCGTTCGCGAAACTGAGCATCCAGCCGCCGCCGACGCCCCATGCCAGGCCGGACAACAGATGCATGACGCTAACGAAGCGGGCCCAGGAGCGGGCGTTCCAGCCCGACGGAAGGCCGCGGGCGTAAAGGAGCGTGGACAGCAAATTGGTGAGAGCGACGGCCACGATGCAGGCCAGCCAGGCGATCAGGCCAAATGCAACCGATGGTGCCCAGTAGACGTAGACCGCGACCAACCCGCCGACAATGCTGAGAAACGATGCGGGCGATGAATTGAGCATCGCGTCCATGCGCATCGACAAAATGAGGTCGCGTTCCTCGTCGTCGGCCAGCTCTCCGGTCACGGTACCGTTTCTCCTTCCCGGCAGTGCCTTCACGCTAGTTGGGCAGTCCTAACATTTGCTTTCGCGACGCGGCCGTCCCTGGCGCGGCAATCCGGCGCGAATATCGCGGAGCGCGCTCGGCGACCATTGTTTGCATGCGCCGAATGCGCGACAAGAACCGAGGAGGTCCTTGATGACGACGACATTTCTCACCCATCTGCAGAGCGAGCTTTCCGAACTGCGGGGGGCCGGGCTCTACAAATCCGAACGCGTGATCACGTCCACCCAGTCGGCCGAGATCGCGGTCGCCGGCGGCGGCAAAGTGCTCAATTTCTGCGCCAACAACTATCTCGGCCTTGCCGACAGCGAAGAATTGCGCGAGGCGGCGAAGGCAGCGCTCGACCGCTACGGCTACGGCATGGCCTCGGTGCGCTTCATCTGCGGCACGCAGGAGGAGCACAAGCAGCTCGAAGCGCGCATCGCCGGCTTCCTCGGCATGGAAGACGCGATCCTTTATTCTTCCTGTTTCGACGCCAATACCGGCCTGTTCGAGACCTTGCTGTCGCAGGAGGACGCGATCATCTCCGACGCGCTCAACCATGCCTCGATCATCGACGGCGTGCGGCTGTCGAAGGCCAGGCGCTATCGCTACGCCAACAACGACATGGCCGACCTGGAGCGCTGTCTGAAAGAGGCGGCCGACGCGCGCTTCCGGCTGGTGGCGACCGACGGCGTGTTTTCCATGGACGGCATCGTCGCCAATCTCGAGGGCGTGTGCGATCTGGCCGAAAAACACGACGCCATGGTGATGGTCGACGACAGCCACGCGGTCGGGTTCGTCGGCGCCGGCGGGCGCGGTTCGCCCGAACATTGCGGCGTGGAAGGCCGTATCGACCTGATCACCGGCACGCTCGGCAAGGCGCTCGGCGGGGCGTCCGGCGGTTACACGGCCGGCCGGCGCGAGGTGGTCGACTGGCTGCGCCAGCGCTCGCGGCCCTATCTGTTTTCCAACACGCTGATGCCGGCGATCGCGGGTGCGTCGCTGAAAGTGTTCGACCTGATCGAAGGCGGCGGCGCGCTGCGCGAGCGGCTTTACGCCAACGCGGCGCGCTTCCGGGCCGGGATGAGCACGCTCGGGTTCACGCTTGCCGGTGCCGACCATCCGATCATCCCGGTGATGATCGGCGACGCCGGGCTGGCAGGCGCCATGGCCGACAGGCTGCTGGAACGCGGCATCTACGTGATCGGCTTTTCCTTCCCGGTCGTACCCAAGGGCCAGGCGCGCATCCGCACCCAGATGTCGGCGGCGCACACGCCTGACGACATCGACCGGGCCGTCGACGCGTTCGGCGCGGTCGGCAGGGAACTGGGCATCATTGCTTGATCAGCGACAATATTAAAGATATTGTCGCAAAGCGATTCGGGAGATGACCAATGTCGGAAACGATGAACCTCAATGTGCGAGTCAGCGGTTCGCTTCGCGACTTTGTGACCGAAACGATTTCTGGCGGCGACTACGAAAATGTCAGCGAATATGTCCGCGCCCTCATTCGACACGACAAGGAGCGGGCCGAGCGGGAAGCGTTCGAGGCCATGAAGCTGCGATTGCAGGATGGATTTGCCACGCCTGACAGCGAGTACGAACATCTTTCGGCGGACGATATCCGGCGAAGGGCGCTGGCGCGAGCACGACGATGAAAAAATACTTCCTCCAGCCGGCCGCGTCGGCACGGCTGGAGGAGATATTTCTTTATACGCTCGATCGCTTTGGCCCGGTTCAGGCAGACGAATATCTGGATGGCGCCTTTGCCCTGTTCGAGGACATCGCCGAACGGCGGGTCGCGTGGCAGCGCATCCCAAGCGGTTTCGACGTTGACGGTTTTTTTGCGCGATACGAAAGTCATTTCGTGTTCTGGAAATTGCGGTCCGACAATCAAGTCGCGATCGTCGCGATTCTCCATCAGCGCATGGACATGGCCCGCAGATTGCGTGAGGCTGTCGGTGACCGCTGAACGTCGTGGTGCCCGGCGGTGAGAAGCCATTTCTGGAAATTCACCAATATAAGGAAACCAGAAAGCGCCCACCACCACACGTCAATGACCCGGGCTTTGCTCACATTGCCTTCGAGGTGGAAAATATTCGAGCGATGAGAAGCGAAATCATTCGGTTGGGCGGAACGGATCAGGGGAAAATTACCGAACTTGGAACGTCCAAGTCAGCCTTCTTGGCGGTCTATATGAGGGATCCGGAGGGCAATGTGATCGAACTGGAGCAATCCTGACTGTTTCGGTTTCGACGAACGGCAGGCGGCGTCGAGGCGCGGTTTGCGAGGCGGTTTTTCGTTACGTTTGGGAATTTGAGCCATGTCCAACATGATGCGGGCGCTGGTGAAGGCGAAAGCCGAGCCGGGGATTTGGATGGAACGGGTGCCGGTGCCCGAGATCGGCCCCAACGACGTCCTGATCAAGGTCGGGAAGTCGGCGATCTGCGGCACCGACGTCCACATCTACAATTGGGACGAATGGGCGCAAAAGACCGTGCCGGTGCCGCTGGTGACGGGGCACGAATTCGTCGGCGAGGTCGTCGATGTCGGCCAGGCCGTCAGCGAGTACCGGGTCGGCCAGCGCGTGTCGGGCGAGGGGCATATCGTGTGCGGCCATTGCCGCAACTGTCGTGCCGGCCGCGGCCATCTGTGCCGCAATACGCTCGGCGTCGGCGTCAACCGGCCGGGCAGTTTCGCCGAATATCTCAGCCTGCCGCAGCACAATGTGGTCGCCATCCCCGACGACGTGCCCGACGAGATCGCCGCGATCTTCGATCCGCTCGGCAACGCCGTCCACACCGCCTTGTCGTTCGATCTGGTGGGCGAAGACGTGCTGGTCACCGGCGCCGGACCGATCGGCATCATGGGGGCGCTGGTGGCCCAGGCGGTCGGTGCGCGCAAGGTGGTCATCACCGACATCAACCCGGTGCGGCTCGCGCTGGCGCGCAAGCTCGGCGTCCATCACGTGGTCGATGCGTCGGCGGAAAAGCTCGCCGACGTGATGGAGGAGGAGCGCATGAAGGAGGGTTTCGACGTCGGGCTGGAAATGTCGGGCTCGGCGATCGCCTTTCGCGACATGATCGATGTGATGAACAATGGCGGCAAGATCGCCATTTTGGGCATCGCGCCGACCGCCTTCGAGATCGACTGGAACAAGGTCATCTTCAAGATGCTGACCCTGAAGGGCATCTACGGCCGGGAAATGTTCGAGACCTGGTACAAGATGATCGCCCTGGTGCAGGGGCCGCTCGACGTGTCGGGCCTGATCACCCACCGGATCGGCATCGACGACTACCGGACCGGCTTCGAGGCGATGCGCGACGGCAGCGCCGGCAAGGTGGTGATGGACTGGTAGGGCGTGTGCCGCGCGCCGGACGAGCTGGGGCGACGCTCAACCGAATGCGCGTTCGAGCGCGCGCAGGCCGGCCAGAAGCGCGGCGCGATCCTGCGGGCTGATGCGGGCGAGAAGTTTTTGCTCGAAATCGCGCGCGATCGGGACGAGTTCGCGATAGACGCGCGCACCGGCCTTCGTCAGCGCGAGATTGTCCACCCGCCGGTCGGCCCCGTCGGGCAGGCGGGTCAGCCAATGGCGTTTTTCCAGCGCGGTGACGGCGCGCGAGACCTTGGTCTTGTGCATGGCCGAATGGCGTCCCACGGCGGTCGCCGTCATGGTGCCGTACTGGCCGAGCGTGGCCAAGAGCCGCCATTCGGGCCGGGTCAGCCCGTGGCGTTCCTTGTAGATGCGGGCGAAGTCGCGGCTGACCGCATCGGCCAGCCGGTTGAAGCGGTAGGGCAGGAAGTTTTCCAGTTCCAGCGCGGCCGCATCCATGGTCTCATGGCGGGAAGAGGACATGGCGAGAATCGTTGATGGTTGCACTTTTGATCGTTACGGGTGCAACAAATTTCGCAACGGGTCAAACCCGGCCGGCCTTCGTGACCGGGCCGGGGCCGGCCAAAAGCATGGGAGCAGGCGGACTTGAAACTCGCGACGCTGAAAGACGGAACCCGCGACGGCAGGCTGGCGGTCGTTTCGCGCGACCTGACACGTTATGCCGACGCCTCGTTCCTGGCGCCGACATTGCAGGGCGCCCTCGACGACTGGAAGCGGATCGCGCCGCATCTGGAGGCGCTGGCCGAAAGCCTGGAGCACGGCTCCGTGCCGGCGGAGCGCTTTCACGAGCACGACGCGCATTCGCCGCTGCCGCGCGCCTTTCAGTGGGCGGACGGGTCCGCCTATGTCAACCACGTCGAACTGGTGCGCAAGGCGCGCAACGCGGAGATGCCGGCCTCGTTCTGGACGGACCCCTTGATGTATCAGGGTGGCTCCGATGCCTTTCTGGCGCCGCGCGACCCGATCCTGATGGCCGACGAGGCCTGGGGCATCGACATGGAGGGCGAGGTCGCCGTCATCGTCGACGATGTGCCGATGGGCGCCAGCCTGGATGAGGCGCGCGCGGCGATCCGGCTCGTCATGCTGGTCAACGACGTGTCGCTGCGCGGCCTGATCCCGGCCGAGCTCGGCAAGGGGTTCGGTTTTTTTCAGTCGAAACCGTCCTCCGCCTTTTCGCCGGTCGCGGTCACGCCAGACGAGCTCGGCGCGGCCTGGGACGGCGGCAAGCTCGCGCTGCCGCTGTGGGTGGACCTGAACGGCAAGCCGTTCGGGCGCGCGGATGCCGGCACCGACATGACGTTCGACTTTCCGACCCTGATTGCGCATGCAGCCAAGACGCGGCCGCTTTCGGCCGGCGCGATCATCGGGTCGGGCACCGTCTCCAACAAGCTCGACGACGGGCCGGGCAAGCCGGTCGAGGCGGGCGGCGTCGGCTATTCCTGCATCGCGGAGATCCGCATGATCGAAACCATCGAGACCGGCGCGCCGAAAACGCCCTTCATGCGCTTCGGCGACACGGTGCGCATCGAGATGAAGGACGCGTCCGGTCATTCGATTTTCGGGGCGATCGAACAGACGGTGGAGAAATACCGGCCCTGATCTCGGTCGGTGAGCGAGAGATTGTAATGGCGGCGGCTTCGGCTATCGTGCCGGCCTGCACGCGGATCGCGACCTTTTCGGCCGGTTGCGGCCGCGTCAGGCTATGTGATCGTGTATCCGTCTGCCGGGGAGTGCGTGGGGAATGAACGGCCTGTTTTTCGTGGTCAGCGGCTTGTGGGCGGTGGCGATGCTGGTGCTTTTCGTCCAGGCGATCCGCCTTAGCTATCGCATCGAGGCCCGTTCCGATGGCCTTCGCAATCGCAGCGGATTGCCGCGCTATGCCGCGATGCCGTTCACGGCGACGAATTACAAGGTGGCGCGCGATGCCGAGACCCAGGCGCTGCGGCGGCGCATGCTTGCCTATCTGGCACTGGTTGCGACTGGCTTCGTGCTGATGGCGGGATGGCTGGCGACGGGCGGGTCTTGAGCCGAAAGCTCGCCGGGAGGGTAGCCCCGGCGCATGCCTCCGGCTCCAAGGCTAAGGCAGCGGGTCGTCGGGCAGGACGAATTTCGGCTGCAGCGTTTCGATGCAGGAGACGTCCAGTTCCGCCGTCGGGTCGTTGGTGAAGGCGGCCGCAATATCCCGTGCGCAGCTTTGGTAGATGATCGTGCCGTGCCCGGCCTCGGGGATGATGTAGTTGCGCGCATTGCCCAGCGTCTCGGCGGCCAGTGCGCCCCAGTGCATCGAGGTCTGGGTGTCGAGCGTGCCGTTCAGCGCCAGGGTCGGGATGTCCGAGACGACGGGGTCCAGGAACCCTTCGCGGGGGTGTTTCTCAAAATAGGCGCATTGGTCGATCGCGCCAGTGGCGATCTTGCGGAGATCCTCGTCGCCGAAGATCGGGTAGCGCGCGGCAATCTCCTTCGTCACACGGTCGTAACCTTCGAGGCTGTTGTCGGATTCCTGGCAGATATAGATATCGAACCCGATCGCCTTGGCGACTGCGATCTCGTAGGGTTTCGTGGTTTCCGCAGCGATGGCGAAGGTGCGCTCGATATCCGCCGGGCCCATGGCGGCGACGAGGGCCAGAAGGTCGGCCCGATCCTGTCCCGTGAAATGCTCCCGAACGAAGCTTTCCAGAGCCTCGCGCGATGGCGGGCCCGACCGCATCACCGTATAGTCGGTCATGAACCTTGCCGCCGCTTCGCGGTCGGTCATCTCGCGCAGCGCTTCGCTGGCGCGCCGGTCGAAGGCCTCGGCGACGCTGACCGATCGCAGCGTGGCATTGAGGTCTCCGCGCAACTGTCTGACCACCGCATCGGCCGAGGCGCCGAGGGTGCGCATGGCGGCCGCCATGTCCAGCGCGGCGGCGGCAAGCGCGCGCGCGTCCTCCGTCAGCTCGGCGCTTCCCAGACCGGCCTTCGGATCCGGCGCCTTGCCGAACCCGGCCACCATCGCGTCGAAGGCATCGCGCTTGCCCTCGACCGCCTCGGCGAAGATGCGCGGCAAGTAGGGGGTGATGGTGTATTGCAGGCGCCACTTTTTCCGCAGCTCGAAGGTCGCGTGATAAAGCGCGCCCGCATCCAGGGACTGGTCTCGCGGGCCGCCGGCAATGGGGTCGGTCTGGAGCTTTTCGAACGCCGCATTGAACGAGGCGCTGATATCCGGGTAGGCCGCGTGACAGGCGGCGTCTGCCGCGCACTGGTCGGCAAGCTTGTCCAGCGCGTCTGCGAAGGGGGTGTTGAAGGTGTCGAGAATCGGGACAAAGGCGGGCGCGACTCCGTCGATCACGACCGAACGCACGCCCTCGGGCGCTGTGCGCATGACTTCCAGCGCCAGGCGCGTGCCATAGGAGATGCCATAGACATTGTATTCGCCATAGCCGAGCGCCGACACCAGGGCGCGAACGTCGCGGGCGTTGTTCTCGGTATTGTAGGCCGACAGATCAGCGCCCGAGGCCTTGATCTCTTCGACGCAAGGGGCGACCAGTTCGGACAGATAGGCCGCTTCCCGAGCGGGCGAGTCCTTCGTCGCCACCGCAAGCTCCAGCATGTGGTCCGCCAGGCCCGTCGTGCAGGCCACCGAACCGGCGGAAAGGGCGGCACCGCGCTGATCGAAGGTGAGGATGTCGCGCGTCAGCCGGTGTTTGGGGAAGGCGGCGGTCGCGACGGCATCGATCATGTGCAGCGTGCCTCCAGCCGGGCCGCCATGCAGGTAGACCAGCGGGTCGGGGGCGGGCGACTGGGTGAGCGCATCGAACAGCGCGAATTCCAGCCCGACGCGACGCCCTTCTGGCTTGTCGTAATCCTCGGGCACGCTGACCGTGCCGCAGAGGATCGTCGAGCCCTCGACCTCGAACGGCGCAGGCGGAAAATCGCAGGCATGGACCTCGACCGGATAGCGATCGTCGTGGCCGCCGGAGCGCAACTGGTCGAAGTCGGGATTTTCCGTTCCGGCAATGAGCGTGGCGACGGCCGCAAGAATCTGGTCTGCTGTCACCGTGTCATCCTTCGATGCGTTGCTACACGGGGGAAACACTCACGGCGCGACCTTGGCGCCGGGCGCATCGCCACCTTGCCGGCAAGAGCCGGCGAAGTCCACCCTGAGGGCGTTGCGCTGCCTGCCCGCGTGGCTGGCCGGCAAGAACGCCGCCTGATGCACGGGCCGCCGAAATCGCCAAAGAAAAAGCGGCGGAAACCCGCCGCTTTTTCCGTCGTTTCGAGTTGAAGGCGCGGCCTACTCGGCAGCTTCGGTTTTGATCACGCCGCGGCGAAGCTGGTCTTCCTCGATCGATTCGAACAAGGCGCGGAAATTGCCCTCGCCAAAACCTTCGTCGCCCTTCCTCTGGATGAACTCGAAAAAGATCGGGCCGATCACGGTCTTGGAGAAGATCTGCAGCAGGATCTTGGTCATGCCGCCGTTCACCACGCCTTCGCCGTCGATCAGAATACCGTGCTTTTTCATGCGTTCGATCGGCTCGTCGTGGCCGCTGACGCGCTCGTGGCTGCGCTCGTAATAGGTCGGCGGCGGGCCGGGCATGAATTTCAGACCGTTTGCGGCCAGCCTGTCGGTGGCGTCGTAGATGGCGTCCGTGCCGACGGCGATATGCTGGATGCCTTCGCCGCGGTATTTTTTCAGATATTCCTCGATCTGGCTGGTGTCGTCCTTGGACTCGTTCAGCGGAATGCGGATCTTGCCGCAGGGCGAGGTGATGGCGCGGCTGACCAGCCCGGTGATGCGGCCGTCAATGTCGAAGAAATGGATCTGCGAAAACCCGAACAGTTCGCGGTAGAAGTCCCACCATTTGTCCATATTGCCGCGATAGACATTGTGGGTGAGGTGGTCGAGATAATAGAATCCGACCCCTTCGGGTTTCGGGTCGCGCTTGCCGATCCATTCGAATTCGGCCTCGTAGGCGAAGCCCTTGTCGCCGTATTTTTCGACGAAATAAAGCAGCGAGCCGCCGATGCCGACGATCGCCGGCACGTCGAGCGTCTTGTCGTCGCCTTCATAGGGCGTGGCGCCCTTCGACACGGCGTGTTCAAAAGCATGCCTGGCATCGACGACCCGCCAGGCCATTGCGGGGGCGCAGGGACCGTGCTGGTCGACGAAGCGCATCGCGTGCGAGCCCGGTTCGGCATTGACGATGTAGTTGATGTCGCCCTGGCGCCAGACCGTGATCGCCTTGGTCTTGTGCCGGGCAACGGCGCTGTAGCCCATCCGGGCAAACAGCTCGCCGAGCTTTTCCGGTTCGGGGTGGGCGAATTCGACGAACTCGAATCCGTCCGTTCCGGCCGGATTGTTTTCGGTGATTTTAGCCGGTGGCGCGTCGTGCGGGAACGGTCCCATGCTGTCCTCCTCGGTGTCGGCGGCGCGGGAAAGGCGCGTTTGCGATTTTTAACAGTGTAACGCGACGGCGCCGCACGGGGCTTGCAATCTGGGCGGCGAAATGGTCTTTTTGCGCACAAATCATGCACGATATCGGCCTTATGAGGGAAGCGTGACGCAGATCGATCAATTCGACCGCAAGATACTCGCGCATTTGCAGGAGGATGCGCGCCTGACGAACAACGATATCGCCGAGCGGGTGAACCTGTCGCCGTCGCAATGTTCCCGGCGCCGGCAGCGGCTGGAGGAGGACGGTTACATACGCGGCTATCGCGCCGTGCTCGACCGCGAGAAGCTCGGCTATTCGCTGGTCAACATCATATCCGTCACGCTTGCCACCCATAATCGCGACAATGCGCGCCGCTTCGCCGAGCTTTTGTCGCGCCTGCCGGAGGTGCAGGAGGCGCACGCTTTGACCGGCGAAATGGACTATGTGCTCAAGGTCGTCACGCCCGATCTTCGCTCGCTGTCGGAATTCGTCAACGGCGTGCTGTTGCCGCACGAATCGGTGCAGCACGTCAAAACCGCGATCGTGCTCGAAACGCTCAAGGAAGCCGGCGGGTTGCCGGTGCGCTAAACGCCGGTGGCCGCCAGGCGCCGAATTCCGGCCAGCAACCCGGTCATGCGCGCAATCGCGCGCAACAATGTTACGATAAAATCGCCGCGGCCCGCTTTATTGTTACACTTTTTCCGCTAAGGATAGATTCCGACCGGACGCTGGTCGTGGCCGTCAGTCGCCAAGCTCCGGCTTAGGATCAAATGGGAGGAACAGAATGAAAATGAATTGCTTGAAGACGCTGGCACTCGCCGGCGCGGTCACCGCCTCCACGTTCCTGGCGGGAAGCGTGGCCTTCGCGCAGGACGTCACGCTGAGGATGCATCAGTTCCTGCCCGCGCAGGCGAACGTGCCCAAACTGGTGCTCGATGTGTGGGCCAAGGATGTCGAGGAGGCCTCGGGCGGCCGCATCAAGGTCGAGCATTATCCGTCGATGCAGCTTGGCGGCACGCCGCCGCAGCTCATGGACCAGGCGATCGACGGGACGGTCGACGTGATCTGGACCGTGGTCGGCTACACGCCCGGCCGTTTCCCGCGCGTGGAAGTGTTCGAACTGCCCTTTATGATGACGAATGCCGATGCGACGTCGCGCGCCTATTGGGATCTGTTCGACAAGGAGATGAAGGACACCGATTTCAAGGATGTCCACATCATCGGCACCTGGGTGCACGGACCGGGCATGATCCATTCCAGCAAGCCGGTCAACGGGCTCGCCGACATGAAGGGCCTGAAGCTGCGCGCGCCGACGCGCATCATCACGGGTCTGCTCGGCGAACTCGGCGCGACGGCGGTCGGCATGCCGGTGCCCGCGGTCACCGAGGCGCTGTCGAAAGGCGTCATCGACGGGGCGGTCATTCCCTGGGAAGTGACGGCGGCGCTGAAAGTGCCGGAACTGGTCAGCAACCATACCGAGTTCGGCGGCGACCATGCCCTCTACACCACCGCCTTCGTTCTGGCGATGAACAAGGAGCGCTACGAAAGCCTGCCGGACGATCTGAAAAAGGCGATCGACGACAATTCGGGCCGCGAGTTCTCCGCCTTCGCCGGACGGACCCAGGCCTCGGCTGACGGACCGAGCAAGCAGGCCGCGGTCGACCGCGGCAACAATATCATCACGCTTGACGAGGACGAGGTCGCCCGCTGGAAGGAGGCCGCCCAGCCGGTCTACGACAAGTGGGTCGAGGAGATGGAGGCCAAGGGCATCGACGGCCAGGCGCTGATCGACGAAGCCCGCGCCCTGATCGAGAAATACACCAATATGTGATCCGGCATGCCGGTGGCGGGGCGGGCTTTGCAGCGCGCCCCGCATCCCGTTCCAGTCCGTGGCGCACATAGGCCGATGTGCAAGTAATATGTCGGGATCGGTGCGTGCGGCACAGATCGTTGCGCATCAAACGATGCCATGGCATCAAGGCTTGTCGGCGACTTTTAATTGTTATAGGGCATAGCAAAAATCGGTGCCGATCAAGGGACCAGCGCGGCCGCGAGCCTGCGAGCGGGGTGGATCATGGAGAGGATTTCCGGCGTCATTTACGCGCTTGCCCGGATGATGGCCATTGTCGGAGGCATCGTCCTGGCCGCGATCACCGTGTTGACCGTGATCAGCGTTACCGGGCGTTCGCTGGTGCCGATCGGCCTGGCGCCTGTGCCGGGCGATTTCGAACTGGTCGAGGCGGGAACGGCGTTTGCCGTCTTCGCCTTCCTGCCCTGGTGCCAGCTCAACCGCGGTCATGCGACGGTAGACCTGTTCACCAGCTATCTTTCGGCCGGCGCCAATCGATGGATCGACCTGGTCGCCGAAATTCTGATGACGCTCACGCTCATCGTGTTGACCTGGCGGCTGGCCTACGGGATGGCCGACAAGCTTCGCTATGGCGAGACGACCTTCATCCTGCAGTTTCCGGTCTGGTGGGGTTTTGCGGCCGCGATGGTCGGGGCGGTGGTCGCCGTGATCATCTCGCTCTACATGATGGCCATGCGGGTGCGGGAAGTGGCGACGGGCAGGACGCTTTTCGCGCAGCGCCATGGGGGCGGGCATTGAGCAATCTCGAAATCGGCGTCTGGTCCTTTCCGGTCCTGCTGCTCATGATCTTCCTGCGGCTGCCGATCGGCCTGTCGATGCTGTTGTGCGGCATCGTCGGCACCTATCTGGTCACCGGCACCTGGAAGCCGATGCTGGGCAAGCTGAAACTGGAAACCTATTCGACCTTTTCCAGCCATTCCCTGTCCATCATCCCGCTGTTCCTGCTGATGGGCCAGTTCGCGGGCCTGGGCGGCATGTCGCGGGCCCTGTTCAAATCGGCCGAGACCTGGCTCGGCCATCGCCGCGGCGGGGTGGCGATGGCGGCGATCGGCGCCTGCGCGGGGTTCGGCGCGATCTGCGGCTCGTCGCTGGCCACGGCCGCGACCATGGCCCAGGTGGCCCTGCCGGAACTGCGCCGCTACGGTTATTCCGGTGCGCTGGCCACCGGCACGCTGGCTGCCGGCGGCACGCTCGGCATCCTGATCCCGCCGTCGATCGTGCTGGTGATTTACGCCATCCTGGCCGAGCAGAACATCGCCAAGCTGTTCTTGTCGGCCTTCGTGCCCGGCGTCCTGGCCGCGATCGGCTACATGATCGCGATCTCGATCTATGTGCGCGTGTTTCCGGATTCCGCCGGCGCCAGCCCGCGCGCGCCCTACAAGGAACGCTTCCGCGCGCTCGTCGACGTGTGGCCGGTGCTGATGGTGTTCTTCGCCGTGGTCGGCGGCATCTATTTCGGCTGGTTCACGCCGACGGAAGGGGCGGCGGTCGGCGCGGCCGGCACGGGTCTGATCGCCTTCGCCAATGGCGGGCTGACGCGCAAGACCTTCATCGATTCGGTGCTGGCGACGGCGACCGCCACGGCGATGATCTTCTTCATCGTGTTCGGCGCCTCGATCTATAACGGCTTTCTGGCGCTGTCGCAGGTGCCGCAGGAAATCGCCGCCTATATTTCGGGCCAGGGTTTCAATCCGTGGGTCGTGCTCGTCTTCATCCTGCTGCTCTACCTGATCCTCGGCTGCGTGATGGATTCGCTGTCGATGATCCTGCTCACCATTCCGATCTTCTTTCCGATCGTGACGGCGCTCGATTACGGGCTGACGGCGGAGGAATTCGCCATCTGGTTCGGCATCCTGGTGCTGATCGTGGTGGAGGTGGGGCTGATCACGCCGCCGGTCGGCATGAACCTGTTCGTCATCAACTCGATGGCCAAGGACACGCCGATCTCGCACACCTATCGCGGTGTGGCGCCCTTCGTGGCGGCGGACCTGACCCGCACAGCGATCCTGGTGCTGTTTCCGTCGATCTCGCTGTTCCTGCTGCGCTGGCTTTACTGAGCCGTCGCGGCCGGCGCCAGCTTGGCGATCGCCATGTGCTGGGACAGGAAGAGCTCGCCGGTCATGTGGTCGAGGAAATCGGTGCGCTCGAGCCGGTCCATGACCGGGCCCTTGACCTCCGAAAGATGCAGCGTGACGTTCATGTCGGCCAGGCGGTGGTTGATCGCCTCGAGCGATTCCAGCGCGCTCATGTCGATATGGTTGACGGCCGGACACATCAACACGACGTGGCGGATGTCGGGCGTCTGGGCGACGAGATCGTAGACCCTGTCTTCGAGATAGCGCGCATTGGCGAAATAGAGGCTTTCGTCGACGCGCAAGGACAGGATGCCGGGCTGGGTTTCGACCGTGTGGCGGCAGACATTGCGGAAATGCTCGGTGCCGGGCACGCGGCCGACGACGGCCATATGCGGCTTCGAGGTGTTGTAGAGATAAATCAGCACCGACAGCGCCACGCCGGCGGAAATGCCGGCCTCGACACCGACCAGCAATGTTGCCAGGATCGTTACGGAAACGGCGGCGAAATCGGCTTTCGAATAGGTCCAGGCGCGGCGCAGGATCGAGAAATCGACCAGGGAGAGCACGGCCACGATGATGGTCGCGGCGAGCGTTGCCTGCGGCAGGAAGAACAAAAGCGGCGTCAAGAACAGCGTTGCGAGCGCCAGGCCGACGGCGGCGAAGGCACCGGCCGCCGGCGTTCTGGCGCCGGCGTCGAAATTGACGACCGAACGGGCGAAGCCGCCGGTGACGGGATAGCCGCCGGTGACGCTGGCCGCCACGTTGGCGGCGCCGAGCCCGATCAGTTCCTGGTCGGGCTCGATGTGCTGGCGCTTCTTGGCCGCCAGCGTCTGCGCCACGGAAACCGATTCGACGAAGCCGATAATGGAGATCAGTGCTGCCGAGCCGAACAGGCTTGCCCACAGATCGGGCGACAGGTCGGGCATGGTGAGCGGCGGCAGGCCCTGCGGGACCGCGCCGACGAGCTTGACGCCGGCCTCTGCGAGCCCGAAGCCCCAGGCCGCGACCGTGGTGGCGGCGACGGCGGCGACCGGGCCGGCCTTGGCGATCACGTCGGCCGATCGCGCGCCGAGGCCAGCGCGCATGAGAAGCGGTTTCAGGCCCTTGCGCACCCAGAACAGGAAGGCGGCCGACAAGACGCCGATGGTCGCGGTGATCGGGTTGATCTCGGACAGGTTGCGCGCCAGCGATCCAAGGATTTCAAGAAGATTGTGACCGCCGGCGTCGATGCCGAACACATGTTTGAGCTGGCTGGCGGCGATCAGCAGACCGGAGGCGGTGATGAAGCCGGACACGATCGGGTGCGACAGCAGATTGGCGAGGAAACCGAGCCTGAACAGGCCCATCGCCAAAAGGATGACGCCCGACATGAAGGCGAGCGCGATCGCCGCCGTCACATAATCGGTGCTGCCCTGTTCGGCGATCCTTCCGACCGCGGTCGCCGTCATCAAGGACACGACCGCGACCGGCCCGACCGCCAGCGCGCGGCTGGTGCCGAACAGCGCGTAGGCGAGCAGCGGCAGGATGGAGGCGTAAAGGCCCATCTCCGGCGGAAGGCCGGCCAACAGCGCATAAGCGAGCGATTGCGGGATCAGCATGATGGTGACGATCACGGCGGCGAGCAGATCGTCGGCGAGCACGCCGCGGCCATAGTCCCGTCCCCAGTCGAGAACCGGCAGATATCGGCGCAGGAGGCCGGTCTTGTCGGCGCTATTGTTGTTCATGCCGCAGGTTCCTTCAGCGCGCACGCCACGGGCGGCCGGCGGCAGGCGCCGGCGCGTGGTCCAGTCTTGTTGCAGGTCGCGGGGCGGCCGGCGTGCGCCGCCCTTAAGCCGTTCTGCCTTTCACGGAAGCGCAGATCGGCTCTAACTTTTTACGGCGTTTGCGAACGGCGAACCGGCTTCCGTTTCGCCTGGAAGCGTTCTCGGTGCCGCTTAGCCGGCCGTTTGCTGCACCAGGCCGTAAAGGTTCATGCAGCGCCCGCCGGTGCGGCAGTAGGCGAGTACGGGCCGGGGCAGCGCGGAAAGCGCCGCCGCCATCTCCGAGACGTTGTCTTGGGTCACGGCGCCGGACACGACGGGAATGAAGCGGAACTCCAGCCCCGCCGCGCGAACCGCGGCCTCGACCTCGTCATGCGGAACCGCGCCTTCCTCGCTGTCGGGCCGGTTGCAAACCACGCTTTTGAAGCCCGCATCGGCGATGGCCTGAACGTGCTCGGCGCCGATCTGGCCGGCCACGGCGAAATCCTGGTTGATCTGGCGGATTTCCATGTCTTGAACCTCTTGCGGTGCTGCGTGGTGAAGGTGGACGCGCAGGCGCTTCAAAGCCCGTTTACCGGCACCTTCAGATAGGTTTTGCCGTCTTCTTCCTCGGGTGGCAAGTGTCCGGCGCGCATATTGACCTGCAGCGAGGGAATGATCAGCTTCGGCATGTCGAGCGTGGCGTCGCGCGCTTCGCGCATGGCAACGAATTCGTCCTCGGTGATGCCGTCACGCACATGGATATTGTGCTGACGCTCCTCCGCGACCGTGGTTTCCCATTTGATGTCGCGGCCGTTCGGGCCGTAGTCGTGGCAGATGAAGAGCCGCGTCTCGCCGGGCAGTGCCAGCACCCGCTTGATCGAGCGATAGAGTTCGCGGGCGTCGCCGCCGGGAAAGTCAGCGCGGGCCGACCCGCCATCGGGCATGAACAGCGTGTCGCCGACGAAGGCGGCATCGCCGATCACATGCGTCATGCAGGCCGGCGTGTGGCCGGGCGTGTGCATGGCATAGGCGGTCATGGAGCCGATCGTGTAGCTGTCGCCGTCCTTGAACAGTCGGTCGAACTGCGAGCCGTCGCGCTGGAACTCGGTGCCCTCGTTGAAGACCTTGCCGAACGTGTCTTGCACGATGGTGATCCGGTCGCCGATGCCGAGCTTGCCGCCGAGCTTCTCCTGGATATAGGGCGCGGCCGACAGATGATCGGCATGGACATGGGTCTCGATGATCCACTCCAGGGCCAGGTCGTTCTTGCGGATGAAGTCGATGATCTGGTCGGCGTGATCATAGGTGATGCGGCCGGCCGCGTAATCGATATCCATCACCGAATCGACCACCGCGCAGGCCTTCGAGTTCGGATCTTTGACCACATAGGTGACGGTGTTGGTGGCCTCGTCGAAAAATGCCGTGATTTCCGGCTTGACCGACAGGTCGGGGGTAAAGGGCAGGGGGGACGTCATGTCTGCGCTCCTTTGTCGAACATGGGTTCAGGCGATTGCGGCGCGGGTCGTGCGGGCCTTGAGCCAGCGCGCCAGGATAATGCCGGCGATCATCGCGGCGAGGAAGATCGGCGTCTGCGGATGGCCGAGGCCGAGTGCGGGAACCGCGCCGCCCGGGCAGAAGCCCGCAATGCCCCAGCCGATGCCGAACAAGGCCGAGCCGCTGACAAGCGGCATGTCGATGTCGCGGGTGGTCGGCAAGGAGTACCGCGCGTCGAAAAGCGGGCGTTCGCGGGCACCGAAGACCAGGCGGTAGCCGATCGCGGTGGTGACGAGCGCGCCACCCATGACGAAGATCAGGCTGGGATCCCAAGTGCCGGCGATGTCGAAGAAGTTCAGAACCTTGGCCGGGTTGGCCATGCCGGAAAGGGCGATGCCGATGCCGAACAGGCCACCGATCAGAAAGGCGGAAACGATTTTCATCTTCAGGCTCCGATCACATGACGGGCAATATAAACGGTCACGAAGGACGCGATCATGAAAACAACGGTGGCAACAATCGAACGCGGCGACAGCCGGGCCATGCCGCAGACGCCGTGGCCGCTGGTGCAGCCGGCGCCGTAGCTGGCGCCGAAGCCGACGATCAAGCCACCGACGACGAGCGCGACCGTCGACACGGGCACGGAAAAGGCAACGCTGCCGCCCGCCGCGATGAAGACGAGCGGGGCCGCGACCGCGCCGGCCAAAAACGCAGCCCGCCAGGCCCAATCGGTCGCCAGGGGAGGGATGACGCCGGCCAGAATGCCGGTCATGCCGGCCACGCGGCCGTGCACGGCCATCAGCGCGACGGCCGCCAGTCCGATCAGGACGCCGCCGAACAAAGAAAGGTACGGTGTGAATTCTGTCATGGGAAGGTTACCGGAGGGGTTGGAGGTTGGGCTTGCGGTTGCTGGTTTCTCGCCATATATGATTACATATTCATATGTTCAAGGAAAAAAATATGCGCATGGATATCGATCTGCTCGATCGTTCCGCCGAAAGCGCGGCCGAACTCCTGTCCGCGCTCGCCAACAAGAACAGGCTCATGATCCTGTGCAATCTGCTGAATGGCGAAATGGCGGTCCAGCCCCTGGCCGAGGCCGTCGGCATGAGCCAGTCGGCGCTGTCCCAGCAGCTCGCCAAACTACGCCTTCAGCATCTCGTGGCCACGCGCCGCGCCGGGCGGGAGGTCTATTATCGGGTCGCCTCGCCGCAGGTCGCCGAAGTGTTGGCGACGCTTTACCGCCTCTATTGCGAGCCGATCCAGGAGGCCTCGGGCCACAACGCGGTGGCCGTCGGCGCGTGATCCGGGCGCCACAGGGCGCCCGGATCGGCGGCGGGCCTTCTTGATCTGTCGTCGCGGTCTGTGCGTTCGTCGCCGAAAGCCCAGCCGGTCCCGGTCGCGACGCGTCTTATGCGGCCGCGTCGGCGAACAGCCCGCCCGCGCGCGCGAGTTGGCGCAGATGGTGGTCGGCATTGCCGAAGGCGACGTCGATCATGGTCATGCGCTTGAAATAATGTCCGACCGCATATTCCATCGTCATGCCGACGCCGCCGTGGATCTGGACGGCGTTCTCGCCGGTCAAGCGTCCGCCACGCCCGATCTCGGCCTTGGCCGCGTGCATGGCGCGGGCGCGCTCTGCGGCGTCGGTTTCGTTCGCCATCATGGTGGCGAACATGGTGATCGAGCGTGCCTGTTCCACCGCCACGAACATGTCGACGGCCTTGTGCTGCAGCGCCTGGAAGGAGCCGATCGGCACGCCGAACTGTTTCCGGACCTTCATGTAGTCCACGGTCAGCCCATGCATGGCCGCCATCACGCCGACCGCCTCCGCGCACAGCGCGGCGATCGCCTGGTCGACGACGTGGCGCACCAGCGGCAGGCCGTTTTCGGGATCGCCCAGAACGGCGTCCACCGGAACCGTCACGCCGTCGAGGGCGATTTCGGCCGCGCGCAGCCCGTCCTGGGTGGCATAGCTGCGGCGCGAGACGCCGTCGGCGTTGGCGTCGACCAGAAAGACGCCGACGCCGCCTTCCTCGCGCGGGCCGCCGGCCGTGCGGGCGCTGACCACGAGGCGATCGGCGCAATCGCCGTGCAGCACGACGCTCTTTGCGCCCGAAAGCACGTATGAGCCGCCGTCCTTGCGGGCCGTCGTCTCGACATGGTTGAGATCGAAACGCGCATCGCGCTCGGTATGGGCGAAGGCGAGCTTGAGCGCTCCCTCTGCGACCTGCGGCACCCATTCGGCGCGCTGCTCAGCCGAGGCGCCGAGCCGCAGGAAGCCGCCGCCCAGAATGACGGTGGCGAAATAGGGTTCCAGCGCCAGCACCCGGCCGAGCGCTTCCATCACGATCATCGTCTCGACGGCCCCGCCGCCAATGCCGCCGTCTTCCTCGGCAAACGGCAGCGCCATCAGGCCCATCTCGGCATAGTGGCTCCACATGGCCGTGCTCCAGCCCGCGTCCGACTTCAGGATGCGGTTGCGCTCCTCGAACCCGTATTTGTCGGCCAGAAGCCGGTCGAGCGAGTCCTTCAGGATCGATTGTTCCTCGGAAAGGTCAAAGTCCATCGTCTGTCCTGATCCCTGTCAGTGTGGCACCGTTGCCGGAAGCCTGCCCTTCGGGCCGTCCCGGCGGGTGAAGGAGAGTGACGTCGCGCGCACCCGTGGCGCGATCCGGCCCGCGTTCAAAGCCCCAGTACCGCCTTGGCGATGATGTTTTTCTGGATCTCGTTCGAGCCGCCGTAAATCGACACCTTGCGGTTGTTGAAATAGGACGGCGCGGCGAAGTGCGCGTAGTCGGGCACGTTGGAGGGTTCGTTCCAGCGATCGTCGCCCTCGGGCAGGTAGGGCGCGGCGTAGGGGCCCATGACCTCCATCAGCAGATGGGTCGTCGCCTGCTGGATCTCCGATCCCTTGATCTTCAGGATCGAGGAGGCGGGGTCGGGGCGGCCGGTGCTGCCACGTTTGGCGTCGGCGGCGACCACGCGCAGCTGCGTCATCTCCAGCGCCTTCAGGTCGATCTCGATCGAGGCCAGCTTCTCGCGGAAGCGCTCGTCCTCGATCAACGGCCGTCCCGACGACATTTGCTTGGCCGCCAGCTCGCGAATGCGCGCCACGCGCTGCTTGGAGACGCCGATGCGCGCGATGTTGGTGCGCTCGTTGCCGAGCAGGAATTTCGCGTAGTCCCAGCCCTTGTTTTCCTCGCCGACCAGATTCTCGACCGGCACCTTGACGTCGGTCAAAAACACCTCGTTGATCTCGCGGCCGCCGTCGATGGTGACGATCGGGCGGACCTCGATGCCGGGCGACGTCATGTCGATCAGCAGGAAGGAGATGCCCTGCTGCTTCTTCGCCGCCGGGTCGGTGCGCACCAGACAGAAGATCCAGTCGGCATATTGGGCCAGCGTCGTCCAGGTCTTCTGACCGTTGACGACGTAATGATCGCCCTCGCGCACGGCGCGGGTCTTCAGCGAGGCGAGATCGGAGCCGGAGCCGGGTTCGGAAAAACCCTGGCACCACCAGTCGTCGAGATTGGCGATGCGCGGCAGGAAGCGGGCCTTCTGGTCGTCGTTGCCGAACGTATAGATCACCGGCCCGACCATGTTGACGCCGAAGGCGAGCGGCTGCGGGGCCGGGAATTTCTGCAGCTCCTCCAGAAAGATATATTGCTTCATCGGTCCCCAGCCGGTGCCGCCGTGCTCGACCGGCCAGTGCGGCACCGCCCACCCCTTTTCGTTGAGGATGCGGGTCCAGCGCACGAAGTCGTCCTTGCCGACATGTTCGGCGTCGACCATCTTTTCGCGGATGTCGGCGGGCAGCGTGTCGCGGAAGAAGGCGCGTACCTCTTCGCGAAAGGCGAGTTCCTCATCGGTGTAGCGAAGGTCCATGTGAAGCTCCCTGCTCGATGGCGCCGCCCCGGCTCTGCCGGCCGCCTTGCCTGAAAACCGGCAGGCGGCGCTCCGGCGAACCGGCGCGGGCCGTGTTCAGTTGATTTCCAGCAATCCCGCCGCGCCCATGCCGCCGCCGATGCACATGGTGACGACGGCGTATTTGACGCCGCGGCGCTTGCCCTCGATCAGGGCGTGGCCGGCGAGGCGGGTGCCCGACATGCCGTAGGGGTGGCCGACCGCGATCGCGCCGCCGTCGACATTGAGCTTTTCGGGATCGATGCCGAGCTTGTCGCGGCAATAAATCACCTGCACGGCGAACGCCTCGTTCAGTTCCCAAAGGCCGATGTCGTCGACCTTGAGCCCGTGCCGTTCGAGCAGGCGGGGCACGGCGAAGACCGGGCCGATGCCCATTTCGTCGGGCTCGCAGCCGGCGACGGCGAAGCCGCGGAAGATCCCGAGCGGGGCAAGGCCGCGCCGTTCGGCGTCCTTGGCCTCCATCATCACGCAGGCCGCCGCCCCGTCTGAGAGCTGGCTGGCGTTGCCGGCGGTGATGACGCCGTTCTCGCGCACCGGCTTCAGCCCCGCCAGCCCCTCGGCGGACGTATCGGGGCGCGGCCCCTCGTCATGTTCCAGCGTGACCTGTTTGTGCGAGACCTCCTTGGTCTGCTTGTCGACGACCGCCATGCGCACGGCGATCGGTGCGATCTCGGCGTCGAAGCGGCCGGCCTCGCGCGCCGCCGCGACGCGTTGTTGCGATTCCAGCCCGTATGCGTCCTGGCGCTCGCGCGAGATGTCGTAGCGTTTGGCGACGATCTCGGCGGTGTCGATCATCGGCAGGTAGACCTCCGGCTTGATCGCCATCAGCTTGTCGTCCATCAGCCGGAACGTGTTGCGATGGTCGTTCTGCACCAGACTGATCGATTCCAGCCCGCCGGCGATTCCGGCCTTCACCCCGTCATTGCGGATGGCGTTGGCCAGAAGGGCCATCGACTGCAGGCCGGACGAGCATTGCCGGTCGATCGTGGTGCCGGCGACTGAGACCGGCAGGCCCGCCGTCAACAGCGCCCGCCGGGCAACGTTGAGGCCGGTCGCGCCCTCCTGCATGGCGCAGCCCATGACCACATCCTCGATCTCGCCGCCCTCCAGCCCGGAGCGCTTGAGCGCGTGCTCGATGGCGTGGCCGCCGAGCGTGGCACCGGGCGTGTCGTTGAGCGCGCCGCGATAGGCCTTGCCGATCGGCGTGCGCGCGGTGGAAACGATGACGGCTTCGGCCATGGCAGTTCTCCTTGAACCTGTTCCTACGAGGCGTGGGCGGCTTCGCGCCGCGCCGCCTCTTCGTGCTTGAGTTCCAGTTTCGACAGCTTGCCGACCGGCGTGCGCG
The DNA here is from genome assembly GCF_003015025.1 of Nitratireductor sp. StC3. Taxonomy (NCBI): domain Bacteria; kingdom Pseudomonadati; phylum Pseudomonadota; class Alphaproteobacteria; order Hyphomicrobiales; family Phyllobacteriaceae; genus Nitratireductor; species Nitratireductor sp. StC3. Next base: position 113,790 of record NZ_PYBP01000003.1, on the reverse strand, counting down.
GCAGCGCGTCGCGCAGTTCGAGCGCGCTTGGCATTTCGTGCCGGCCGAGCCGGGTCTTGAGGAAGGTGCGCAAGTCCTCCAGCGTCAGCACGGGCGCGCCGGGCCGCAGCTTGACGAAGGCCTTGGCGGCCTCGCCGCGATAGGCGTCTGCCACACCGATCACCAGCACCTCCTCGACATCCGGGTGCTCGTAGATCATCTGCTCGATCAGTTGCGGATAGACGTTGTAGCCGCCGGACAGGATCATGTCCTTCTTGCGGTCGACGATGGTGAAGAAACCGTCCGCGTCCATGAAGCCGATATCGCCGGTCAGGAAACCGCCGCCGGCGAAGGCGGCCGCCGTCTCTTCGGGGCGGTTGAGGTAGCCGGCAGTCACATTCGGCCCGAAAATGCGCAACTCGCCGGTCTCGCCTGGGCGCAACACGCGTTCGGGCCCGTCGAGCGCCACCACGTCCATCCAGATGCCCGGCAGCGGCACGCCGATCGTGCCGACCTTGTCCGGCCGGTCGAGGGGGATGTTGGTGCCGGCCGGTGCGGTCTCGGTCATGCCCCAGCCGCCGAGCAGGTCGTGCCCGGTCGCGACCTTCAGCCGCCGCGCGATTTCGACCGGCAGCGGCGCGCCGCCGGAGGCGCAGTAATGCAGCGAGGAGAAGTCGCGCCTTTCGAAGCCGGGGGTGGAGCAGATCGCGATCCACATCGTCGGCACGCCGGGAAAGCTGGTCGCGCCGGCCTCGATTTCGTCGAGCGCGGTCAGCGGGTCGAAACGGGTGTGAACGAGCAGCGTGTGGCCGTTCTTCACGCTGCGCAGCATCACCGCGGTCAGCGCGTAGATGTGAAACAGCGGCAGGAACAGCAGCACCCGCTCCTGCGCCGGGCGCATCAGGCCCCAGGCGTCGAACCACAGATCGTAGCTTTCGACCGCCGTCGACAGATTTTTATGCGTCAGCAGTGCGCCCTTGGGCATGCCCGTCGTGCCGCCGGTATATTGCACCAGCGCCAGGTCGCCGAGTTCGACTTCGGGCAGTGATTCAACGCCTTCAGAACTTGAGTCAGCCTGTTGCCGGCCTGAGTCCAGAAATTCGTCGAACGTCTTGAAATCGTTCGTTTCCGGCAGCGGTCCCGTGAGCGGGGAGGGGCCGAATTTCGCGTCCTCGCCGATGACGAGGAGATCGACCAGACCGTCTGCGACGAGTTCGCCGGCGCGTGCCGCCAGCTCGCCGATATTGGTGGTCACGAGCAGCCGTGCGCCCGAGTCGGCGAGCTTGTGGCAAAGAACGCGCCGGCTGTCGAGGGGGCTGAGATGCACCACGGTGGCGCCGGCCTTGAGCGCACCGAAAAAGGCCAGCAGATGGTAGATCGTGTTGGGCAGCAGCAGTGCAATCTTGACGCCCGGGCCGGCGCCGGCGGCCCGGAAGGCGCGTGCGGCCCGATCGGTCTCGCGGCTGAGCGCCGAGAAGCTCAGCCGCGCGTTGCGAAAACACACCGCCTGCTTGTCGGGCCAGCGCGCGGCGGCGCGGTCGACGATGGTGTGGACCGGCCAGGCTGCAAGTGTCGTGTCGGGCGCCAGGCCCGGCGGATAGATCGCCTTCCAGGGAGCAGAGGCGAGATCCATGGTCAGGCCGCCTTGCCCTTGCGCAGTGCGGCGAGCCGGGTGCCGGAGGCCGCGGCCTCCTTCAAAAGGGCGGCGGGTTCGAACACGTCCTTGCCGGTGCGCGCGTGCCAGAACTCCAGGCGCTCGACGATGCCGCCCACGCCGTGGCTTTCGGCCCAGAACATCGGCCCGCCCTTGCCGACCGGAAAGCCGTAGCCGTTGACCCAGACCAGGTCGATGTCGGAGGCCCGGGCGGCGATGCCTTCCTGCAGGATCTTCGCGCCCTCGTTGATCAGCGGATAGAGCGTGCGTTCGGTGATTTCGTCGGCCGGAATGTCCCGGCGTTCGATGCCGCGCTCGGCCGCCTTTTCCGCGATCAGGGCCTCGACCTCGGGGTCGGGCGTGGGCGTGCGCGCGCCGGCCTCGTAGATGTAAAACCCCTTGCCGGTCTTCTGGCCGAAGCGGCCCTGTTCGCACAGCGCGTCGGCGATCGCGGCGGTCTTGCCGAGTGCCTTGCGGTTGCGCCAGCCGATGTCGAGGCCGGCGAGGTCGCCCATCGCGAACGGTCCCATCGGCCAGCCGAAATCGGTGAAAACCTTGTCGACCTGCTGCGGGGTGGCGCCCTCCAGCAGCAGGTCCTCGAGCTCGGCCGAACGGGCGGCGAGCATGCGGTTGCCGACGAAGCCGTGGCAGACCCCGACCACGACCGGCACCTTGCCGATCCGGCGCGCCAGCGACACGGCGGTGGCGAGCACGTCGGGCGCCGTCTTGGCGCCGCGTACGATCTCCAGCAGCCGCATGATGTTGGCGGGCGAGAAGAAATGCAGCCCGACCACGTCCTGCGGGCGGCCGGTGGCGGCGGCGATCTCGTCGATGTCGAGATAGGAGGTGTTGGAGGCGAGCACCGTGCCCGGCCGGGCGACCGCCTCGATCTTGGCGAACACCTCCTTCTTGATCGCCATCTCCTCGAAGACGGCTTCGATGATCAGGTCGCATTCGGCGAGGTCGGCATAGTCGGTGGTGCCGCCGAGACGTTCCAGGCGCGCGTCGCGGGCCTCCTCGGTCAGCGAGCCGCGCTTGACCGAAATATCGTAGTTCTTGCCGATGGTGGCGAGGCCGCGATCGAGCGCCTCCCGGCTCAATTCCAGGATCGTGACGGGAACGCCGCCATTGAGGACGGACATGGCGATGCCGCCACCCATCGTGCCGGCGCCGATCACGCCGACGCGCTTGACGGCGCGCGGGGCGACATCCTTGCCGACGCCGTCGATTTTGGCCGCCTCGCGTTCGGCGAAGAACAAATGGCGCTGGGCGCGCGACTGCTCGCCCTGAACGAGCTCGACGAAATAATTCCGTTCGGCGGCGAGCGCGTCCTCGAACGGCATCGTCAGGCTGTTGCGGACCGATTGCGCGCAGCGTACCGGCGCGTCGAGGCCGCGCTTCTTCTTCAAAAGAGCGGCGACGGCGGCGTCGAAGCCGTCGAGATCGTTCTTGGCCTCCGCCAGCTTGTCCTCGCGCCGGCTCACCGGCACGAGGGCCGCACCCTCGTCGGCCCTGGCGCGTGCGAAGGCGATCGCGTTGGCAAGCAGCGCGTCATCGTGGACCGCCTCGACCAACCCGGCGGCAAGCGCATCGCCGGAGCCGATCGGATTGCCCGATACGATCAAGGTCAGCGCCTGCATGGGGCCGATCAGCCTCGGCAGCCGCTGCGTGCCGCCGGCGCCGGGCAGGATGCCGAGCTTGACCTCGGGCAGGCCGAATCTGGCGCCGGCATCCGCGACGCGGAAGTGACAGCCCATCGCCAGCTCAAGCCCGCCGCCGAGCGCGGTGCCGTGAATGGCGGCCACGGTCGGCTTGGCAAACGATTCCAGCGCGGCGATCAGGTCGGGAAGGTTGGGGCGCTCCAGCGCCTTCGGGGTGCCGAATTCCGTGATGTCGGCGCCGGAGACGAAGGTGCGGCCGGCGCAGGCCAGCACCAGGCCGCGTACGCCATCGTCGTCGCGCAGGGCTTCGAGCGCATCGTGCAACGGCTTGCGCAAATGCAGGCTGAGCGCGTTGACGGGCGGATTGTCGAGCGTCACGATCGCAATGTCGCCGTCTCGGGTGACGGTCACGGCTTCTGTCATCAATTCTCTCCCTTGGCGGGCGCCGATCACGCGGCACCACTATCGCGCAATTATGGCAGGCGGGCCTGTTTCAGGAAATCGGAAAGCAGCGCTGCGACTGCGTCCGGTTGTTCGATGCACGGTAGATGTCCCGCGTCCCGGACGATCTCGAAACGGGCGCCGGCGATCAGATCCGCCGTCGACCGCACCAGATCGGGCGGCGTCGAGCCGTCCTGGTCGCCGACCACGCACAGGGTGGGCAGTGTCAGCGCCGCTGTGCCGGCGGTCAGGTCGGCGTCGCGGAGTGCGGCGCAGGTGCCGGCGTAGCCGTCCGCCGGGGTGCGCGTGAGCATGGCGACATAGCCGGCATAGTCGGGATTGTCGGGGCTGCGATAGGCCGGGGTGAACCAGCGTTCCATGATCGCGTCGGCCAGCGAGGCGATGCCGTTTTTAGTCACGCCGTCGATGCGTTGGTTCCACATCTCGGCGGTGCCGATCTTGTGGGCGGTGTCCATCAGCACCAGCGCCTCGGCCAGATCCGGCCGTCTGGCCGCCAGGCCCTGCGCGATCATGCCGCCGACCGACAGGCCGACAAGGGCGCACGATCCGACGCCGCAATGGGCAAGCAGCGCCTCCAGATCGCCGATATGATCGTCGAGCCGGTAGGGCGGCGGCGGTGCCTCGGACAAGCCGTGGCCGCGCTTGTCGTAGCGGATAAAGCGAAAGCCGTCTCCCAGGCGCGCCATCACCGCATCCCAGATGCGGAAATCGGTGCCGAGCGAATTGGCGAAAACCAGCGTGGGTTTGGCCGGGTCGCCCCGGTCCTCGTAATGCAGAACAATGCCGTTGGCACGGACGAACGCCATGCGGTCTCCTCTCCATCTCCGCGACATACTACCGAGTATGTTGCGCGTTTTTCAACCGGTCAATTGGGCCTGAATCGGATTCTTGGGCCCCGAATGCAAGCGCTTTGCCGGTATGGTGCAAGCAGATAGCGGCGCCGGGCGAAGCATGCTTGCCAGGGCGCGGCAAGGCCGGTATAGGACGACTATGTCGACCGCACGCCCATATACGCGTTCAGCCTTGCGCCCGTTCTGCGCGCCGGCGGCCGCGCGTGCGCTTTCCTCGACCCTTCTTCTGCTCGGTCTTATCGGCGATCGCCGGGTCCGCTGAAGGAGCGCCCGGCGGTCGATATGCCTGACCGGGCCTGCTGCTCCTCGCACAACCAATACCGTGATAGCGACGATTGCGTTCCCGTTCGGGCCTTGGCCCGATTGGTGGAGACGCCGGAGACAAGACGATGAACGAACAATCCCCGATCAAGACCACGCCGGCCGGCATGCCGGACGCGGCCAGGAAATATCAGCCTTACCCCGCCGTCGGGCTGCACGACCGGACCTGGCCCGAAAAACGGATCGAACGAGCGCCGATCTGGTGCTCGGTCGACCTGCGCGACGGCAACCAGGCGCTGGTCGACCCGATGGGCCACGAGCGCAAGGCCCGCATGTTCCGGCTCCTGCTCGACATGGGGTTCAAGGAAATCGAGATCGGCTTTCCGTCGGCCTCGCAGACCGATTTCGACTTCGCCCGCTGGGCGATCGAGGAAGCCGGCGTGCCCGACGACGTCGACCTGCAGGTCTTGGTGCAGTGCCGGCCCGAATTGATCGCCCGCACCTTCGAGGCCCTCGAGGGCGCCCACACGCCGATCGTGCATTTTTACAACTCGACCAGCGAGTTGCAGCGCCGGGTGGTGTTCGAGAAGGACGTCGCCGGCATCAAGCGCATCGCCACCGACGCGGCCAAGATGATCACCGACATGGCGGCCAAGGCGGGCGGCGGCTACCGCTTCCAGTATTCGCCTGAAAGTTTTACCGGCACCGAGCTCGAGGTGGCGCTGGAGATCTGCAACGCGGTGATCGAGATCGTCGATCCCACGCCGCAGGATCGTCTGATCATCAACCTGCCGGCGACGGTGGAGATGTCGACGCCCAATATCCATGCCGATCAGATCGAATGGATGTGCCGCAATATCGACCGGCGCGACAGCGTCATCATCTCGCTGCATCCCCACAACGACCGCGGCACCGGGATCGCGGCGACCGAGCTCGGCTTGATGGCCGGCGCCGACCGGGTCGAGGGCACCTTGTTCGGCAATGGCGAGCGCACCGGCAATGTCGATCTCGTCACGCTGGCGCTCAACATGTATACCCAGGGCGTCGATCCGATGCTCGACTGCCGCGACATCACGCGCATGCGCGACGTGTTCGAATATTCGAACCAGATGAAGATACCCGAGCGCCACCCCTATGTCGGCGAGCTGGTCTACACCGCCTTTTCCGGATCGCATCAGGACGCCATCAACAAGGGCATGAAGGCGATCAAGAAGGCCAACAAAGAATTGTGGGAAGTGCCCTATCTGCCGATCGACCCGGCCGATGTCGGCCGCACCTACGAGGCAATCATCCGCATCAACTCGCAGTCCGGCAAGGGCGGCATCGCCTATGTCTTGCAGGCCGACTACGGCATCAATCTGCCGCGCAACCTGCAGGTCGAGTTCTCCCGCCACGTCCAGCAGATCACCGATGCCGAAGGCAAGGAACTGCCGTCGACGCGCATTCACGACAGTTTTATGGAGACCTATGTCGATCAGCCGGACGCGCGGCTCAAATATGTCGATCACCACACCTATCCCGACAGCGAGGCCAAGGGCCGGCGCGTGGTGGAAGCGGTGATCCTCGACAAGGGCCAGGAAATAACGATCCGGGGTACCGGGACCGGGCCGATCGACGGGTTCGTCGACGCGCTTTCGCGCCATATCGGGGTCGAGTTGTCGGTGCTGGACTATTCCGAGCACTCCCTGCAGCAGGGCTCCAACGCCGCGGCGATCAGCTATGTCGAGGTTGAATACCCCAAAGGCCGTCTGTTCGGCGTCGGTATCAACACCAATATCGTCGCCGCCTCGCTCGAGGCGGTGGTGTCGGCGGTCAACCGCATTTTGGGACGGTAAGGGCGGCCGGGAACCGAGCAAGGCGCATCCGCGGCCGGTCGGCCCCGCCGCGGATGATCCCGGTCCTGCCTGACCGGAATGTGGTGCCAGGAGCGGAGGAGGTTGCGTGTCGGATAGTCTTTTTGCCCACGAAATCGGGACCGGAGGCGAGCCGGTGGTGTTTTTGCACGGTTTCGGCGCCGGACATTTCGTCTGGCGCGACATTCAGCCCGCCATCGCCGCGTTCCGTTCCACAATCGCCTATGACCTGCCCGGGCATGGCGGATCGCTGGCCTTCGCCGAGGCGGGCCCGCCCAAGGTGGCGGCAAAGGCCGTGCTCGCCGATCTCGACGCGCGCGGGGTCGGCCGGTTTCACCTCGTCGGCCATTCGATGGGCGGGGCGATCGCGACCCTGATCGCAGCCGGCGCCCCGGAGCGGGTCGCTTCGCTGATGGCGCTGGCGCCCGGCGGTTATGGCGAAACCATCGATGCCGCGCATCTTCGCCGCTACGCCGCGGCCGATACGCCCGCGGCCCTCGGCGCGGCCCTTCGTGTCATGTACGGGCCGGATTTCGCGCTTGCACCGGCCCTGGTGGCGCCCTACGCCGAGGCGGTCGCCCGGCCGGGCCAGACGGACAGGCTGGTCGAGATCGCCGCCTTGCTGTTTCGCGGCGAGCGCCAGGGTGTGATTCCCTACGCCTTGCGGGCCGGCCTGGCGATGCCGGTCAAGGTACTGTGGGGCCGCGAGGACCGTATCCTGCCGTTCTCCCACACCGAGGGGCTGCCGCCGCGCATGGCGCTGCACGCCTTCGCAGGCGCCGGCCATATGCTGGCCGACGAGTGCGCGGCCGACGTCATCCATCTGATCCGACAGAACATTCGCTGACGGCCGCGCAGAGGGCTCAGGGGCGTAGCGGCCGCTTGGGGAGGCGGCTTTCGTGCGCGGCGAGCGTGGCCCGGCTCGCCCAGACGGCAAGTTCCTGGCGGCGTCCCTCGAGCTGGTTGTCGCCGAGATACTCGAAATCCGCCAGAAGCCTGTCGGCGGCCTCGGGATCGCGCCGGCGGATGTCGGCGACGACGTCGTCGCTGATGACGGCGGCGCGGCCGACCAGGCGGGTCAGTTCCTCCAGACGGCTTGCCGCGTTGACCGTGTCGCCGATGACGGCGAGTTCGAGCCGTCTTTCGGTGCCGATATTGCCGACCACGACCGGACCGTAATGCAGGCCGATGGCGATTTGGACCGGCTCGGCGCCGCGGGCGCGGCGCCGCTCGTTGAGCGCGGCGACATCCGTCAGGATCGCGTTGACGCAGGCGACGCCGTTCAGCGGATCCTGGGGCACGGGCTCGGGCGTGCCGAACGTGGCCATCACGCCGTCGCCGATGAACTTGTCGAGCGTGCCGCCATGCCGGAAGATCGCTTCTTCCAGCAATCCGTGCACCTCGCGCAGCAGACTGATGGTTTCGACCGGGGTGTGGCGCTCCGACCAACGGGTGAAGCCGACGACGTCGGCAAACAGGATCGCGGCGTCGAGTTCGCGGATCTCGGCGAAGGGCAGGTCGTCGCGCGCCAGTTCGTCGACCGTTGCCGGCGGAAAATAGCGCGCGAGATTGAGCCGCTGGCGCTCGATCGCCGCGTAGCGCCACACCAGCCGGCGCGAACGCGCCACGCCGCCGGCCAGGATCGTGGCGACGATGCCGAACACGACGATCTTCTGCGCCTCGACCGACAGGTCGATCAGAGCCGGATTCGCGATCAGGGTGATGCGCTCCGACAGGTCCAGCGACGACGATCCCGGCGCGAAGGGGGAATAGATGACGCTGTCCGGCAAGGAGGCGAGCCAGGTCAGGCCGACAACCCAGCTGACGATGCCGACAAACCCGCCCCACAACACCAGCCTGGGCTGGTCGGAAAAGGCAAGGCCGGCGATCAGCACGAAGAAATAGCCGAAAGTCTCGAACCGCAATGCCAGTTGCGGCGGATAGTCGGCGGGCGAAAACGGATTCGGATACAGCATCATCACCGTGATCAGCGCGAAATCGAGCGTGACGAATACGTAAAGATGCCAGTTCCGGAGCCAGCCCAACCGGTCGATCATTGCCGGAATGAAGCCCGTCAGCAGAAAGACGATGACGAGCGACTGATAATAGAAGGATTCGGGATAAGGCGCGATGACGGCGACCAGGATATAGATTGCCACCAGCGCCGCGACGCGCCCGCGCAACTGCAGTCGCCGCCCCTCGCGCTCGTGCCGGTCGAATGTCTCGTTGAGAAGCGTTGGAAACGATCTCGGCTTGCGCCGGGAGCGGTTCCGCATTGTCGATCCGAACCGTTCCGCAACCGCCATGTCGTTCATCCCGCGCGAATCTAGCGTCCCACACATAATTGACCGGACGGGGATTACCAAAGGGCGGCGCGATTTCCGCCGGTGCGCCCGCCGCATTCGGGCCGATACTCTTTGTGACCGGGACGAACACTGTGTTAAAGAAGTGTTAACCCACACGATCGGCACGGGGATCGGTCATGAACGACGGACAGAAGATCGCGGCGGAACAGTCGCAGGGCAAACTCGCGCAGGCGCTGCGCGAAGTCAGGACGGCATCGGCCGAACGCGAGGACGTGGTGGTGGAACTGCGCGAGGCGGCGCGCATGCGCCTCGAGCTTCTAGCGCAGGAGCTGGAGCCGGTTTTCGCCGACGTGCCGCCCGAGGAGATCCAGTTCGACTTCGCCATCTCCTCCGGCGTCCAGCCGCGGCTCTGGATCGACGCCGTCACCCATGTCGCGCTCGGACGCGACCGGCGCACCTATCGATTTGTCCGCGACACCCGGCTGGGGCGCACGGTGCTTGCCGAATCGACCGAGATCAAGCCGGTGGCCGACCAGGTCACCCGTTATATCGCCGAGCGTATGATCGAGCGACAGCGCTGGCTCGACGGCACGGTCGAGCCTCTGCGGCCGGCAAGCGCTGAAACCGCCGTGGCCACCGGCCGGGAGGCCGGGGATGATGGCGTCGACGAGCCCGCCGAGGCGCCGTCTTTGTCCAATGGAGAGGCGCGGGCCCGCCGGGCGCGCAAGGCCGGCCAGGGTCTCAGGGCGTTCCTGTCTGGGCTGGTGATCGTGCTTGCCGGGGCGGCGGTCGCCTTCGCGATCGCCGCGGCGATCTACTGGGAGCGTCTGGCGGCCTATTTCGCCGCCGGCTGAAGCGGCTTGAGCAGCGCGGTCCGTTCGATCTCGCGCAGCGCCAGGGCCGCGCCCGTGACGCCCTTGCGCGTCAGGTTGAGCGTCCAGGCGCCCGGCCGGCCGCCGATTTCGAACAGGTTGAACTGGGCCGCGGGCTTCTTGCCGCCCAGACCCTGACTGGCCGAGGTGACGCCCACCACCGGGGCGGGACCGTCGCGCGCGGGAATGTGATGGAGCGTCGGCAGGTGGGTATGGCCGTGCAGCACCAGTTCGACGCCGTGCCGGCGCACGATGCGCTGGAACAGGCCGATGCCGTAGAGCCGCTTGTGGGCGGACGTTGCCCCGCGCACGGGCGGGTGATGGATCATGATCACCCGGAACAGGCCGCGCTGTTCGGCAAGGCGCAGCAGATGGCCGAGGCGCGCGGCCTGGGTCGCGCCGAAATGGCCGAGCGCCATGAACGGGCCGGTGGCGCGGGCCGACGACACGCCGATCAGCGCCACGTCGCCGCGCACCCGCAGATAGGGAAAACCGTATTCGGATAGCCCCACCCCGGTTTTCTCGCCGGTGATCCAGGGGCGCCAGGCCCGGCAGCTCTTGACGAGCGCGCCCGGCACATAGGCGTCGTGATTGCCCGGCACGACCGAGACGTCGTCCGGCCGGCCCAGGGCTGTCAGCCATTCGCGCGCCAGTTCGATCTCGGCGTCGAGCGCCAGGTTGACCAGGTCGCCGGTCACCGCCAGATGATCGGCCTCGGCCTGGGCGAGGCCGGCCATCAGCGCCTCGGTCACGCCCGGGTTCAGCAGGTGCTTGCGGTTGCGTTTCCAGTTGACGTAGCCGGTGATGCGCTTGGAGGCGAGCTCGCGGTAGGATAGATCGGGCAGGGGGCCGAGATGGATGTCGGAAATATGCGCGAGGCGAAACATGCGGTTCGTTCTGAAGCTGCTGTTGTGGGGCCGAACCTAAAGTGGTTCGGCTGCGAATGAAACGGCCTGCGTTCGTTTGCCGCTCGGTGTCGGTGCGCCCGTGAGTGCGGCCGGCGCGTCATCGGCGGGCTGGTCGCGGCTGCGCACCCGGTTGATGCATGTCGTCTTTCTGCTCGGCCGGCCGATGACGCTCGGCGCCCGCGCGATCGTCTTTCGCGCCCCGGACCGCTCGGTGCTGCTGGTCCGGCACAGCTACGTGCCGGGCTGGCAGCTTCCCGGCGGCGGCGTCGAGCCGGGCGAGGCGCTGGAGGAAGCCCTGACGCGCGAATTGCGCGAGGAGGCCAATGTCGAACTCGACGCGCCGCCGGCGTTGAAGGCGGTCTATTTCAACCGCAACGCCAGCCGGCGCGATCACGTCGCGCTTTATCTCGTCACCGCTTTTCGCCAGACGGCGGACAAGGCGCCCGACCGCGAAATCGTCGAAGCGCGCTTTTTCGGCCTCGATGCGCTGCCGGCGACCACGACGCCGGCCACGCGCCGGCGGATCGGGGAAATTTTCGGCGATGCGCCCATTTCGCCCTACTGGTAGCGGCCGCAGGGGCACTCAGGCGGCGGCGGGCAGCCGGGCGCGGTCGTGCGGGGCCTCGTAGTCGAGCGCGGGGCCGACCGGCACGACGCGGGTCGGGTTCACGCTCTCGTGGCTGGAATAATAATGCTGCTTGATATGGAAGAGATCGACCGTGTCGGCAATGCCCGGCAATTGGTAGAGTTCGCGCAGATAGTTCGACAGGTTGGGATAGTCGGCGATCCGCCGCAGATTGCACTTGAAGTGCCCCACATAGACCGGGTCGAACCGCACCAGCGTGGTGAAAAGCCGCCAGTCGGCCTCGGTCAGGCGCTCGCCGGCCAGGTAGCGATGGTGCTGCAGATGCGCCTCGATCTCGTCGAGTGCTGAAAAAAGCTCGGCGAAGGCTTCTTCGTAAGCTTTCTGCGTGGTCGCGAAGCCGCAGCGATAGACGCCATTGTTGACCGGCTCGTAAATGCGTTCGTTCCACCGGTCGATTTCGGCGCGCAGTCGGGCCGGGTAGAGATCGACGCTGGCGTCGCCCCAAGCGTCGAAGGCGGCATTGAGCATGCGGATGATCTCGGAGGATTCGTTCGAGACGATGGTCTCTTCCTTCCGGTCCCACAACACCGGAACGGTCACCCGCCCCGAATAGGCGGGATCGGCCCTGGTGTAGATCTGGTGCAGGAAATTTGCGCCGTAAAGCGGATCGCCGGTGGCGCCGTCGCGCTCGCGGAAGGTCCAGCCGTTCTCGCCCATGAAGTGGTCGACGACGGCGACCGAGATCACGTCGTCGAGCTTCTTGAGCGCGCGCACGATCAAGGTGCGGTGCGCCCAGGGGCAGGCCAGCGACACGTAGAGATGGTAGCGTCCCGCCTCGGCCTTGAAACCGCGCTCGCGTCCCTCGGCCGGTGCGCCATCCGGCGTCACCCAGTCGCGAAACCGGGATTGGGAACGCACGAACCGTCCGCCCGATTTCTTGGTGTCGTATCCCTTGTCGAACCATTGTCCGTCGACGAGCAAACCCATGTCGCAACTCCCTTGTTGGAGACCAATTTAGGCATCGGTTCCGGATTTCACAGCCCGTTCGGGCTTGAACGGATCGTCACCGCAGCGGCGACGTCGCCCGCAACGGGCCGATTTTCGCGTGGACGGGTGGGCGAATTGGTGCTAGCTGGATTTTTCCAAGGGGGCAAAAATCAGCCATGAACCGTATCCAGCGACGACGACCACGCCCGCGCGGCTAGCCGCGTTCGCCTTCCGCCCACGGGCGGCTGTCGTCACCGCTTTGCGATACGGATTATCATGCTCGACATTGCCTATCTGGCCGAGACGGCCGAACACGATCACGCCATCGAAGACATCAACGCGGAAGCCTTCGGGCCCGGCCGCTATGCCCGCGCGGCCTACAAGATCCGCGAAGGCGGCCCGCATGAGCGCGCGCTGTCCTTCGTTGCCATGCACGACGGCCAGGTGGTCGCCACCGTTCGGCTGACCCGGGTGGCGGCCGGTTCGGGGCGGGCGCTGCTGCTCGGTCCGCTGGCCGTGAAGCCGGCCTTCAAGGACAGGGGGATCGGCCGCGCGCTCGTGCGCGTCGCCATCGAGGCGGCCCGCGCGGCGGGCGCCCCGGCGGTGATTCTGGTCGGTGACGAACCTTATTACGGTCCGCTCGGTTTCCGGCGCATTCCGGCCCGGCGCATCGTCATGCCGCGTCCGGTCGATCCGAACCGGCTTTTGATCCACGAGATTTCCGAGGGCGCGCTCGATGCGCTGCAGGGCGTGATGGTTCACGCCGATCACGCGGTTCCGGCGTAGCGTGTCTGGGCGCGATCCGCGCCGGGGCTGATCCGGTGTCGTGGGCTCAGCGCCCCTCGCGATACCACATGGCGCAAAAGGCGAACAGCAGCAGCGCCAGGCCGAAAAAGCCGGCGAACAACGGCACCCGATTGACCGATTTGAGCACGCTGTCGCGGGTCGTGCGCAGGCCGATCCAGTCGCGCCCCGACGCTTCGGTGCCGGCGGCGCGCACGGGCACGATGCCGGGCATCGCCAGCCCCCCGCCCAGGCCGGCGAGGCGACGGACGCTGCCGCCGGTCGCCTCGGCCGCCGGACGCAGCACGTCCAGGGTCGATACGGTCTCGGCGAATTCCGGCGCGTTGACCGGGCCGACATGGGCGAGCGCGGTCAGATCGCCATTGGCGACCTGGTAAAGGCCGATTTCCTCGACCGTGGCGCTGCCGGAGAAAAGCCCCGGCTTGCCGGCGACCAGCGGCAGGTCCATCGTCGCGCCGGACGGGGTGATGATCCGCGCCGGGCCTGCCTCCTCGCTCATCGTCTGCCGGCTGACTTCGAGCGTCATGCCGCGGCCGGAGGCCGTCAGGCGCTCTTCCTCGAGTTCGGGTTCCTTCATCAGCCAGTGGGCGATGCGGCGGTAGAGCGAGACATGCGGCCCGCCGCCCTCGAAGCCGCGCGCCCACAGCCAGCCCTGGTCGGACAGGAACATGCCGACCCGGCCCTCGCCATTGCGGTTGAGCAGAAGCAGCGGTTCCTCGCCGGGCCCCTTCATGACGACGTCGCCCAGGGGCCGCGAAATGCCCACCAGACGGAACCAGCGGCTCCAGTTCGGCGGTTCCTGTCCGGATCCTTCCAGCCCGCGCGTCACCGGGTGGCGGGCGCCGGTTTCCGTCAGGCGCGGGTAAAACGCCTCCTCGATCACGGTCCCCGTCGGCAGGGCCGGCAGGGCCGACATCAGCGGCGTGCGCGAGATCGACTGCTCGCCCGCATATTCGGGGCCGGCGGCGATCAAAAGCGCGCCGCCGCGTTCGACATATTCGGCGATGTAGTCGTAATACAGGATCGGCAGCACGTCGCGGTGCTGGTAGCGGTCGAAGATGATCAGGTCGAAATCGTTGATCTTCTCCACGAACAGTTCGCGGGTGGGAAAGGCGATCAGCGACAGGTCGTTGATCGGCGTGCCGTCCTGTTTTTCGGGGGGGCGCAGAATGGTGAAGTGCACCAGATCCACCGCCGCGTCCGATTTCAAAAGGTTGCGCCAGGTGCGCTCGCCGGCATGCGGTTCGCCCGATACCAGCAGCACGCGCAAATTTTCGCGAATGCCGTCGACGATCGCGATCGCGCGGTTGTTGGTGTCGGTGATCTCGCCCTCGGCGCGTTCGACCGACAATTCCACGATGTTGCGTCCGGCGCCCGGCACGGTGATCTCGAGCGGCATTTCCGAGCCGAAGATGGCGCGCTCAAGGGCGACCTGTTCGCCGTTGATCGACACCCGCACGTCGACGGGCCGGCCTTCCTCGCCGGTGCCGATGACGCGGTAGGACATCGACAGCGGCTTGCCGACAATGCCGAAACGCGGCGCGTTGACGAAGCGTACGCGGCGGTCGCGCTCGCCGTCGTCGCCGGTGACCAGCGCATGCAGCGGGCCCGGCAGACCGTCGAAGACGGCCGGCATGTCGTGGACCTGGCCGTCGGTGACCATCACCGCGCCGCCGATACGCGACGGCGGCACGTCGCGGAACACGCTTTCCAGCGCCGCGAACAAGCGGGTCTGGGTGCGATCGTCGGTGTCGCTGGCGCGACCGGCCTCGACCACGCGCACGTCGAACTGGTTGAAGCGGCCGAGGCGGGCCTTCAGCTCCTCGACCGCCTGCTCGGTCGTGGCCTGGCGCGCGCCGATATCCTGGCTCTGGCTGCGGTCGACGACGACGGCGACCACGCTTTGCAGCGGGTCGCGTTCCTCGTCGAGCAGGACCGGATTGAGGAGCGCGAGCGCCAGGGCGGCAAAGGCGGCGACGCGCAACAGCGCGCCGCGCTGGCGAAAATAGAGCGCGGCAAGGGCAAGCAGTGCCATCGGCACGGCGAGGGCCGCCATAAGTGGCCAGGACAGGAGCGGTTCGAAGGCGAGCGACCAGTTCATCAGCCGCTCCTATTGCCCGAGCCGTTCGAGCAGGACCGGCACGTGCACCTGGTCCGATTTGTAGTTGCCCGTCAGCATGTACATCATGATGTTGACGCCGGTGCGAAGCGCGTAGATGCGCTGCATCGGATCGGCCGGCACCGTCGGCAACAGCGGATCGCCGTTGGCGTCGATCGCCCAGGCGCCGGCGAGATCGTTGGCGGTGATCATGATCGGCGAGACGCCGTCGCCGGTCCTCACCGGCCGGCCGTCGCTGCTTTGCGCGTTGAGCACGGCCTCCACCCACAACGGGCCGCCGGCGTAGCGACCGGGGAAATCGCGCAGGATGTAGAAGGACTTGGTCAGCACGTGGTCCTCCGGCACCGGCTCGAGCGGCGGCACGTTCAGGTCGGAAAGAATATCGCGCAGCCGCCGCGTGGCCGGGCTTGCGGCGCCCGACAGGTCGAAGCCGGTCGCATATTGGTCGCGCGTGTCGAACAGAACCGAACCGCCCTGGCGCATATAGGCGTCGACGCGGGCGATGGCGGCCTGCGAGGGCATGGGCGCTGCCGGATCGACCGGCCAGTAGATCAGCGGATAAAACGCCAACTCGTCATTGGCGATGTCGACGCCGGCCGGCGGACCCGGCTCGAGCGCGGTCTTGTCGATCAGGAAGCGGGTGAGCCCGGCGATGCCGGCACGGCTGACGGCGTCGATCGAAGCGTCGCCGGTCAGCACGTAGGCGATGCGGGTGGTCGCGATCGCGGCGATCGCCTCGGCGTCGCCCGGCTTGGTGTCCTGGCCGGCGGCCTCGTTGACGCCGCCGGCCAAAAGTCCCGCGCCGAGCGCGATGGCCACAAATGCGGCACCCGCCGCCCTGGGCGCGGCGCGGCGTCTGCGGGCAAACACGCCGCCGATCCAAAACACGGCCAGCGTGTCCAGCACCATCAGCGCCAGGGCCAGCCCGATCAGCGGGCCGCGCAGGTCGCGCGACTGGTCGAGCGCATAGGCGGCCGTGGAAACCGGCAAGTCGGTCGCCGGGCGCTCGATGGTGGCGAGCGTGGCCTCGGCACCGAGCAGATTGTGAGCCACAAGCCCTTCCTCGGTGCCGTAGAGGCCGGGCGGGTTTTCGATCGTCACCGTTTGCGGGCCGCCGGTGGCAAGCGGTCTGGCGTCGGGGGACGGCGGTGCCAGCATGCCGTTGGCGGCGATCATGCGAAACGGCGCCAGCGTCTGGAGATTGCCGCTGGCAACGGCCTCGATCGCGCCTTGGTTGCGCGACATCTGCACCAGCCGCCGCAGCACGTCGACGAAGCTGCCGGAGATCGGCAGGCTGGACCAGGTCGCCTCGGGGGTAACGTGAAACAGCACGATCGTTCCCTCGCCGCGCGCCGCGCCGGTAACCAGCGGCGTGCCATCGGCGAGGTTGGCCCAGGTCCGCTCGAAAAGATCCGGCGTCGGCTCGGCCAGCACCTGGCGCGTGACGGTGACGTCGCGCGGCGGCGTCAGGTCGGCGAAGGGACCGGTGGGCGGAAACTCGGCCACCGGCTGCGGTTCGGTCCACGTCAACGAGCCGCCGAGCGCACGTTCGCCGAGCCGCAGACGCACCGGAAGCAACGCGTCGTCATTGTCGGCCGCGGCCAGCCGCGATCCGGCAAAACGCACCAGCGTGCCGCCGCCCTCGACCCATTCGATCAGTGCCTGGCGGGCGGCGTCCGGCAATGTGCCGACATCGGCCATGACGATCAGCGCCGGCTTTTGATCGAGCAGGTCGGGGATCGCCTCGGCGAGGTCGAAGGTCGGCGCCTCGACCAGGTCGGCGAACGGCGCCAGCGCGCGCTCGATATAATAGAGCGGCGACAGCAGCGGTTGAGCCTGGTCGCCCTCGGCTTGCGAGACCAGACCGACGCGGCGGCGTTTGGCGTTTTCGTCCAGAACCCTGACGGCGGCAGCCTGGTTCTCGCCGTCGACGCGGATGGTGGCGAAGTCGTTGCGCAGCTCGAACGGTACCCGCAATTCCGCCGTTGCCGCGGTCTCGCCCGGAGCGAAAGCGAACACGGTGTCGGCGATGCGGCGTCCGCGATCGTCGAAGGCGCCGGCCGTTACCTGGCGCGGACCGGTATCGGCCGCCGCCCGTATCGCGGTGACCGCGAAATGGTCGGGGCGGTTTTCCGTGGCGGTCAGGCCGATCATGGCCAGCCGCTCCGGCGTGATCCAGACGACTTCGCCGGCCGTTCCGCCCAGCAATTGCGCGAAGGCAGCCTCGTCGCCGGCGCTGGCCAGCCCGTCGGACAGCACGGCGACCGTCGCCGTCGGCAGGGCGTCGAGAGCGCCGGCCACGCGGCCGAATATCGCGGCGCGGTCGACCGGGACAGGCCGCGGTTCGGCCGCGCGCAAGCGGTTGCGGGCTTCCTCGGCATCGAAGGGACCGATCTCGGCATTCGGCTTCTCGGCCGTCAGCGCCAGCACGACCGGCGCGCCGCTTTCGGCGGCGTCGGCAATCAGCCGTTCGGCGGTGGCGACGCGCAGGTCCCAGTCCGTCGCCGCCGCCCAGCCATTGTCGATGACCAGCGCCAGCGCCTCGCCGGCCGTCTGGAGCTTTTCGCGCGGGCGGAAGATCGGCTCGGCGAGCGCGAGGATCACCAGCGCGGCCATCACGAGCCGCAACAGGGTTAGCCACCACGGGCTTTGATGCGGCGTTTCCTCCTTTTTCAGCACGCGCGCCAGGATGCGCAGCGGCGGAAACAGCTCGGACTGGGGCTTGGGCGGCGTCAGCCGCAGCAGCCACCAGATGACGGGCAGCGCGAGCAGGCCGAGCAGCACCAGAGGCTGGCCGAAAGCTAGGAAACTCATCGCGGCCCTCCCGCCGTGCGGGCGAAAGCGGCGCTCAGCGCCAGGTGGACCTGCACCAGCGCCTCCGAGGCCAGCCTGTCGGTGTGATTGACCGTGTAGCTCCACGACAGGCGCTTGCACCAGGCGGCCAGCGCCTCGCGGCGCGCCAGATAGGCCTGGCGATAATCCTCAGCCAGGGTTTCGGCCCGGCCGGCGGTCAGTTTCGCGCCGGTTTCGGGATCGCGAAACTCGGTGCGGCCGGCATAAGGAAAGCTTTCCTCGGCCGGATCGGCAATCTCGATCAGATGGGCGCGTACGCCGTGGCGCGCCAGCACGTCGAGCCAGGCCATGGTCTCCTCGACGGGATCGAGGAAATCGCTGACGATGACGATGTCGGAAAAGCGGCGGATCGCGGCCAGTTCGGGCCGGTCGGGCACGGTTTTGGCCTGTAGCAGGCTCGAGGCCAGACGCTCGGCGCCGTTTCGGGCCACGAACGGATCGGACAGGCCGGGCCAGGCGATGCGCTCGCCGCCGCGCGACAGCAATTCGGCCAGCGCCAGCACCAGGACCAGCGCGCGCGATTCCTTCGACACCGCGGCATTGGCGGAGCGGTAGAGCATCGAGGGCGAGGGATCGGCCCACAGCCACACCGTATGGGCGGCTTCCCATTCGCGGTCGCGCACGAAGATGTGCTGATCGTCGCGCGCCGAGCGGCGCCAGTCGATGCGGGCGGTCGCCTCGCCCTCCACATAAGGCCGGAACTGCCAGAAATTTTCGCCGATGCCGCGCCGGCGCCGTCCGTGCCAGCCGGCGATCACCGTGTTGACGATACGGCGCGCATCGACCAGCAGATCGGGGATCAAGGCGGCGCGCGACCGTCCCCTGGCCAGGGCATCGCTCGGTGCGACCGGGGTGGCCGCCTGGCCTATCGGCGCCACCATCAACCGCCTTCTTTCACCAGCCTCGCGATCACGTCGCGCACGTTCATGCCCTCGGCGCGAGCCGAGAAGGTCAGCGCCATGCGGTGCTGCAGCACCGGTTCGGCCAGCGCATGCACGTCGTCGACCGACGGGGCCAGACGTCCGTCGTACAGCGCGCGCGCCCGCGCGCACAAGGTCAGTGCCTGGCTGGCGCGCGGCCCGGGCCCCCAGGCGACATGCTTGTCGGTCTCGGCATTGCCGTTGCCGGGGCGCGCGGAGCGCACCAGATCGAGAATCGCCTCGACCACGCTTTCGGGCACCGGCATGCGTCGGATGAGCGCCTGAATCTCGCGCAAACGCTGCGACGACAGCACGTTTTCGGCCTTCGCCTCCTCGGCGCCGGTGGTTTCCAGCAGAATGCGGCGTTCGGCCTCGATATCGGGATAGAGAATGTCGACCTGCATCAGGAAACGGTCGAGCTGGGCTTCGGGAAGCGGGTAGGTGCCTTCCTGCTCGAGCGGGTTCTGGGTCGCGAGCACGTGGAACGGGGCCGGCAGGTCGTGACGCGCGCCGGCCACGGTGACGTGATATTCCTGCATCGACTGCAACAGCGCCGACTGGGTGCGCGGGCTGGCGCGGTTGATCTCGTCGGCCATCAGGAGCTGGGAGAAGACCGGGCCGGGGAGGAAGCGGAAATAACGTTTGCCGTTGTCGTCCTGCTCCATCACCTCGGAGCCGAGAATGTCGGACGGCATCAGGTCGGGAGTGAACTGGATGCGGCGGGAATCGAGCCCCAGCACCGTGCCCAGCGTGTCAACCAGCTTGGTCTTTGCAAGCCCGGGCACGCCGACGAGCAGGGCGTGTCCGCCCGCCAGGATGGCGACCATGGTGCGCTCGACCACCGCTTCCTGGCCGAAAACCACCTTGCCGACCGCCTCGCGGGTGCGCGAGATGTCGGCCAGCGCGCCTTCGGCCGCGGCGATCATCTGTTTTTTGTCGACCGCCTGTTGCTTCACCGTGACGCCCATGCCGTTTTTCCTTCGCTGATCGACCGCCACCGGCGACATGATCCCCCGATTCGCGCCATTCCGGTATATGCACCTTAAACTTAAAACGCCCAAAGTGGCTGACAAGCGGAGCGACAGTGACTATTTCGTGACCATGACCGATCAATCCGAGACAAAAGGCAAGGGCTTGAACGAAGCCGGCGACGCCGCGTCGCTCGCCGCGCTGGTGTCGCGTGCGACGCGGGCCGGAAAGGGCGCTGCGCCGGTCGAGCGCTGGAATCCGGACCATTGCGGCGACATCGACATGGAGATCCGCGCCGACGGCACCTGGTTCTATATGGGTACGCCGATCGGCCGCATGCCGCTGGTGCAGCTTTTTTCCACCGTTCTGCGCAAGGACGAAGACGGTAAGACCTATCTCGTCACCCCGGTTGAAAAGGTCGAGATCAGGGTCGAGGACGCGCCGTTCCTGGCGGTCGAGCTGGCCGTGTCGGGCACTGGCGACGACCGCAGGCTCACCTTCCGCACCAATGTCGGCGATGTCGTGGAGGCCGGCGACGCCCACCCGCTGCGTTTCGTGCTGGAAGACGAGACCGAAGGGCTGAAACCCTATCTTCTGGTGCGCGGGCGGCTGGAAGCGCTGGTGGCGCGGGCGGTGATGTACGAACTGGTGGAGCTCGGCGAGGACATCGAGGTCGACGGCGAGACGATGTTTGCGGTGCGTTCCGGCGGCGTCGTCTTCCCCATCATGCCGGCGGCCGAGCTCGAACGGCTGAGCGCGTAGATGGAGCTGTGCCACCCCACCGCATACACGGCGGCCGAATTCGGCCGGCGCGCGGTTCGCGAGAAGGCGCCGCACGCGGTCGAGCTGGGCGATCACGTGCTCAACCCGTCGCTGAAGGAGCTGATCCTGGGCAACAGGCTGCGCGATGCGGCGGTTCTGGTGCCGGTGGTCGATCGCGGCGCGGAGGCGACATTGCTGTTGACCACGCGCACGGCCGCGCTGCGCAACCATTCGGGCCAGATCGCCTTTCCGGGCGGCCGCATCGATCCCGACGACGCGACGGCGGAGTTTGCCGCCCTGCGCGAGGCGCGCGAGGAGATCGGCCTGGATCCCGGCCATGTCGACATTGTCGGGCGCCTGCCCGACTACGTCACCGGCAGCGGCTACCGGATCGCGCCGGTGCTGGCCACGGTCAGCCCCGGCTTCGACATGACCATCAATCCCGCCGAGGTTGACGACGCCTTCGAGGTGCCGCTGCGCTTCCTGATGGACCCGGCCAATCATCGCCGCGAAAGCCGGTTGTGGAACGGCCGCGAACGGTTTTTCTACACCATGCCGCATGGCGAGCGGTATATCTGGGGCATCACCGCCGGCATCATCCGTACCGTTTACGAAAGGCTCTACGCGTGACGCCGGTTTCGATCGCGGACAGGGCGCCCTGGCTTGCCGCGCCGGCGCTGCAGCGTCTTTTGGCCCTGTTGTCGGAGGACGGCGAAGAGGGGCGGATTGCCGGCGGCGCGATCCGCAACACGCTTTTGGGCGAGGCGGCCGGCGATATCGACATCGCCACCACCTGCCTGCCCGACGAAACCGTCGCGCGCGCCGAGCGCGGCGGCTTCAAGGCTGTGCCAACCGGTTACGAACACGGCACGATCACCGTCATCGCCGACGGCGTCGCCTACGAGGTCACCACGCTCCGGGCCGACATCGAGACCGACGGGCGGCGCGCCAAGGTGCGCTTCGGGCGCGACTGGCAGGCCGATGCCGAGCGGCGCGATTTCACCATCAACGCGCTTTACGCCGACGCGGCCGGTCGCGTCGTCGACCTGGTCGGCGGGCTCACCGACATCGACAGCCGCACGGTGCGCTTCATCGGCGATGCAGAGGCCCGCATCCGTGAGGACTATCTGCGCATCCTGCGGTTTTTCCGCTTTTTCGCCCGTTACGGCTCGGGCCGGCCCGACGCGGCCGGGCTCAAGGCTTGCGCGCGGCTCAAACGCGGCCTCGACACGCTGTCGGCCGAGCGGGTGTGGTCGGAGCTCAAGCGGCTGCTTGCGGCCGACGATCCGTCCCGCGCGCTGTTGTGGATGCGCCAGGCGGGTGTGCTGACCGCCATCCTTCCCGAGAGCGAGAAATGGGGCATCGACGCCATTCACGGCCTCGTGCGGGCCGAACGCGACCTTGACTGGCCGCCCGATCCGCTTGTGCGGCTCGCCGCGATCGTTCCGCCGGACGCCCCGCGCATTGCCGCCCTGGCGCGGCGGCTGAAACTCGCCAACGCCGAGCGCGACAGGCTGGTTGCCTGGGCGGCGACGCCGCAAATCGGCCCCACGGCGAGCGAAACCGAGCTGGCGCGACTCGCCTACAGGACCGGTCGCGCCGGGTTCGATGATCGGCTGCGGCTGGCGCTGGCCTCGGCGCGGGCGCGCGCCGTCGCCGACGACACGGCGATGATCGAGGCCGGCGGCTACTACCGGCTGAAAAAATTCCTCGACGGCTGGACGATGCCGGAATTTCCGATCGGCGGCGCCGATCTGATCGCGATCGGCATTCCCGCCGGCCCGAAAATGGGCAATGCGCTACGCGATCTTGAGGAAATCTGGATCGATTCGGGCTTTGTGCTGGAACGCGATGCCCTGCTCGCCCGCGCGGAAGAGCTGAAGCGAACCATCCTGTCCTGACAGACTTGCCTGCCCTGAAAGACTTGGCGGTTTTGATATTTTCCGGCCGGCGCCCGGCGACGGTGTTGCCGGGCGCGGCGGAGGACGCGGCTGCCGTCAGGCGGCGTTGCGCGTCTTTTCGATGCGCGAGCGGATGGCCTCGACCATCGATTCGCGAATGACGTCCTCGCCATGGTCGAGCCGCATATGCTCGACGACGCGGCGCATGATCTCGGCCTCGTCCTCGTGCCTGGTATGCCATTCGCAGCCCGGAACGAGCGATCCGCAGTGATATTCCTTCATGGTCTTTCCTCCTGGATCCGTTCTGCTTGCGGGTTCGTCCAGGATAACACGAAATCGGGCAAATCGTTGCCCCCGACGCGATCACGATTGGCGGCGAACGCCGATCTCAGGGCCATTTCACCAGTGGCGGCATGGAGGACAGGATCGACTCCACATTGCCGCCGGTCTTCAGGCCGAACGTGGTGCCGCGGTCGTAAAGCAGGTTGAACTCGACATAGCGGCCGCGCCGGACAAGCTGTTCCTCGCGGTCGGCCTCGCTCCAGGGCGTGTCGACATTGCGCGCCACGAGCTTGGGATAGATCGTCGCGAAGGCGGAACCGACCTCGCGGGTGAAGGCGAAATCGGCCTCCCAGCCGCCGGCCTGGCTGGAGGAATGCAGCCAGTCGAAAAAAATCCCGCCGATGCCGCGCGGCTCGTCGCGATGCGGCAGGAAGAAATAGTCGTCGCACCATTTCTTGTAGCGTGGATAGTCCGCGACCTCGTGGCGGGCGCAGGCGGCCTGCATGGCGGCGTGGAAATCGCGCGCGTCGGCATCTTCCTGGGTGCGGCGCCGGTCGAGCACCGGGGTCAGGTCGGCGCCGCCGCCGAACCATTGCCGGGCCGTCACCACCATGCGGGTGTTCATGTGCACGGCCGGCACGTTGGGATTGTGCGGATGCGCGATCAGCGAAATGCCGGAGGCCCAGAAGCGCGGGTCCTCCTCGCTTCCGGGGATCTGCTTGCGGAATTCCGGCGAGAACTCGCCATGGACGGTCGAGGTGTGCACGCCGACCTTTTCGAAGACACGCCCGTGCATCATCGACATCACGCCGCCGCCGCCCTTGCCGCCGTCGCGATGCCAGGGCTTGCGTTCGAAACGGCCGGCCGGGCGCTCGCGAAGCGGACCCGTCAGCGCGTCCTCCAGCGCCTCGAAATCGGCGCAGATACGGTCGCGCAGACTTTCGAACCAGTTTCTGGCCGTCTCCTTCTTGTCTTCGATGCCGGCGGGCATGTCGGCGGGAATGTCCGGGCGTTGCATGGCGCGTCCTCGCTGCTGCTCGATCCTCCCAAGCCCTTAGAGCCAAGCGCGCCCGGAGGCCAGCCCGCCGATCGCCGCATGCGCCCGGCGGCACAAAAGACTCGCCTTGGCGCCGATTCGATCCTAGTCTTGAGGCCGATCTTGGGAGAGGCTTTGCGTGCGGACACCGCCGAGACCGCCCCTCGACGGGCTTAAGAAGAGGCTCGACAGACATCGCAGCCAGGGCGAACGCCTGCCGCGCGACGGGTTTTTGCGCGAGACCTTCGTGTTGCCGCGCGCGGATGCGCGGGCCAAAGCGCGCGAATGGTTCGACCGCTGGCCGAAACAGGCCTACTGGACCGCGATCGAAAGCTGGTGCGAGCGTCCGCGCGACGTGATCGAGTTCACCATGCGCCGCCTGCCGACGGCGGATTAGCATCGCGATCGCCTGGCGGCGCGTCCCGTTTTTTAGCCTGCCGTCAGTTGACGCATGACCTCGCCGGCCGCCATCGCCGCCGTCATGGCCAGGTTGAGGCTGCGGCCGCCGCCGGGCATGGGAACAAGCACGCGCTCGTCGGCGGCCTCGTGCACGGTGTCGGGCACGCCGGCCGATTCGCGCCCGAACAGCACGATATCGTCGGGTCGAAACGCCAATTCGGTATAGGGCAGGGTGGCGCGGGTGGTGAACAGCACCAGACGCCGGCCCTCGGCCTCGCGCCAGGTCGCGAACGCCGCCCAATCGGCGTGCCGGGCAAGGGCGGCCGTGGCCAGATAGTCCATGCCGGCGCGCTTCAAAGCCCGGTCGGAGAGGTCGAAGCCAACCGGGCCGATCACGTCGACGGTCATGCCCATGCAGGCGCCGAGCCGCAGGATCGCGCCGGTATTGCCGGGAATGTCGGGCTGGTAGAGCGCCAGGCGCGGACGTTCGTTCACGAAGTAGCTCCCCAATTGGCGTGGCCCATCGGCCACAGTCGCTGCAAGATCAGCCTCCGCTAAAGTGCGCGGGCTGGCCTCACCGCCGCCAAGAGGCTATATAACGGCCCTCGTCAACCCGAACCGCGGAGGCAGACATGACAATCATGATGTTCGCATCATCCTTCTGCCTCATCGGCAGACCCCGTTCCTGACGGCGGTATTCGGCTCGACGCTTCCTCTTTTGACAGGCATTTCCGTTTCGAATTCCGCCGGGCCTTTTGACCCGATAGCCGAGGATTCGAACCGTGCTCTGTCTGTTTTGCCCTTACCCCGCTGCGCGAGCGCGCCCTGAACATCCCGACACCTGCCTGACGTCGGGCATTGTCGTCGCTCTGGGGCTGGCAGCGATCGCGGTGCTGACCGCGGCTCTTGCCCCGCACTCTCCCGCGCCGGACGCCATCGCAAGAACACGGCTTGCCGCATGCGGCGATGGGTCTGCTGACACGGGCTGGCAGCACCGGCCCGTCGCTTACTCCTGTCCGCGCTCCTTTGACCTATATTGATGTTTTCGAGGCCACTCATGTTTCACTGGTTTGAACAAAGACTGAACCCGTTTCCGCCCGACGAGCCGGAAGAGCCGCCGCGCACGCTGCTGGCGTTCTGCCTGCATTATACGCGCGGCGCCTGGCCGTCTCTCGTGCCGGCCGCCATCCTGATGGCGCTGATCGCGATCGTCGAGGTGTGGCTGTTTTCCTTTCTCGGCAACATCGTCGACTGGCTGGCGGAGAGGGACCGCGCCACCTTTCTCGAGGAAGAAGGCCTGAAGCTCGCCGGCATGGGCGCCGTCGTGCTGTTCGCCCTGCCGATCATGGTGTGGTTTCATTCGCTCGTCAGCCAGCAAACGCTGATGGGCAACTATCCCATGCGCATCCGCTGGCAGGTTCATCGCTATCTGCTCAAGCAGTCGATGACCTTCTACCAGGACGAATTTGCCGGCCGTATCGCGACCAAGCTGATGCAGACCGCGCTCGCCGTGCGCGAATGCGTGATCAAGCTGTTCGACGTGATGAACTATGTCACGGTCTATTTCGCCGGCATGCTGTTCATCGTGGCCGCGGCGGACTGGCGGCTGGCGACGCCGATCGCGGCGTGGCTGGTGGCCTATATTTTCCTGATGCGCTATTTCGTGCCGCGGCTCGGTCGCGTCGCGGAGGTGCAGGCCGATGCGCGTTCGCTGATGACCGGCCGGGTCGTCGACAGCTACACCAATATCCAGACGGTAAAACTGTTTTCGCACGCCAACCGCGAGGCGCGTTACGCCCGCGACGGCATGGCCAGTTTCCTCGATGCAGTCTATCGGCAGATGCGGCTGGTGACCGGGCTTTACGGCGTGCTCTACGTTTTGAACTCGCTGTGCCTGTTTGCGGTCGGCGCGCTCGGCATCTGGCTGTGGCTCGCCGAGGCGGTGACGGTCGGCGCGATCGCCGTGGCGCTCGGCCTGGTGCTCAGGCTGTGGGGCATGTCGCAATGGATCATGTGGGAATTGTCGGCGCTGTTTGAAAATATCGGCACGGTGCGCGACGGCATCAACTCGATCTCGCTGCCGCGGCTGGTGGAGGACAAGCCGGATGCCGGCCCGCTCGAGGTTTCGCAGGGCGGCATCGTGTTCGACAATGTCCGCTTCCATTACGGCAAGGAAAAGGGCGTCATCGAGCAGTTGTCGCTGACGATCCGACCCGGCGAGAAGGTCGGCGTGGTCGGTCGCTCGGGCGCGGGCAAGTCGACCCTGGTCAATCTCGTGCTGCGTTTCTACGACATCGAGGCCGGCCGCATCCTGATCGACGGCCAGGATATCGCCGAGGTCACCCAGGATTCGCTCAGGGCCAATATCGGTATGGTCACGCAGGACACCTCGCTGCTGCACCGCTCGGTGCGCGACAACATCCTTTACGGCCGGCCGGACGCGACCGAGGAAATGATGCTGGACGCGGCGGCGAAGGCGGAGACGCTGTCCTTCGTTGCCGAGCTGACCGACCCGAAAGGGCGTAAAGGCTTCGACGCCCATGTCGGCGAGCGCGGCGTGAAACTGTCGGGCGGCCAGCGCCAGCGCATCGCGATCGCGCGCGTCATGCTGAAGGACGCGCCGATCCTGATTCTCGACGAGGCGACCTCGGCGCTCGATTCGGAGGTCGAGGCCGCGATCCAGGAAAACCTCTATCGGCTGATGGAGGGCAAGACGGTGATCGCGATCGCCCACAGGCTTTCCACCATCGCGGCCATGGACCGTCTGGTGGTGATGGACAAGGGGCGGGTGATCGAGGAGGGCACGCATGAGGAGCTGCTTGCGCGGGGCGGGCTCTACGCCCAATTGTGGGAACGGCAGTCCGGCGGTTTCCTCGATCTGGAAGCCGCGCAGGCCGCGGAGTAGGCATGCTTGAAAACCGTCCGTTGCCGCCTCGCCAGGTGGGGACGGACGGAGATGAAATCGGATAGACACGAGTCATGACGGTATCGACGGATAGGCATTCGACTGCGCGGGACGACAAGCCCGACCGCTTCTGGCGTCGGATCGAAGGCGTTATCGATCCGTTCCACGACACCGAGCAGGAGGTCCTGCCCAAGGATGCCTGGCGCTTCATCCTGTATTTCGCCCGCCAGGCGAAGGGGCCGTTCGTGCTGCTTTTGATCACCGGCGGGCTGGTCGGCGCGGTCGATGCCGGGCTCTACTGGTCGATCGGCTGGCTCGTCGACCTGCTCGACAGGGCGGAGCCGGCCACCTTGTTCGCCGAGCATTGGCCCGAACTGGTCGGGCTGCTTGTGCTCGTCTTCGTCATTCGCGCCTCGGTGATGGTCGGCGCAGCACTCGTGGAACAGCAAATCATCGTTCCCGGCTTTTTCGCCATGGTCCGCTGGCAGGCCTTCCGCCGCGTGATCGAGCAGCCCTACGAGTTCTACCAGAACGATTTCGCCGGCCGCATCGCCACCAAGATCATGCAGGGCGGCGAGGCGGTCGGCGACTTCATCGTGTCGGTGCTGCAGTCGATCTGGTCGTTCCTCACCTTCGTCATCCTGGCCACGTCGCTGCTGGTCGCACTCGATCCGCTGATGGGGCTGGTGGTGGCGCTGTGGTTTTGCGGCTATCTGCTGATCATCCGCTATCTGCTGCCCCGGTTGCGGCGCGCCGGACGGGCGACGGCCGACCAGCGCTCGATCTTCAACGGCAGGCTGGTCGACGCCTTCACCAACATCGTGGCGGTCAAGCTGTTCGATTCGGGACGACGCGAGCACGCCTTCGTGCGCGACGGGCTGGAGGGGTTCTTCAATGCGGTGGTGCGGCTCACCCGCGCCATCACCACGGTGCGCGCCGCGGTGAATTTCCTCAACGGCGCGATGATGGCCTCGGTCGGCACGATCGCGGTCTGGAACTGGACCCAAGGCACGATCTCGACCGGCGCGATCGCCGCGGCGCTCGGGCTCGTCTTCCGGCTCAACAATATGTCGGGCTGGATGATGTTCAACATCAACGGCCTGATCCGCTCCTACGCCACCATCCAGGACGCGACCGGCACGATTTCCGTGCTGCCGGCGATCCGCGACGCCGACGACGCGGCGACGATGGCGCGCGCAAAGGGCGATATCCGCTTCGAAAACGTCACCTTCCACTATGGCAAGGGCGCGGGCGTGATCGACGGCTTCAACCTGCATGTCAGGCCGGGCGAGCGCATGGCGCTGGTCGGGCCGTCGGGCGCGGGCAAGACGACCATCGTCAATTTGATGCTGCGGCTGTTCGACGTCGAGGGCGGGCGCATCCTGCTCGACGGCCAGGACATACGCATGCTGACCCAGGGTTCGCTCAGGGCCCAGTTCGGGGTGGTCAGCCAGGAGCCGATGCTGATGCACCGCTCGATCCGCGACAACATCGCCTATGGCCGGCCGGGCGCCAGCGAGGCCGAGATCGTCGAGGCGGCCAAACGCGCCGCCGCGCACGACTTCATCGTCGAGGTCGCCGACCAGAAGGGGCGCACGGGCTACGACGCCCATGTCGGCGAGCGCGGGGTGAAGCTGTCGGGCGGCCAGCGCCAGCGAATCGCGATCGCACGGATGATGTTGAAGGACGCGCCGATCCTGATCCTCGACGAGGCGACGTCGGCGCTCGATTCGGAGGTCGAGGCGGCGATCCAGGACAATCTGGAGCGCATGATGGAGGGCAAGACGGTGATCGCGGTGGCGCACCGGCTGTCGACCATCGCCGCGCTCGACCGGCTGGTCGTGCTCGACGAGGGCCGCATCGTGGAGGACGGCAGCCATGCCGAACTCGTCGAGAAAGGCGGCCTTTACGCGCAGTTGTGGAAACGCCAGTCAGGCGGCTTCCTGCCCGGCCGTATCGCGGCGGAGTAGGCGGGCTTGGTTCGGCGCTCCCCCGATGGCCACCTGGTCGCCGGCGTGACGCCGCTGCTTGCGCTCGACGTCGATATTCTGGCCGAAAAGGCCTCCGCGCTCGGTCGAGCCGGCGACAAGGTGGAAAAGGCGCTCGAAAGGCTGCGCGGCGTCGGCGGGACGGCGCCCGAGCGCCGGCAGGCCTTGAAGGCGGCGGCCGATGCCGTCCACGGCTATTTCATCCAGCGCGAATTGTGCGGCCTGCGCCGGCATGAGGACGTGATCCGCGAATACGCCATTCCGCGCGAGGTGCTGGCGCGACTTGGTGCGCGATAGCCGGTTGCCGCTGTGGAAAAAGCCGCGCGGGCGCGCGCGGTCCGGCGTCACGCCGGCGATCGTTCGGCTTGCGCCAAAAAAGCCCGCGACAAACTGCCCACCTGTTCGGCAATCATATGGACAAGCGAAACCATCGCGCCTAGAAACCATCGCCAATTGCCGGGATTCCAGCCCGTCCGTGCGCATGCGCACGGGCAACCCCGATCCGGGATGCCGGGGTGCGGGGTGCGGCTCACAATCGCGAGAGGAACAGGACCTGTGAGCGTCAACGAAACCCACGATCCCAATCGCAGGGATTTTCTTTATGTGGCGACCGGAACGGCGGCCGTGATCGGCGCCGGTGCCGTGGCCTGGCCGTTTATCGACCAGATGCGTCCGGACGCCTCCACCCTTGCCCTGTCGACGATCGAGGTCGACGTGTCGGCGATCGAGCCGGGCATGTCGGTTGCCGCCAAATGGCGCGGCAGGCCGGTCTTCATCCGCAACCGCACGGCCGAAGAGGTCGAGGCCGCTAGGGGCGTTGCGCTTGAGGATCTCAAGGATCCCGTCGCCCGCAACGCAAACATCTCGGCTGACGCGCCGGCGACGGATATCGACCGCTCCGCCGGCGAGGGCAAGGAGAACTGGATCGTCATGGTCGGCGTGTGCACCCATCTCGGCTGCGTGCCGCTCGGCCAGGCCGGCGAGTTCGGGGGCTGGTTCTGCCCGTGCCACGGGTCGCACTACGATACGGCCGGACGTATCCGCAAAGGCCCGGCGCCGGAAAACCTGGCCGTGCCGATCTTCGAATTCATTTCCGACACCACCATTCGGATCGGCTGAGGACCTGGGGAAGAGCATTATGGCCGGCGGACATTCCACCTACAAACCCAACACCGCATTCGAACGCTGGATCGACAAGCGTCTGCCGCTGCCGCGGCTAATGTACGATTCCTTCGTCGCCTATCCGGTGCCGCGCAACCTGAATTACGCCTACACGTTTGGCGGCATTCTCTCGATCATGCTGGTCGCGCAGATCCTGACCGGCGTCGTGCTGGCCATGCACTATGCGTCGGACACCGGGCTCGCCTTCGAGTCGGTCGAGAAGATCATGCGCGACGTCAATTCCGGCTGGCTCTTGCGCTATCTGCACGCCAACGGCGCGTCGATGTTCTTCGTCGCCGTCTATATCCATATTTTCCGCGGGCTCTATTACGGCTCCTACAAGGCGCCGCGCGAGTTGCTGTGGATCCTGGGCTGCATCATCTATCTCTTGATGATGGCGACCGCCTTCATGGGCTACGTGCTGCCGTGGGGCCAGATGAGCTTCTGGGGCGCGACCGTCATCACCGGCTTCTTCACCGCCATCCCGCTGGTCGGCGAGTGGATCCAGCAGCTTCTGCTGGGCGGTTTCGCGGTCGACAACCCGACGCTCAACCGCTTCTTCTCGCTGCATTACCTGCTGCCCTTCATGATCGCCGGCGTGGTCGTTTTGCATGTGTGGGCTCTGCACGTGACCGGCCAGACCAACCCGACCGGCATCGAGGTCAAGTCGAAGACCGACACGGTGGCCTTCACGCCCTACGCGACCATCAAGGATTCGTTCGCGATGGTGGTGTTCTTCATCGTGTTCGCCTATTTCGTCTTCTACATTCCCAACTTCCTGGGCCATCCGGACAACTACATCCAGGCCGACCCGCTGAAGACGCCGGCCCATATCGTGCCGGAATGGTATTTCCTGCCGTTCTACGCCATCCTCAGGGCGATCACCTTCAATATCGGCCCGATCGATTCCAAGCTCGGCGGCGTGCTGGCCATGTTCGGCGCGATCGCAGTCTTGTTCGTGGTGCCGTGGCTCGATACCTCGAAGGTGCGTTCGGCCGCCTACCGGCCCTGGTACCGGCTGTTCTTCTGGGTGTTCGTGCTCGACTCGATCTTCCTGGGCTGGCTCGGCTCGCGTCCGGCCGAAGGGGCCTATGTCGTGATGGCGCAGTTGGCGACGCTCTACTACTTCGCCTTCTTCATCGTCATCATGCCGGTGCTCGGCCTGCTTGAAACACCGCGCAAGCTGCCCGGATCGATCACCGAGGCCGTACTGGCGCGCAATGCCGGAAGCGCGGCCGCGCTGCCGGAAGGCGCCAATGCGGCGCCGGACAAGAATGCCTGAGGCGAGGACCGTGAAGCTTGAAAGGAATTCCCGCATGAAGACCATCCTGAGCGGTTTCGCGGCGCTCGCCTTCGTCTTCGCCGGACTGGCCGGGCCGACGTTCGCGGCCGAGGACGCCGGCAACGAGGCGGAGCCGGCCCATTACCCGATCAAGAAGCCGAAAGAGCTCGACTGGTCGTTTGCCGGCCCGTTCGGCACCTACGACAAGGCGCAGCTCCAGCGCGGCCTGAAAGTCTACAAGGAAGTCTGCGCGGCCTGTCATTCGCTTGATCTGGTCTCGTTCCGCACGCTGCAAGATCTCGGTTATTCCGAAGCGCAGGTGAAGGCTTTCGCGGCCGAGTACACCGTACAGGCCGGCCCGGATTCAAACGGCGATATGTTCGACCGCCCGGCCATTCCCGCCGATTATTTTCCCGCGCCGTTCCCGAACGCGGAAGCCGCCGCGGCCTCCAATGGCGGGGCGGCCCCGCCCGACTTTTCGCTGATCGCCAAGGCGCGGGCTGTGGAACGCGGTTTCCCGACCTTCGTGTTCGACGTCTTCACCCAGTACGCCGAGGCCGGCCCTGACTATATCCATGCCCTGCTGATCGGTTACGAAGAGACCCCGCCGGAGGGTTTGAACGTGGCGGAAGGCACCTACTACAATCCCTATTTCCTCGGCGGTGCGTCGCTGGCCATGGCGCAGCCGCTGTTCGACGACATGGTGACCTATGACGACGGCTCGCCGCAGACCGTCGATCAGTATGCCAAGGACGTATCGGCTTTCCTGATGTGGGCGGCCGAGCCGCATATGGAGGAGCGCAAGAAGACCGGCTTCCGGGTGATGGTCTTCCTGCTCTTGTTCGCCGGCCTGGTCTATCTCACCAAGCGCAAGATCTGGTCGCAGATCGAGCATTGAGCGGGCGACTTATCCGTTGATTTCAGAAAAGGGCGCCGCGTGCGCCCTTTTCTTTTGCCGCCGCTGCGGTCAAAACTGTCCTGCAACGGGGCAGGGGCCATGAAGACCAGTTTGGAAAATACGCTTCGCGACGCGATCCGCACGATTCCCGATTATCCGAAGCCGGGCATCAAGTTTCGCGACATCACCACACTGCTCGGCAATGCGCGCGCCTTCCGCCGCGCCGTCGACGAACTCGTCCATCCCTATGCCGGCACGAAGATCGACAAGATCGCCGGCATCGAGGCGCGGGGGTTCATCCTCGGCGGCGCGATCGCGCACCAGCTTTCGGCCGGCTTCATTCCAATCCGCAAGAAGGGCAAGCTGCCGCACGAGACCGTGCGGGTCGCCTACAGCCTCGAATACGGCATCGACGAGATGGAGATGCATCGCGACGCGGTCGAGGCGGGGGAAAAGGTGATCCTGGTCGACGACCTGATCGCGACCGGCGGCACGGCCGAGGGCGCGACCAAGCTGTTGCGGCAGATGGGGGCGGACATCGTGGCGGCCTGCTTCGTCATCGACCTGCCGGAACTCGGCGGCCGGGCCAAGCTCGAGTCGCTCGACGTTCCCGTCCGCACGTTGATTTCGTACGAAGGGCATTGAACCGGTAGCCGCGCCCAGCGCCTGCATTGGCAGCCGAACCACGACATCTTCTCGCGAGCCGGCGATTTCCTTCCGCGGCGAACGGTTTTAGCCTGAAGCGATGGAATCACCTGCGCCCGCCGAGACCGAACGCCTTGCCGGGATCATCGCCTTCGTCCAGGCGGCGGAGCGGCTGAAGGATACGCTGCGCAGCGGCGTCACCAGCAAGGGGCGT
Source organism: Nitratireductor sp. StC3 (assembly GCF_003015025.1). NCBI lineage: Bacteria > Pseudomonadati > Pseudomonadota > Alphaproteobacteria > Hyphomicrobiales > Phyllobacteriaceae > Nitratireductor > Nitratireductor sp. StC3. Next base: position 80,272 of record NZ_PYBP01000003.1, on the reverse strand, counting down.
GCCGAAAGCACGGCAGAGCACAGTTGGCGGCTGTGCCTGCTGGCACTTCTGTTCGAGCGCGAGCTGGCCGGTCGCGACCTGCTGCGGCTGCTCAAGCTGTGCATCGTCCACGATCTCGGCGAGGCGATTTCCGGTGACGTGCCGGCCATCCACCAGGCCGGCGACGACGGTCGCGCCGAACGCGAACGCGCCGATCTGGAAACGTTGTGCGCGCCGCTGCCGGACGATCTGCGCGCCGAAATGCTGGCGCTTTGGGACGAATACAATGCCGCCCTCACGCCGGAGGCGGTCTTGGCCAAGGGCTTCGACAAGCTGGAAACCATGCTGCAGCATGTGATCGGTCGCAACGCGCCGGATTTCGATTACGCGTTCAATCTCGATTACGGCGTGGCGCAGACCAGCCGCGATCCGCTGCTCAGCCGGTTGCGCGCCCTGGTCGACGCCGAAACGCGCCGCCGCGTCGACGGGGGCTGAGCCTACTCGGCCTTCACCAGCGTCAGCGACACGAAACGCATCACCGGCTCGCCGTTCTGGTTGTGCGCCTCGCAGCGGCTCGACAGCAGCCGCCAGCCGGGTCTCGACACCAGCGCGCGGTGGCTTTCGGCGGTACGGGTAAAGGAGATGGTGTCGCCGACATAGACCGGCTTCAGCCATTTCAGGTCGCGCAGGCCGGCGGCCGGACCGAAGGTGAGGGTGGCGCCGCGTGCCCGTGCCCGTTCGGCGGTGGCCGGAAAGGAGGCGACGTTGTGTTTCATCCACATGGCGGCCGTATGCCAGCCCGAGGCGCATAATTTGCCGAACACGCTCGCCTTGGCCGCCTCCTCGTCGACGTGAAAGCGCTGCGGGTCGTATTTCGACGCGAACGCCTTGATTTCGTCGGCTTCGAACGTGTGACGGCCGAGCGTGACCGTGTCGCCGATGGCCAGTGCCGCGTCGAGTGTCATGCCGCCGCTCCGCCGTTGCGCATCAAGAACATGCCGGTATTGGCCATCTCGCAGACCAGCTCGTCGTTCTGGTTGAACAGCTCGTGTTTGACGGACACGAAACCCAGGCCGGGCCGGGAGGCCGATTCGCGCTTGGCCAGAACCGTCGTGCGGCCGCGCACCGTGTCGCCGGCCATCAGCGGGCGGCGAAAATTGACGTAGTCGAGCCCCGGCGACCCCTGCGAGGTGGAATTGAGCAGGTAGCCGTCGCACATCATGCGCATGAAGATCGAGGCGGTGAACAGGCCCGACGCGGCGAGCCCGCCGAGCAGGCTTGTCTCGCCGGCAGCCTGGTCGAGATGCATGGGCTGGGGATCGTACCGCGTGGCGAAATCGATCATCTCGTCGGCAGGCACGGCGCGCGGCCCGAACTCGATCGTGCCGCCGACCTCGAAATCCTCATAGGCGATCTTTGTGTCCGTCATCGCATAACCTGTTCAAGTGCGAACGGGTTTTCGCCGGTTTGCGGCCGCTGCGCAAGCGCTATCGCTGCGCCTTTGGTGGGGCCAGGGTCGGCGCCGGCGTCATCCGTGGTGGGTGAAGAAGAAGAAGGCCGGCACGGCGACGTAAAGTCCGAGCGCGACCAGAAGACCGGCGCGCAGCGGCAACGCGCGGTAGCGGCGGAAAAGCACGAGGATCAGCGCAATGCCGAGCGCGGCCTCGAACAGGCCGAACCAGTTGCCGTAATGGTCCGGATCCCAATACGACACCGGCGAGCGGAAGCGCCAGTCCGACAGCGGCCAGAAATGCATGTGCGCGTCGGCGCGATGGGTGAGGAAATCGATCAGCGAATGCAGCAGGGCGGAGGCCGAAAACGCGAAGACGAGCGCCGCGACGCCAGCCGTTTCGCTACCGGGCGCGGGAGAGGACGCCTGGGGCGGGCCGGTCCGCGACCGGGCGATCGCAAGTGCGGCGACGATCGTGAGCGTGCCCCAGAGCAGGAAATTGTGGCCGATCGCATTGGCGATCTGCCACCACGGTTCCCAATAAAGGCGATCGAAAATGTCGGAGACGGAATAGCCGAGCAGGCCGAGCGCGGCGACGATCGTGTACATCGGCAGGTCGGGCAGGATGCCGCCGGCGGCCCCCGCCCAGGCCAGGCGCGGCAGGGGGCGGCCGAAAAAGGCGGCGCCCATCAGGACGTGGGACTGGGTGTTCATGGCCGGTCAAAGTGAACCGGCGGCCGGGCGCCGTAAAGTGTGCGACCGCTTATGTGTTGAATTTGAACAGCATCACGTCGCCGTCCTGGACGACATACTCCTTGCCCTCGTCGCGGGCCTTGCCGGCTTCCTTGGCGGCGGTCTCGCCGCCGAGGCCGACATAGTCGTCATAGGCGATTGTCTGGGCGCGGATGAAACCGCGCTCGAAATCGGTGTGGATGACGCCTGCGGCCTGCGGCGCCTTCGCGCCCTTCATCACGGTCCAGGCTCGGGTTTCCTTCGGGCCGGCGGTGAAGAAGGTGATCAGGTCGAGCAGGGCGTAACCCTCGCGGATCAGGCGGTCGAGGCCGGGTTCCTCGAGCCCCATCGCCTGGAGATATTCGGCCGCCTCCTCGTCCGGCAACTGGGCGACTTCGGCCTCGATCGCAGCCGAGATGACGACGGTGTGGGCGCCCTGCGCCGCCGCCATCGCCTCGACCGCCGCGCTGGCCGCGTTGCCGGTCGCCGCGTCGGCCTCGGCGACGTTGCACACATATAGAACGGGTTTCGAGGTCAGGAGGTTCAGCGCCTGCAGATTGTGCAGATCCTCCGCCGCGATGCCCGACAAGAGCAGCCGCGCCGGCTTGCCGTCCTGCAAGAGCGCAAGCGCCTTTTCCATCATCGGCAAGGCCGCGACGGCCTCCTTTTCCTTGCCGGTGGCGCGTTTGCGGGTCTGGACGATACGCCGCTCCAGGCTGTCCAGGTCGGCAAGCATCAGTTCCGTTTCGACCGTCTCGGCATCGGCGACGGGATCGATACGGCCCTCCACATGGGTGATGTCGTCATCCTCGAAGCAGCGCAGCACGTGGACGATGGCGTCGACCTCGCGAATGTTGGCCAGAAACTGGTTGCCGAGCCCTTCGCCCTTCGACGCGCCGCGCACCAGGCCGGCAATGTCGACGAAGGAGATCCGGGTCGGGATCAGTTCCTTGGAACCGGCCACGCGGGCGATCGGGGCCATGCGCGGATCGGGCACCGCAACCTCGCCGGTGTTCGGCTCGATCGTGCAGAACGGATAGTTCGCCGCCTGCGCGGCCGCGGTCTTGGTCAGGGCGTTGAAAAGCGTCGACTTGCCCACGTTGGGCAGGCCGACAATGCCGCATTTGAAACCCATGATGCAGAGGTCCTATGCAAGAAATCGCCCCGGCGTATGGGCGAAAGGATTGATGATCGTCAAGGTCTTTCCGCCTGGCGCGCCGCCATCCGCCGGCGGGGCGGAACCGCCCCTGCGCCGGCTGCGCGCCGGCCGGTCTATTTTCCGAGCAGTTTTTTCAGCATCGCCGCCATCGGCCCGCTTTCGGGCACCGGCACAGACGGGGCCTGGGGACGGGCCTGGCGGATATGGCTTTGGCCCTTGGCCGGGGGCTTGGTGTCCGTCGCGGCCGCCGGGCGGCCCGGTTTCGCCGCGCCGGGCACCGCCAGGCTCAGCTTGTTCATGAAGCCGTTGTCGTCGCCCTTGGCGAGCAGGACGGCGCTGTCGGCGGTGGCGTCGAGCAGCGGCTCGAGCCAGGTCCGGTCGGCCTTTGCGAAATCGCCGAGCACGTGATTGTGGACCAGCGCCTTGTCGCCGGGGTGGCCGATGCCGATGCGCACGCGCCGGTAGTCCTTGCCGCAATGGGCGTCGATCGACTTGATGCCGTTATGGCCGCCGGAGCCGCCGCCGGTCTTGATCCTGACCTTGCCGGGGGCAAGATCGAGCTCGTCGTAAAACACGACCAGATCGGCGGTCGAAAGCTTGTAGAAGCGCAGCGCGTCGCCGATCGCCTGTCCGGACAGGTTCATGAAGGTCTGCGGCTTGACGAGCAGCACCTTTTCGCCGGCCAGCCGGCCCTCGGCGATCTCGGCCTTGAACTTCTTCGACCAGGGCGAAAAGGAATGGCGGCGGGCGATCGCGTCCGCCGCCATGAACCCGACATTGTGCCGTTGGTTCTCGTATTTCGGGCCGGGATTGCCGAGACCAGCAAAGATCAGCACTGCTCGCACACTCCCGGCAGGCCGGGCCTATTCCGCCTCGTTCTCGCCTTCGCCGTCGGTGCTCTCTTCGCCGACGATCTCGGTCTCCGGCGCCTCGGGCGCTTCGGCGTCCTCTTCCGACTTCAGGCCGGCCGGAGCCGCGATCGTGGCGATGGTGAAATCGCGATCGGTGATCGTCGGCTTAACGCCGTCCGGCAGGGCGACGGCCGAAATGTGGACCGAATCGCCGAGATCGAGGCCGGTCAGGTCGACGGTGATGGCGTCGGGGATCGCGTTCGCCGGGCAGGTGAACTCGATGTCGTGCCGCACGATGTTGAGCACGCCGCCGCGGCGGATGCCCGGGCACTCGTCCTCGTTCTCGAAGTGAACGGGAATGTTGACGGTGACGATCGTGCCCTTGCCGACGCGCAGGAAGTCGACATGCATGGTGAAATCGCGCACCGGGTCGAGCTGGTAGTCTTTTGGCAGGACCTGGATCTTCTTGCCGTCGACATTGATCGTGACCAGCGTGGTCATGAACCCGCCGGCGGTGATGCGCAGATGCACATCCTTATAGGGCAGGATGATGGGCAGCGGGGGCTGCTTTTCGCCGTAGATGACGGCGGGAATTTTACCGTTGCGCCGAATTTCGCGGGCGGACCCCTTACCGACCCGTTCGCGCGCCTCGGCCGTGAGCTCGTAGCTCTCGCTCATGGCTTTTCCTTTCGCGTTGCTGGAGCGTTCACGGCTGGCTGGGCCAGTCCCGTAAACGTCGAAAGCCGCCGGTCGGGCGGCCTTCCGCCGCGTTGCCTCCAAGGGTGTCTACGCGGGTGGCGGTGCTATAGGCGAACATGCCGGAAAAGGCAAGAAGCCCGCAGCCGTCGCAGGACGTCGTCCGGCGCGGTCTCGACCGGCCGGGCCCTCGCGGAGACGGCGCGGCTTGACGCGCACCGTGCTTGAGGGTCCAAATCCGACAGAACCGAACGCGATGAGAAAGAGAGCGGCGATGAAACATTTTTCCGGCGGCACGCGGCCGTCACGACGCGCCCCCGGCGACTGGTTCACCGGCACGGTGTGGCAGGATCCGATCGTGGAGGCGGACGCGCCCGCGCGCCTGCGCGCGCTTGTCGTGCATTTCGAGCCCGGGGCGCGCACCAACTGGCACACCCATCCGCTCGGCCAGACGCTCTACGTCGTGTCGGGGTTCGGGCGCGCGCAGAGCCAGGGCGGCCCGATGGTGGAGCTGCGGCCCGGCGACACGTTGTGGATTCCGCCCGGCGAGCGGCATTGGCATGGCGCCTCTCCGCGTACCGGCATGACGCATATCGCCATGCAGGAAGCGCTCGATGGCGAGACGGTGGCCTGGCAGGAGCCGGTGGCCGATGCCGACTACGATGCGTGAGCGGACAAAAAAACGCCGGTCCGAAGACCGGCGGGAGTGAGGAGAGTGAGGTCTCCTGAAACTGTCCTGGGGCGGGACCCCGCCGGCTCTGCGTCGGGCCGGCTCGAGCCTTCGGCTTACGCCGCGGCTTGATCCTGTCCGAGCGCCGGTACCGGCTTCTGTCGGACGGGTCTCAAAGCTGCCAGAGCCGGCGCTGCCGTGCCAGATCCTCGAACACGACCGCGTCGCGGCCCTGCAGCGCGGCGCGGCTGATGCCGATATCGCGCAGCAGCCGATCGTCGCGTTTTGCCAAAAGATCGCGCGTGGGCGCGTCGAGCTCGGGCTTGGCCGGGGCGGCCGCGGTTTTCCTCAGCCGGGCGAACCAGCCGGTTCCTGTCTGAAAGTCGAGTGCGAGGGCCATGGCGACCACCTCATGCATTGAATTGTCCATGAGATAGGTCCAGCCTTGACATGTTTCAAACGAATTGCAGTGATGTCTGGCATTAGAAAATCTGATGGGGGAGGCGGGCCGATTCAACTCGACAGCGATCAGTTGCGCACATTCGTGGCCGTGGCCGAGGCCGGCAATTTCACTTACGCGGCCGACCGTATCGGCCGCACCCAGTCGGCGGTGAGCATGCAGGTCAAACGGCTCGAGGACACGCTCGGCGAGCAATTGTTCGAACGCGGCTCGCGCGGTGTCACGATGACCCGCAAGGGCGAGCAGCTTCTGTCCTATGCGCGCCGTGTCGTCGCCTTGCTGGAGGAGACCGAGGCCTCGTTCCGCGCACCGTCGCTGAGCGGGCGGGTGCGTATCGGCGTCCCGGAAGAGTACGGATATTCGGTGCTGTCGCAGGCACTTGGAAATTTTGCGCGCTTCCACCCGAAGGTCGACATCACCGCCCACTACGGACCGTCCGTGCGTCATCTGACCGCGCTTAAGACCAATCAGCTCGATCTCGCCATCGTTTTCGAGTGGGAGGACAATCCGAGCGGCGAGACGTTGCGTATCGACCCGACGGTGTGGGTGACGTCGGACGAACACAACCAGCATCTGGAACGGCCGCTGCCGATCGCGCTTTACGAGACGACCGGCTGGTGCACCGAATTCGCCATGCGCTCGCTCCAGCAACAGCGGTGCGACTATCGCATCGCTTATCGCAGCGACACCAGCGGCGGGCTGAAACTCGCCGTCGCCTCCGGGCTGGCCATCGCGCCGATCTCGCGCAGCAACATTCCGCAGGGATGCCGCGAACTCGCTCCCGCCGAGGGGTTCGGCGACATCGATACGTCGCGCGTTGTGCTTTACCGCAATCCGCGCTCCAACGGGGCGGTGGTCGACGGCATGGTGGATGCGGTGCGCGAGGCGTTCCGGGATGTGGAGCCGGTCTTCTGACGTGTTTCGGACCGCGGCCCAGCACCTCATCCGCCCGGCGGGTCGCCGCATCGGCCGGCGTTGCCGGGTGCGGATTTTCCCGATCGATGACTTGGCTCTGTCACACCCCGCGGCCATTGTGCGGGGCGCCCCTGCCGTCCGGCCTTTCGGCGCTCGAGGGCGATGAGCATTCGCGAGTGGAAAAGAGCATGATTCCCTACGATGCGCTTGGCGGCCGGTGTCGCCATGCCGGTGCCGAACCTCGCCATCGGCCGGCGATCTCGGCATGACCACGCAGACCGCGAAACGCCCGGCCGATGCGCCGTCTTTGCCGGAGGCGGCCGCGACCTTCGCGCGCATCGGCCTGTTGTCCTTCGGCGGGCCGGCAGGCCAGATCGCGCTGATGCATCGCATCCTGGTCGAGGAGAAGAAATGGCTCGACGAGGCGCGGTTCCTGCACGCGCTCAACTATTGCATGCTGCTGCCGGGGCCGGAGGCCATGCAGCTTGCCACCTATGCCGGCTGGCTTGGGCACGGGGTGCGCGGCGGGCTGATCGCCGGGCTGTTGTTCGTTCTGCCCGGTGCGCTGGTCATCACCGGCTTGTCGGCGGCCTATCTGGTCGCCGGCGACGTGCCGCTCGTCCAGGGATTGCTGTTCGGCCTCAAGGCGGCGGTGCTCGCCGTGGTTTTGGAAGCGCTGATCAAAGTGTCGAGACGCGCCGTCAAGGGGCCGCTGATGGCGCTGATCGCGCTCGCCGCCTTCGTCGGGATCGCATTCTTGAAAATCCCGTTCCCGCTGATCATCGCCCTTGCCGCGGCGGCCGGGGTGCTCCTGCATCGGCTCGGCGACCGGGGCGGCGGCCACGGCATGGCAGTTTCGCCGGCGCCGGCCGCTTCCGTTCCGGACTGGGCGCGGCCGAGCGCGCGCCGCTTCCTCGTCACGACCGTCACCTGGCTGGCGATCTGGTTCGGCCCGCTGCTTGCGATCGCGGCCGTGGCCGGCGGTGGGCATGTTTATGCCCAGGAGGCCGGTTTCTTTTCCAAGATGGCCACGGTCACGTTCGGCGGCGCCTATGCCGTGCTTGCCTATGTCGCCCAGCAGGCGGTCGAGGTGCATGGCTGGCTGCGGCCGGACGAAATGCTGACCGGTCTCGGCCTGGCCGAAACCACGCCGGGACCGTTGATCCTGGTGCTTGTCTTCGTCGGTTTTCTCGGCGGGGCGCGGCTTGCGGGGGGGGAGCCGCTGGTGGGCGGGCTCGGCGGCGCGCTGGTGACGCTGTGGTTCACCTTCGTGCCGTGCTTCTTGTGGATATTCGCCGGCGCGCCCTATGTGGAAAGGGTCCGCGCCGTGCGTTGGCTGGCGCGGGCGCTCGAGGCGGTGACGGCCGCCGTGGTCGGCGTCATCGCCAATCTCGCGCTGTGGTTTTCGCTGCACGTGGTGTTCGCCACGGTCGGGCAGGCGCGGTCCGGTCCGTTCGAATGGCCGGTGCCCGATCCGGCGAGTTTCGACCCCATGGCGGCCGCGATCGCGCTTGCCGCGGCCCTGGCGCTGATCGGGCTCAAGGCCAACATGGTCGTCGTTCTGGGATTGGCCGCGCTGGCGGGGATGGCGGTTCGGCTTGTTGCCGGTTAGCGCATGAGCTTGTTCAGTCGAACAGGCTGGAGACCGATTCCTCGCTGGCCGTGCGCGAGATCGCTTCGCCGATCAGATCGGCGATCGTCACGACGCGGACATTGTGCGCCGCCTGGACGCCGGAGGTGGGCTGGATCGAATCGGTAATCACCAGCTCCTTGAGCCTGGAGCCGGCGATGCGCGCCACCGCCCCGCCCGAAAGCACGCCATGGGTGATGTAGGCGGTGACGCTGGTGGCGCCGTTGCCCAACAGCGCGTCGGCGGCGTTGCACAAGGTGCCGCCCGAATCGACGATGTCGTCGATCAGCAGGCAGTCCTTGCCGCGCACGTCGCCGATCACGTTCATCACTTCCGATTCGCCGGGCCGCTCGCGGCGCTTGTCGACGATGGCAAGCGGCGCGTCGATGCGCTTGGCCAGTGCCCGGGCGCGCACCACGCCGCCGACGTCGGGCGACACCACCATGACGTTGGCAAGGTCGTAATGCGCCTTCACGTCACGCGCCAGCACCGGCACGGCGAACAGGTTGTCGGTCGGAATGTCGAAAAAACCCTGGATCTGGCCGGCATGCAGGTCGAGGGTCAGCACCCTGTCGGCGCCGGCCTGGGTGATGAGATTGGCGACCAGCTTGGCCGAGATCGGCGTGCGGCCAGACGCGCGACGATCCTGCCTGGCATAGCCGAAATAGGGAATTACCGCCGTTATGCGTCGCGCCGAGGAGCGGCGGAACGCATCGATCATGATCAGCATTTCCATCAGGTGATCGTTGGCCGGATAGGAGGTCGATTGCAGCGCGAAGACATCCTCGCCGCGCACGTTTTCCTGAATCTCGACGAAGATTTCCTGATCCGCGAAGCGCCTGACGCTTGCTTTTCCCAGCGGCGTGTTCAGGTACCGGGCGACGGCCTCGGCCAGCACCCGATTGGAATTGCCCGCGAAAAGTTTCATGCAGCGTCCCCGGCGGTCGGCAAGGTATGTAGGCGGCTTTTAGCGATCAGCCGCGCTATTGCAAGCGCGCGCGGCAGGATTCTCGGGCTAATCCAAAGAAAGGGTTTCCATGCGCGGTGCGCGCGCCGGAACGAGGCTACCCGCTGCGGCTCGAAAGCCAGCCCGACAATTCGTCGATCGTGCGCTCTGCGATGGTTTCCATCGTCGCCGCCGGAACGGCCGACCAGGGATCGGGCGCCACCGAGCCGACCGTTTCCTGACCCTGGATGCGATGCAGGCGGTTGCCGGCCGGATCGAGCACGTCCCACACGAAGATGACCATGGTTTCGCGCCCTTCGGTGATGGCGGAGAAATAGCCCTTTACCAGATGGGTGGGCGGGTTGGCGCCGCCGGCGGTGATCGCCAGGCCGCGCTGGCTGGCCCGCGCGGAAATACGCTGCGCCAGCGGCGTCGCTGCCTGAACGGTCGCCCCGACAACCGGGGCGAATTGCAGCCGCACGTCGGCCTGCGCCAGATTGGCGGTCTGCGGCGGGATGGCGCCGGCCGCGCCCGGCGCGGCGACGCCGTTGGCCGTCTCCTGCGGGGCGAGCGCGCTCACCGTGCTGGCGCGCTTGTCCGTCCCGACCGAGGCCGGGTCGAGCGTTGCCTCGGTGCTGTTGCAGGCGGCCAGGACGGCGCACAGAAGCAGGCTGCATCCAACGCGCGGCGTCGTCTGGCGCATTTCCCCGGCTCTCCCCGTGCTGTTGGCTTCGTTGCAAGTCTAACGGCTTTCGCGGTTCGATTGAACAGCGAAAGCGGCCGGCCACAGGCCGCATTCAACGCACGATCAAGTCGAGATCGTGGCGTGACAGCGAGCTGGGCGCGCCGTCGGTGGTCAGATAGGTCCGGCCCAGGGTCATCGCGGTTTCGGTGTCGGAATCCATGATGATCATGTGGGCGAACAGCGTCATGTCGGGGGCGATCGGTTCGGGATTGGCGGCGTAGAACATCGGTTTGTCCATCCACGACGGCGTGAAGCGCGCACCGAGCGAATAGCCGCAGGCATTGAGCCTGTGGCGGGTCAGGCCGTGGCTTTCCATCACCCGCGCATGCGCGTCGAACACGTCGCCGAAAGTCTTGCCGGGGACCATCGCTTCCTCGACGGCGGTCATGGCCGCGCGCGCGGCCTCGAACAATTCCTGCTGGCGCTTGGAGACCTTGCCGAGCACGACCGTGCGCATCATCGCGGCGTGGTAATGATGGAAAACGCCGGCCCATTCCAGGGTGAGCTGGTCGTTCTTGCGCAGCTTGCGCCGGCCGGCCTTGTAGCGGCACAAAAGCGCGTCCGGTCCCGAGCCGATGATGAACTCGTTGGCCGGGTAGTCGCCGCCGCCGGCAAAGATCGCGCCCTGCATGGCGGCCAGGATCTTGCCTTCGTCGCCGCCCTGCTTGATCAGCGGCAGGGCCGCGTCGAGAGCGTCGTCGGCAAGCTGGGCGGCCTTGGTCGCCTTGACGATCTCGGCCGGGCTCTTGAACAGGCGCAGGCGGCCGACAAGGCCGGACGCGTCCGAGATCTTGCCGAATGTGCGCAATTGCTCGTCCAGCCGCCGGCCCTCGAAGGCGGTCAGGCCGTGCGTGTCGTATTCGACGCCGATCTGGCACCCCAGCAGGTCGAGGTCGTTCAACAGGTTGCGCAGATCGACGGTCGGGTCGGCGCCGTCGCGATCCGTCCACACGCGCACATCCTCGAGGATCGAGGTGTGGCGCGCCTGGCGCAAATCGGCCGAGCGGGTCAGAAGCACCATCTGCCCGTCCGCCTTCACCACCAGGCACTGGAAGAAGCAGAAGCCGAACGTGTCGTAGCCGGTCAGCCAGTACATGCTCTCCTGAGCGAAGAGCAGCATGGCGTCGAGCTTGCGATCGGCCATCTCGATCAACAGGCGGTCTTTGCGCGCGTCGAACTCCGAGCGCTCGAAATGCAATGCCATCACTTCTCCTCCAGGACGATTGCCGAGATCTGGCGGCCGTAATCGGCTTCTTGGCGATGCGTGGTGCGGCGGTAGGAGAAGAAAAGATCCTCCTCCGCATAGGTGCAGCGTTTCAGCTGCGATGCCTGTGCGCCGGTCATGCCGGTCCGGTCGAGCGTGTAGGCGTTGAGATCGAACATGGCATGATCGGGACGCGCGGACGCGGTGAAATACCGGGCGTTGGCCGGATCGGCAAGCGCGAAACGCGCAACGAATTCGGGACCGACCTCGTAATTGGCCTGGCTGATCGCCGGCCCCAGCACGGCGACGATGCGTTCGGCGCGCGCGCCAAGCTCCACCATCGCCGCAATCGTGGCTTCCAGCACGCCGTTCAATGCGCCCTGCCAGCCGGCATGGGCGGCGCCGATCACGCCGGCGTCGCGGTCGGCGAAAAGCACGGGGCCGCAATCGGCCGTCAGGATGCCGATCGCCAGGCCCGGCCGGGCCGTGACCACGCCGTCGGCGCGCGGCCGCTGCGCGCCGAACGGTGCGTCGGCAACCACGATGTCGGGCGAGTGGATTTGATGCGGCGTGCACAGATTCGCGGCCGGCACGCCAAGCCACGCCGTCACCCGGCTACGGTTTTCGAGCACGGTCTGGCGGTCGTCCTGCGAGCCGAGCCCGACATTCAGACCCCGATAGAGCCCTTTCGAGGCGCCGCCCGCGCGCGTGAAAAAACCGTGGCGGACTCCTTCGAGCCCGTCAAGCGCCGGGGATCGCAGAGGCTCCGGCCTCGATTCGTTCAGCATCGTGCATCTTGCCATTGGTTGCCGCGGCGGCGCGGATCGTGGGGCAGGGACATGGTCAAGTCAATCCGCCGTCCGGGAACGGATACACCTCCAGGTGGTGGGGCAACAGTGCCAACACCTTAAACAGTTCGCCCATCTGCTCGGCGCCGGCGAGCCTCTCGACCTGATCGGCGAGCGTGTCGCGCAGCGCCGCGTTGCCGCTTGCGCCAAGCTGCCCGGCCCGTTCGCCAAGACCCATGGCGCGGAGGAAGGCGCCCTGCGTCATCGTGTGGGCCGCCAGGCCGTGCGCCCGCGCGGCGGCTGCCAGCGCGGCGAAGTCGACATGGCTGGTCAGGTCGGCCTCGCCCGGCGTTTCGAAGACGTCATGGGGGGCGTGGCCGCGCACGGCCTGCAGCGTGTCGCCGAGGCCCGGTTCCAGATGGCCGTAATCGAAAAACAGCGCCGCCCCGCCATGGCGGGCGATCCGGTCGGCGACGGTGTCGAGCAGGGCGGTGCGCGCCGGCGCGATCTCGAACACGACGCCGTCGGCGGCCCTGTCGGCCCCGTGCGGCAAAAGCGCTTCGTCGAGCGTGTCGACCCCGGCCGCGAAGCGAAAGCCGCCGCTCTCGTCGAGCGAGACGACGCGTTCGCGCCAGGCATTGCCCGACTTGACGAACTGGCGTGTCGGGATCGCGTCGAAAATCTCGTTGCCGATGAAGAACACCGGCCGGTCGGGCAAGGCTTCGACGGAAGCCGGCCAGGCTGTTTGCATGCCGGCCTCGGCCAGCGCCTGCTGCTGCACCTGCGCCAGCCTGGGGCTCGCCTCGATCAGGGCGAGGTCGCAGGCGGCGGCGCATTGCGGATCGAGCTTGCCCAGCGTGCGGGCGATGTCGGCGGCAAGCGTGCCGCGACCGGGGCCGATCTCGGCGAAGGTGGCGGGCTTGTCCATGCCGCTCGCGCGCCAGGCCGAATAGAGCCAGACCGCAACGAGTTCGCCGAACATCTGGCTGATCTCCGGGGCGGTGATGAAGTCGCCCTTGGCGCCGAACGGTTCGCGGCTCGTGTAATAACCGTGCTCGGGATCGAACAGGCACAGCGCCATATAGTCGGACACGCTGATCGGTCCGGTCTGACGGATCAGTCCGGCGATGGTTTCGGCCAGCCGGTTCATGCCGCTTCTTTATCGGGCGCGCGCGGCCGCGCGCGGGCAAAGACCCAAAGCCCCACCAGCACCATCGGCACGGACAAGACCATGCCCATGGTCAGCCAGCCGCCGGCGAGATAGCCGATATGGGCGTCCGGCTCGCGGAAGAATTCGACGATGATGCGCGAGACGCCGTAGCCCGCGACGAAAGCGCCGGCGATCCGGCCCGGCGCGCGCAGCGCGCCGAAACGGTGGGTGAGCACGCGCAGGACAAAAAACAGGATCAGCCCTTCGAGCGCGGCCTCGTAGAGCTGGCTCGGATGGCGCGGCTCCGGCCCGCCATTGGGAAACACGAAGGCCCAGGGGACGTCGCTGGTGCGGCCCCACAATTCGGAATTGATGAAATTGGTGACCCTGACCAGGCCGAGCCCCACCGGGACGCCGGCCGAGATCACGTCGAAAAGCCGCCATGGGGCGATGCCGCGCGAGCGCGCGAACAGGATCATCGCCAGCGTGGTGCCCAAAAACCCGCCGTGAAACGACATGCCGCCCTGCCAGACGGCCAGGATCGCCAGCGGATTGTCGAGATAGCGGGCGAAATCGTAGAAGAGAATATAACCGATGCGCCCGCCGAGGACGACGCCGGCCGCCGCCCAGACCACGAAATCATCGAGATCCGCGGCCCGCATCGGCGGCCCGTCGGAGCCCCAAAGACGCTGATTGGCGATGAGGCGCTTGCCGTACCACCAGGCAAACAGGATGCCGATGACGTAGCCCAGCCCGTACCAGCGGATCGCCAGCGGACCGATTTCGATCAATACCGGATCGATCTGCGGAAAGGGCAGCGCCGCGAGAGGCAGGATCAGCAGGTCTGGCACGGCGAAATCCGCTTTAACGGGGCGAGTCGGCGCGAAAATGGGCGCGCGCCGCGGCAAGGTCAAGTCGACGCATGCGCGCGCCGATTGGACCAACGCCCTTGCAATCGCTTCGCGGGGCCCCTAATTGCGGTTTGCGCGTGTCGGCGGCCAGCTTTCGGGCCGGCGCGCCGAAGTTTGCGAGGCAGCGCCCATGAGCAACGGACCGAACCGCATTCTCGACGATTTCGCCAAGCTGCTCACCGATGCGGCCGGGGCCGCGCAGGGCGTGCGCAATGAGGTCGAAACGGCGTTCCGCGCTCAGGCCGAACGTATCTTGAACTCGATGGACGTGGTCCAGCGCGAGGAGTTCGAGGCGGTTCGCGAGATGGCGATCAAGGCGCGGGCGGAAAACAAGGCGCTTGCCGCGCGGCTGGCCGAGATCGAGGCCAGCTTGGCCCAGTCCGGCAAGAAAACGCCCAAAAAGACCGGCTCCGACTCCTAGGTCGGGATTTTTTTCGGGCGCTTGTCCACAGCCCCCTGTCGCGAAAAAAGCTTCACGCAGAATCCCTTACGCGGTGCGGGCCGCAGCCGGCAAATAATCTATCCACATGCCGGTGCCGCATGCGGGAAAAAAGCGCTGGAACTCGGACTCTGCATCAATACACTGAATTTACTGCATGATTCGTTTTTGGGTCATGCGCCGGGGAGGGGGTGTTCCGGCCAGGAGCCATTTGGCCGGCATTTCGTAACCTGGCAGTTCGGTTTGTCGCGCGTAGGCATTTTAGGCGGAGCGCGCGGGGGCGCGCCCACAATCACAGGGAATTTTTGATGAGCCTTCTGGAACTCGACATCGCGCGTACCGCGCATCCCGTCGATGTCATCGAGCAGGTCGCGCACGCGAATGACTGGGCCTTCGAACGCGCCGGAGACGACGAGATCGCGATTTCGGTCGCCGGCAACTGGACCGACTATCACATCTCCTTTTCGTGGATGGAGGAATACGAGGCGCTGCATCTGGCCTGCGCCTTCGACATCAAGGTCACCGATGCCCGGGTGATGGAGGTCATGCGGCTGTTGGCGCTGATCAACGAACAGATGCTGATCGGCCATTTCGATCTGTGGGAGCAGGAGGGGGCGATCATGTTCCGCCAGGCGCTGCTGCTGGCCGGCGGTGCCGAGCCGACCGCGCAGCAGGTCGAGATGCTGCTGGCAAGCGCGCTCGAGGCCTGCGAGTGCTATTTCCAGGCTTTCCAGTTCGTCGTCTGGTCGGGGGTTTCGGCGCGCGACGCGCTGTCGGGCACTCTGTTCGAGACCCAGGGCAACGCCTGACGCGCCTGCCTGGCGCTGTTTGAAGAAGCGGATCGCGACCATGAGCCAGGAGACCGAGCGCAAGCCCGAGATCGGCTTTGCCGATTTCGACAAGGTCGATATCCGCATCGGCACGATCGTGGCCGCCGAGCCCTATCCCGAGGCCCGCAAGCCGGCGATCAAGCTGCGGATCGATCTCGGCCCCGCGATCGGCATCAAGAAATCCTCCGCGCAGATCACCAAGCACTACCGGCCCGACGAACTGGTCGGCCGCCAGGTGATGGCGGTGGTGAATTTTCCGCCGCGCCAGATCGGGAAATTCCTGTCGGAAGTGCTGACCCTGGGCTTTCCGGACGAGGAGGGGGCCGTGGTGCTGGCCACGGTCGACAAAAACGTCCCGGACGGCGGCCGCCTGTTTTAAACCCG
This sequence comes from Nitratireductor sp. StC3, assembly GCF_003015025.1. Classification (NCBI taxonomy): domain Bacteria; kingdom Pseudomonadati; phylum Pseudomonadota; class Alphaproteobacteria; order Hyphomicrobiales; family Phyllobacteriaceae; genus Nitratireductor; species Nitratireductor sp. StC3. Next base: position 64,333 of record NZ_PYBP01000003.1, on the reverse strand, counting down.
GTCCGGATATCGCCTTTCCTCAGGAGAGCGGCCGCTGCTTGCACCTTGCCGGTCCGGCGTCGGCAATGAGCACCGGCGCGTGCGCTTCAGCGCCTCAGTCTCAGTCGATCTTCCGCAGCGGGTCGCCGCCGTCGCTTTGAAGCACACCGCCCGGCTTGAGCGCGGCGGCCATTTTTCGGCGTCCGGCGGCGCCTAGGCCCTGCCCATCAGCCCGGCCAGTTCCTCCAGCCCGGCGAGGATCGCCCGGCGCCGCTTTTCGGGCAGGGCGGCAAAGCGGGTGACGAAGTCGACGCCGAAAAAACCCGGCGTGTTGGTGACCATGTCGCGGCCCTTTTCGGTCAGCCTTGTGTAGACGATGCGCCGGTCGGTGGTCGAGCGATAGCGCTCGACGATGGCGCGGCTTTCCAGATTGTCGAGGATGGTGACGACCGTCGCCGGGCTGAGATCGGCGTAGTGGGAAAGGGCGTTGGTGGTCACTTCGCCCAGTTCGGCGACCCCCATCAGGACAACGAGCTGCGGCGTCGTCAGCCCGCTGGCGCGGGCGAGCGCACGCGACTGCAGGTCGGTCGCGCGCACGACCCGGCGGATCGATTTCATAAGGCCGCGCAGCTCCCCGGTCGGGAACGTTTCGTCGCGTCGCGCGTTCAGGGTCTGTTGTTCGTCCATCGACAGCCGGCAATCATTTGACTTCTAATCATTCGAACTATAATAAACCGGCGACGAAAGCAATGGCATCCCTTAAGACACTGGAGGTTTGAACGCGCGCCTATGTGCGGCATTTGTGGTGAAATCAGATTCGACAGGGCGGAGCCTTCCGCCATCGCAATTTCAAAAATGGCTGATGCGCTGGCGCCGCGCGGGCCGGACGGTTCGGGTATCGTCATCCACGGCAATGCCGGCTTCGGCCATCGCCGGCTGAAGATCATCGATCTGTCCGAGCGCGCGCGCCAGCCGATGAGCGACCCGGAACTCGGTCTGACCATCGCCTTCAACGGCTGCATCTACAATTATCCCGAATTGCGCGCCGAACTGGAGGCAAAAGGCTACCGCTTCTTTTCCACCGGCGACACGGAAGTGATCCTGAAGGCCTGGCATGCCTGGGGCGAGCGCTGCGTGGAACGTTTTCACGGCATGTTCGCCTTCGTGCTCCAGGAGCGCGAGACCGGCCGCATCGTCATGGCGCGCGACCGCTTCGGCATCAAGCCGCTCTATCTGAGCGAAAATCCCGAGCGGCTGCGGTTCGCCTCGTCGCTGCCGGCGCTCTTGGCGGCGGGCGACGTCGACACCGGCATCGATGCGGCGGCCCTGCATAATTACATGTCGTTTCATGCCGTGGTGCCGCCGCCGCGCACCATCCTTGCCGGCGTGCGCAAATTGCCGCCGGCGACGATCCGCGTCATCGAAGCCGACGGCAGCAGCCGTCAGAGCATCTACTGGGATCCGCCCTTCGCCCGCGATCCGGCCGACAGCGGCGTGTCGTCGGAGGAATGGCGCGAGCGGGTTCTCGAGGCGCTCAGGCTCGCCGTCAAGCGGCGCATGGTGGCCGACGTTCCCGTCGGCGTGTTGCTGTCGGGCGGCGTCGATTCCAGCCTGATCGTCGGCCTGCTGGCCGAGGCCGGCCAGACCGGGCTGATGAGCTTTTCGGTCGGTTTCGAGGAGGCGAACGGCGAAAAGGGCGACGAATTCGTCTATTCCGACCTGATCGCCAAGACTTTTGGCACCGACCACCACAAGATCTTCGTGCCCTCGGACAATCTCATGGACGCGCTGCCCGGCACGATCGCGGCCATGTCGGAGCCGATGGTGTCCTACGACAATGTCGGCTTCTACCTGCTCAGCCAGGAGGTTTCCAAGCATATCAAGGTGGTGCAGTCGGGCCAGGGCGCGGACGAGATTTTTGCCGGCTATCACTGGTATCCGCCGCTGATGAACTCTAACGACGTGGTCGGCGACTACGCCAAGGTTTTCTTCGACCGCACGCATGAAAAGCTGAAGACGCAGCTCGGGGCGGACTGGATCGACGGTGTCGACCCCAGCCGCGAACTGGTCGAGGCCCATCTGACCCGTTCGGGCGCCGACACGCCGGTCGACCGGGCGCTGAGGCTCGATTCGACCGTCATGCTGGTCGACGATCCGGTCAAGCGGGTCGACAACATGACCATGGCCTGGGGGCTGGAGGCGCGTGTGCCGTTCCTCGACCACGAATTGGTGGAACTCGCCGCGCGCATTCCGCCGGAGGAAAAAATCCGCGACGGTGGCAAGGGTGTGCTCAAGGACGTCGCCCGCCAGATCGTGCCGAGCGAGGTGATCGACCGCAAGAAGGGCTATTTTCCCGTTCCCCAGCTCAAATATGTCGACGGCCCCTATCTGGACATGGTGCGCGACGCGCTGACCTCGCAGGCGGCGCGCGAGCGCGGTCTGTTCCGCAAGGACTATCTCGAGACGCTGTTTGCCGCGCCCTCGGATCACATCACGCCGCTGCGCGGGTCCGAATTGTGGCAGGTGGGCCTGCTCGAGATGTGGCTCCAGACGCATGGGATCTAGCCCAATGACCAAGGATCGCGGCGCGGAATCCAAATCCCACCCCATCCGCGCGGACAAGGCGCTCGGCCACCGGCTCAAGCGGCTGCGCGCGGATTCGCTGAAACCGCCGATCGCGCACGGCGAGGGCGAGCACGAGGCCATGCGCGAGGCGGTGGCGCTCGATTGCGGCTGGGGGCGGCTTTTGTTCGCGCAGACCTTTCCCGACAATGAGAGCATCATCGCTGCGCTGGAGGAGGAGGGCGACAAGCGCCGCGACATCGCGTTCTATATCCGCGACCCGCACGTGGTCCTGGCGCTCGCGCCGCAGGAGACGTTTCTCGATCCCTCGCACACCTACCGGCTCGACCTGCCGACCTACCGGCCGAGCCGGCGCAAGCCGCGCAGCTACTTCGTGCGCCGTCTGTCCTCGCGCGACGATGCCGAGGCCGTCAACGCGATCTATGCCGCGCGCGGCATGGTCACGGTCGATCCGGACTTCTTCTGGGCCCAGCGCGACAGCCGCTCGATCACCTATTTCGTGGCCGAGGAGGAGGCGACCGGCGAGGTGATCGGCACGGTGACCGGCATCGATCACCAGCGGCTTTTCGGCGATCCCGAACGGGGCTCGTCGCTGTGGTGTCTGGCCGTCCATCCCCAGTCGCGCCATCCCGGCATCGGCGAGATGCTGGTGCGCCGGCTGGCCGAGCATTTCCAGGCCCGCGGCGCCGCCTTCCTGGACCTGTCGGTGATCCACGACAACGAACAGGCGATCGCGCTTTACGAAAAGCTCGGGTTCCGCCGCATTCCGATCTTCGCCGTCAAGCGCAAGAACTCCATCAACGAAAAACTGTTCGCCACGCCGATCCAGGAGCACGACGCGCTCAATCCCTATGCGCGCATCATCGTCGACGAAGCCCGCCGGCGCGGTATCAAGGTCGAGGTGACGGACGCCGAGGGCGGCTTCTTCCGGCTGACCTATGGCGGGCGCTCCGTCCATTGCCGCGAAAGCCTCTCGGAAATGACCTCGGGCGTGGCGGTGTCGATCTGCGACGACAAGGCGGTGACGCGCCGCGTGGTCGCGCGCGCCGGACTTGCCGTGCCCGAGCAGATCGCGGCCGACGCGGATGCCGGCAATGTGGCCCCGTTCCTGAAACGCCACGCCAGCGTGGTGGTGAAGCCGGCGCGCGGCGAGCAGGGGCGCGGCGTCGCGGTCGGGCTCCAGACCATGGACGAGGTCGTCAAGGCGGTCGCCGAGGCCAGAAGCGTGTCGGACCGGGTTCTGGTCGAATCCTGTTTCGACGGCGAAGATCTGCGCCTGGTGGTGATCGACGGCAAGCTGGTCGCCGCCGCCGTGCGCCGCCCGCCGCTGGTCGTCGGCGATGGCGAGCACGACGTGCGCACGCTGATCGAGCACCAGTCGCGCCGCCGCGCCGCGGCCACTGGCGGCGAAAGCAGGATCCCGATCGACGACGAAACCGTGCGCTGCCTCGGCGCCCAGTCGATCGCGCTCGACCAGGTGCTTGCGGCCGGTCGCGAGATCGTGGTGCGCAAGACCGCCAATCTGCACACCGGCGGCTCGATCCACGACGTCACCGGCATCGTGCATCCGCGCCTGGTCGAGGCCGGCTGCGCGGCGGCCAGGGCAATCCGCATCCCCGTCGTCGGGATCGATCTGATGGTCAAGTCGCCGACCGAGCCCGACTATGTCTTCATCGAGGCCAATGAGCGCCCGGGCCTGGCCAATCACGAACCGCAGCCGACGGCCGAGCGTTTCATCGACCTTCTGTTTCCCCACGCGCGCATGCCCTGGGCGGAGATTTCGGGCTCCGAAGGGGCGGAGGTGGCTCCATGAGCGGCGGGATTGCGATTGACACCGCCTATTTGGTCGAGCAACTCAAGGCGCTTCTGGCGATCGACAGCCCGACCGGCTTCACCGACACGGTCGTGCGCCATTGCACCGAGGAGCTGGAACGGTTGGGCCTGACGCCGGAACTGACACGGCGCGGGGCGATCCGGGCGGTGCGCCAGGGCAGCCGGCGCGAGGGTGCGCGCTCGGTCGTGGCCCATCTCGACACGCTTGGCGCCCAGGTGAAGCTGGTCAAGCCGAACGGGCGCCTCGATCTGGTGCCGATCGGCAACTGGTCGGCGCGTTTCGCCGAGGGCGCGCGCGCCAACATCTATTCCGAAGACCGACATTTCCGTGGCGGGATCCTGCCGCTCAAGGCGTCCGGCCACACCTATAATGACGAGATCGACACCCAGCCGGTCGGCTGGACCAATCTGGAGCTGAGGGTCGACGAGCGCACGACCTCCTACGAGGAGACCCGGGCCCTGGGGATCGATGTCGGCGACATCGTCGCCATCGACCCGCAGCCGGAATTCCTCGACAGCGGCTTCATCGTGTCGCGCCATCTCGACGACAAGGCCGGCGCGGCGGTCACGCTGGCCACGATCGAGGCGCTGGAGCGCGCCGGTGCGCGCACGCCGGTCGACATCCATTTCCTGTTCACGATCGCCGAGGAGGTCGGCACCGGCGCCACGGCGATCGTCGCGCCGGAGGTCGCCTCGATGGTGACGGTCGACAACGGCACCAGCGCGCCCGGGCAGAATTCGTCGGAATTCGGCGTCACCGTCGCCATGGCCGACCAGACCGGACCGTTCGACTATCATTTGACCAAGAAGCTGGTCGAGCTGTGTCGCGAGAACGAGATCGACTTCCAGAAGGACGTGTTCCGTTTCTACCGTTCCGATTCGGCGTCGGCGGTGGAGGCCGGGCACGACGTGCGCACGGCGCTCGTCGCCTTCGGGGTGGATGCCTCGCACGGCTACGAGCGTGTCCACGAACACGCGCTGCATTCGATCGCGCGGCTTTTGACGGCCTACGTCACCAGTCCGCTGGAGATCCAGCGCGACGTGGAGGAGATTTCCGACATGGAAGGCTTTACCGAACAGCCGACCGCCGATCGCGATGACTGAGGCCGGGCGGCGGTGCCCGCTCAGTCGGTGGTGACAGTATAGTCGGGCGTTCCGCTCCACTGCAATTTCCAGCGCGCGCCGGGGCGCACGTTCTGCACGCAATGCGGCTCGAAGGCGACCAGGCAGGTGCCGCCCGGCCGGCGCGTCGAGGGGTAGATCAGCCCGCGCGCGCCATCCTCGCGCAGCGCGCGGGCAAGGGCCTGTCCGGCCGGATAGCCGACGGCGGGGTCGGGATCGAGACAGGTGAGGGCGCCATCGAGGCCGCGCAGGTCGTGATAGTCGCCGATGAAGCCGGCCAGCAGCGCCTGGTAGACGCCTTCGTCGTGATAACGGCCGATACGGGCGAGTTCGCGGGTGCGGTGATAGCCGATCTCGGCCAGCGCGGTCAGATCCTCGAAGGCGGCGTACCAGGCGCCGCGCGTCCCGTCATTGAAGCGGTTTCCCTCAGGCCTCGTATAGGCGAAGGCGGCGTTGACATGGGTGTGCCCCCAGGCGCGGTACAGCAATTCGCGCGCGTCGAGCCCGCCGACCTCGCCCCTTTCGGCGCGCAGCCGCCGGCTGGTCAGTCCCTCGATCTCGGCCAGCAGCGCCAGTTCCTCGTCCGTGTCGACGAGCGGGCGCAGCACCGGCGGCTTGAAATAGGCCGTCGAGATCAGCCGTACCGTCGCCGGTTCGGCGATCGCGGTGATGGAAGGGGTCAAGCGCCGCCCCTCAGTGCATCGACATGGTCGCGCGCCTGCAGGATCGCCGGCAGGCCGCCCGCGATCATCACGTCGACCGGCCGGCGGCCGCCGAAGGCGGGACCGGTATTGGCAAGCCGGACCCATTCGTCGGCGAGCGGGTCGCTGAAATAAAGATGCAAGCCCTTGTAAAGGCCGATCAGTCCGCTCGCCCGCAGCAATTGATCCTGCGACAGGCGGCCGGTCCACGATCCGGTCTTGACCCGCGCCCAGGTGCGGGCCGAAACGTCGAGCAGGCCGGCAGCCTCCTCGTTGCGCAACCGCCAGGCGTCGGCGATGCGCGCGCAGGCCTTGGCCGCGACGGCGGCCCGGTCGACCGGCGCGGCGCCTTCCGGGGTCCGCCGTGCGTTTGGCGCGTTCGATCTGGATTTCATGTTTGCCATCTGGCATTGAATATAAGGCCACTTGGCAGAAATATCAAATCACGCGATGGCGCGGCCGCTGCTCAGGCCGGAACGCGCACGACACAGCGCAGGCCGCCGAGCGGGCTGTCGTCGAGGGTTATGTCGCCGCCATGGCTGCGCGCGATATCGCGGGCGATCGAGAGCCCGAGCCCGGTGCCGCCCGAATCCTGGTTGCGCGCCTCGTCGAGGCGCACGAAGGGACGGAACACGTGCTCGCGCTCCTGCGCCGGAATGCCCGGACCGTCGTCGTCCACGGTGACGATCAGCGAGCCGGGCCCGTGGATCGCGGTGATGTGGACGGATTTGGCGTAGCGGAAGGAATTGCCGACCAGGTTGGTCACCAGTCGGGAGAAGGCGGTCGGCCGGACGTGTACCTCCGGATCGCCCGACAATTGCACCGTCAGCGTCCGGCCGCGCAATTTGGCTTCCTCGGTCAGCTTGGCAAACAGCGTTTCCAGATTGATGCGGCCGGTGTCTTCCAGCGCCTCGCCGCGCGCGAAGGACAGGTAGCCTTCCAGCATGGACTGCATGTCCTCGATGTCGTTGTCGAGCGCGGCCACGTCGGTCTTGCCGCCGGACACGGCCAGTTGCAGGCGGAAGCGGGTCAGGATGGTGCGCAGGTCGTGGCTGACGCCGGTCAGCATGGCGGTACGCTGCTCGATCTGGCGTTCGATGCGTTCGCGCATCTGCAGGAAGGCGAGCCCGGCGCGGCGCACTTCCTCGGCCCCGCGCGGGCGGAAATCCTCCGGCGTCGGCCGTCCCTTGCCGAAACTCTCGGCCGCCTCGGCCAGTTGCTGGATCGGGCGGATCTGGTTGCGCAGGAACAACACCGCGATGATGATCAGCACCAGCGAGGTGCCGCCCATCCACAACAGGAAAATATGCGTGTTGGAGGCGTAGGCCTGGCTGCGCCGGGCAAACACCCGCAGAACCTGCTCGTCGAGCTGGATGCGGATTTCCACGACGTTGGAATTGCCGACCGTGTCGATCCAGAACGGCCGGTTGATCTGGCTGGTGATTTCCGCGCTCAAAATCTGGTCGAGGATGGAAAAGAACGGTTTCGGCCCCGGCGCCGGCAGCGGGTCGGGCGGCATGATGTCGACCCGCAGCGACAGCCGCTCCTGGGCGATGCGCACCGCGTTTTGCTTGCCGCGCTCGTCGGGATAGGTCTCGATCAGGTCGATGATGGCGGCGATGTCGCGCGTCACCGCCGTCGACAGGCGCTGGGTCACCGTCTGCCAGTGCCGCTCCATGAACACGAACGCCACCACCGACTGCAGCAGGATCATCGGCGCGATCACGATGATCAGCGAGCGCGCGTAGAGCCGCTTGGGCATGCGGCGCGACACCTTGCGCCAGAAACGCCGCCAGATATTGGGAACGGGGCTGACGACACGCGCCAGCCTGCGGCCCAGGCCGGGCCGCTCGGTCGCGGAAGTTCCGTTCGTGGTTGCCATCTGGAGCGCCCGTGGAGTGCTGCCGTTTCGCCCGTCGCGCAACGCGCGGGCCGGAACAGTCTATTCCACGCTCAGCCTGTAACCAACACCGCGCACCGTCTGAAGCCAGACAGGATTGGCCGGATCGCGCTCGATCTTGCGCCGCAGGCGGTTGATCTGGACGTCGATTGTGCGTTCGCCCACTTCGGTGTCGCCGCTGACCAGTTCGTGGCGCGGTATGGTCTCGCCCGGCCGTTCGGCGAAGATCGCCAGGATTTCCTGCTCGCGATCGGTGAGCTTGATGCCTTTGCCGGCCTTTTTCAGCTCCCGGCGGGCGATCTGGAACGTATAGGGGCCGAACACGATCTGTTCGACCTTCGGCGATTGGGGCGGGCCGCCGCGGCGCAGAATGTTGTTGATGCGCAGGATCAGTTCGCGCGGATCGAACGGTTTGGGCAGATAGTCGTCGGCGCCGGCCTCGAGCCCGGTGATGCGGTTGTCGGTTTCCGACAGCGCGGTCAGCATCAGGATGGGGACATCGCGGCTTTCGCGCAGCGCCTTGGTCAAGTCGACGCCGCTTTCGCCCGGCATCATGACGTCGAGCACGATCAGGTCGAAGTCCAGCCCGGCAAGGTGGCGCCGCGCCGCGTCCGCCGTCTCGGCCACGGTGACGCGGAAACCGTTGGTGGTCAGGAACTGGCTGAGCAGGGTGCGGATGCGGGTGTCGTCGTCGACCACGAGAAGATGCGGCGCGTCGTCGGCGGGAATGATCATTTCGTCAGCCATCGTCGGATCCCAAAGTGCCCGGCCTGCCCGGCAGATTGTCGATCTGCGCGCGCAGATCGGGGTTCACCATCGCCTTGAGGAAACCTTCTATCACATCGCGCTTGTCGCGGCCCGTCTCCTTCAGCGCCGCATCGATGCGCCGAGACTGTGGCCGCGCGAGGGCAAGGGCGAGCGCGCGGCCGCGCTGGGTGGGGTAAAGCTCGCGCTGGCGGCGGTCCTTCGGTCCGGGAAGCTGCACGATATGGCCGGTGTCGATCAGTTGCTTGAGCACGCGCGCCAGGCTTTGCTTGGTGATCTTCAGCACGTCGAGCAGTTCGGCCACCGTCAGACCGGGCATGCGGTTGACGAAGTGCAGCACGCGATGATGCGCGCGGCCGAAACCGTCGGCGGCGAGAATCTGGTCCGGGTCGGAGGTGAAATCGCGATAGGCGAAGAAAAGCAGCTCGATAATGTCCAGATCGATCCCGTCGGCGCGCGACAGCGCCGTGCGGATCGGTACCGGTTCGTGTTCGTCCTTGCCTGGCATCATGGTTCCGTTGGTAAAAAATATGTCAGCCTTGTTGACATATATCGAGCCGACTGGTAATTTTCGACAAGCTTTTCGGCAGATTGCGAACGAAAAGGCAAGGCGTTTCCGGATTGGGGATGGATCCTTCCCTTTGCATTTCGCACCATGATTGGCGACACTTTCAATTCAACACGGGAACCGGCGTGAAATTCCGGTACGTTGTCACACATGCGGCGCTGGTCCGCAGGAGGTAAACATGGCATCCGTTCCATTCGATCAGCTTGACGGTCACATCTGGATGAACGGTGAGTTCGTGGCGTGGGGCGATGCCAAGGTGCATGTGCTGACGCACGGTCTTCACTATGCCAGTGCGGTGTTCGAAGGCGAGCGCGCCTATGGCGGCGAGATTTTCAAGCTCACCGAGCACAGCGAACGGCTGCACGAATCGGCGCGCATCCTCGGCTTCACGATACCCTGGTCGGTCGCCGAGATCGACCAGGCCAGTCGCCAGCTTCTCACGATGCAGGGTTTCAGCGACGCCTATGTGCGCCCGATCGCCTGGCGCGGCAGCGAGCAGATGGGCGTTTCGGCCCAGAATAACCGCATCAACTGCGCCATCGCGATCTGGCAGTGGCCGAGCTATTTCGATCCCGAGCAGAAGCTGAAAGGCATCCGCCTCGACATCGCCGAATATCGCCGGCCCGATCCGCGCACCGCGCCCTGCAAGTCCAAGGCGGCCGGTCTCTATATGATCTGCACGCTGTCCAAACACGCCGCCGAGGCCAAGGGCTATGCCGACGCGCTGATGTTCGACTGGCGTGGCCACGTCGCCGAAGCCACCGGTGCCAACGTGTTCTTCGTCAAGGACGGCGTCATCCATACGCCGAAGCCGGACTGTTTCCTCGACGGCATCACCCGCCGCACGGTGATCGAGCTTGCGCGCCGGCGCGGCTACGAGGTCGTCGAGCGGACCATCCTGCCCGAGGAGATGGACGGTTTCCAGGAATGTTTCCTGACCGGAACGGCCGCCGAGGTGACGCCGGTGTCGGAAATCGGACCCTACCGTTTCCAGCCCGGCGAGTTCTCCCGCAATCTGATGGCCGACTACTCGGCCGAGGTCCATCCCAGGCGCGCGGTGGCCGCTGCGGAATAGATAGCGGTCGTTTATGACCGTGGCGAAGGGGTTGCGGCCGCGATTTAAGAAAATGCGTGAAACCCCGCCGCTATAGATTTGACTCCGGGGCGCATTGCCTTTTCGATGGCCATGCCGGCAGCGGGACCGGCTTGGCCACGGAGGGTAAAACGACATGGAAGCGCTACTTCCCATCATTGTTCAGTTGGTGACCGGCGCCATTGGCGGGCACGCGGTTTCGGGCGCGCTCAAGCAGCAGGCGGTCAGCGCGATCCTGCGCACCGTCGTCGGCGCGATCGGCGGCGTCGGCGGCGGCACGATCATCGGTTCGCTGCTGGGGGATCCGGCGACCGCCGGCGCGCTTGGCGGCATGCTCGGCGATGCGGTTGGCGGGGCCGCCGGCGGTGGCATCCTGACCGGCATTGTCGGCGCGGTGATGCAGTCGATGAAAAAGAGCTGAGCCGGCCTGTCCGGCCGGTGGGCAAGGGCGGCCGCGTGGGCCGCCCTTTTTCGTTCGCCGCGTAGAGTCCTCGCCCCCGGGACGGGTGGACGCTCCCGCACCCGGCCGTTATGGGAGGGGCGACCAACGAGGAAAGCGCCATGGGACAGCTCAACGCCGGCATCATTCCAGTCACGCCGTTCCAGCAGAACTGCACGATCCTGTTCGATACCGACACCAAGCACGGTGTGGTCGTCGATCCGGGCGGCGAGGTCGAACGCATCCGCGCGGCCGTCGAGGAGAATGGGCTGTCGATCGAGGCTATCTGGCTGACGCATGGCCATATCGACCATGCCGGCGGCGCGATGGACCTGAAGGAGGCGCTCGGCGTCGATATTGTCGGCCCGCACGAGGCCGACCGGCAGATGCTGCTCAATCTCGAGGAGCAGGCAAAAATGTTCGGCCTTGCCGATCCGGTGCGCAATTGCGTGCCGGACCGGTTTCTGGCCGAGGGCGAAACGGTGCGTTTCGGCGCTCACGATTTCGAGGTCCTGCATTGTCCCGGACATGCGCCGGGCCATGTCGTGTTCTTCAACCGCGCGGCCCAGTTCGCCCATGTTGGCGACGTCCTGTTCAACGGTTCGATCGGGCGCACCGACCTGCCGGGCGGCGACCACGAGACGCTGATCCGCTCGATCAAGGAAAAATTGCTGCCGCTCGGCGACGAGGTCGGGTTTATTTGCGGCCACGGGCCGGGCGGCCGCTTCGGCGACGAGCGGCGCAGCAATCCGTTTCTAGTGTAGGTGCCGCGAAAAGGAAAACCCCGCCCGCGAAGCGGACGGGGCAGCGTGCGCGTCTTGGCTGGAGGTCAGTCGGCGACGCAGAAATGGTCCCTGCCGTCATAGCCGCGATAGGTGCCGGTGCTGACGTTGAAGGAGCGATAGCGCTGCTGGCAATAGCGCATCCATTCGCGGCTCCAGGGCTGATAGTCGCTGCCGGCATAGGGATCGGCATTGACGACGCGCCGGCGATACGGGCGCGGCTGGGGCGCCGGCGGGAAATCGTCGAAGCCGGCATCGCGGTAGTCGTCGACATAGGCCGGTTCCCGGTCCGCGCTGCTGACGGCGCCGACGATCAGGCCGCCGACCACCAGGCCGAGAATGCCGGCGGCGAGCAGGTCCTCCTGGGTGTTCTGGCGATGATTGACCTCGGGATGGCGCGGACGATGCTCGCGCCAGCGCTGCCCGGCACTGGCTTCCAACACCGGTACGAGTGTGGTCGCGGCGACCGCGGTGGTGAGAAGCAGGGATTTGAGAAAACGGTTCATCAAGCTCTCCATGAAAGCGCCGGCGCGAAAGGCGGGCCGGAATTGGCGCTGTTTTAGAAGGGCGCGACTGAACGCTGGCTGAACGGCGCGTTCAGCAAGAATAGGGTTTTGAAACAACGGGCTGGTTGTCGACGCAATCGGGCGGCGGCGGTGGCGCGAAACGGGGACGTGCCGGCTGGACGGTCGTGTGACAGGGCGGTCCGGCAGGGTCGCCGCCGGCGGATGGCCGGCGCGGACGAGGCCCGGCCGCGTGGCCGGGTTTGAGCGCGGGACCGGCGGTCCCGCGACGCGAAAGCGTGCGTATGTCTCAGGCGAGCATCAGGTTGACCGCCTTGGGGCCCTTGCCGCGTCGGTCGGGTTCGGTGTCGAAGGTGACCTTTTGTCCGTCTTCCAGTCCGGTCAGGCCGGATGCCTGGACCGCCGAAATATGGACGAAAATGTCCTTGGCGCCGTCGTCGGGCGTGATGAAGCCATAACCCTTGGCATGGTTGAAGAACTTGACGGTTCCGGTCATCTGACCCATCGGAATCTCCTTTCTCCCGTCAGGTTGCTCGGTTTGCGGGCATGCCGCATGTCATCGGTCGTTCACTGGGGGAGAAGAAACAGTCGGATCGACGCCGGGGCGGTGCCAGGGGCCCTCTCGTTTCGCGATCCACCCGGGCGCCACGAGGGGCAGTCCAAAGCCGGGGCATGCCATTCCAGTCTCCGGGCCGGCAAATGCCCGAATGCGGAATTTGTCCCCTATTTTTTCGTTGGCGGCAAGCGCGGATTTGCCGGTCGGCCTCAGTTGCCGATCGCCGGTTCGCTCGAGCGGCGGATGATGCGGATGCGGCAATCATCGCCGACATGGCGATGATAGATGCGGCCTGCGCCCGGCACGCGATGAAGCCGCGGGGCGCGGTGGCAGTCCGCCGGCTTGCGGCGCTCAGCCGTTTCGTCGGCGACCGGCCGGCAGTCGCGCCGGCGGTGGTGATGGCGCAGCGTCTTGCCGAACTCCGGCACGAAATGGCGGCGCGTGTCCTGGTGGCAGCCGCCGGCCGGGATCGCGGCCGCCGTACCGGGCGGCGTCGACGGCGCTGCCGCAAATAATGGCGCGGCCGCGGCGCCGGACAGGGCAGCCAGGCCGAGGGCTGCGGACAGGAACAGGCATGCGGCGGTGCTACGAAGCGTCAAGGTCCGTCTCCCGGTCTGGTGGTCCACTGCTCAATCTGGGGCCTGAGAGGCCGTCGATCCAACGGGCGCTTCGACAAACGGGGTTTTGCCTTAACGAAAGGTGAAGCAGGCCGCAAACCCGGCGCTGGCGCGCAATGGGCGGTGCGGATGGCGCATCGTGTGGGCTTGCCATGCGGTTTCCGGTGCCGTTGGGTTACCGAACGGCACAAACTGTGATCGCGCCTGCCGATCCATGTCCGCATTTCATGCGTTAGATTTAAAGGTTGGCCGAGAAACGATCGTCAATGGAGCCGGCCCGACAGGAGGCCAAGGAGATGACCCGCCCCACGCAATCCCCCCGCCGCAAGCCCGTCCCGGCGCCGCCGCGCCCCAAGGAGGCGCGCGAGGCGATCCGACAGGTGGTGGAGGCGGTGTGCTGTGAACTTGGCGTGTCCGCCCGCCAGCGCGCGCGGCGCGCCGCGATCGAACAAAGGATCACGGTCGCCTACCACCACGGTCCGCGCCAGCCGCTCGACCTCGTCCGCGCCGGGCTGGAGGGCTGATCGCGCAGCCCTATGACTGCGCCTACCGGCCCGGCCGGCCGCTCTTTTTCGGCCGCCGCGCGCGGCGTTCGTCGGCCGGGTCCTCGTAGGAGCCGGCGCCGGCGCGGTGGCGCTTGACCGGCTTGGCCTCCTCGGGCGGCGCCGGCGGCTCGCCACCGAGCGGCTTTTCGGTGCGTCCGACCGTCATCTCGTCGAGCGTGTTCTTGCGGAACAGGGATTGTTCCCCGCCCGGCCGCTCTTCGCCCGGCGTGCCGTAATCGGGACCGTGCGCCTGGCGGTGCGACTGCTTTTTGAACAGCGAGCGTGGCACCGCGCCGGCCGGGGTGGCGTGGTCGCCCGAACCGCCCATGTCGTCGAGCGCCGGCTTGGAAAACAGGCTGTCGCCGCCCGCCGCCGCGCCGCCGGCGCCACGCGGTTTCGCCGCTTTGCCCCTGGCCTTGTCGCGCCGGCTCCTTTGCGTGTTCTCCACGCCGGTATCGCGGGCCATCGGGTCGTCCATGACCGCCAGCTCGGTCTCCTGCAGGCGCTTGATCTCGTCGCGCAGACGGGCCGCCTCCTCGAAATCGAGATCGGCGGCGGCGTCGCGCATCTTCTTTTCCAGATGCTCGACATGCGATTTGAGATTGTGGCCGACCAGCGCGCCTTCCTCGGTGTGGCTGGAAATGTCGGCGCGCACATGGTCGCGCTCGTAGACCGAATCGAGAATGTCGGCGATGCGCGATTTCACGCTCTCCGGCGTGATGCCGTTTTCGGCGTTCCAGGCGAGCTGCTTTTCGCGCCGGCGCGCGGTCTCGGCCATGGCGCGTTCCATCGAGCCGGTCACCGTGTCGGCGTAAAGAATGACGCGGCCGTCGACATTGCGCGCCGCGCGGCCGATCGTTTGCACCAGCGAGGTCTCGGAGCGCAGGAACCCTTCCTTGTCGGCGTCGAGAATGGCGACGAAGCCGCATTCGGGAATGTCGAGCCCTTCGCGCAACAGGTTGATGCCGACCAGGCAGTCGAAGGCGCCGAGGCGCAGGTCTCGGATGATTTCGATGCGCTCCAGCGTGTCGATGTCGGAGTGCATGTAGCGCACGCGGATGCCCTGTTCGTGCAGATATTCGGTCAGGTCCTCGGCCATGCGCTTGGTCAAGACGGTGCACAGCGTGCGGTAGCCGCGGCGCGCGGTGTCGCGGATCTCGCCCAGGACGTCGTCGACCTGGGTCTTGGCCGGGCGCACCTCGACCGGCGGGTCGATAAGCCCGGTCGGGCGGATCACCTGTTCGGCGAACACGCCGCCGGACTGCTCCATCTCCCAGCCGCCCGGCGTCGCCGACACCGCGACGGTCAGCGGCCGCATCGCGTCCCACTCCTCGAAGCGCAGCGGCCGGTTGTCCATGCACGAGGGCAGGCGGAAGCCGTATTCGGCCAGCGTCGCCTTGCGGCGGAAGTCGCCGCGATACATGCCGCCGATCTGCGGGATCGTCACATGGCTTTCGTCGACGAACACCAGCGCGTTGTCGGGCACGTACTCGAACAGCGTCGGCGGCGGCTCGCCCGGCGCGCGGCCGGTCAGGTAACGCGAATAATTCTCGATGCCGGCGCACGAGCCGGTCGCGTCCAGCATTTCCAGGTCGAAGCGGGTGCGCTGTTCGAGCCGCTGCGCCTCCAAGAGCCGGCCTGCCTTCTCCAACTCGTCGAGGCGGTGGGCGAGCTCTTGCTTGATCGACCGGGTCGCCTGGTTCAGCGTCGGCCGCGGCGTCACATAGTGCGAATTGGCGTAGATCTTCACCGATTTCATGTCGCCGGTCTTGTGGCCGGTCAGGGGATCGAATTCGGTGATCGTCTCGATCTCGTCGCCGAACAGCGATATGCGCCAGGCGCGGTCCTCCAGGTGGGCCGGGAAGATCTCGATCGTGTCGCCGCGCACCCGGAACGAGCCGCGCACGAAATTCACGTCCTGGCGCTTATATTGCTGGGCGACGAGGTCGGCGAGAAGCTGGCGCTGGTCGAGCCGGTCGCCGACCTGCATCTGGAAGGTCATCGCCGTATAGGTCTCGACCGAGCCGATACCGTAGATGCACGACACCGAGGCGACGATGATGACGTCGTCGCGCTCCAGCAGCGAACGCGTCGCGGCGTGGCGCATGCGGTCGATCTGCTCGTTGATCGAGGATTCCTTCTCGATATAGGTGTCGGTGCGCGGGACGTAGGCCTCCGGCTGGTAATAATCGTAGTAGGAAACGAAATATTCGACCGCGTTTTCGGGAAAAAACTGCTTGAACTCGCCGTAGAGCTGGGCGGCGAGCGTCTTGTTCGGCGCCAGGATCAGCGCCGGACGCTGCGTCGCCTCGATCACCTTGGCCATGGTGAAGGTCTTGCCCGAGCCGGTGACGCCGAGCAGAACCTGGGTGCGCTCGCCGGTATCGACGCCTTCCACGAGGTCGCGAATGGCGGTCGGCTGGTCGCCGGAGGGCTGGTACTCCGTCACCATGCGGATCGGCACGCCGCCTTCCGACTTTTCGGGCCGTTCGGGCCGGTGCGGCGTCCACAGCTTGCCGTTCTTGTGCAGCGGGTTGCCGCTTTCGATCAGCTTCGACAGCGCCTCCACCGTCGCGGTGACGCTGGAACTGGCGAGCGTGCCGGCGTCCTCGAGCGAGATGTCGAGGCCGGCGACCGGGTTCAGGCCGGCGGCCGCGCGGTCCTTGGCGGAGGCCGCGCCGCCCATCGAGGTGCCGCGCGCCGTCTTGGTCGGGGCGCCGGAGCGTTCGGGCACTTTTTTCGACGGCCGCGCGGCTGGTTCTCCGGCGGCCTTGACGCGGTGCTTGCCGGCGGCCGAGCGAATGGCGCGCATCTCCGTCGCGCGGGCGTCCGCCTCGGCGGCGCGTTCCATCTCGCGGGCCCAGTCCGATACCGATCCCGACAGCGGCGCGCCGGACATATCCTTTTGCGGCGCTTCCGCAAAACCGCCGTCGCCGCGATCGAGCGGTTCGGCGGCGTCGTGAAAATCGGTCAGCGGGCTGCGCCGCTTGCGCGTGCCGGGCGCTTTGTCGTCCTTGGCCGGGCGCGGCGCCTTGTTGTCGGATTTGGAAGCCATGCCGGGAATATGGAGAGAGTCCGGCCGAAAGGGAAGGGTTCGGGCCGGTGCGCTTAAGCCGGCGCGTCGCGCCTCCTGACAGGCCGGTGTCAGGACGGCGACGCGCCGGTCGCGGTCAGGCCGGATAGCGCAGGCGGATCACCGGATGGCCGGTCGGCTCGTCGACATGCCGTCCGGTTTCCACGAACCCGTAACCGGCATAGAAACGCCGGCCGACGGCATTGTCCACGAACACGTCGAGTTCGAGGCTGCCGCGACGGGCAACGGCGTCGTCCACCAGCGCGCGGCCAAGGCCGCGGCCGTGAAAGGCGGGGTCGAGGAACAGGCCGCCGACCTGATCGCCGAGCAGCGACAGGAAGCCGACCGGCCGCCCGTCTGCCCAGACCGTGCGGGTATCGGCCGCCGGCAGGTAGACATCGCGGATGTTGCCGGCCTCGCGCTGCAGAAAATCCTCGCCGAGGAAGGGATGGGCGAGGCGGCTGGCCTTGAGCCAGATATCGACGATGGCGTCGTCATCGACGCCGGGGCGGTAGGTCTTGATCATGGTTCGCTCATGTCCGGTTCGGGCAACCACAAACACGCACCGGAAACCGGCGCGGCAGGCTGCCTATTCACGATATTGGTAAGCCAAACGAACAGGGGGCCCGACTTCCTGCGGGCCTCGTCCGTTTGCGGGGCGTTGCCGCCCCTCCTTTACCGGGACATAAAACCTCCGATCATTCGCCGAGCTGCTAGCGCGGATTGCAAGGACGCGCAAGTTCGTGTTCGCCGCTGCGTCCGCCGACTGTCCCGGCTCCGCTGACGTCTATCGCAGCGCCGGTCGCGAACGCAGCTAGCCGAAATCGCGCGGCTTCAGGAAGGCGGCGAGCCGGGCGGCGCCCGATGTCAACGTGGACCAGTGCGTTGCCACC
The DNA here is from genome assembly GCF_003015025.1 of Nitratireductor sp. StC3. NCBI lineage: Bacteria > Pseudomonadati > Pseudomonadota > Alphaproteobacteria > Hyphomicrobiales > Phyllobacteriaceae > Nitratireductor > Nitratireductor sp. StC3. Next base: position 46,360 of record NZ_PYBP01000003.1, on the reverse strand, counting down.
TCGAACCGGGCCAGGGCCGCGGTCGGGAATTTCGTTCGCAGCCGCGCCAGCGCGGCCGCGTCGGAGCCCGGCCCGGCGAGGGTTTCGGCCAGGCGCTCCAGTCCCGGATTGTGGCCGACGACGACAAGCCGACGGATCGCGGGCGGCACGGACCGGATCGTCTCCAGAATGATCTCGGGTTCGGCTTCGTAAATCTCGGGGGCGAGCCGGGTCTCGACCGGACGCGGCAATTCGGCTGCGACCAGTGCCCAGGTCTGCCGGGTGCGCAGGGCGGGCGAAACCAGCGCCAGTTCGGGCACCCAGCCGTGCCGGGCCATCGCGCGCGCCATGACCGGCGCCGCCTTGCGGCCGCGCGCGGCGAGCGGCCGGTCGGCATCGTCGAGCGTGGCATCGTCCCAGCTCGACTTGGCATGGCGCAGCAGCAGGAGTTCGCGCATCTGGTCAGCCTACGGACAGCCGTCCAGGGCGGCGGCCAGCGTTTCGGCGGCGCCGTCGAGCGAAAAGGCGGCGAAGGTCTCGAAGGGCGAGCCGTCGGCGGCGTTGGCGCCGGTGATGTCGAAATAGAGCACCAGCCGCCGCCCTTGCCGCAGCGCGTCGATCAGCCGGCGGTCGAGCGGGGCCAGATGGTTTTCGGCCACCGTTCCTTCCGAAAACAGCACCACCGCCATGTCCGAGGCGGCCGCCACCAGCGGCCAGTCATGATCGTCGACGCTGGCGATGATCTTGCCGGGCCGGTACAAATAGTCGGCGCTGCCGCCGGCCTGCGGCAGCACGGGCGCGCCGTCGGCGGTGTGGAGTTCGACCTGAAACGGATCGCCGCATCCCACCGTCAATGCCGCCACGGTGCTGTTCGTGCTCTGCGGCGCGGCCACCGCCTGTTGCGCCTGCACCCGCCATTGGGCGTGCGCGGCGGTGCCGGTCGCGGCGAGGAGAAGGGCGGTCATAAGCCAGGACGGTTTCATGCTCGCCAGTTTGCGCGAGATCGGCCGGCTTGCAAGGCCGGGCGGCGGCCGGCGCGCGCGCGAGATCGTCGCAGCCGGATCGAGGACGCGTCCCGCGGCGACGCCTCGACGAGATGCCGTGATTGTCCTGTGTGAAGTCGGCCACAGCGGCGTTGTATGATCGATGCCATCATAGCGTGAAAACGATCGGGGTTTCGCCATGGTTGCCTACTGGAAGTTGCGCTATGCCTTCAAACGCCTCGACAAGCCCGCGCGCAGGGCCGCGCGGATCCGCACCATCGACGGGCTGGCCCGCCTGCGGCAGGCGATCGCCGAGCGGATGCCCGACCGGACCGCGTCCTCGACGCTTTTGCTCGGCACCTGGAATATTCGCAATTTCGACGACAACCGGTTCGGCCACGGACCGCGGCTGGAGGAGAGTTTCTTCTATCTGGCGGAGATGATCTCGGCCTTCGATATCGTCGCCGTTCAGGAACTCTGCGACGATCTCGGGCCGTTCCAGGAACTGATGAACGTGCTCGGCCCCGGCTACGATTTCATCATGACCGACGTCACCGAGGGGCCGGGCGGCAACCGGGAGCGGCTCGGTTTCCTCTACGACCGCAGCAAGATTTCCTTCAAGGGCGTGGCCGGCGAGATCGTGCTGCCGTTCTCGCGGCAGATTTCCGACGTGACCAAGGAGAGGCAGTTCGCCCGCACGCCGTTCTCGTGCACCTTCCAGTCGGGATGGTTCAAATTCGCCTTCGCCACCGTGCACATATATTACGGCAGCAGTTCGCCGGGGTCTGACAAGTTCAAGCGCCGGGTGAAGGAAATCGACGCGGTCGCCAAATTCATCGCCGGTCGGGCAAGGCGGGACCCGGTCTACAACCATATTCTCGTCGGTGATTTCAATATCGAGGATTTCGAGGGCGAGACCTTCGACGCGCTGGCCCGGCACGGCTTCGAGGTGTTCCGCAACAAGATCGGCAGCAACGCCAAGAAGACGAAATTCTACGACCAGATCTCCTTCTTGCCCAAACACAAGCAGGTCGCGCTCGCCAATCCCGAAAGCGGCAAGGCGCACGGGGTGTTCGACATGTTTTCGGTCGTCTTCCGCGATCAGGATTTCGATCTGCACGACCCGGCGATGTCGGCGATCATCCGCGGGCGGCGCGACGCGGCCGAAGCCCGGCGCGTGAAGGCCGAGGCGCGGATTTCCGCTGCGACGACGGATACTGCGCGCGAGCGTGCGCAAAAGGATCGTGACATTGCGGTGCGGTCGGTCGAGGCCGAAGATCTCCTGCTTGCCGACCGGGACGCGCGCGAGGCCTATTATCTCGACGACTGGCGTACGTTTCAGATCAGCGATCATTTTCCGCTGTTCGTCGAACTGAAGATCGATTTCGCCGACAATTATCTGCAGCGCATGCGCGCGGAGGCCGAAAGCGAGGCGGTCGGCTGACGGGGCCGGGCTTTGACGGTTGGGCGCGGCGCCGCATGTGGCAGGCAGCGGTTAAGATCGCGCTAAACCGGGACCCCCAGTTTTCGTATCCGAAATAAGGCGAATATCAACGCCGCCACAACCGCGCTAGGATGTGTCTATCTTTGGGAGGAGAAGCGGAAAACGGCGGCGCCGGGCGACCATCAAGACGCTCCCGCGCTGCGTGTGCGAGACACCGAACAAGCCCATATGGTGTTATGACGTAATCGCGCCGGTTCCGGTTCTACCCCATAGTCAAGACAGGGTCAGGCCATCCTCCCCACGGATGGCCGCCCATAAATCCACGGGAGCGGGATCGAGAGCTCTTCCCTGTTTCCGCGGTGCGCGGCCAGCGCTCAACCCCACCCCTATGGTCGCTGGCCGCGCGAGCCCTTGCGCATCCGGTTCGGGCATGGCGCCGGCTTGCCGATCCAGCCCGGAATCCGATCCCGTCCGGAACTTTGGCGTGCGACTTGAAGGGCAGGGGCCGGTTTGGCATGGCGGAACGGCACGCTCTTTTTCCCAGAAGCCCTTTTTCCCAAAAAATGCACGGCATCAGAGCGTTGGCAGGCGAGGCGGGGGCCGGTTTACCGCCCGGACGCGTGTTCAAACAAGGCGTTGGAATCGAACGGCGCTAGTCGATCAGCCGGAGCCGGATCGCCTCGGCGACGGCCTGGGTGCGGTTGACCGTGCCGAGTTTCTGGCTGCTTGAGGCGATGTACTGATTGACCGTGTGTTCGGACAGGCCGAGTATCGCCGCGATCTCGACGCTGGTCTTGCCGGCGCTGGTCCAGCTCAGGCATTGCAGTTCGCGCGCGGTCAACCGGGACCGCGGTCGGTCCCGTTGCGACTGTTCGAACCTGGCCATGCGTTCGTAAATCCCGTTGCACCAAAACGACAGATGGGCGGCCTGGCCGATGTCGGGGACCGGGCGTTCGCCGCCGAACAGCGCGAAGCCATGCGGTGCGCGGGCGCGGAAGACCGGCAGGCCGAGCCCGGTGCGGATGCCGAGCCGGGACAGGAGCCCGTCGGTCGCGCGATTGTCGTTGCCGGCATCGGCGGCGCGCGCGGATAAGGGCGCCGGCGTGCGACGATCCCAGAAGAAGGGCCGGCCGCCGCGCAGCGCCTCGACCAGCGTCTTGTCGCCGGAGGCTGCGTCCAGCTCCTGATATTCCCGCACCGAACTGTGCGACAGGCTCGTCAGAACGACCTGGTACGGCAAGGCCGTATCCGCTCCCGATCGGGCCGTCAAAACGGCAAAATGGCGATAGCCGGCATCGCGTGTCAGCTCCATGAGCAGGTCATAGGCTTCCATCGGCCCGACGACGCGTTCCATGCGTTCGCGGAACGCCGTCCAGCCCATGCTGGCCGAAATCAATGCGGCTTGTGTCACGTGTCTTGCTCGCGTGCCGGAACGCCGGCGCTCGACCGGCTGGACTGAGCCGTTCTGCCGGTCGACTTTATGGGAATAAGGCCGCAGATAGGTCTTTTTGCGCAAAAAACAAGCGTCTTGCGCGGCAGTGGTGGCGATTTGTTGCGGCGAAACATCGTGCCGCGCGGCCAAGGATCCGCGGAATATTCGATCCCGTCGATCGGTTTTCTCGTTCGAAGATTGTTGCGGGCCGTGCGCGGCCCCGGTCGGAAACGGTGCTACGCTCGGCGCATATCGGCTGTGCGGCGCGGCGCTACTCGATCAGGCCTCGCCGCACCGCCTTGGCGACCGCGTGGGCGCGGTTGACGGCGCCCAGCTTCTGGCTGCTTGAGGCGATGTACTGATTGACCGTGTGTTCGGACAGGCCGAGGATCGTGCCGATCTCGAGACTGGTCTTGCCGGCCGAGGTCCAGATCAGGCATTGGCGCTCCCGGTCCGACAGCCGCGCCGCGGGTTCGTTGCGACAGGGCGTGTCCAGCACGTCCAGCAGGCGTTCGCTGAGATGGGCGGCAAGCATCATAAGATAGGACAGTTCGACGACATCCGGTTCGGCCCGGTCGCCTGCGAGAAAAAGCAGTCGTCGTTTGCCGGGGCGCCCGGCGGTCGGCACCGCCACGCCGGTGACGAACCCGTGTTCGGCGAAAAGCGCGGCGGCGCGTTCCGCCTCCGTCTGGTTGCGGCGGGCCATGTTCGCCTTGGACGACCAGTGAAACGGCGCGACGGCGTCGCGCGCCCGCGCGATCACGGGGCTCGTCGCCATCAGGCCGAACGCGTCGTAGTCGCGCAAAAACCGGTCGGGCCAGTTGCTGATCAGGATGTGGTCGGCTAGGTGCTGGCTGGCTTCGACCGGTAGGTCGAGCATCACGCCGTGCAGATAGCCGGCCTGGCCGCACATCTCCAGCAGCACATCGTAGCCGTCGTAGCGGTTGCGGATCGCCGCCATTTTCTCGATGAGGTCGGTAAGCGACTGGGCGGTAAGGAAATTCGACGACATGCTGTTTGATCGCGCCTCATTTTTCTTGTTCGTTTTGCGTCGCCGCCGATAATCGGTGACACCCTGTGTGACGTGCGCGTTTATGGTGCGAACCTAGTGGTTCGGCGAGAAAACCGCATCCGGATTATCCAATTTTTCCCCAATTGATCGCGATTATTGCCAAAATAGTTGATAATTTATGTGACGATCTGCAACCGGCGACCGTGTCGGAGCCGCGGGCCGGCCTCCCGCCGCAAGCGAAAGGCTTGCTGGTGCGGCGGACGCCGAATGCCGGTTTTCGGCCAAGTTCGCGCGCAAGCGGCGCCGGTCTCGTCGACGGCGGCGATTTTTCGGCCAGGTGAAGCCGGACAGCCGCCGGACCGCGGCGCGTCCGGAACTGGAGACGGTTGCGCCGCGCCGCGAAAGCCGGTCTAAGCGGGCCGGCCGGGGCGGATCGGGAGGCGGATTTGGCGGTGCGGCGCAAACGGTACTGGGTGTCTCGGCGCGCCGTTCTGGGGGCTGCCCTGGGCGTCGGCGCCATCGGCTGGAGCGGGGTGACGCTCGCCCGGCTGGCGCGCGCGCCGTCCGGGTCCAAGGATGCCGGCCGGGTCGCGGACGCGGATGGGCTGAGCCTTGCCGTCGACCCGCCGCCGGCGCCGCCGCACGACCCCGCACTGCCATGGATCGCGAAAGGCGGCAATCTCAACGATGCCAGCGCCCTGTCGCGAACGCCGGTCTACGGCGTTGTCGGCGTGCGCGGCGAACAGGATGTGGCCACAGCGCTCGCCTTCGCCCGCGCCAACGGCCTGAAAGTGTCGGTCGCGGCGGTGCGCCATTCCATGGGCGGGCATGCGTTCGACGATCACGCGTTGGTGCTCGACATGCGCGCCTTCAACGCCATCGCGGTCGACGCGGCCGAACGCACGGTGACCGTCGAGCCAGGCGCGACCTGGCACGACATCCAGAACGTTTTGCATCCGTTGTTCGCGGTCAAGGCGATGCAGTCGACCGACATCTTCTCCGTCGGCGGGTCGATTTCCGTCAACGCGCATGGCATGGACCATCATGCCGGCGCGCTGGCGGGCAGTGTGCGCGCGATGCGGGTCATGCTGCCCTCGGGCACGGTGCTGACCTGCTCGCGCGAGGAAAACGCCGAGCTCTTCCGCCACGTCCTGGGCGGTTACGGCCTGTTCGGCGTGATCGTGTCGGCCACGCTCGACATCGTCGCCAACGCCGTCTACCGCACCGCGCGGGCGGTCATCCGCTCCGAGGATTTCCCCGGCTATTTCGAGCGCGACCTGGCGGGCGAGGGCGGCCCGGGCCTGTTCTACGGCCATCTGTCGACGGCGCCCGGCAGCCTGCTCGAAGAGATGATCGTCTATCGCTACGACAAGGTGGCCGAGCGCGCGCCGCTCGACATGCCCCGGCTCGGCGCGCCCGGCGCGGTCAAGCTCAAGCGGCTGATCATGAACCTGGCCAAGCACGGGGCGCTGTTCCAGCGGCTGAAATGGTACGCGGAAAAGAAACTCGAGCCGGAGTTCGAAAACTGCACCGTGGCGCGCACCGACGCGCTCGGCGAGGGCGAGGCGTGCCTGGTCTCGCGCAACGATCCCATGCACGATTCCGTGCCGTACCTGTTCAACGATCTGGCGGGCGATACCGATATCCTGCACGAATATTTCGTGCCGCGCGCCGCCTACAACGCCTTCATCGCCGACATGCGCCGCGTGCTGGCCGCTCAGTCCCTGCCGGTGCTCAACGCCTCGGTACGGGTGGTGCATGCCGAAGACATCGCGCTTTCCTATGCGCGCGCGCCCGCCTTCTCGCTGGTGCTTTACATCAACCAGCCGGCCGACGAGGCCGGCTCCACGGCGATGCGCGCGTTGACGCGGGCCTTGATCGACATCGCCCTCAAACATGGCGGACGCTTCTTCCTGCCCTATCAGCTCCACTATACGGGCGCGCAACTGCTCGCCAGCTATCCCGAGTTGCCGCGTTTCCTGGCCAACAAGCGCGCCTATGATCCGGACGAGCTGTTGAGCTCGACCTTCTATCGGGTGTTGAAGGCGATGGCGGCCGACATCCCGTTGCCGGGACCGGCCTGAACCGCGTCGCCTGCGCGATACGCTCCCGAACGGAGCTTGCCGCCGGCGTTGCGGGCCGTGCCCCGGCAGGGTCGCGACACTCACATTATTTATATTACGTAACGCGAATTTATTGGGCGAGGCGACCGCGGCGCGTGCCCGGCGCCGTCCGTGAACGGGACGCGCGCCAATTTCGGCAAAGTTGCGTCCACAGCCGTCGCGATTAAGGCCGGCACAGCGCCGTCGCGCGGCTCGGCGCCGGTCGGCCGATGCCGTTTCCCGGCGCGCAAGCCTCGGATTGTGGCAAAAACAAGTCATTGAAATCGTTTGATTCTTTTACACGAGTTGATTTGCGGACAGCATCCGGCGGGGCCTAGATAAGCCCCGTCGGCCGGGATTGACTCAAACGGGTCTCAGGCAACGGAGATTCCGGCCGGCGAAACGGAAATAACGGAGTCATGTGATGACCAAATTGCTTACTGCCCTCGCCGCTACCGCATTTTTCGCCGTTGCCGCCCATGCGGCGGAGGTACAGGGCACGGTCCAATCGGTCGATCCGGCCAGCCGCACCATCATGCTCGATGACGGCACCAGCTACGTCGCCGATGCCGCCGTCGATCTCGATGCGCTCGCGGCGGGCGACAAGGTGATGATCACCGTGGACGACGCCACCACCAGCGCCGTCGAGGTCGAAAAGCAGGAGTAGGCGCGGCGGACCCGAATCTTCTCCCGGCCGGTCCCGCAAGGGGCCGGCCTTTCTCGGTTGGCCCGGCCGGCTTCGCGGCGTGCCGGGCGAGGCCGTTTCGGCGGCGTACCATTCCTGTCATAAATGCCGGCTACCACGCGGCAGGTTTTTGTGAGAGGGATCAATTCGATGAAAATAGCGGTTCTCGGCGGTGACGGATTCGTCGGCTGGCCCACCTCGTTGCATCTGTCCGACCGCGGTCACGACGTCCATATCGTCGACAATCTCTCGCGGCGCTGGATCGACACCGAACTGGGCGTGCAGTCGCTCACCCCGATGGATTCGATCCAGGAGCGCACCCGTATCTGGCATCAGGAGACCGGGCGGCGCATCCATTTCCATCTGATCGACCTGGCGCGCGACTACGAGGTGTTGAAGCGCTGGCTCGCCGAGGAGCGGCCCGACGCGATCGTGCATTTCGCCGAGCAGCGCGCCGCGCCCTATTCGATGAAGAGCGATCGGCACAAGAACTACACCGTCAACAACAATGTCAGCGCCACGCACAATCTGCTCAACGCGGTGGTGGAAGCCGGACTCGACGCGCATCTGGTGCATCTGGGCACGATGGGCGTCTACGGCTATTCGAGCGTCGGCGCGGCGATCCCGGAAGGCTATCTGCCGGTCGGTGTCGAGACCCTGGCCGGCGAGACGGTCAGCCAGGAAATTCTCTACCCGGCCAATCCCGGCTCGATCTACCACATGACCAAATGCCTGGATCAGCTCCTGTTCCAGTTTTACGCCAAGAATGACGGGGTCAGGATCACCGATCTGCATCAGGGCATCGTCTGGGGCACGCACACCGACCAGACCCGCCGTCACGACCAGCTCGTCAACCGTTTCGATTATGACGGCGATTACGGCACGGTGTTGAACCGCTTCCTGATTCAGGCGGCGATCGGCTACCCGCTGACCGTGCACGGCACTGGCGGCCAGACCCGCGCCTTCATCCATATCCAGGATTCGGTGCGCTGCATCGAACTGGCGCTGAACAACCCGCCGAAATCGGGCGAGCGGGTGAAGATCTTCAACCAGATGACGGAAACCCACCGCGTGCGCGACCTGGCCGAGATGGTCGCGCGTATCGCCGGAGCCGAGGTCGCCTATCTGCCCAATCCGCGCAAGGAAGCGGCCGAGAACGACCTGGTGGTCGACAACGAGCAGTTCATGGCGCTCGGCCTCGATCCGACCACGCTGGAGGCCGGCCTGTTGTCGGAAGTGATCGACGTGGCCAAAAAATTCGCCTATCGCGTCGACCGGTCGCGCATCCCCGCCGTCTCGGCCTGGACCAGGGACATCGCGCCGACGGTCGAACGCGACCCCGAGGGCCGGCGGCTGAAGAGCGTTTCCTAGGCCCGTGGGCAGGCGAATGACGAGATTTTCCCGGTGAGCGATGCGCGCGCCTATGTCACGCTGGTCACCAATGCCGATTTCGCGCTCGGCGCGACGGCGCTGGTGCGCTCGCTGCGGCTGACGGGGACGAGCGCCGATATCGTGGTCATGCACACGGGCGGTGTTGCGCCGGCGGCGCTGGCGCCGGCCGCCGCGCTCGGCGCGCGGCTGCGGCCGGTCGCGATGCTGGCGACCTCGGATGCGTTCAACGCGCGCCATGCCAAACAGGAAATCCACGGCCGCAATCCTTTCACCAGGGGCGAAAAGCCGGCCTTCCACACCCCGCTCGACAATTTCGCCAAGCTGAGGCTGTGGCAGTTGGAGGAGTATGAAAGCGTCGTCTTTCTCGACGCCGACACGCTGGTCCTGCGCAATATCGACCGGCTGTTTGCCTATCCGGAGTTTTCCGCCGCGCCCAATGTCTACGAGCGGCTTGCCGACTTCCACCGCATGAATTCGGGCGTGTTCGTTGCCAGGCCCTCGCAACGGACGTTTGAAAAAATGCTCGCCGTGCTCGATGCGCCCGGCGCCTTCTGGCCCCGCACCGACCAGACCTTTCTGCAAAGCTTCTTTCCCGACTGGCACGGCCTGCCGGTGTTCTGCAACATGCTGCAATATGTCTGGTTCAACCTGCCGGAACTGTGGGACTGGAATTCCGTCGCGGTCGTGCATTACCAGTACGAAAAACCCTGGCAGGGCGACCATGCCAAGGCCGACAGGCTGCGGCCGCTGATCGAGCTGTGGCGGGCCTTCCACCAGGGCGGCGCGATCCCCGCTATCGCTGCCCTGCCGCCGCCCGCGCCGACGGCGCGGGGTTAGGGCCGTGCCGGCGACGCTGGTTTCGGGAGGCACCGGCGTTGTCGGCCGGTTCGTCGTCGAGGCCCTGCTTGCGGCCGGCCACGACGTTACCCTTTTGGGCCGCACAGCGCCGCCGGCCGGTTTTTTTCCGCCTGCCACCGGCTTCGTCGAAGGCGCGCTCGATCCCGGCCGCGACCGGAGCGCGGCCTTTGCGGGCATCGATTTTTTCGTTCACGCCGCCTTCGACCATCTGCCCGGCCGTTACCGGGGCGGGGAGGGCGACGATCCGGCCGGGTTTCGCCGCCGCAATCTCGACGGCAGCCTGGCCCTGTTCGACCAGGCCAAACGTGCCGGCGTGAGACGCGTGGTGTTTTTGTCGAGCCGCGCCGTCTACGGCCGGCAGCCGCCGGGTGCTGTGCTTTTTGAAGACACGCCGTGTCATCCCGACACGCTTTACGGCACGGTGAAGCACGCCGCCGAACAAGGGCTTATGGGGCTGGGCGATGCCGGCTTTTGCGCCACCGCGCTGCGCATCACCGGCATCTACGGGCCGGCCGCGGCGAACCGGGCGCACAAATGGCAGCCGCTGTTTGACGATTTCCTCGCCGGCCGGCCGGTCGCGCCGCGTGTTGCCGGCGAGGTGCACGGCGCCGATGTCGGCCAGGCGGTGCGGCATGTGCTCGCGGCCGCGCCGGGGGCGGTGTGCGGCGAGCTCTTCAACGTCGCCGATATCGTGCTCGACCGGCACGACCTTCTGGCGCTTGTGGGCGAGGCGGCCGGCGCGGGCGGCCCCCTGCCGGCGCGCGCCGACCCGGCCCCTCTCAACCTGATGGACACGCGCAAACTGCGCGCGCTCGGCTGGCGGCCGGGCGGCATGGCGCTTCTTGAGCGCACCGTGCGCGAGATGTGCGCAAGGCGGTGAGGGTCGGCGATGCGACGCCGCGATGTCGCTTGCGTGGCAGGGGCGGCCTTGCGTGGCGGTCTAGGATCGGCTCGGTTACCGATCGGGACATGGCGGGTTTTGCCGCCGCGGTGCCGCAAGAATGCGAGGTGTGCGATGGCGGACGAGGACGACCGGCCGGCCGGCGGGGCCTATGCCTCGCCGCCCTGTTTCATGCACGAATTGCAGTCGGGTTTTGCCGCGTCCGACAGCGATCCGCAGGCGCGCGCCGACATCATGCGCTGGCGCAAGGCCGAACGCCAGCGGCTGATCGAGGCACGGTTGGCCGTGCCGGCCGCCGAACGCAGCGCCATGGCCGGCGCGATCGCGACCCATCTTGACGCGGCGATCGGCGATCCGGCCGGTCGGCGGCTCAGCCTCTACTGGCCGTTTCGCGGCGAGCCGGATCTGCGCGCCTTCGCCGCCGACTTCATGCGGCGCGGCGGCACGCTCGCCCTGCCGGTGGTGGTGGAAAAGGCCGCGCCGCTGGTGTTTCGCGACTGGCGGCCGGGCATGAAGCTGGAAAAGGGCGTGTGGAACATTCCGGTTCCGCCGGCGGCGCCGGCCGTGATCCCCGACATCGTGATTTCGCCGGTCGTCGGCTTCGATCCGGCCAATTACAGGCTGGGTTACGGCGGCGGGTTCTTCGACCGCACGCTGGCGGCGCTGCCGGCCCGGCCGACGGTGATCGGCGTCGGTTACGCCGCGGCCGCCATCGCCACCATCTATCCGCAGCCCCACGACATCGCGATGGACTTCATCGTCACCGAGGCCGGGCGCGCCGGTCAATAATCTCAGACGTCTACAGCCCGGCTCCGGCGGGGTCGCATGCAGCCGGCGCACCGGCACGGCGAGATCCGTGCGGGGCCGGCAGGCGCGGGGCGCATCGCGGCTGGGATATCGTGGCATGATTTTTTAACAAGCCATCGCTAATGTGGTGGGCGGGGTGACGGCGCGGCCTTCGGGCGGCGGCTTTGGAGAAAGCGCGGCGGACGACGCCGTAGCGGGAGCCTCGGCATGGTCCTTTCGAACGACGCAAGCAGATCGGCGGCAGCGTACCCGGCCGCCGCTTTCGCCGCGCACGGCGCGGGGCGCGCGGCGTGAGCCGGCGGGGTTTTTGGGCGAAGGTCGCGCTGGTCGCGGCGCTGCTGGCGCTCGCCGGCTGCGACGCGCTGGGTTTCAAGAACTGGGAATGGCGCCAGAAACTGGTGATCGAGATCGAGACGCCGTCTGGCATCGTCAGCGGCGGTAGCGTGGTCGCGGTCGAGGCCGGCACCTCGCCGAAATGGGCGCCTGGCGCGGGGGCCGGCGGACTGGGCGCAAGGGTGCGTGGCGAGGCGTCCTTCGTCGAGGTGGCGCCCGGACGCTATTTGTTCGCGCTGCTCGGCGGCGGCGACTGGGAGCGCGAGGTCGCGCTGACATTGTTCTTTCCCGAGCCCGCGCCGCCGCCGCTCGAACGGGCCGAGAGACTTGAGTCCATGCATGAAACCCGTGAAGTGCCGCGCCAGCGCTACCCGCCGCTCGTGACCTTCACCGACCTTGCCGACCCGACGACGGTGAAGCGCGTCGATCCCGACGACCTCGCTGCGAGCTTCGGCCCCGGTGTGGCGCTGAAACGCGTCACGCTGGAAATCACCGACGAGGATGTGACGGAGGGAGAAGTGGAGGCGGTGCTGGGGTGGCTGGGGGAGTACTATGACAAGCGATTGGACGGGAACCGTTTTGGCACAATCAATACGACCAATCGGTTTGCGAATGATCTGAGCGCCGGACGCTTCGACACGGAGAAGTAGAATGCCGATTTCAAAAGACCTCTTCCTCGCCATCCTGTCCATGGACGCTTACAATCGCGGCTATGGGGCGGGCATAAATAACGAAGGTATCAACGACACGGATGGCCTAGGCACTATCGGTTCGAAGATCGGCCGAGCTACGGTACGTGACGAAAGCGATGTCGACGACGGGACGCCAAGTGTCGAAGCCGGCTTCTACACGCTGGCCTACGAAATGGATGCGGAGGTCGGCACGGGCTCCGACAAGCTCTTGGCCGGCGACACGGTGATCGCCTGTCGCGGCGCCGCGGCGGCCGGGGCCGGGCGCACCGGCTTTGTGCGCCCGCGGTCCCCAACGCCGTCCGCGCCGGCGCGCCTCAGGCCTGGAGCCGGGCGGGGAACCCCGGGGCGCGCAGATCGGTGCCGGTCTCGTCCTCCAGCAGCTTGACGATCATGGTCGACCAGGCCTCGCCGCCATAGGCCGCCCTGCCGTTTTCGAAGATCGCCTCGACACGCGCGGCCAGATCGAACGGCGCGCCGAATTCTGCGGCCATGGCGCGCGCGAAGCCGAGGTCCTTGAGCGCCAGGTCCATCGTGAAGCCGATATCGTAGGAACCGTTCAAGACCAGCTGGCCCTCGGTCTCGTGCACGAAGCTGGTGCCCGACGAGGCGGCGATGGCGTGATAGGCCTGGGCCAGGTCGAGCCCGCCGCGCCGGGCCAGCATCAAGGCCTCGCCGGCGGCGACCAGATGGATGAAGGCGAGCATGTTGGTGATCACCTTGATCACCGCCGCCGCGCCGAGCGGGCCCATCAGAAAATGCTTGTGGCACATCGCCGTGATCGCCGGGGCGTGGCTGTCGTAAAGCGCCGCGTCGCCGCCGACCAGCGCGGTGATGCGGCCCTCGGCGGCCAGATGCACGCCGCCGGTGACCGGGCATTCGAGCACCGCGACGCCGCGTTCGGCGGCGAGGCCGGCCAGCCGCAGCATCTCGTCGCGGCCGTTGGTCGACATTTCGATCCAGGTCCCGCCCGCCGACAGGCCGTCGAGCAGGCCGCCCGGCCCTGCCAGCACCGCCTCGCTGACCGCCGGCGAGGGCAGGCAGGTGATGGCGTTGCCGGCGCTTTTGGCGGCTTCTGCCGGGCCGGCGCAGGCGACCGCGCCCTTGTCGACAAGCCGGGCGACGGCCTCCCGGTCGCGGTCGTGGACGAAAACGGCGTAGCCGGCCGCAAGCAGGCGGGCGGCGAGATGGTGGCCGAGATGGCCGAGGCCGATGAAGGCGTAGTCGGGCTTGTCCGTCATGGCGACCTCCTCAGGGCATCAGCGGGGTCTGCATCATCTGCAGATGCAGGTCGTCGCCGTCATAGGGGTGGGCCTCGCAGACCGCCTCGTCGAGTTCGACGCCGAGGCCGGGCCCGGTCGGGGGAATGACGTCGCCGTCCTGCCATGCGATTTTTTTCTTCAACAGCCGGGCGTGAAACCCGTCCCACTGCTTGAGCGATTCCAGGATCAGGAAATTGGGCAGGGTGACGGCGAGCTGGATGTTGGCCGCGCCGACGATCGGTCCGCAATAGCAGTGCGGCGCGATCTGGATATGGTAGGCCTCGGCCATCGCCGCGATCTTCTTGGTTTCCAGAATGCCGCCGGAGCGGCCGAGATCGGGCTGCAGGATGGCGGCGGCGCGGTGCTCGATCACCCGGGCGAATTCGGCCTTGGTGGTCAGCCGCTCGCCGGTCGCGACCGGAATAGAGGTGGCGCGGGCCACCTGCGCCATCACTTCGGGCATGTCGGGCGGCACCGGTTCCTCGAACCAGAGCGGGTCGTAGGGCTCGATGGCGCGCGCCAGCCGCAGCGCGCCGGCGGCGGTGAACTGGCCATGGGTGCCGAACAGGATGTCGGCCTTGCTGCCGACGGCGGCGCGGATCGCCTTCAGCATGCCGGCCGAGGTGTCGATGTCGACGAGCCGCGGCTGGTGGCCGTCGAAGGCGGTGTAGGGGCCGGCCGGATCGAGCTTGACGGCGGTAAAACCCTGGCTGACATAGTCGGCCGCGCATTGGGCGGCGAGATCGGGGTCGTTGTAGACGTTGCGGCCCTCGGGCGCGTCTTCCGAATGCACCGATCCTTCCTGCGGGTAGAGATAGGTGTAGGAGCGCAGGCTCTCGTGCACGCGGCCGCCCAGAAGCATGTAGACCGGCTTGCCGGCCTCCTTGCCGATAATGTCCCAGCAGGCGATCTCGAGCGCGGAAAAACAACCCATCACCGAGACGTCCGGACGCTGGGTGAAGCCGGAGGAGTAGGCGCGGCGGAAAAACGCCTCGATGTCGTGCGGGTCGCGGCCGACCAGATAGCGCGCCGCCAGATCCTCGATCATCCGGGCGGTCACGTGCGGGCCGAAGGTGGCGTTGTAGGCCTCGCCGTAGCCGGTCACGCCGCCATCGGTCGTCAGGCGCACGAAGATGAAATATTTGCCGCCAATGCCGGGCGGCGGATTGCCGACCACCCAGGTCTTCACGTCGGTGATCTTCATCGTCTGCCGCTCCTTCTCAGCCGCCGGGTGTCAGTCGAACACGATTACGTTGCGCAGCGCGTGGCCGGTCTTCACCGCCGCGATCGCCTGGTTGATCGCCTCCAACGGGTAGCGCGCGCTGACCAGCTCGTCGAGCTTGAGCCGGCCGCCGCGATAATGCTCGACAAGGGCGGGGATGTCGGTCGCTATGTCGGCCTCGCCCATCTTGGAACCGATGATCTTCTGGTTCCAGGCGGCAAGGGTGCCGGGATCGTAGTGGGCAAGCACGCCTGACGGCGGCATGCCGACGACGACGACCGTCCCGTTCTTGGTGATGTAGTCGAAGGCCCCGTCGAAGGCGGTCTTCTGGCCGACGGTGACGAAGACATGGTCGACGCCGCGCCCGTTGGTCAGCGCCTTGACGCGGGCCGCGGCGTCCTCGCGGGCCGGGTTGACGCCGTCGGTGGCGCCGAACCGTTTGGCCGCCTCCAGCTTGTCGTCGTGAAGGTCGATCGCCACGACTGGCGCCGCGCCGGCGATCGCCGCGCCCTGGATGCTGTTGAGCCCGACGCCGCCGCAGCCGATGACGGCGACCGCCTCGCCGGGCCCGACGCGGGCGGAATTGACCACGGCGCCGAAGCCGGTGATCACCCCGCAGGCCAACAGCGAGGCGCTGTCGAACGGTATGTCGGCGGGGATCGCCACGAGCTGGCTTTGATGCACCACCACCTTGTCGGCGAAGGCGCCGGTGCGCAGGGCCTGCTCGTAGCGGCTTCCGTCGGCGCCCGTAAGCGCGCCCTCGCGGTCGAGCGCGAACACCTCCTCGCACATCACCCGGCTTTGCCGGCGGCAATAATGACACGCGCCGCAGGAGCGGATCAGGGTGACGACGACATGGTCGCCGGGCGCGAGGCCGGTCACGCCCGCCCCGGTCGCGGCCACCACGCCGGCCGCCTCGTGGCCGTAGACCGCCGGCAGCGTCCCGCCCCAGGCGCCGTCGGCATAGGAAATGTCGGAATGGCAGATGGCGCAGGCCTTGACGTCGACCAGCACCTCGCCCGGGCCGGGGTCGGCGAGCGTGATCTCCTCGATCGCCAGCTCTTGTCCAAAGGCGTGGCACACGGCGGCGCGGGCTTTCGGCATCGGGTTTCGGCCTTTCTGGCGATTTCGTGCGGCCAAGACTAGGCGAGGGGCGCGACGATTGCGCGCCGCCAGGGCGACATCGCAGGTCGGGATTTTCGTAGCCGCACGGGTCTGTCCAGGTGCCGGCCGTCGTTGACGCCGGACAGTCCCGCCGCTACCAGCGGGGTTTGCGCGACACGATCTTGAAAGGCGAACCATGGGCGAAAACCGGATCCCGCCATGCGGCGAGCTGACCTTGCGCACGCTGGCCATGCCCAGCGACGCCAACGCCGCCGGCGATATTTTCGGCGGCTGGGTGATGGCGCAGATGGATCTCGCCTGCGGCATCCGCGCGGCAGAGCGCGCCAGGGGGCGCGTGGTGACGGCCGCGGTCAAGGAGATGTCGTTCGCCAAGCCGATGAAGATCGGCGACACGCTGTGCGTCTATACCGAGATCACCCGCGTCGGCCGCACCTCCATGGTGCTCAAGGTCGAGGCCTGGGCGCAGCGCTACCTGTCCGACCTGATGGAAAAGGTCACCGACGCCGATTTCATCATGGTGGCGCTCGACAAGGACGGCAAGCCGAGCCCGGTGCCGGCAGACGGCTGACGGCGCGGCCGGGCCTATTTGCAGGCGCGGTAGCCGTTGCGGCGCGGCTTGATGTCGAAGTGGAAATGGTCGGCGTGGTCGCGGTCGTAGCCGGGCCCGAGCACGGTGGTGAAATAGCCGCAGGCGTCCGAGCGCACGGTGTTCAGGAGCCCGCGCTCGCGGAAGGAGAACCAGCCCGGCTTGCGCACGTCGATCTTCCTGCCGTTCTTCAGGTCGA
This sequence comes from Nitratireductor sp. StC3, assembly GCF_003015025.1. NCBI lineage: Bacteria > Pseudomonadati > Pseudomonadota > Alphaproteobacteria > Hyphomicrobiales > Phyllobacteriaceae > Nitratireductor > Nitratireductor sp. StC3. The sequence goes on along the minus strand of NZ_PYBP01000003.1, from coordinate 29,349 downwards.
TCTGCATGACGTCGAGCGCGTTGCCGCGCGAATGTTCCGACATCTTGGCGCTGCCGTTGATGCGCCGGCACGAATAGCTCGAGCCCTGGTGAATGGTGCGGATGCCCGACATGTAGCGCCAGCGCGCGGCCGGGGCGAGTTCGTCCTTGGTCCAGCGGGCGAAAGCGAGCGCCATCTGGCAGTTGAGCGTGGCGGCCGGCTTCAGCGCGATGTTTCCCGAAAAGCCGGAGATTTCGACCGGATGGTCGATGCGGCACGACGCGCTGTCGTTGATCGGCGCGATGTCGCGATAGGTAACGCCGAGCCGTTTCAGCGCGGATCGGCACTGGCGTTCCTCGGCAGATAGCGTCTGGAATGGCGAGGCCGGGCTGTTTAGGCGCGGGAAACCGGCCATGAACGGGTTGGACGGCACCAGGCGCGCCAGTCCGCGCGCCGGCACGGCGCTGGTCCTGGCGCCGACATCGACGTCCGGCCGCATCACCTCGGAGACGGAGCAGGCCGATAGCGCCAGCATCCCGACGGCAAGCACGGCGACCGGTGCGGCGGTTAGGCGGCGCGACCGGCGCGGAGCCGGCCGTGGAGAGCGGCGGAACGATAGACGCATGAACATTTTCCCGTCCGTTTCACGCCACAATAGCGGCGAAGCGTAAAGGAAAGTTCAGCGCCGGCATTTACGATTTGGGCCAAATCCGGGCGAGCCGCCCCGGTTCACTGGCAGTCCGGGCTCACTGGCGACCCGGGCTTACTGGCAAAAAGTCGCCCCGCCGCGCCGTTCGGCCAGGTCGAAATGGAAATGGGTGGCATGGTCGGCATCCGCGCCCGGACCGAGCACGGTCTTGAACGGTCCGCAGGCGCGGTCGCGCACGCCACGCAGAAACTGGCGCTCTCCATCCCCGGCAGGCTTGCCGACCTCGATGCGGGTGCCGTCGGCCAGTTCGAAGGCCGACAGGTCGATTGCGTTGCCGAACGCGTGTTCGGAGAGTTTCGCCGAGCCGTTGCGCGGCCGGCACACGTAACCCGATACCCGATGCAGCGCGGCGAGCGGCTGCGCGAAGCGGCGCGCGGCGACCGGCGCGGCCACGTCGCGCACGAAACGGGCGGCGGTTTCGGCGATGGCGCAATTCAACAGCGCCGGCGGACGCAGGCCGACCTGCGGGGAAAGCGTTCGCACCAGCACGGGATGATCGATGCGGCAGCCCGCCGGATCGCGCACCGGCGCGGCGTCTCGAAACGAGACGCCGAGCGTGCGCAGGCGCTTGCGGCAGTCCCGTTCGGTCGCGTCCGCCTCGGCCGGCGGCGGGGCCGGTTGCGCGTCGTCGCCGGTCGCGCGGCGTGGTGCCGGCGCGGGAATGGGCGCAGCCGTCCGCGTTTCCGGCACCGGCCGCAATGCGGGCGCGGGCGCGGTTTCCGGCAGCGGGGCGGCGGCGATCCCGCTTGCCGATGCTGCGCTCAAGATAAAAGCCAAAACAAAAACTTGCCCTGGTTTGGTGACGCGGTGATTCATCGAGTTGTGGTTGTGAGTCAACGTGTTTTCGAACCGGTTCAACGTTCCTGTCGCCGTGCCATACACAGCGGTGGCGACCGTGGCGTGACCGGTTCGGTCACATCGCGTTTCGTTGATGAAACATAGGCTCTGGAGCCCGGATGGGCGGCCTCGAGGCGCACCGCCTAAGCCGTCACGCGCCGATCGCTTCCAGGCCTTCCTCCAGCCAATCGCCCAGCATCGGCATGCCGAGCAGATATTTGGCGGTGCGGCGGCGGCCGCGCTGGCGCGCCTCGGCGACGGCTGCGTCCCATTCCGACGCCTCGTAGTCGCCGCGGCCGATCCAGGCGAGGGCGACGAGTTCGGCCGCCTCGTCGACGTTGAGGTCGCCGATCAGGGCGCGCAGTTCCTTTTCGGTCAGGTTTTCGGATTCTTCCTCGGCGAGCCCGTCGTGATGATGGCCGTCGCGCATGTCGCCGTCGAACTCGATCTCGTGTTCGGCGCCGTCATTGTAATCGTCGTTGAGCGCGGCGCTGATCGCCTTCGCCTTGAGGATGAAGACGCGCACCGTGTCCGGGTCGATGGTCAGATCCCAGTCGTGTTCGATCGGTTTGTGCACCGTGCCGCTCCATGCGCGCCCATCGTCGCATAATGAATTCAACGCCGGGCCGATGCAAATGAAGTCGGCGGTTCAGGCCGGGCCGCGCCGGCGCAGCAGAAGCGGCGGCAGGATTTCGACGGCGAGGATGGCGAAAAAGATCAGCGCGCACCCGACGAGCCCGGTGGCCGGCAGCCGTTCGCCGAGGAAGATCGCGCCGAACAGGGCGGCGAAGACGGATTCCGACGACAGGAAGATCGCGGCCTGCGAGGCGGTGGTGTAGCGCTGGCCGACCGCCTGCAGCGTAAAGGCGATGCCGCCGGAGAAAATGCCGGCATAGAGGATTTCGGGCGCGGCGGCGACGATGCCGGCAAGCCGGATCGGTTCCAGCGCCAGCGCGGTGGCGAGCCCCAGCCCGGCGCAGACCGCGAACTGGGTGACCGCCAGCGTGATCGGCCGTCCGCTGCCGGCGGCGTGGCGGGCGATGAAGATCATCTGCAGGGCCCAGAACAGCGCGCACAAAATGGTCAGCCAGTCGCCGACGGTCAGCCCGGCGAGCGCGCCGCCCGACAAAAGCCAGATGCCGGCGAGCGCGGCGAAGGCGGCGGGCCACACCACCGGATGCGGCCATTGCCGGTAGAGGACAACGACCAGAAACGGCACCATCACGACATAGAGCCCGGTCAGGAAACCGGAATTGGTGACGGTCGTGGTCAGCAGGCCCGCCTGCTGGGAGGCCATGCCGCCGAACAGCAGGATGCCGATCAGGCCGAAGGCGCGCCGGTCGGCCGGCGCCAGCGCGGTTTCGGCCGCCGCACGCTCTCTGAGCGCGAAGGGCAGCATGGCGAGGGTGGCGACCAGGAAACGCAGGCCGACGAACAGGAACGGGCCGAGCGCGTCCATGGCGGTCGACTGGGCGACGAAACCCATGCCCCACAGCGCGCCGGCAAGCAGAAGGACCAGATTGGCGACGGAGCGGGACATAAAAAACCGTTTCGGGAGCGACGATGCTTTGGTTTAGCAAGCCGAAACGGTGCGGCAAAGCCCGGCGCGGCCGCAGGCGCCGACGCCTCGTCACGGCAATGTGAAAAGGACGGGCGGCGTTTCGGTCTTATTGTTCTTCATGAAGGAACAAACCAGTCGACCGCCCGCGCCGTATTGGGGAACGGTCATGCAGGAGGAGCCTATGCCGAGATATCTGACGAGCCTTGCCGCCGCGTTGATGGTCGGGTTGCCGCTTTCGGGCGGTGCCGCGCTGGCCGCCGGCGGCGGCGGCGGTGGTGGCAGCGACACGATGGACTGCCCGGCCGGCCAGGTCTACGACAAGTCGACCAAGAAATGCGTCGCGAAATCGAGCGCGCTCGAGACCGAGACGCTGTTTGAGGCCGGGCGCGCGCTCGCCTATGCCGGCCAGTATGACGAGGCGATCTCCGTCCTGCGGCTCGCCGAGGGACGCAAGCAGCCGGGCATCTACAACATGCTCGGTTATGCGCACCGCAAAAAGGGCAGGCTGCTGGTCGCGCTCGGTTATTACGAGGAAGCGCTGCGGCTCGATCCCGACCACGTCTTGACGCGCGAATATCTCGGCGAGGCGCATCTGCAGATGGGCGACGTCGCCGCGGCGCGCGAGCAATTGGACGAGATCGCCAGACGCTGCGGCACGGGCTGTCCCGAATATGCCGAACTCGACCGGCATATTGCCGCCTACGAGCGCGACAACGGCTGACGGGCGGCAATCGCCGAAAAAAGGGCGCGACTCGCCGAGTCGTGCCCTCTTTTTGTGCGAAGCGGAGCGGTCCGCGTCAGTCGCCGCGCGACAGGCGCACGATCGCCCCGTCGCTGTCGTCGGTGATCAGCCACACCGACCCGTCGGGCGCGACGTCGACGTCGCGGATGCGGCCGAACGCGCCTTCGAACATGCGCTCCTCGCCGGTGACGTTTCCTTGCGCATCGCGCTTGATGCGGCTCACCAGCGCGAATTTCAGCGCGCCGGCCAGAAGATCGCCCTTCCAAGCCGGGAACATGTCCCCGTCATAGACGTCGAGCCCCGACGGCGCGATCGAGGGATCCCAGTAATAGACCGGCTGCTCGTACCCCTCGGCGTCGGTGCCGACGCCGATCTGGTCGCCCGAATAGTGACGGCCGTAGGAAATCACCGGCCAGCCATAGTTCCGGCCGGCCTCGGGCCTGTTCAACTCGTCGCCGCCGCGCGCGCCGTGTTCGATCGTCCACAGCGCCCCGGTCACCGGGTCCCAGACGGCGCCTTGCGGGTTGCGATGGCCCTTGGACCAGATTTCCGGGCGGTGGCCGGGCGTGTCGGCGTAGGGATTGTCGGCGGGCACCGAACCGTCGCGATTGAGGCGCAGCACCGCGCCGGCATGGTCGTCCATGTCCTGGGCGCGCCGGCCGTCGCCGCGGTCGCCGGTGGTCACGAACAGCGTGCCGTCGGGATTGAAGACGATGCGCGAGCCGAAATGCTGGCCGGCGGCGGTTTTCCTGGCCATCGAAAACAAGGTCTCGACCTCGGCGAGCCTGGCGGCTGCGTCGCCGCGCACCAGCCGAGCGCGCGCCAGCGCGGTGCCGGCGCCGTCGCTGCCCGGCTCCGAATAGGTGAAATAGATCAGCTCGGTGCTGTCGAAATCGGGCGCGACGGCAACGTCGAGCAGGCCGCCCTGGCCGCGCGCGGCGACCGGCGGCAGGCCCTCGATCGGGGGCGACAGCCTTCCTTGCGAGAAGATGCGCATGGTTCCCGGCCGCTCGGTGATGAGCGCGTCGCCGTTCGGCAGGAAATCCAGGCCCCAAGGGTGGTTGAGACCGTCGGCCAGGATGTCGGCCTGGATCACCGCCTCCTCGGTCTCGAAACTCTGCGCGGATGCGGTGCGGGCGATCGTCAGCGCCGCCGACAGGCCGATGGTCAGGCTCGCTATGGCCAGGGTCAGTCTGTTCACGGTCCCCTCCGGTACGGTTTGGTCCTGCAGTCGAGGTAGTGGCGTTTGCCTGCTTTGCAAGCATTCGCCGCCGTGACAGCGGCCAAAAGCGATGTATCCTGTTCACAAGCGGTTGAACACGAATCACGAGGCACGGCATGCGTGGGGTCAACGACAATCCCCAGCCCGGATATGGCGGCCCGTTCCTGCCGTCGGCGCTGTCTCTGTTCCTGCCGAGCCTGGTGATCCTTTCGGGATATGGCCTGGCGCTGGCCGGGCTCGTCGTGGCCGGGCGCGGCGACGGCGCGCTGGCAAGGCTGTGCATCGTGGTGCTGGCGCTCGGCGGCCCGTTCCTGATCGCGCATGCCACCTTGCGGTTTTTCACCATACGGGTCGCCGTCATGCCGCGCGCGCTTTACATGCACCGCGGCTTCCCCTCCAGCGAAGCGCAGGACATTCCCTACCGGCTGATCGATCGCGTCGCGGTCCGGCGCGGATTGGCGGGGCGGATTTCGGGTGGCGGCGCGCTCGTCGTCACGCTTCTGGGCGGCCGGCGGATCGTCGTCGGCGACCTCAAGCACCCGCATCAGGCCCGGGCCGCGATCGTCCGGCAGATGCCGGACGAGGCGCGTCCGGCGCCCGATTCGCCGGAGACAAAGCCGGAGCCGTCGCGGCCTTTTGCCTCGGCGCGATGATGGTCCGGCAAATTTTTGGGCGTGAAAACGCCCGCGACGGTTGCTATATAGGACGGGAACGATTTGTTGCGGTTCCGTGGCATGCGCCTGCGGACCGTTTTCTTTTTGCGCTTTGCGCCGCCGGACAGTGTCTGGCGCGACAGACGAGAAAGGTGTGACGATGAACAAGGTCCCGATGACCGTACGTGGATTCGAAGCGCTGAAGGAAGAACTGCGCTGGCGCCAGCAGGAAGAGCGTCCGCGGATCATCGAAGCGATCTCGGAAGCGCGCGCGCATGGCGACCTTTCCGAGAACGCGGAATATCACGCCGCCAAGGAATCGCAGAGCCTGAACGAGGGCCGCGTCGGCGAGCTCGAGGACATGATCGCGCGCGCCGAGGTGATCGACGTGTCGAAGCTGTCCGGCGACACGGTCAAGTTCGGCGCCACGGTGGAACTCGTCGACGAGGATACCGAGGAGACGCGCGTCTACCAGATTGTCGGCGATCAGGAGGCCGACGTGAAATCCGGCCGTATCTCGATTTCCTCGCCGATCGCACGCGCGCTGATCGGCAAGGGCGTGGGCGAGGCGATCGAGGTCAATGCGCCCGGCGGGGCGCGCGGCTACGAGATCGTCAAGCTGAAATGGGTCTGAGGCGACCGCTCAGGCGATGTCGACCAGCCCGTCATCCTTGACCTGGCGAATGGTCAGCGCGGTGCGGACCGTGTCGACATTCGGCGCCGAGGTCAGCTTCTCGATGACGAAGTTCTGAAACGTGGTCAGATCGGTCGCCACGCAGTGAAGCAGGAAGTCGGAATCGCCGGACACCATCCAGGCGCGACGCACGATCGGCCATGTGCGGGTGAGGTCGGAGAACGCCTTCAGCTCGCTCTCGGCCTGATGCTGCAGGCCGATCAGGCAGAAGGCGACCACGTCGAACCCCAGCGCCGGCGCGTTCAAAAGCGCCCGGTAGCCGCGGATGACGCCATTGTCCTCGAGGCGCTTGACCCTGCGCAGGCAGGGCGGCGCCGAAATGCCGACCCGGCGCGACAGCTCGACATTGGTCATGCGGCCGTCATTTTGCAGTTCACGCAGGATCTTCCAATCCGTCGCGTCGAGTTCGGCCCTGAAGGTCATTTGTTACCCATTTGGCGTTCTTGGCGAAAGAATCGGTCGCTCAGGCAGAACTCATACGGCAAAGCCGCGATGGAGCCAAGCGCCCGGCCCGCCGGCCGCAACCGGCGACTATCCGCGCGCCGCGGCCGCCGGAGTTGTGCGAAAAGCCGGCCGCGCCCTTGCACAATGGGGGCCCCATTCCTTAGATCAACGTGGCCTTGCCCGCCCGCTTGCCGTTGGCGGCGGCGCGGACGTGCGAAAGGAACCCGGATATGAGCGCAACACACGCCCCCGTCATCATTATCGGCTCCGGTCCGGCCGGCTACACGGCCGCGATCTATGCCGCGCGCGCGATGCTCAAGCCGATGCTGATCGCCGGGCTCGAGCAGGGCGGCCAGTTGATGATCACCACCGAGGTGGAAAACTATCCGGGTTTCGCCGAGCCGATCCAGGGGCCGTGGCTGATGGAGCAGATGCTCAAGCAGGCCGAGAATGTCGGCACCGAAATCGTCTCCGACCTGATTACGGAGGTCGACCTCGACGTGCGCCCGTTCCGGTTGAAGAGCGATTCGGGCACGGACTATACCTGCGACGCGCTGGTGATCGCGACCGGCGCCAAGGCCAAATGGCTGGGCCTGCCGAGCGAGGAAAAATTCATGGGCTTCGGCGTGTCGGCCTGCGCGACCTGCGACGGGTTCTTCTATCGCGGCAAGGAGGTCGTGGTGGTCGGCGGCGGCAACACCGCCGTCGAGGAGGCGCTTTACCTGTCCAACCTGGCGAAAACCGTCACGGTGGTCCACCGCCGCGACGAATTCAGGGCCGAGCGCATCCTCCAGGATCGGTTGTTCAAGAAGGACAACATCAAGGTGCTGTGGGACACCGTGGTGGACGAGATCAAGGGCGAAGCCGGAAAGCCGCCGCTGCCGGCCTCCGTCAACGCGATCAGTCTGCGCAACAACAAGACCGGCGAGATCACCGAAATGGCGATCGACGGCGTGTTCGTGGCGATCGGCCACGCGCCGGCGGTGGAGTTGTTCGCAGGCAAGGTCAAGCAGAAGCCGAACGGCTATCTGTGGACGGAGCCGGATTCGACCCGGACCGACATTCCCGGTGTTTTCGCCGCCGGCGACGTCACCGACGACATCTACCGCCAGGCCGTCACGGCCGCCGGTCTCGGCTGCATGGCGGCATTGGAAGCGGAAAAATACCTGGCCGAACAGGAAGCCCACCGCGAAGCCGCAGAATAGCGGATCGCCGGTCCGGGAGGAGGGCTGATGTCACTCGACTGGGATAAGCTGCGTGTGTTTCACGCCGCCGCCGAGGCTGGGTCGTTCACCCACGCGGCGGAGAAGCTGAATCTGTCGCAATCGGCGATCTCGCGCCAGGTCAGCGCGCTCGAGCAGGAAATCGGCGTGTCCCTGTTCAACCGCCATGCCCGCGGGCTGGTGCTGACCGAGCAGGGCGAACTTTTGTTCAACACGGCGCACGAAGTGTTCGTGAAGCTGGAATCGGTCCGCAGCCGGCTGATGGAAACGACGGAAAAGCCGTCCGGCCTGCTGCGCGTCACCACCACGGTCGGGCTGGGGTCGGGATGGCTGTCCCAGCGCGTGCAGGAATTTCTCGACCTTTATCCCGATATCCAGATCCAGCTCATCCTCGCCAATGAGGAGTTGGACCTGACGATGCGCCAGGCCGACTGCGCCATACGCCTGCGCCAGCCGCAACAGCCGGACTTGATCCAGCGGCGGCTGTTCACCGTGCACCTGCACGTGTTTGCCGCGCCGTCCTACATCAACAGGTTCGGCGAACCCGAAAGCGCGGCCGAGCTCGACAAGCATCGCCTGATCACCTTCGGCGAGCCGGTGCCGGCCTATCTCAAGGATTTGAACACGCTGCAGAGCCTGGGCATGCCGGAAGGCGAAAAGAGACCGGCGACGCTGCAGATCAACGATTTGATGTCGATGCGCCGGGTCGTGCGACGCGGCGCTGGCATCGCCATGCTGCCCGACTACATGGCCGATCCAGGCTCGGGGCTCGTGCAGGTGCTGACGGACATGGCGGTGCCGGCCTTCGACACCTATTTCTGCTATCCCGAGGCGATGAAGAACCAGGCGAAACTCAAGGCGTTTCGCGATTTCATCTTTTCCAAGGCGCGCAGCTGGGCCTATTGACGGCTCAAACGGGTTTTCGACGCCCGAAATCTGCCCGTTGGACAGGCAATTCTGCCCGATTTTCAATCAGTTGCACAAACCATGCATAATTGCATGGGTGCGATGCAATTCATCTGCTTGCGAAAAGGGCAGAGCCGGCACATATAACAATCACTCCTGGGCGCGTTCCTCCTCCCATTAGCGCCCGCGAGTGTTCCCCTCTGGAGGTTTCGCCGTTTTACGGCACTTCCATTAGCTAGGCCGGTCCCTTCAGGTACCGGCCTTTTTTTTGTCTATCGACCGGCGCGGCCGGTGGTTTGCTGGCGGCGGCGTCCGGATGGCCGGCATCGATCTCCGGACGGCGTCACATGAACAATTTTTCCCCGTCCATGCCCTGGTAAAGCCCGGCCACCTGTTCGCCATAGCCATTGTAGATCACGGTCGGTACGGTCTCGCCGGTGTGCAGGACGCGCTCCTCGGCCTGGCTCCAGCGCGGATGCGGGACCTGCGGGTTCACATTGGCCCAGAACCCGTATTCGCCGGGTGCGATCTCCTGCCAGAAATTTACCGGCCGTTCGGCGGTGACGGTGATCTTGACGATCGACTTGATCGATTTGAACCCGTATTTCCACGGCAAGGCGAGCCGCAGCGGCGCGCCGAACTGTTTGGCGAGCGGCTTGCCGTAGGCGCCGGTCACCATGAAGGCGAGCTCGTTGCGCGCCTCGTCAAGGGTCAGGCCCTCCACATAGGGCCAGGGATACCAGACCTGCCTCTGGCCGGAGGCCATTTTCGGGTCGAGGAACGTTTCGAGCCGCAGATATTTGGCCTCAGCCTGCGGTTCGGCCAGCGCGACCAGGCGCGACAGCGCGAAACCCGTCCACGGGACCGTCATCGACCAGGCCTCGACGCAGCGATGGCGGTAGAGCCGCTCCTCCAGCGGCATTTTGCGGATCAGCTCGTCGAAGGCGAGCTTTTGCGGCTTGTCGACAAGGCCGGCGATTTCGATGTCCCATGGCCGTGTCTGAAGCGCCTGGGCCGCGTTGGCGATCTGCTTGTGCGAGCCGAATTCGTAGAAATTGTTGTACTGGCTCGACGTTTCCTCCGGGGTGAGAGGGCGGGCGACCGTGAAGGCCGGGTTACGGGTCGCGGGGTAGAGGTCGGCGGTGGGATCGGCCGCCGCCCGCGCCGTGCCGACCAGGGCGGGCGCGGCCAGCGCGGCGGCACCGGCGCCCAGGCCCGCGAGCAGGGCGCGGCGATTGATGAAGGCGGCCTCGGGCGTCGCCAGGCGCTCGGCGAGCGCCCAGGACGGCCGGCGGTGGATGGCAACCATGACGTCCTCCCGAATCCGTGTGGCGCAAAACCTAGCGCGCGTGGACGGGCGGGCAACTCAATCGCCATCACATCTGCGTGGGCCGGGCACGGCCGCCGTGCCCGGCAACGTCAGGCCGCCTTGCCGTGGGCGTTGGCCACCTCGTCGGCAAGGCGTCCGGTCAGTTCGGCCATGTGATCGAAGCTCGCCCGGAACGTGGCGACGCCGGCGGTCGCCGAGCGCAGCTCCACGATCAGGTCGCCGATCTCGGCCTGCGGCATCATCGCCTCCACCACGTCCCACCCCGGCCAGCCGGGCCTGGCGTCGAACCCCAGAATCTGGCCGCGGCGCTGCGGCAGGATGGCGGTCACCTTGGCCGTGGCGTCGGAGGGGGTGAAGACCTCGATCTTCATGACCGGCTCCAGGATCGCCGGCGAACAGGCCGGCATCGCCTCGCGCATGGCCAGCTTGGCTGCCATCTGGAAGGCCATGTCGGAGGAATCGACCGAATGGAACGAACCGTCGGCGAGATTGACCGCGATGTCGACCACCGGAAAGCCGAACAGGCCCGCCTTGAGATAGTCGCGCACGCCGGCCTCGACGGAGGGGATATATTGCTTGGGCACGACGCCGCCGGTGATGGTGTCGGTGAACTCGAAGCCGCTGCCGCGCGGCAGCGGCCTGATCTCCAGCACGACGTCGCCGAACTGGCCATGGCCGCCGGACTGCTTCTTGTGACGGCCGCGCTGGGTGGTGCCCTTGCGGATGGTCTCGCGATAGGGAACGCCGGGCCGGCTGGAATCGACCTCGATCTGGAACTTGCTGCCAAGCCGCTCCGTGGTCACGCGCAGATGCATTTCGCCGTGACCCGAAATCACCGTCTCGCCGCTGTCTTGGTGCTCGATCGCGATCGAGGGGTCTTCCTCGGCCAGTTTCTGCAGGGAGGCCGACAGCTTGACCTCGTCCTTGCGCTCGTGCGGCCGCAGGGCGACGGCGTTGACCGGCTGCGGCGGCTCGGGCGTGGCCAGGGCCGGCGGCGGCGTCTTGCCGACGGCGAGCGTGTCGCAGGTGCGCACCTCCTCGAGCTTGCCGAGCGCGACCGTTTCGCCCTCGCCGGCATTCTGCAGCTTGGTCTGGTTGCGGCCGAGCATGCGGTAAAGGCCGGAAACGCGTCCGGTGCGGCCGTCATGCGTGACGATTTCGGCGCCGTCGGCGATCGAGCCGGCCAGCACCCGGGCATAGGAAAGCTTGCCGCCATGCGGCGTGTGTACGGTCTTGACGACCTGGAGGATCGTTTCGTCGGTCTCGCCGAGCCCGAGCCGTTCGCGGGTCTGGGCGATGTCGGGCGCGTCGTGTCGTATCGTCTTTAAGAGCCGCAGCACGCCGTTGCCATGCTCGGCCGAGCCGATCAGCACCGGAATGACGGAGCCCGCGCGCAGGTCGGCGGCCAGGTCGTCGAACACCGCGTCGCGCGGCGGCTCGATTTCCTCCAGCAATTGCTCCATCAGCGCGTCGTCGTGGTCGGCCAGCGTTTCCAGCATGGAAAAGCGCGCCTCGACCTCGCGGGCCTTTTCGTCGTCGGGGATCGGCGCGATCTCGCTTTCGGCGTGTTCGCGATAGATGTGGGCGCGTTCCAGCGCCAGATCGATCGAACCGATGACGATGCCGTCCTTGCGCAGCGGAATCTGGCGCAGAACCAGCGGCACCGCGCTCGCCGGCTGCAACAGCTTCAGCGTGTCGCGCACGCCGATTGCGGCCTTGTCGACCTTGTTGAGGAACAGAACGCGCGGAATGCCGTGTTCTTCCAGCGTGCGCATGATGAGCTGCAGGGCCGGGATTTTCTTCTCGTCGGCCTCCGCGACCACGATCGCCAGGTCGCAGGCGGCCAGAACCGGTTCGGCCTCGTAGGCGAACTCGATCGAGCCCGGGCAGTCGATGAAGGTCAGGTCGTCGTCCATGAAGCCGGTGGTGGCAAGGCTCGCCTCCACGCTCATCAGGTGCGCGCGCGCCTCCGGATTGTCGTCGCCGACCGTGGCGCCCGAGGCGACGGTGGCCTGGCGCGCGATGGCGCCGGTGCGGGCCAGAATGGCTTCCAGCAACGATGTCTTGCCGCTGGCGAAGGGACCGACAATGGCGATGCATTTCGGTCCCGTGCGTCTTCCTCCGGCGCGATTGCCCATGTCAACGACCTCCTCCTCACGCTTGCTCGCGAGCGGCGGCCGGCCCGCGGCCGTCGCGCGCCGGGCTTCGGGCACCCGGCACGGATATCGTCACACGGCTTTGGCAATGTGGCAAGAGATGCGCCCGCGCGGCGCCCGCCGGATTTCGGCGGCGGCAAACCGGTCGGCGCGGCTCTTGCGGCGGGGGCGGCCGGGCCTGACGCCGCCGTCCGGCACACGCCCCGCCGCCTGGTGTCGCCGTCCGGATCCGCACCGCTTCGTCGGGGCGGAACCCCCAAAGCCCGGTGCCGCTTGTCGGTTTTTTGTTGTATTGGGCAAGATTTGTCATTTTACTTGGAAATATACGGCGTTCCATTGAAAATGAGGGAGGGTCCTGTGCGTCGCTTGTTTCTTATTCTTGCCTTTGCACTGATGTCGTCGCCGGCTTTGGCGGATATGTACCAGGACCAGTACAAGGCCGTCATGGCGCGTTATTTCCTCGCCAACCACTATGCTGTTCCGATTTTCACCAACGGAAACATCCGCAAGGGCGACATCATCCAATATCCCGACGAGGGACGGGTGGTGCCGCGGAAAAACTGCCTCGATCTCGGCGCGTCGGCTTTTCGCGACGTCGATGCGCTGGACATCACGCTCGCCAACGAGGTGTCGTTCGGTGTCGGCGCCGGCATCTCCGTTCAAGGGCTGGCGCAGATCGAGGCCGATCTCGATCTGGCGATCTCGGGCATCGCCAGGATCGCGATCGACCCGGCCTCGCGCGAACACACCGAGCACGAGCCGTCGACGGAGCGCGTTTCGAACGACAAAAAATGCGACCTCGTGCGGTTCGTCATCGACGGGCGCGAGACGGCCTATCTCATGGTCAGCGACATCATCAGGGGGCAGGTCAAGGCGCGGACGCAGATGATGGCTGCCGGCGGCGCGTCGCTGGAGGCCGGGCTGACCCAGAAACGGCTGCAGGCGCTTCTGGGCGATACGCCGCGGATCGGCGTTTCGGTCAGCGGCGGGGTGGCCATGATCGAAAGCCGCCGGTCGCCGAGCGTCAGGACGGTCGCCGTCAAATCCCGCTTCGTCAGCACGTACCATCTGGCGCGGCTCTACCATCTCTACCAGGCGGCCGGCCCCTCCGACCTGGAGCTCAGGGTGGACGAGATGCTGAGGGGGGTCGAGCCCGGCGTATTCGACAGGCTCGCCGCCGACCTGAATGATTTTTTGCAGAAACACGAGCTGATCGAACGGGACAAGGCGCAGTTCTACAACAAGATGCGCTATCTCGAGACCCGCGACGTGCTCGACGAAAAGACCCTGGCCAATATTCCGCCAGAACACTGGCGCGCGCTGGGTGTCATCGCCGCCGCGCACGAATTGTCGGTCTGGTGAGGGCGCAGAACGCGGCCGTGTCGGCCGCGCCCCCGCAATGCCCGCACCGCTTCAGTCGCGACCGGCCTCGATGATCTTTTGGGCGAGCAGCGCCGGATTGGTGAAGCAGACCTCATGCCCGCCGGGCGCCTGGATCAGCCGGAACAGGCCGAGCTTTTCGGACAGGCGCGGATGCCAGCCGAGCGACTGGGGCAGGGCGGTGTCTTCGGTGAAGTTGATGTAGGATTTGGCAACCTCCATGTCGGCCGGGTTCGCCGACAGCGCGATCGCGTCGGTGAAGGTCGCGTAGGGATGCGGATTGAGCTTTTCGTAGCTCGCCTGCGCCATCGCGCCATCGGCATCGTTCATGAACGCCTCGCGCCAGACCGGCGGCGGCAGCATGACGGCATTGTCCGGGCTCGCGGCGCTGATGCTATCGAACAACGCCACATAGTGGGGCGGCACCATGTCGTTGAGGCACTCGCCGTCGTTCGGCACGAAGGCGTTCCAGTACACCAGGCGGCGGATGCGGCCGGGCAGCCGGTCGGCGGTGCCGGTGATGATCATGCCGCCATAGGAGTGGCCGACAAGGATGATGTCGGTCAGATCGCGGTCCTCGATAAAGGCGACGATCGAGCCGATCGCCGCCTCGAGTCCGGTGCGCCGATCGTCGTGCGGCCGGTTGCCGGCGATGGTCGGCGTGTGGACGTCGTGACCCTGGTCGCGGATCGGCCGGGCGACTGCCTCCATCAGTTCGCCGGTATGCCAGGCGCCGTGAACGAGCACGTAAGTTGCCATTTTTTTCTCCCTGCGCTTTTGTTGTCGGGCATACGATGTTGGCGCAAACGGGCGCGGCGGACTTGGCCGGGCGCGCACCGATGATGGACCGGAGCGAACGCAAGGGGGCAGGCGATGACGACCACGCCGGGGGGGAGGCATATTGTTGCCGGGCCGTCTTTGCATTGGGGCAGCGTGTGGGACACGCGCGATGTCGGGGATGTCGAGGCCTTCGATTATTATCGAGACGGCATCTGCCAGTCCTTCATGGAGCTCCTGCCCGAGTTGGAGGCGGCGCGGCGGCTGCGGTTCAAGGCGCGGGTGGAATCGCACCGGCTGGGCGAGGGCGCCGTCAACCGGGTCGATGCGACAGCCCATCTTGTCTTGCGGACTGGCCGCGAGATCGCCCGCTCGCCGCGCGAATGCTACTATCTCAATCTGCAGCGGGGCGGAGAGTGCCGCATCGATCAGGCGGGGACGGAGATCGCCCTGCGCGCCGGCGATGTCGGGATTTTCGATTCGGGGCGGCCGTTTTCGCTCGAGCATCGCCGGCTGTCGTCGCTGGCGGTATCCTCGTTCTGGGTGCCGCGCGAAGCGCTGGCTTCCCGCCTCGGCGGCCATTTGCCGGAGCGGCCCCGTCTTTTGTCGACGGTGCCCGCGCTCGGGCGGCTGATTGCGGAGACCGCGCGCTCGATCGACGAGACTGCCGGTTATCTGCCCGAAGCCGCGTCGGCGCGGCTTTTTTCCATGCTGCTCGACCTGACGGCGATGGCCCTGGGCGGTGAGGGCGTCGCGGTGGCGCCCGGGTCGCGGGCGGACGCGCAGTTTATGGCCCTGCGTCGCTATGTTGAGCGCTGTTTCGCCGATCCGCGTCTCAACGCGGCGCGGTGTGCCCGGGCCATCGGCATCTCGCCACGCTATGTGCACAAGCTCTTCGCGCGGGCCGGAACCACGCTCGGTGCCTTTGTGATGGAGGTGCGGCTGCGCGAGGCCGCGGCCGCGCTGCGCGCGCCGGCGAAGGCTGCCGTTCCGGTGACGTCGATCGCGTATGCGTGCGGCTTTTCCGACCTGTCGCATTTTTCCAGGTCGTTTCGCGCCCGCTACGGCGCGCCGCCGGGCGCCTGGCGGCGTCTGGCTCACTAAAGCGTTTCCAGGCGAAGTGGAAGCCGGTTCGCCGGTCAAAAACACGTCAAAACAATAAGTTAAACCGGTCTGCGATTCCGTGAAAAGCAGAACGGCCCTGACCGCCGGAAAGCAAAAACCCGGCCGCGGGGGCCGGGTCGGTCTTGTTGTGGGCTATGCCCGTGCCGAAAAGCGTCAGCTCAGCGAGCCGGTAAAACGCTGGATGCGGGTACAGGCCTCTTCCAGCAGTTCCTCCGAAGTCGCGTAGGAAATGCGGAAATTCGGGCCGAGCCCGAAGGCGGACCCCTGCACCACGGCCACGCCCTCGGCCTCCAGCAGTTCGGTGACGAAGTCCTGGTCGGTTTCGATCACCTTGCCCGACGGCGTCTTTTTGCCGATCAGCGCCGCGCAGGACGGGTAGACGTAGAAGGCGCCCTCCGGCACCGGGCAGGAGATGCCGCGGGCCTGGTTGAGCATCGACACGACGAGATCGCGGCGCCCCTGGAAGATCGCCTTGTTGCGGGCGATGAAATCCTGCGGCCCGTTGAGCGCCTCGACCGCGGCCCATTGCGCGATCGAGCAGGCGCCCGAGGTCTGCTGGCCCTGGATCATGTCCATCGCCTTGATGAGTTCGACCGGCCCGGCCGCGTAGCCGATGCGCCAGCCGGTCATGGCATAGGCCTTCGACACGCCGTTCATGGTCAGCGTGCGTCCGTACAGCGCCGGTTCGACCTCGGCGATGGTGCGGAAGGCGAAATCGCCATAGGTCAGGTGCTCGTACATGTCGTCGGTGAGCGTCCACACATGCTCGTTTTTCATCAGCACGTCGGCGAGCGCCTTCAGCTCGGCCTCGGTATAGGCCGCGCCCGACGGGTTGGAGGGCGAGTTCATCACCAGCCATTTGGTCTTGGGCGTGATCGCCTTTTCCAGTGCGGCCGGCGTCAGCTTGAAGCCGTCCTCGATGCTGGTTTCGGCAAACACCGCCGTGCCGCCGCAGATCGCCACCATTTCCGGATAGCTGACCCAGTAGGGCGCGGGGATGACGACCTCGTCGCCCGGGTTGAGCGTGGCCATGAAGGCGTTGAACAGGATCTGCTTGCCGCCGGTGCCGACGATGGTCTGCTCCGGCTTGTAGTCGAGATTGTTCTCGCGCTTGAACTTCGCCGCGATCGCCTCGCGCAGCGGCACGATGCCGGATACGGGCGTGTATTTGGTCTCGCCGCGCCGGATCGCCTCGATCGCCGCGTGCTTGACGTTGTCGGGCGTGTCGAAATCCGGCTCGCCGGCTCCCAGGCCGATCACGTCGCGGCCGTTCGCTTTGAGCTCGCGCGCTTTCTGGCTGACCGCGATGGTCGCGGAGGGCTTTACGCGGGACAGGGCGTCGGCGAGGAAGGCCATGGTGATCGTCTCCTTTCGGCCAGGGTGTCGCTGCATCGGGCAGCGGCTTGTAATGTCCGAATGCGGGCACGAGCGCAAGACTTTGCCGGCGTCGGCCGTCGATGCAAAAAAATCGGCGTCGTTAACCTTGATCAAAACCGGTTCGCCGATAATGGCGCGGATCCGGCCGGTTTCGTATCGGTGCGGCCGGCGGATCGCGGTGCGGCGGATCATCGTCGCCGGTCGGGTTCAATGCGGAGAGCCGGTTTCGTGTCGCGCAGCGCAGGCCTTGCCCATATCGTTCGCCAGAATGACGGCACCTCGACCGGCGTGTGGGGCGTCTACACGATCAAGAGCGCCTTTCAGCCGGTGTTCGCCTTCGGCGAGGGCAAGCTTTCCATCGCGGCGTTCGAGGGGCTGGTGCGGCCGTTTCGCGACGGGACCGGCCTGTCGCCCTATGCGTTCTTTCGCAGCATCCCGCCGATCGACCGCTTCCATGTCGAAACCTTGATGCGCACGCTGCATCTGCTCAACGCGGCGGCGTGTCTCGATCCCAAAGTGTCGATCTTCGTCAATTTCGATCCGTCCCTGTTCACCGACGCCGAGGTCGTCGACGTGGCGATCCGCGACATGCGGCTGGTGCTGCACGAGGCGGGCATGCATCCCGGCCGGATCGTGTGCGAGGTGACCGAACAGAAATCCGCCTCCTCCGGCGCGCTGCATCGTTTTGTCGACGCCTTGCGGGCCAGCGGGTTCAAGATCGCCGTCGACGATTACGGGGCGGACGATTCCGATATTCAGCGCATTGACGAGTTGAAGCCCGATATCGTCAAATTCGACGCGCAGTGGATCACGCGGCTGATGGATTCGGGAGCCGGATTCGGACTTTTGAAGGTGATGGTGTCGCGTTTCGCCGACAACGGCATCGAAACCGTGTTCGAGGGGATCGAGGAGATGTGGCAGCTGGAACTCGCCGAGGAAAGCGGCGCGTCGATGGTGCAGGGTTTTGTGCTCGCCCGGCCGGAACTGGCGCCGACGAGCTTTTCGATTTTCTCCGCCGCGCACGCGCCCGGCGGGCCGGACCCGTCATGGTCGGGGGGCGGCGCGATGCCTGTGCGGGAAACCGACGACGCGCCGCCGCAGAGCCGTCATCAACCGGCTGCGAGGCGCCCGACATTCGGCCGCCGTCAGTCCGGCCGTTGACCGCTGCCATGGCCCATGCCGCGCCCCCGGCCATCGCAGCAAATCGCCTGCGCGCGCCGCTTTCGTGTCGCTGCCGTGCGAAGGCGTGGCCGGGGGGGCGGGGGTGAGCGACGCCTTCGCCTTCAATGTCGACGAGGTCGGCATCGCCTATGGCCGCTTTCAGGAATTGCGGTTGAAAAGCTGCTATCAGCCGCTTTTCCGGGTCGAGGACGACCTGTTGATGCCGTTCGCGGTCGAGGCGCTCGTGATCGCCTTTACCGGCGGCAGGGCCGTGCCGGCGGCCAAGCTTTTCGAGCGCGCCGCGGCCGAGGAGCGGGCCGCGCTCGAGCGCCTGTGCCGGGTGCTGCACATGCGCAACTACCACAATATCGGCGTGGACGGGCTGGAACTGTTCTTCAATGTCGACCCGGCCATGCCCGATGAGGACGTCGAGCATCTGGACTGGCTGTTTGCGGAAAACGAAATCGCGCCGGGGATGGTGGTGTGCGAGATCACCGAAGCCCTCGGCGCGGGAACGGAGCGGGTGACGGCGCTGACCCAAAATATCCGCCGCTCGGGCATGCGGGTGGCGGTCGACGATTTCGGGGCGGGCCATTCGACGCCGGCCCGGCTGCGGCTGATCAGGCCGGATATCGTCAAGCTCGATGCGGCCTGGTTTCAAAAGATCGTCGCCGACGAGGCCGCGCGCGATTTCCTGCCCACGCTTTTCGCGCGCTTTCACGAACTGGGCACCCAGGTGCTGGTGGAGGGGATCGAGACGCCCGAGCAACTGCGTGTCGCGATCGCGGCCGGTGCCGACCATCTGCAGGGGTTTTTGCTGGCCCGCCCGGCGCTCGCCGGCACGATATTCGACGATGCCGCCTTGTCGGTGGCAGCGCTTTCGGCCGAGGCCGCGCCGGGAGCGCAGGCGACCTCGCGCTGACAGGTCAAGATTGTCGATCGGTCCACCAAAACGATTGATTGGTCAAGCGCTCCCGCGCGGCCGATAGTGGGCGCGGCGCGGTTTGCGCGTTTCCGGATCGGCAAGGTGGCGGGCGATGATCACGATCTACGGCATGGGAGACAGCGGCAATTGCTACAAGCCGCGGCTGCTGCTGGCCAAGCTCGGGATTGGCTTTCGCCACGTCGAGGTCGACGCGCTCGACGGGTCGACCCGCGCGCCGGACTTCCTCGCCAAAAACCCGAACGGCAAGGTGCCGCTGCTGGAGACCGAGGACGGGCGTCATCTGGCCGAATCCAACGCCATGCTGCTTTATCTGGCCGAGGGGACCCGCTTCCTGCCGCAGGACCGGTTCGAGCGGGCGCTTGCCTATCAATGGCTGTTTTTCGAGCAATATAGCCACGAACCCGCCGTGGCGGTGCGCCGGGCGCTGTTGGTCTATCCCGAACGCGCGCCGCAGCGCACGCCGGCCCGGCTCGCCGAAACGCTGGAGGCCGGCAACAGGGCGCTCGCGGTGATGGAAGATCGGTTGGATAACGGCCCGCTTTTTCGCCGGCGAGGCGATGTCGGTCGCCGATATCGCGCTTTACGCCTATACCCATCAGGCCGGGCGCGGCGGGTTCGACCTCGGGCTTTTTCCGGCGGTTTCGGCATGGCTGAAACGCGTCGAGGCCGATCCCGGTCACGTGCCGATCGACTGGCGGCCGTGAGCGCGGGTCCAAAATCTGTCGCCCGGGCATGAAAAAGGCGGGGTCGGCACCCCGCCTCTTCCAAAACGATCACGTGCCGCGGCGCCGGGCGCCGCCCGCAAATGGTTCAGTCGGCAGCCGTCAGATTGCCGGCCGAGGAGCGGCCGGTGCGGCGGTCCTGCTGGATCTCGTAGTTGACCTTCTGGCCTTCCACGAGATTGCCCATGCCCGAGCGCTCGACGGCGGAGATGTGGACGAACACGTCCGAGCCGCCTTCGTCAGGCTGGATGAAACCGAAGCCTTTGGTCGAATTGAACCACTTCACTGTTCCGGTTGCCATGGTGAGTTCCTTCAGATTTGCAACGTCATGTGGCCACGACCCTTCGTGGCCGGTGGTATCGAGATTTTGGAGATTGACGTCAGCAAATGCGAGGAAGATCGCAACCTGCCGTATCGATCGGCCGAAATATCAATGTTGACCATATAAAGGTGTGCGGGCCCGCTGGCAAGAACAACGGTGCGCGCGCCGCCGAGGGTCAAGGCCCGCCGCGCGCGGCGATCCGGCGTCGCGGCGGCGCCACATGGCCGGTCGGGGCGGGCGGCGCGGGACTGGAACCTGGCCGCGCGCAGGCGCTGAATTGCGGCGGAATTCGGATCGAATATCCGGGAAAAAAATATATTTTTCAGCCAATTGCGTGCATCAGCGGACAGGAATAGATGCCTGCCGTCCGCTGCGGCGTGGATGAAACGGGCCTGCCCGAAACGCGCCGGGGCGGCATCTATGATCCCTCATTGTGGAATGGAGTAATTCCAATGAAGACCCTTGTCGCCGCCGTGCTCGCTGCGGCTTCCTTCGTGACTGTCGCGCTCGCCGGTGAAATGCAGGGCGTGGTGTCGGCCGTCGACGCCGAGGCCATGGTCATCGTGATGGAGGATGGCGCCGAGCTCGCCGTTGCCGACGGCGTCAGCCTCGAGGGCATCGAGCCGGGCACCAGCGTCGTCGTGACCACCGACGACAGCGACACCGTGATCTCGATCGTCGCCGACTGATCGCGCCGCGACGGTCGAAAGCCTGCCGCGGGCCGTTGGCGCGCGGCAGGTCTCCATAAACCCGCCCTGGCCGCCCTCGTGACCGCCATGGCGGACGCCCGGTCCGGGACGCGGATTGCGTCCGACCCGGCACGTGTTATGGCTAAGGGGTTGCGCATCAGCCCCGGGAGGACACCGCCATGACGCTTCGATTGCCGCTTGCACGCCTTCTATCCTTTACCGCCATCGCGCTGGCCGTCGCGCCGGGCGCGGCCCTGGCCGCCGAAAAGACCGTCAGTTTCGAGGTCGGCGGCGAAAAGGTGGTCGGCACGATGAACCTGCCCGACGGCGTGGAGAACCCGCCGGTGATCCTGCTTCTGCACGGGTTTACCGGCAACCGCGACGAGCTCGAGATCCCGGCCGCCAAGGAAGGCGTTTTCGCGCGCGCGGCGCGCATGTGGGCCGACAACGGCATTGCCAGCCTCAGGATCGACTTCCGCAATTCCGGCGACAGCGACGGCGATTTCGCCGACACCACGGTTGCGCGTCAGGTCGAGGACGGGCTGGCCGCGCTCGACTTTCTCGCCGCCTCCGGCGAGGTCGACGACGAGCGCATGGCGCTGGTCGGCTGGAGCATGGGCGGCACCGTCGGCGCGACGGTCGCCGGCCGCACCGAACACGATCTCGACGCCGTGGCGCTGTGGGCGCCGGGCAGCAATCTCGCCGCGGCGATGACCTTCGTGCTCGGCCCCGACACCATGAAGGCCGGCTTTGCCAGCACCGGCGCGGCGGTGAAGGTGACCTTGCCGTGGGGCGCGGAGATCGCGCTCAAGCCGGGTTTTTTCGAACAGCTTTACCTGATCGATCCGGTGGCGGAGATCGCCGAATATGACGAGCCGCTGTTCGTGGCGGTCGGCACCAAGGACGACGTGGTGTTTCCGCAGCCGGCGTCCGGCCAGGTGCTGCTCGACTATCACGACGGCGAGGGGGAGCTGTTCGTGCGGCCGATGGACCATGTCTTCAACGCCTTTGCCGGCACCGAGACGGTCGACGAGCTGATCGGCGCGACCGGCGCCTTCATCAGCAAGCATCTCGACTGATGGCCGGCACCGCCGCGACCGGGCCGGGCTGAGCCGGACGCGCGGCTCAGAACGGGTCTTCGTGAAACACTTTCGGCTTGCACACGCGCACGAAACAGCGCGGGTCGTCGCGGGTCGGGATCCAGCCATTGGCGGCATACTCGTCCCAGCCGCAAAAACCGCCATGCAGCACGTAGCGGTCATAAAGCGTCAGCGAGGGGTTGCGTTTCGATCCGTAGCGGAAGATCGCCGCGCCCTCGCGCTCCAGGATCGCCTGCGCCTGGCCGCAGTCGAGCGTCTCGGACTGGTAGCGCGCGATCGCGGCGGCCGGCGTCGCGGCCAGCGCGACAAGCGAGGTCAGCACCAAAATCCTGATCATGGCCGCTCCCCTGTCTCGGCCGGCGGCGAAACGCGCCGCGGCCCGAAAAGCCTCGCGCGCGAATGCGGCGGCGATGCGGCAGGGCCGGCCGGACGGCCCGTGGCGCAGACCCGACACGGCCGGTTTTTCAAGGAAAAGGGATCGGCGGTGTCGAAATGCCGGCGCCCGGTTCGTCGTGAGGTCGCAAGCGGCCGCGGCCGCAGGATCAATCAGGAGGAAACGATGTCCCGCGCCACACTCTTCGCCGGCCTTGCCGGCCTGCTCATGCCCGTGCTCGCCGACCCCGCGCTTGCCGACGACGCGCCCACCGGCGACCGGGTCGCGGTCAACGGCATGCAGGTCTATTACGAAAAATCCGGCGCCGGCGACCCGCTGGTGGTGCTGCACGGGGCCTATATGAACATCGAGACGATGGGCGAGATCATCCCGATCCTGGCCGAAAACCATACCGTCTACGCGCTGGAGTTCCAGGGCCACGGCCGCACCACCGACATCGACCGGCCGATCACCTATCCAAACCTCGCCGACGACGTGGCCGCCTTCATGGACGCGGTCGGGCTCGCGCGCGCCGACGTGTTCGGCTATTCGATGGGCGCGGCGGCCGGCCTGCAGCTCGCCATCCGCCATCCCGACAAGGTCGACCGGCTGGTCGCGGCCTCGGTCGCCTACGACGCGCAGGGCTGGCAGCCGGAGTTCAAGGCCTTCATCCCGCAGATGAACGTCGAGATGTTCCTCGAGATGCCGTTCGCGGCCGACTACAAGCGGCTCGCCGCCGACCCGGACGGCTTTCCCGCGCTGGTGGAAAAGCTGATCCGGCTCGAACACGAACCGATGCAATGGGCCGACGACGTCAAGGCGCTGACGATGCCGGTGCTGATCATTTCGGGCGACGCCGACGTCAACACGCTGGAGCACGCCGTCTCGATGCTGCGGCTTCTCGGCGGCGGGGGGATGGGCGACATGGGCAAGCCGCTGCCGCAATCGCGGCTGGCGGTGATGCCGGCGACGTCGCACACCGCGGTGATTACCCAGGCATCCCTGCTTGCCGCCTTCATCGAGCCGTTCCTGAAGGGCGAGACGCCGAAGGGCCTGTTCGACTAGCCGGGTCATTCGTCGGCGCGCCCGGAGCGCCCCGTCGCGCCGTCCGCCGTCTCGGCGCGGCCCGCGTCGCGAACCGGGGTTTCGCCGTCGTCGAACACCAGCGGCACGGCGGCACAGCGCACCGGCGGCGGCGACGGGGTCTGCGCGCCGCGGCATTCGGCCTGCCAGAGCACCTGGTTGACCTCGTCGCGGAGCTGGTAGATGCGCTCCTCCTCGATCGGCTCGCAGGGCGGCACCAGCGGAAACAGAAACCCGTCGTTCCAGCGGTCTTCCGGCCGGCGGCCGGCGCAGCGGCGCTTGCGGCGGCACACGCGCAGGCGGCAGCGCCGGTGGTTGCCGAGCCTGGTGCACACCCACTGCATCAGGCCGAGGATGATGCCCATGTTCCTGTAGTAATCGGCGCGCTCGCGCTCGCCCAGTTCCCATTGCGCGTCGGTGCCGACGCCGCGCGGGATTTCCGGCACCTTGAACACCGGCCAGGGCCGCGGGAATGGCGGGATTTTGCGGGAATCGGGTGCTTGTTTTCGCTCGCGGGCCGTTCCGTCGCTGCGCGCCGGGCCCTGCGCGGGCGCGCCCGGAAAACCGGGCGGCCGGCGGTCGCCGGCTTGGGGGTTGGGCGCTTGACTTCGCTCGCGGGCCGTTCCGTCGCTGCGCGCCGGGCCCTGCGCGGGCGCGCCCGACAACGCGGGCGGCCGGCGGTCGCCGGCTCGGCCGTTGGCCGCTTGTTTTCGCTCACGGGCCGTTGCGTCGCTCCGCGCCGGGCCCTGCGCGGGCGCGCCCGGAAAACCGGGCGGCCGGCGGTCGCCGGCTTGGGGGTTGGGCGCTTGGCTTCGCTCANTTTTGCGGGAATCGGGTGCTTGTTTTCGCTCGCGGGCCGTTCCGTCGCTGCGCGCCGGGCCCTGCGCGGGCGCGCCCGGAAAACCGGGCGGCCGGCGGTCGCCGGCTTGGGGGTTGGGCGCTTGGCTTCGCTCACGGGCCGTTGCGTCGCTGCGCGCCGGGCCCTCTGCGGGCGCGCCCGATAACGCGGGCGGCCGGCGGTCGCCGGCTCGGCCCTTGGCCGGAATGTCGCGCCTTGCCTGCGGTTTGCTGCTGTCCATTGCCCATGCTCCATCGCTGCCACGCCCGCCGAAGCGTCTGGCCATTGCGGTCGGGAGACGGCGGCCTTCGGCTCGCTCGCCTTTGCATTTCGTGCGATCCGAAGACCGCCGCCCGGCGTTTTTACGTCCGCGTCCGTTCCGCTTCCGCCGTCCCTTGAAGGACGGACCGAGTGCACCGTCCGGCACGCGCGGGTCGTCATGCCCGCAGGGGAACCCTTGGACGCGGCCGCCCCGGTGCCGGCTTACGAGGCCGAAACGGAGGCGCCGGTTCCCCTCCGCGCAATCACCGTCATGATCGGCGTTCCCGCGAGAAGAACTGGGCAAAGGGTAAGGGAGGCGGCGAGGGGCGGGGATGAAAAAACGGGTGGGGAATGGGGAAAGGGGTGTTGGGACAGGGGGTTGGCGGGCGGCGGCGGCGGTTGGCGCGGGCGATTTGTCCGCGTGGTTCCGTCTCTCCGTTGCCATTTCGGTCAGGGGTTTTTGCGACCGCGCGCCGGGTTTTGTGCCGGAACGTCTGTGATCTGCGCCAGTTTCGCGGCATGGAGCCTGGACAGGCCGCGCTATCGCGTGGCTGTTGGGGTGGTTGCTGAGGTGGCTAAATTAGTTCAACAAAAAAAGGGGGCCTATATACGTGTGTGACCCATTGACGTGGGTCAGATAAACACCTATGTTCAGGCTATCGGATCGGAGCGGTAGCCATGAAAGCCTTCAGCAGCCTGTTTGAGATGATGGAAGCCTTCCCGGACGAGCAGTCCGCGATTGACCATCTGCGCTCGATCCGCTGGGGCGCCGATAACGAAAACGCGCACTGCCCGCATTGCGGCTCCACGAAGGTCTATCACTTCTCCGATAACCGGAACCACAAGTGCGGCGACTGCAAGAAGCGCTTCAGCATCAAAGTCGGCACGATCTTCGAAGATAGCAAAATCCCGCTCCGCAAGTGGTTCATGGCGATCTGGCTTATCACGTCGCACAAGAAGGGCGTCGCCAGCACGACGCTCGCCCGCGATATCAAGGTGACACAGAAAACCGCTTGGTTCATGCTGCACCGTCTTCGCCATGCGGCCCGCACCAAGTCTTTCAATAGGCCCCTCGAAGGCACCGTTGAAATCGACGAGACGTTCATGGGCGGTAAGGACAAGAACAAGCACGCCGATAAGCGCAAAGGCGTTCGCGGACCTTCCGGCAAGGCAGTTGTGTGGGGTGCTCTTGAGCGCAATGGTGAGTTCCGCGCCTTCCACCTGACGACGCTCAAGGATGTGAAGGCCGCCGTAGAGGCGCACGTCACCGAGGGGTCTATCGTGATGACAGACGAGTACCCCGGCTATCAGGGTCTGTCGAAGTCCTACTATCACCAGACGGTCAATCACAGTTGCGGCGAGTACGTCCGCGCCTTCTATTTCCATATCAACTCGATTGAAGGCGCATGGTCGCACATCAAGCGTCAGATATACGGCATCCACCACTGGATTTCGGACAAGCACCTTGGCCGATATCTTTCCGAAATGACGTGGCGTTACAATCGCCGCGAGTTCGAAGAAGGCGACCGCCTGAATGCCCTTCTCAGCCGCGTTGATGGCCGTCTCCGTTACAAGGAACTGATCGCATGAACGACAGAAAGCGAGAAGGCCCGTTTAGCCTCGACATGGACTTCGATGAAGCGGTGCGAAGATTAGCTCAGACCGACCCGAAGGAAATCACCCCAAACGCCAGCAGTATCAAGAGCTTAGCATCAAAATCGGGGTCGAAGGAAATCACCCCCCAAGGTGAACTTGACCTTGGTATCGAGATTGAGCGCGACATCGGCGGCATTGGTATGGGCGTCCTTGGCGACGGTACGCCGTATCTTAACCAGCGCGGGCTTGCTGTCCTTTGCGGTGTCCAGAATGCCCACATCGGGACTATCAGTTCGCAATGGAACGAAGCGCCCCCCAAGCCTCGCATCACCGCCATCAAGGCGATATTGGAGAAGGCTGGATTTTACGCTCGCAAGGCGCATATCGAGATCATGCACAAGGGTGTGGTGCACTACTGCTACCCCGCCGAGGTGTGCCTTGCCGTACTTGAATATTACGCCTTTGACGCGGGGCAGAACGTTCAGGAACAGGCCCGTGATAACTTCCGCCTTCTCGCCGGGTCAAAGCTCCGCGAACTCATCTACAGCCAGCTTGGTTATGATCCGACTGGCAAATTCCAAGACAAGTTCCGCAAGTGGCATGAACGGATCGAACTGAATTACCAGTCCGCGCCGCGCGGCTTCTTCAACGTGTTCAACGAAGCCCATACGATCATCTATGAGATGCTTCAGGCTGGGGCAGACATTGGCGAAAAGACCGTTGTCGATATCTCAATCGGTCAACACTGGTCAAAATTCTGGGATGCTAACAGGCTTGCTGAAAAGTACGGCGCGCGAACAAAATACCCGCACCGCTATCCTGCGGATCACCCTCAGGCGCAGTCAAACCCGCAGGAATCGTGGTGCTATCCGCTTGCCGCGCTTGGTGAATACCGAGAATGGCTGCAAAGCGAATACATCGAGGGCGGCAAGTTCCGGCACTACCTCGATGGAAAGGTGAAGAAAGGCGACCTGCCGCCATCCATGGCCCAACTTGCACTCGACGCTATCGAGCAGAAACTGTTGCCGGGCGGCTGACCAGCACCTAAGCCGCAACGCGGGGAAATTTCGCAGATGATGCCAACATCGCAAAAATTTCACGCGCCGTGTCTAAATTTGCAGCTTTCGCAAGGATTTGGAATTCTCCACGACGCTGGCGCGCGATAAAATAGCCACCAGGACCGCCAAGATTGTCACGATCAACAAACTCTGAATAAGTAGTTTCGTGCATTGGCGATACGTATATAGTTGTGTTCTCGTCGATTTTTGCAACCAGTGAGATGTCGTCCATGGGTGATTCTCCAAACTACGGTTACAACCGAAATCCACAGTTTTCAGTAAACCACGTTGCGGAGTATTTGGCTGCTTCGAATGCCCCACAACGGACAAGAATTATCGGGGCCGCCAAGTTCCCCAAAAAGGTCGAGGTAACTTCGTACACTCAGGTTAAGAAGCCATTGAAAGACGCGCTGTCAACGCCTGATTTCGGCGCTGCTGATTTGGCATTCCTTGAAGACCGTATGGACACTAAAGCACGCAGAGAGATCGGCTATCAGCGCGATGAAGCTTTGCGTTGCGCCCGAGCAATTCGGTGTTTTCGCGAAACAATCACGCCCCGCAAGTTTGGCCGTTATCAGATCAGTGCCGCGCCGAAGACGATCCACCATACCGTGGAAGGCGTCAGGATAAACGTCAGTCTTGATGCCTTGATAACCGCTGAAACCGATGACGTGACAAATAGCGGTGGGATATTACTTCTTTACGCGTTTTCAGCCGATAGAGGTGACTTGCGAGACCGTCTTGCGGCAATCTCTGGGTTGATGCTTTGGTCACTTGAAGGCGGCCAAATGGAGCCTCTCCCCCGCCTATGCATGGCAATCGACCTCGCTGAAAAAAATGTAACGAAGGCAAGTTCAGCGCACCAGCGGTTCAGAGAGCGGGTAACGGAATCTTGCAAAGAAGTCGCCGCACGTTGGAAAGAAATTCGACCCCCCGATGACTATGACGGGCCGCCATTGGAATAACGAGGATGCCACCCCGTAGGGTTTGGGTCACACACGTATATAGGTCCCAAAAAAAGACTTGTGTCCGACTGCTTGCGTAATCAATAATTCGAGGTGATATGCAAGAAGCACGGCCAAACTGACGAGGAAATTTTCTGATCGGGTTCCGGCCGATATTAAGATTTGTAGTGAAAAGCTGAAAATGTTGCTTGAAGGTGCGACGGCCAAGTGTGAGACAGTTGAAAGGGACAAGGCCAAGGAGGCGGCTGCGCGCATCAGCAAGGCGGCCAAGATGATGAAGCAGGCAAAGAGGAAAGAGCGGCGACGTCCTAAGCTTGTTCCTAAGGCTGCCTTGTGAGGCTATAGGAAAAGACCTTGTGGCACGTATAACAACCACGACGAATTACGTCGAACTCGATGGTCACCACGGAATGGTTGAGGGCGTCGAATTAACCTGCGATCGTTGCGGGCATACCGAGGAAAGCTACGGTACAGATGAGCCTTCAATACTCCGCTGCGCATATCTCCTACGTGAAAATTGTCCTCGTGGTGAGAAAAATTTCTATGACGTATCCCAGTAAATTTTTAGGTTCTGGTTAGTCGGCATGAGAAAGGAGGCCTGCAATCACACGGCTATCCATCACTAAAGACGCGGCCCCATATGCCTTTAGTAAAAACTCGCCAGTGTTGGAGACATCTTTAAGAATGCCGATTTTCTCATATATTTTCCTTAAGGATCCATATGCCTTCTTGAGAACAGCTTCAGAATCGGGCGTTTTATTTGGAACGATCCCTCTTTCGAGTGCTAGATAAGCTCCTATGATGTCTCGCAACGAGGCAACGGTGTAACCCCAACCAAGCCATCCGATTCGCTCGAGGCGGAAACGAAATTGTCGGATTCCATCCAGTATCGCTTGTCTGATGAAGTCTTGTTCATTCAACTGATGTTTTGATAGCCATTTCTCAAGATCATCTGTTAATTTAAGTACCTCATCAATTTCTGAATCGTCAAGTTTAGGTGACGTGCTCCCCTGAGATGTTCCCGATTTTGGGTTAGCCTGTTCCTCGACAAAGGAGACAGGCAATGAAGCGATCACGGTTCTCGGAAGAACAGATCATCGGGGTTTTGAAGGAGCATCAG
>NZ_PYBP01000029.1:0-2723 GCF_003015025.1 Nitratireductor sp. StC3 | reverse complement strand
ATCGACCGCACACGAGCCTTGAGGGCCTCACACCGAACGAATTTGCAACCCGGTCACGAATGGACCACAACGTGAACAGCGCTAGCCTATGAATGGGTACATTCAGGGGAGCACGTCAACGCCAATATCGCTGCGGTTCTCGCCGCAGAATGCGGATTGGAAGCGGCTGAAGATTTCTTTCGCCGCATCGTCTTCACCACCTTCATCGGCAACGGCGATATGCACCTTAAGAACTGGTCACTGATCTATCGCGACCGGCGAACCCCTTCGCTCGCACCGGCATACGATTATGTTGCCACGCTTCCCTACATCCCAACGGATAGTCACGGCCTCAGCTTCGGCAAATCGAAGGATTTGCACACAGTCACACGTGACCAGGTTCGCCGCTTCGCAGATACTGCGGGCCTTGCGCCAGCACCTTTGTGGTCAATCGTGGAAGAGGCAGTTGAGACTATCCCAGCCGTATGGCGGGATCACACGCCACGCGGACAGCTTTCCGCCGAACTGGATGATGCAATTAGTCAACACATCGAGGCCGTCGCCGAGTCTATAGGCTCAGGGCGGGCGTAAATGTATCTATGATAGGAACAAAATAGGAACTTACCGTTGGTGGTCCGCTTTCGGGTCGTGTAGAATTAAAATCCGGCAGCGAAAGTGATTCATTGGGGGCGCTAGTGGCAAAGGATATATTGATTTTCTCGGATGGTACGGGCCAAATTGGGGGTCTGCGCCCTGATCAGCGACTTTCCAACGTGTATAAGATGTATCGCGCGATGCGGCCTGGGCCTGATTCGCCGATTTCCCCCCGCGAACAGTTTGCGTTCTATGATCCAGGATTGGGAGCTGGTGAAACCGGAAGTTTGACTTTCAAACGCGTCCGGAATTTCTTCGCAGCCGCCGTTGGTACGGGTATCGATGAGAATGTCATCGACTGCTATGCCGCAATCATTGCCAACTATGACCCAGGTGATCGCATCCACCTTATCGGGTTTAGCCGAGGGGCCTATACCGTTCGAACCGTGGCGAATGTTCTCAATCTGTGTGGCATACCCACGCAAGATGCGAATGGCGGCCCGGTACCTCGATACGGACCTTCGTTGAGGAAAATTGCGTCAGATGCGGTTCGGTATGTCTACAATCATGGTGCCGGCCGAAAGCGAGATAAGTATGAATACGAGCGTGAGGAAAAGGCGCGCCGCTTCCGCCGACAGTACGGCTCTGAAGGCAAAGGCGCTGACGGAGAAGGGCAGGGGAACGTTCAGCCGACATTTATTGGCGTATTTGATACGGTTGCTGCACTGGGCAGTCGTTCGGCAACATTGATCGCGGGTAGTGCCTTTCTGCTTGTCTCGGCTCTGGCAGCTTATCTCTTCATGAGTACGACTTGGTGGATTGCCGTACCTTTTACCCTCTTGCCCCTCAGTATGGCTTTCTGGGCTGGCCGTAGCCTATACACCCAATTCAAATACTTCTTTGAAGACGAGAAACGCCGACTCCGCTGGTGGAACCCTCTGGACTGGTATGCCGCTGTTCGTCATGGCCACATGGCTTGGTGGAGTGGCAAATATTATGACCGCTACGTCGACAAAGAGATCCCCTTCCTTCGACACGCACTTTCAATCGATGAAGCCAGGACCAAATTTCCAAGAGTGGCCTGGGGGCGTGGCGAGGATGTTGTATGGAACAACGAGCGTGGCCATACCGAGTGGATGAAGCAGGTCTGGTTCGCGGGAAATCACTCCGACATCGGTGGTAGCTATCCGGAGGAAGAGTCCAGACTATCGGATATCACGCTGCAATGGATGGTGGACGAGTTCAAGCAAGCAGTGTCCACAATAAAGGTACGGGATGAGTTGCTCGTGACGTTCCCCGACCCGAATGCTCTTCAGCATGATGAGATACAAGGGATTCTGGAGATGCAGCCAGCTTGGTTGCGTGCTGTCACGGGCGATAGACTGACATGGACGCGTAAGGTTCGCAATATCCACGAGGAGGCTAGTCTGCATCCTGCGGTAATTGAACGGCTCAAAGCGGCGACTGTGCCGCAAATGGGTGAAACCAAGCCATATCGCCCAAAGAACCTTGGAGAACACAAAGATGCCCAAATCTATTTTGGGTGATCGGCACTATCTCCTCATTCCTGCTTTGTCTAAGCTGTCCACCTTTCCGAAAGCGCTTCAGCTTGCTGCAAAACGGTCTGGACGGCATCATCCTGTAGGTCAGGCGGGTAGCCGTATTTGCGCAAAATTCGCTTAACCAGCACCCGCATCCGGGCACGTGCACTCTCACGGTGCGCCCAGTCCACGGTAACGTTGCTCTTCAGGCTGCCAAGAAGCTCATGGGCAATGACACGCAGACGCTCGTCGCCCATGACCTGAATTGCGCTTTCGTTCTCTGCGAGTGCATCGTAGAAGGCGATCTCGTCTTCCGAAAGACCTTTTTCGTCTCCGCGTGTCCGAGCAGTCCTAATTTCCTTGGCGAGGGCAATCAGTTCCTGAATAACTTCGGCGGTCGTAATTGCGTTCGCATGGTAACGCGCGATGGCGTCTGACCTGAGCCCCTGACTTCCCTCCAGTTGTTTGGAGAGTCCTGGGTTTCATTGGTCCGAACCCATTCTTTGGACCGCCGGAAGGTAGAGTTTTCCGGTTTTTTCACGATGGCGGGCTGGCTGCGCCATCGGGATCAAGCAACGAAATCGGCACCTTGTGCCCAATAGCACCGTG
>NZ_PYBP01000028.1:0-9690 GCF_003015025.1 Nitratireductor sp. StC3 | reverse complement strand
CTGTCCAAGACGGTTGGAAGCACCGAGAAAGCCGGAAACGTGCGACTTTTGAAGGGCTAGTCCTCAAACACCCTTTGAAAGGGCTTCAAATGGGTTTTAAACGTCAGCCGCTCTTGAAACTTCAA
This sequence comes from Nitratireductor sp. StC3, assembly GCF_003015025.1. NCBI lineage: Bacteria > Pseudomonadati > Pseudomonadota > Alphaproteobacteria > Hyphomicrobiales > Phyllobacteriaceae > Nitratireductor > Nitratireductor sp. StC3. The sequence continues at coordinate 9,565 of NZ_PYBP01000028.1, read as the reverse complement.
AATACGGCCCACTCTCTGGTGTTCACAATCCTGTGATCACCACCTGTCCAGCGCCTAATAGGAAGTCTTCGGTAAGCGGAAAAGGCGCAGAACGCTCTGCGTTTGGTCACCACCGGCGCCATGCGATTCGGCCCGCGTGGACATTAGCGATTTGCTTCTGTCACGAAGATAGACATCCGCGCGTCCTGGACCTTGCAGAGATCTTGGCGTCGCAGCGCTGTTTTTGAACCAGCCTTTCAGGACGGACGCGGGTGTTCAACCCTTCCGACCATCAGCTTCCATTCGCCAATCTCGTTAAACTGCGGCTTTCGTTTGGGAAACCGTAATCGATACCTTCGGTTCAGGCAGCCATGGCCTGTTCCAATCCGTGCTCGAAGCCGATACCGCGCCGTACGGCCGCCTAGAAAATGCGGGCGAGCTTGGTGAACGCCTAACTATACACCTCCGCGACCGGCATTCCATCATCTGCCAGACGCAAGATGAAAGCAATCTACGCTTCCGAAACCTTCGACTTCTTCATGGAAATTTCCGTTTCCCGACAAGGGGCACAAATGGGAAACTCCAGCTCAAAACGGTTCGATTCAGTGGGGGCACATCATCTTCGCAATCGTCTCCACGATCAACGTTCAAAACAAATGCCTCCGATGAAACCGGAGGCAGTCTGAACCCATACCGTTACGGGGGTCTTTTTGGATGCCGGCCACCCCTGATACCAGGTCCCTATTCCACGCCGGAACACACATGGCTCACTGAATTGGCAACGACAATGGGGAGATCTGGAGAGACGTTCGAGACTCGCGATCCTTGGCGGAGACGCTGTTTTCCATTCTGACCTGCCCCGCGAAGGTGCGATCGAGCGCGTCCAGGTGGTCCAGCGTCAGCACTTGGCGATCCTTGACGACCTGCCGGCCGTCGATGAACACGTCTCTAATCGCCCGGTCAGCCGCCGAGAAGAGCAGCGAGCGCCAGGGATCCCTCAACGGCTGCATCAATGGTGCAGCCAGGTCCACCAGGGCAAAGTCGGCCTTCTTGCCCGTCGCGAGCCGGCCAATGTCATCCCGCCCAAGGGCCTTGGCGCCGTTGATTGTTCCTGCTTCCAATATATCGCGGCTGCTGACGGCGTTGATGTCCGACGTCCTGATACGTCCTAAAATGAGTCCGCATCGCAGCTCCTCGATCATGTTGTGCGGTACGCAATCCGTACCGATCCCGATAGTGACGCCTGCAGCCTGGTAGCGTCCAAAATCCTCCAGCATTTGGCCGTAGCGCGAGAACGTAGTGGGGCAGTGTGCGACCGAAGTGCCACTTTCCGCGAGAAGCGAGAGATCCCGCCTCGTCCACCATGTAATCTTGGAATGATCGTCGATGAAGATTGCGTGACCCAAGATCGACCGCGGCCCCAGAAGTCCTATCTTGTCGGCCCATTGGACAGGTGTGATGCCATGGCGCCGCACCATTTCGTGAAACTCGACGACGCTTTGCGAAATATGGGTTGTGATGGGTATGTCTCGGCGATCCGCCTCGGCCGCCGCGTCACGCAACAAAGTCTCGTCGCAGGTGTCAATCTGTGCGGGGTAGAGGATGCCGGACAGCCGGCCACTCGGGTGACTGGCGAACTGGTCAATCATCTCCAACGCATAGGCGAGGCCCGCCTCTCCGCGGGGCAGATCCCATTCGTATTCTACAGTATGCGAGTTCGGCACCTTCCAACGCGCCGAAGCAAAATGAGGTCCCAGATAGGTACGCAAACCACTTCTGGCCGCGAGCTCGCTCCAGCCCGGATAGGGCGACGACAGGTCGACCACCGTGGTGCATCCTGAAAGCAACATCTCGCAATATGCGACTTCGGCCGAGGCCAGTTGAGACTGCTCGTCGAAGCCGTAGGCCTGGACGCGATCATACAACCCCGTCATGTACATCTCGGGGACACCATGGTCCTCGCGGATGCCTCGATAAGTCGTTTCGACGTCCGGATGTGAATGGATGTTGATGAGGCCAGGAACGACCATCACGCCGCGACCGTCGATCTCTCTCGCGCCGGGCTCGTCATAGGTTCCGCCGACCTGAACGATCCTGTCGCCTGAGAAAGCGAAATCCTGATCGCGCAAAAAGATATGCGAGCGAAGCTCGTCGCTCCACGCGACGATCCATGCAGCCGATCTTACGCAGACCGTGTCGTTTTCAACCGGCTTCGTCATGAATCTGCCCTACTTTCCAAATCGAATCTCAACGTGCCGAAGGTTTTCGGCATCCGTGCCTCAACGCCCCAGCCGGCCCAACGCGACGCGGGAACCTTCTTGATCGACCGTCCTTGCGCCTCCTGGGGGCTTTCATTCGCACCCTGTTGGTCGAGGAGTGTTCGGACCTGCCCGTCCGCGGCAACATGTAGAAGTCTCTGCTGCCAACTTCGTTCGTTTGATCCTTCAACATATTTTCTATGAACAAGTGACCGTGCGTGTTGATGAAGCTAGGTAAAAGAAGAAATTCCCTTCTATCTATGACGTTCGCCGCGTCACACGGCTCCGTGGTACCGCTGATCTCAGCTATGATGCCATTGTCGAAGTAAACATCAATCTGGTGGGCGTGTGAGACATTTCTGACGAAGTTGCCCATCAACGATCTCCAGCGCAACGGTTAGGGGAAGGAAACGTCGGTCCATGGCTTGAAGCTCTGCGGATAACGGTCCTCAATCGTCTTGCCGCCGATATCGTATTCGCTGAATTCGTTCCAAACCGCCTGTGCCGACGCATTGGCGTCGGCGAGGAGTTCACTCTCGTTCCAGCATTGGAGCTTGCCGGACTCAACGACAGTCCGGCCGTCGACCACCACCGTATGAACGAGTTCGCCGGTACCGCAGTAGACAAGCGCCCGGATCGGGTCCGCGAATGGGCTCATGCGAAGGTTCGCCATGTCGATCAGGGTGATGTCGGCCTTGGCACCCGGCGCGAGGCGTCCGATATCGTCGCGTCCCAGGGCCCTCGCGCCCCCGAGGGTCGCGGCATTGAAGACGTCAGCGGCCCGTGCTGACTCGAAATTGGAGTCCGCGAGTTTCCCCGCGATTGCCGCGATCCGCATTTCCTCGAGAATATCGAGCGGATAGGTGTCGGTACCGATGCCGAGATTGATACCATGATCGAGATATCGCTGGAACGATTCCATGGCGACGCCTCGACGGGCGAAGGTGACGGGTGAATGAGCGACCGTCGCGCCTGACTGGCTGATCGCCTGCAGATCGCCTTCATATGGCCAGGCGGTCTGGCTGTGCCCGCTGACATAGATCGTGTGGCCGAGGATAACTTCCGGCCCCAGCACACCCCAATCGGCGACCACGCTGATCGGCGTCTTGGCGTGTTCGTCGACGGTCCGCTGAAACTCCCAGAGCGATTCCGTGATGTGGAAGGTGATGCCAACACCCAGGCTCGCTGCGGCCTCCTTGACGCGGCGGAATAGATTCTGCGGCGTGCGGAGGAACGAGGACGGAATGAGCATGCCGCGGAAGCGACCGTCATTCGCCCCGTCGAAGCGCTCGATGAACTCCACGGCCCGATCAAGCGCCTCTTCCGCCTGCCGGTCGTCAGGTCGCAGTTCGAACCGCCCTGCTGGGTCGAACGCGTAGTAGCCAGAATAGAAGGTCGGCCCGTAGTAGAGCCTGATGCCCGCTTCATCGGCTAGCTCCACCATCCGCTGGTCGAACCCTCCATCGCCGCCCCCAAGCTCGACGGCAGTTGTGACCCCTCCTTTCAACAGGCAGGCAAGACCGTAACGCAACCCGGCGTTCGTATCCGCAGAGCGTCCAAAAGAGCGTGAGTTCGAGCCATTAATGGGCTCGAAATTAAAGAAACCGGACCGCCAGAGATCGCGGCGCCCCCCATCCACGATGACGCGGCTGCCGGCATCGACGCCCGCATGCGCGTGCAGGCTGATCAGTCCAGGGATGACGAGTTTGCCTTTAGCAGAGATGCGATTGCCAGCTTCCGCCGAGAAGTTTCTTCCGATTTCGACGATGCGGTCACCGGAGAACAGAACGAAGCCGTTCTCTACGATCCGGTGCTCCTTTCCGTCAAACGCGACCACCGTGCCACCCTCGATTACCGTCGTCCGGTCAACCATCTGCTCAGCGCTCCAAATCGTTTTCTGCCAGCGGCTTCGAAAGCTTTGCCGCCCGCTTCTCCAGAAATGCGGCTGTCATGAAAGCCGCGATGGAAATAATGATCGTGACGGTCGCCACGGCTGCGATCGTGGGCGAGATCTCCATCCTGACCCCTTCCCACATACGTGCCGGCAAGGTTCTGGCGCCCGTGCCGGCGATGAAGATCGCCACGATCAATTCATCGAAGGAGGCAATGAAGGCGAACAAGGCGCCGGCCATCATTCCGGGACGAATGACGGGTAGGGTAACGTATCTGAAGGTCTGCCAGCGGTTCGCGCCCGATATCATCGCGGCCTGTTCCAAACGCCTGTCAAACCCGAACAAGGTGGCTGTGACGTTGACGAACACATAGGGCACCGCGAGCGCAGTATGCGCAAAGATCATGCCCAGGGGAGTTCCGGCGAGGCCGATCCTAGAAAAGAAGAAATAGATCGCGATCGCCACCACGATGCCGGGAACGATCAGCGGGGAGAGAATGAAGGCACTGATCAACCGGCGGTTCTTCAGCTTGCCTCTTACGGTGGCGAAGGCAGCAGCCGTGCCCAGCAGGGTAGCCAGGATCATCACCGCGACGCCGACCGAGAAGCTCAGCAATGCCGAGTCGAGCCAGACATCTCGTGTCACGAGTTGCTCGTACCACTGCAGGCTCAGCCCGGGTGGCGGGAACTGGAGGAAATCCGACGACGAAAAGGAGACGGGGACGATGACGAAAATCGGGAACACTAGGAAGAACGCAACCAACGCGGCAGCAAATGTTACCAAGTGCCGATGCGTACGGACACGACCTTTCTTCGGGCGTTTACCGGCCATTCTTTCCACCCAGCACCTTTTCGAGGTTCATGAAGCGGTCGAACACGCCAACGATGAGCAATGTGATCAGCAGGAGTACGGTTGCCAGAGCCGAAGCCAGACCCCAGTTGAACAGATCCACGTGGATTCCGATGAGAATGGCGATCATGAGATCGCGGGAACTGCCCAGGAGGGCCGGCGTCACGTAGAAGCCAAGCGAAAGCACGAACACGAGCAGGCAACCGGCGATGACGCCGGGTATCGACAGCGGCCAGACGATCAGGCGAAAGATCGTGAATGGCCGCGCCCCCAGTCCGTCGGCTGCCATCAACAGGCGGCGATCTATGCTTCGCAGAACTGAAAACAGCGGCAGCACCATGAACGGAAGAAGGACATGGACCATGCCGACATATGTGGCGAAGGTCGTGTTCAGCAGACGGATCGGAGCGTCGATCAGGCCGATCTTCATCAAGATAGCGTTCACTAGCCCCTCGCGGCCGAGAAGAACCATCCACGCGTAGGAGCGTACGAGAATGCTGATCCAGAACGGTATCAGGACGAGAGCCAGCAGCAGCCGGGAGATGAAAGGTGATGACGTAGCCATGATGTAGGCCAGCGGATACGCGAGAACGAGGCTGATAAGCGTAACAACCGCGGCGATCTGGAAACTGAGAAGAAAGATCCTGAGGAATGTCGCGCTCGTGAATATGTTCCGATAGTGCTCGAGCGACATGCTGGGATCGCTGATGCTTCGCCACAGCATGGACATCACCGGATAGGCATAAAAGACTGCCAGGAACAATAAGATCGGCACGACAAGCCAGCTGACGCTGCGATCCATGGGGGAGGATTTGTGAGGATGCATACTGGCTGGCCTCAATTGGCTAACGAGGCTTCGGCCGTCTGAGGAAAGATCCTCGTATCGTCCTTATGCCAGCATACGGAAACCTGCTCGCCAACGCTGCAGGACCGACTCGTAGCGGTGCGCTGCTGCTTGATGTCCAGCGACGCGCCGGACAGCACGTCCACCTTGTAGCGAATCGCGTCGCCGACGAACAAGCGTTGGCTCACGACGCCGAGCAGAAGGTTCATGTCTCCGCCAAGATCTCCACCCGGAGCCAACGAGATTTTCTCCGGGCGGACGGCAATGACCACCTGTCCGATGGCAGCGCTGCCGGCGCTCGCCGGAACTAGGATCGACTGGCCGCCGACGTCGACAGACATGTAGCCGTTATCCGCCTGCAGAACCTGTCCTGCGAGGAAATTGCTCTCGCCGATGAATGAGGCCACGAACTCGGTCGCGGGATTGTCGTAGAGCTCGTGTGGCGTTCCGAGTTGGAGAAGACGCCCGTCGTCCATCACACCGATCCTGTCGGACATGACAAGCGCCTCTTCCTGATCGTGCGTGACGTAGAGAACCGTCAGGCCGAGAGACTCCTGAATCCGCTTGATCTCGACTTGAAGATGCAGCCTCAACTGCTTGTCGAGCGCCCCAAGGGGCTCGTCCATGAGCAGGAGGGGAGGATTGAAGACGATGGCCCGCGCCAGCGCCACGCGCTGCTGCTGGCCTCCAGAAAGCTGCCCGGGGAAGCGGTCCTGATATCCTTGGAGATTGACAACCTCCAAGACCTCGGCGACGCGCGCGCTAATCTCGCCCTTGCTCTTTTTTTTCATCTTCAAGGGGAAACCGACATTCTGCTCAACGGTCATATGCGGAAACAGAGCGTAGCTCTGGAACACCATGCCGATACCGCGCTCATTAGGCGGCAGGTTTGTGAGTTCCTGTCCGTCGAGGAATATCTCTCCCTCATCCGGATAGGCGAACCCGGCGACCATCATTAGCGTGGAGGTTTTCCCGGAGCCACTGGGTCCCAGAAGCGTGATGAATTCACCAGGTTGAACATCCAGATCCACTCCCCTGACGGCGCCGACCGACCCGTAGGAGAGGGAGACTCCACCTACGCGCAGAGCGGCGCCGATGATGGCTTTTGCGTCGGAACTGCTATTCATGCGGGACCCAGAATTCTCCAGCCGGATTGCATCATCGAACGACAACCAGCTTTGCAAGGAGGGAAGATTGATTGGTTACGGAAGCGGACGGCGGCACGGGCTTCAGCATAGTCCGCGCCGCCGCGGCAACATTACTCAAGAACCCAAGAGGTCCACCTATCGATCACCTTCGGACGATTCTCCGCCCACCACTCGACGTCCTGGGGAATGAGCTTTTCCAGATTGTGTGGCGTGGTCGGAAGGTTGGCAGCGATATCATCCGGGATAAGCTTGCCAGCGCCACCGTTCGTGTAACCGTAGGGGAGGAGCATCGAATAACGCGCCTGCGGCTGAGCCATCGTCGTGAACCCGATGAACTTCATGGCGTTGTCCAGGTTCGGTGCGCCATTCGGCACTGCCCAGGAATTGCTGAACAGGGTGCCCCCCTCCCAGGCGATCTCAACAGGCACTCCAGCCGCTTGAATTGCTGCTATGCGCGCGTTCCATGCCCCAGCCATCAGGGCTTCCTTGTCTGCCAGCATCTGAAGCGGCTCGGCACCCGAGGTCCACCACTTCACGATGTGCGGCTTGATCTTGGCCAGACTGTCGAAAGCCCTGTCGATATCGATCGGGTAGATGGCATCTGCCGTCGGCTCTACGCCATCGGCGATCAATGCCCCGACCAGTTCGGCATAATTGCCATCTGTCGCCGCAGATTGGGTCCGCGGCCCGGGAAATTTCGCAACATCCCAAAAGTCGCCCCATGTCCTCGGCGGCTGTTCCTTGGAATATTCGTCCGCTCGGTATGCGTAGATCTGCGCGTAAGGAAGCATGTCGAGCGATTTGGGGTGGCGGTATGACTCGGCAATGTTGTCTATGTCGACCAGGCCGTAGTCGATCTCGTGGAAGTAGTTCCCCAGCCGTTCCAGCTCGATCACGGTACCACGCGAAGTCTGGACGACGTCCCACTCGACGTTCTTAGCGTCCACCATGGCCCTGACCTTAGCCGCCGATGGGCCGACGGCCTCGACGACTTCGATGCCAGTCAATTTCGTGAAGGGCTCATAGTAGGCCGGCCGCTGCATCTCCGTACCGACGCCGCCCCACGTCGCAACCACAACCTGTCCTGATCCCTTGAGGTGATCGGGAATGCTCTCGATCGACGGAAGCTCATGATCTCCACTCGCGGCAACGCCCTGGGCCGCCGCGCCCCTCACCGAGGCCAACCAGGCCGCACCGAGAGCCGCGCCTGCCGTCCAAGCCATGAATTGCCGGCGCGAAAGAGGCGGCACCAGATCATTCGTGATGTTCGGCCGCAACCAATCGCCTGTTCCCGTGCTCCTCGGTGTCTTCATCACAATCCTCCTCCAACCTTTATTTCGAGCACGTTATCGCCTCGACGGTGATTGTCAAGTGTCTTTCCTATTTGGCAAGTGACTTGACATGACTCCCGGCAAGATGCCTATGCGGGTGATCGACATTGGGGAGCCGATTGTCGTGCAGCTTGCCAGAGGCTCGACGATCTGGTCTCTGCTCTCGGACCGATAGTTAGATCGCGAACGTAAAAGACACGGCAGCAGCATATCGTGAGGAATGACCTTAATCTTCCTGAACCCCGGGCTTCTGACGGTTCGAGCCCGAATATCGGCTTGCGCCTTCGTCACGCCCGACTTACCAAGCGGCTTAGCTTGAAGGAACTTGCGGCGGCGGCGGGCTGCTCCGAGGGGTTCCTGTCGAAAGTCGAAAACGACAAGGTGAAGCCCTCACTGTCTATGCTCCACAGGCTTGTCGGCGTTCTCAACACCAACATCACCACGCTTTTTGCCGCTGCCGACCCACAAGATGACGTGTTCGTAACTCGGCGGACGAGTAGGAGCTCCGACACCAGTGTGCGCGCGCAGATGGGTCATGGTGTGTCGCTAGAGGCGCTTTCCCCGATCGCACACCGCACGCTCTTGCAAGCGGGAATTCATGTCATTGAGGCTCACGGCCGCAGCGATGGAACGATAAGCCACAGAGGGGAGGAAATAGGATTCGTTTTGGAAGGGACCATCGAGCTGATCGTTTCGGGGAAATCCTACATCCTTGAGGAAGGTGATTCGTTCTTCTTTGCGTCAAAACTTGACCATGAATATAGAAACCCGGGCAGAACACGTACCAAAGTGCTCTGGATAAACACTCCTCCGACATTCTGAGAGCCCGTCTCGAAAGGGTTGAGCAGCTGGCACGGTCGTGTTTCCGAATTGGTTGTCAAAGCTTATTCGGAGAGACCTGATGTGGACGCCAGCTACCTCTCGGCGTTGCCGAGAGCACCTACGTTACGAAACCGATCTGACCGATCGGAAGTGATATTTGATGGTGCCGACCGTGGCAAAGACGGAGCGTCCACGCCGCTTGCCGCAGTGCGAAATCATGAACGCGACCTTCTACGCCATGCGCCGCGGCATCGGCTGGTGGCTGTTGCCGTCGGACCTCCCGCCCAGGAGCACGATGTTCCGGTGGTTCTGCCGGGTCCGCGACGACTGCCTGTCCGAGAAGATCAACCACCAGCTCCTGAAGCTGGACCGCGAGCGTTGCGGCCAGGAGGCCTCACCTACAGCCTCGATCATTGACAGCCAGAGCGTCAAGACTTGCGAG
>NZ_PYBP01000027.1:0-12688 GCF_003015025.1 Nitratireductor sp. StC3 | reverse complement strand
CACGGTGCTATTGGGCACAAGGTGCCGATTTCGTTGCTTGATCCCGATGGCGCAGCCAGCCCGCCATCGTGAAAAAACCGGAAAACTCTACCTTCCGGCGGTCCAAAGAATGGGTTCGGACCATGACGCGGAAAACTCTAACGCGATTCGAGGGCATTCACGGGAGGCAGACCAAGGTCAGGCCGCCCGTCGTTGGAGACACCAAGACCACCAAAAATGTCTCTGCTACCGCAATTGTGCCGGCAGCCAGATCGCGAGCTCCGGAAACAACACGACCAGACCGATCACCAGGTAGATGATCACGACATAAGGCAGCACCGCAGACCAGATGTCGGCGATCGTGACGCCCTGAAGGCGCTCGCAGCCGGGGAGGTCCTTGGTCTGTTCCACGATCCCCTTCAGATAGAAGAGATTCATACCGAATGGCGGCGTCACATATCCCGCCGCGATCGAAATCATCAGGATCACGCCGAACCAGACCGGATCAATGCCGAGCATCTGAACCACGGGCATCAGGATCGGACTGACGATGAAGATGATCGCCGCACCGTCGATAAACATTCCCAAGAGCGTCGTCAGGGCGATGAAGACCAGCAGCATCTCGGTGACGCCGAGTTCCATGCCAACGATATACGAGGCGATGAGATTGGCAGAGCCGGAAAATTGCAGCAATCGCGAGAACAGCGCGCCGCCGATCAGCAACGTCATCACCATGACGGAGACCTGGCCGGAGGTGACCATGACCTCTTTCAACCGCTTCGGGCCGAGTTGCCCGCGCAAGAGCCCGATCACCAGGGTACCGAACGCCCCGATGCCGGCCGCTTCCGACGGCGTCGCGGCACCTGTCCAGATCGCGCCGAGGACGAGAACGATCAGTCCGACCGGCCAGACGATTAGCCTCGTGGAGCGGATCTTTTCTGCGAGTGAGGGCCGCTCATCGTTCGGAATCGGTGGCGCGAGCGCAGGGTTGCGGGCGCAGCGCACCAGCACATAGATGCAAAAACACACAGCGATCAGCAGTCCGGGCACCATGCCGCCGAAAAACAGGCTTCCGATCGGGATGCCGGTGAAGCCGCCAAGCAGGACACCGATTACCGTCGGCGGGATCAGGATGCCGAGTGCGCCGCCCGGCGGCAACCCCCCGAGCGCGAGCCGCACGTCATAACCGCGGCGGATCATCTCGGGCACGGCAAGGATGCCCAGCACCAGCACGGCCGTGCCGCCGATGCCGGTCATCGCGGCGACCAGTGTCGAGGCGATGATGGTTCCGACAGCCAGCCCCCCCGGCACACCGCCGGTCCATTTGTAGATGACCTCGTAAAGCATCGCGCCGATGCCGGTCTTCTCCAGCGCGACTGCCATCAGGATGAACAGCGGCGCGGCAATATAGATCTCCGTGGTCGCCGTCTCGAAGATCGTCGCCGGCAGAAGATGCAGGATTACGGTTCCCTGCAACAGCAGCGACCAGATCAGGGAAACGCCGATAAGAGAAAACGCTACCGGCAGACCGGTTGCGAGAAACAGGATCAGGTTGCCGAAGATCAGAACCGTAGCGATTTCGGGACTCATGCGCCTGCCCTTCCCAAGGCGACACGCAGGTCGCGGACAAATTTTGCGACAATCTGTACGGCCAGGAGTGCACCGCTCACAGGCAGCAGGAACTTGATCGGCCATAATGGAGGCGCAAATAGCGTCGAAGCATGCTGTCCGCGCGAAAAAGCCTTGAAGAAATACTCCCAGCCCGTCCACAGGATGGTGAGCGCGATGAACAGCAGCAATGGGGCGTAGAGGATGTCGAGCCACGCCCGGGCGCGCCCTCCCAACCGTCCGGTGAGGACGTCGACGCGAATATGCATGTCGCGCCGATAAACATCGGCGAGGCCTAACATGACGATCGCCATCATCAGCTGAACGTTGACGTCCCAAGCCCAGATTGTCGGCTGACCCAGAAAATAGCGCGAGCCCACCTCGTAAGAGACCACAATCGCCATGACTCCCAGGAGAAACGACGACACCGTTGCGATACCTGCACTGAAGCGATCCCAAAAGGACGTCTTCTTACCCGCTTGGCTCATCGGACCCGGTGGGCTCATATCTTATCCTCACAACATGTCGTGCACGCTTCCGGGCGACCGCCGGCCGCCCGGAAAACGCTCGATCAATCGAGCTCTCCGTAGTCCTTTTGCTGCTGTTTGACGATCTCGACGGCCTTGGCGGCCAGTTCCGACCGGGCAGCGATTTCGTTCCACAGTTCAAGTGCCATGGTATTCATCCGAGCACGTTCAGCTTCGGAAAGCTCGACCAGAGCCACCCCCGCCGCTTTGATCTTGCCGACTCCTTCGGTCTCGACCGCGGAATAGTTCATCGTCTGCGCGAGATTGCCGTAATACGCGGCGAACTCGATCACGTCCTGCAGATCGTCCGGCAACGCTTCCCAGGTCTCGCGGTTCACGACCCAGTGGCCGACGCCCGTGTTCAGGTTGGGCGAGAGGATCATCGATCCTACGAAACCCTGCAGATCCTGCTCGTGAATGGCCGCAGGGCCGTAGACCATGCCGTCGATGGTCCCCAGTTGAAGGGCGGTATAGAGTTCCGCGCCGGGGACGACAACTGGCGAGGCGCCGAGCTTCTGCATTAGTTCGCCGTACACGCCAACCGCTCGTATCTTCTTGCCTTTCAGATCCTCAAGGGTGTCAATCGGCTCGCGCAGGGCGATGCCGTAGTTGAGGCTGATTATCGCCGGGAACCACTTGACGTTGAAACGGCTCTCATAGGCCTCCTCGATGACCTCCTTGAGACCACGATTGAAGTAGGCATCATAGGCTTCCCACGGCGCCTGCCAGGCCAGCGGCAGTCCGACCTCGACATCCGCCTCGGGAATGTCGCCGCTATAAAAACCACCCCAGGACTGGCTGATGTCGAGCACGCCCTGATCGACCGCCTCGAGCATGCCGGTGACCGACACCAGCGCACCGGCATCATAGACCTCGAACTTGATGCGGCCGTCGCTCATCTCTTCGACGAGCTTGCGGAAACCTTCACCGTTCTTGGTCGCAAAAGCCTGGTTCGACGGATGCGAAACCTGATAACGCAGTGTGAAGACCTCGTCTGCGGCGACAGCGCCTCCGGCAAATGCCGACAACGACGCGGCCAGTCCGACCGCAGCGACAAACTTCCATTGATTGGTCATAAAGCTCCTCCTCCAACAATTGATACAGTTCGCACTCGGAACAGGCCGCCATACGACCCGGCACACGGGTCTGATGCAAGAAGTCGAAGACCGTAGTGCACTGTGTGCACATCGGCAGCGTCGCGCAGTCGCTGATTTTGGGGGGAGGCTACTTGCTGACCGAACCCGGGGAATTGTCGGACCGCGTCAGGTGACCGACAGCGCCGCCCGCTCGGCGGCGATCGCCTTTTCTATCCTGCCGATACAGGCGGCGAACGGCTCCAGATATCGCCTAGCGGCCTCTTCGGGAGACATCGCCGTGGTGAAATAGACAAGGTTGAGCGCCCCGACCACATGCCCCTTGGCGCTCAGAACGGGTTGGGCGATGGCGCTGATCTTGCGCTCGGTTTCCGCGACCGAACTGGCGAACCCGTCACGGCGCACCTTGTCGATGGTGCGCCGGACCAGCGCCTCGTTGCCCAGATCGCCTGCGTCCGGACCGCCGGCGCTGCACACGATCGCACGCATGGCCTCTAGCTCCCGCTCTGTCATGGCCGATATGATCGCCTTGCCGAGCGCGGAGCGCAGAAGCCGCCGACTCTTGCCGATCATTGCGTGATGGATCGACATCGGACTGATGTTGTGGGTGGAGTATTTGATGACGACCTCGCCGAGAACGAAGCTGGCAAAATCGCTGGGCCACAGAACTTCCGACGTGAGTTCGCGGATATAGGGCGCGGCGATCTGCGCATGCAGGTCGTTGGTTTTTATCCCGTCCGCGATCTGCGACAGCTTGGAGGTCAGCGAGACCGCGCCGTCTTCCTCGCGGCGCACGATAAAGCCCTGATCGATCAGCGTGCTGAGAAGGCGATAGACAGTAGTCCTGTCGATTCCCACCGCCTTGCTCAGGATCTGCGGCGACGACCACCCCAATTCGCCGAGCGCCTCGATGATCTGCAGTCCGCGCCCCAGCGCACGCACGTTCTTGTAAGACCCCGTCATTTCCTCGCCTTTCTCCCGCCCCCTCCTGCCTTTGTTCTCACAGCGAACAACCCTGGAAACAAGGTTGTCAAGGAACGGGTCATTTCTCAGGTTCCCGTCACACGTGGATGAGGGGCCGACCAGCGTCCTACGTGCCGGTCCAACAAGGAGAAGTGTCGATGATCGTCGGATCCGTTTGCATGTCCCACAGTCCGTTGCTGGAACGCAACAGCGCCGATGCCGGCATCGAACGGCGATTCGACGCAGCGATCGCGGCTGCGACCGGCTATATCGCCGACCTGGCCCCCGATCTGACGATCGTCTTCCATCCCGACCACATCAACGGTTTCTTTTACGATCTCCTGCCGGCGTTCTGCGTCGGCGCCCAGGCGACCTCGATCGGCGATTTCGGAACCGCAGCGGGCAGGCTTTCCGTCCCCGAAGATACCGCGATGGACCTGTCGCGCTTCCTGCTCGGCGCGGGTATCGACACGGCAATATCCTACAAGATGGAAGTGGATCACGGTGCGGTGCAGCCCGTGGAGATACTTTCGGCCGCGCACGACTTGTCGAACCTGATCCCCGTGTTCATCAATTGCGCCGCCGCCCCGCGCCCGACATTCGAACGCGTTCGTGCATTGGGCTGTGCCCTAGGCGACTGGGCGCGGCAGCGTTCGGAACGGATTTTGATCATTGGTTCGGGCGGACTGTCGCACGACCCGCCCATGCCGGCGCTCGCCAACGCCACCCCGGAGGTGCGCAGCCGCCTCATCAATGGTGGCGAACTGACCCACGCGCAGCGTGTTGCTCGCCAGGCCAGGGCGATCGAGGAATGCAAAAAGGTTCTCGCCGGCACGTCCAAGACACTTCCGCTCGATCCCGCCTGGGACAGGAGATTGCTGGATGGTTTCGTCTCCGGAGACCTGACCACGCTCGACGATTTCAGCGAGGACGAGATCACGGCGACGGGCGGGCGCGGCGGCCACGAAGTGCGCAGTTGGTTCGCCGCACTGGCCGCTCTGGGACCGGACTACAAGGCCGAGGAACTTTTCTACGAACCTATGGACGTCTGGCTGACAGGCATGGGCGTGCTGAAGGCCAGTCCTGCCTGAACTCTTGCGAGTGTCCGTTCGCATACTTGTCCAGCCCGCCCGGCGGCGCCCCGGCCTCACCACGACAGGAGTATCCTGGTGACAACGCAGCACAAATCGATCTGGACCGACCTCACGGCGGTTCCGTTCTCCCAAGGTTTCATTGACGCGGACGGTATCAAGACCCGTTATCTTTCGTCGGGATCGCCCGACAAGCCCTTGCTGATCCTCCTTCACGGCACTGGCGGCCACGCCGAGGCCTACAGCCGCAACATGGCCGCGCACGGCGAGCATTTCTGGACCGTGTCGATCGACCTGGTCGGGCACGGCTGGTCGGACAAGCCGGCAATCGCTTATGAAATCCCCGCCTATGGCGCGCATGTCGTCTCCGTGATCAGGGCGCTAGGACGCGACAAGGCCCACATCTCGGGCGAATCGCTGGGCGGCTGGGTTGCGGCGTGGATCGCCATTCATCACCCAGACATCGTCGCGCGCCTCGTTCTCAACACGTCAGGTGGATGGACGGCGCATCCGGAAGTGATGAAGCGGATCCATCAACTGTCGATGGAAGCGGTGCGTGATCCCAGCTACGAGCGGATTCGCGAACGTTTGGAATTCCTCATGCACGACAAGACGCAGGTCAACGACGACCTCGTCGAAACCCGCCGGGCGATCTATGCCCAGCCCGGCTACATCGCGACGATGGAGCGGGTGCTGTGTCTTCAGGACATAGAAACCCGCAAGCGCAATATGCTCAGCGACGATGACACGGCCAGGATCAAGGCACCGACGCTGGTGCTATGGACCTCGCACGATCCCACAGCGACACCCGAGGAAGGCCGGACGATATCCCAGAAGATCCCCGGCGCCCGCTATAAGGTGATGAACGGCTGCGGGCACTGGCCGCAGTTCGAAAATGCGCCGCAATTCAACCAGTTGCACAGCGACTTTCTTCTGGGTCGCTGATGCGCGAACGAGCCAACAGGAGCTTCAGGATATGACCGCGAGCATCAACGATATGGCGGCGGCGGTGTTCGAGGCGCGCTCGAATCTGCGCCAGATCGCGCCGTTGCGTGAGACGATGGGCCTGTCCCGGATCGAAGACGCGATGGCCGTGCAGGAAGCCGTCACCATGACATGGCTCGATTCCGGCCGCCGCCTGGTCGGCCGGAAGATCGGCCTGACCGCCGAAGCCGTGCAAAAACAGATGGGCGTCGATGAGCCGGATTTCGGCGTGCTATGGGCCGACTACTCATTTTGCGACGGTGACACCGTTCCCATGGCTCGCTTCATGCAGCCGCGTGCAGAGGCCGAGATCGCCTTCGTCATGGATCGTCCCCTGACCAATCCCGACTCGAGCATGACCGACGTCATCCGGGCCGTCGCCTACGCGGTTCCCGCGCTGGAGATCATCGACAGTGCCATCACCGACTGGAATATCGGACTGGTCGATACGGTGGCCGACAACGCTTCCGGCGGCGGTTTCGTGTTGGGCAAAAGCCCCCGCCGGACCGAGGACGTCGACCTGCGGCTATGCGGCATGATCATGAACCGCAACGGCGAGCAGGCCGCGCTCGGTATCGGCGCGGCCTGCCTCGGCCACCCGCTCAACGCCGTGCTGTGGCTGGCGCGCAAAATGGCGGCGATCAGACGCCCCATCGAAGAAGGGGATGTCATTCTTTCGGGCTCGCTCGGACCGGTCGTGCCGATAGCGGCAGGTGACGAGTTCTCGGTCGAGATCCAGGGCTTCGAACCATTTCATGTCGGGTTCGCCGGCTAGGGGTTTATGGGTGGAAACAAAGACAATGAAGCAGAAAGTGGCCATCGTCGGCTCGGGCAATATCGGTACCGATCTGATGATCAAGATTCTCAAATCCTCCGAAATGCTGGAAATGGGGGTCATGGTCGGCATCGACCCGGAGTCGGACGGATTGCGATTGGCCGCCGAGCGCGGCGTGGCGGTAACGCATGAGGGTCTGGAGGGGCTACGTCGCCTGCCGGATTACGGCGCAATCCGCATCGTGTTCGATGCGACCTCGGCCGGAGCGCATCTCGATCATGCACCTATGCTGCGCGCCGACGGCAAGCAGGTTATCGACCTGACTCCGGCAGCCGTCGGCCCCTATGTTGTGCCCGTCTGCAACATCGATGAACACATGGCCGCCCCCAATATGAACATGGTGACCTGCGGCGGTCAGGCGACGGTACCTATTGTCTATGCGGTCAGGCGCGCCGTGGACCGGCTGATCTACGCCGAGATCGTCGCGTCCGTGTCATCGCGCTCGGCGGGTCCAGGCACGCGCGCCAACATCGACGAGTTCACCCAAACGACCGGTCAGGCTATCGAGACGGTGGGAGGCGCCGAACGCGGCAAGGCCATCATCATCCTTAACCCGGCCGAACCGCCGATGATCATGCGCGACAGCGTGTTCACGCTGAGCCAGGGCGGCGACGAAGGGGCGATCCGCGCCTCGATCGAGGAAATGGTCGCGGCCGTGCAGACCTACGTCCCCGGCTATCGGTTGAAACAGGAGGTTCAATTCGAACGGATCGGCGAGGACGAACCGGCCATGATCCCCGGCATCGGCCGCGTTGCCGGGTTGAAGACCTCCGTCTTTCTTGAAGTGGAAGGCGCCGCCGATCACTTCGCGGCCTACGCCGGCAACCTCGACATCATGACGTCGGCAGCCAAGGCGGTTGCCGAGCGCTGGGCGCAAACCCACGCAAGGGAAATTTAACATGAGCGTTACCGATCCCCACCGACTCTACATCCAGGACGTGACGATGCGTGACGGAATGCACGCACTGCGTCACACGATGTCTCTCGCGACCGTCCAGGCGATCGCCTCCGCACTCGACCAAACTGGCGTCGACGCGCTTGAAGTCACACATGGCGATGGATTGTCGGGCAGTTCCTTCAATTATGGATTCGGAAGCTGTTCTGATCTCGAGTGGATCGCCGCCGCCGCCGATGCGGTCAAAACCGCTCGGGTAACCGTTCTCCTTGTGCCGGGTATCGGGCTTGCCAGTGATCTCGTAGACGCCTATGCCGCCGGAGCGCGCTCGGTACGGATCGCCACGCATTGCACAGAAGCCGACGTGTCGCGTCAGCATATCGTCGTGGCCCGCGATCTCGGCTACGACACAGCGTGCTTCTTGATGATGAGTCATATGGCCGACCCCGAGCAGTTGCTCGAGCAGGCGCGGCTGATGGAGAGTTATGGCGCGGAATGCGTCTACGTGGTCGACAGCGCCGGGGCGATGTTGCCGGAAGATGTGGATGCGCGCGTCCGCGCTCTTCGCCAGGGGTTGAAACCCGAGACCGAGGTCGGCATCCACACCCATGAAAACCTGCATCACGGCATCGCCAATGCGATCGCCGGCGTGCGGGCGGGCGCAGCGCGTGTGGACGGCTCGCTCGCCGGATTGGGCGCCGGGGCGGGCAATGCGCCGATCGAGGCGATGATCGCCGTGTTCGACCGCATGGGAATCGAGACTGGATGCGACTTTGTACGGCTTGCGGCGGTGGCCGACGACGTGGTCCGGCCGCTGATGGACCGTCCCGTACGCGTCGACCGGGAAAGCCTGATGCTCGGTTATGCCGGCGTCTATTCGAGCTTCCTTCGCCACGCGGAAAAGGCGGCCGCCGACCATGGCGTTCCCGCCGGCGAAATCCTCGTCGAATTGGGTAAGCGCAAAATGGTCGGCGGACAGGAGGACATGATCGTGGATGTTGCCCTCGACCTGCTCAAGAACTGACGGCACCCGGACCGGCGGCGCGATAGGAGACTAGAGACCATGACGGGCAATGCGAACACCAACTTGCCGAAAAAGGTGGACGTGGCCATCGTCGGCGCCGGCCCGGTTGGCATGACGATTGCTAATTTTCTGGGTGCGCGCGGCGTCTCGACGCTGGTGCTGGAGCAGCGCAAGGAACTCATCGACTACCCGCGCGGCGTCGGCATGGACGACGAATGCCTGCGCAGTTTTCAGGCGCTCGGCCTGGCCGACGAGATTGCCGCCAACACCACCCCCGACCAGAAGATGCGCTTCGTCACAGCGCAAGGCAGAACTCTGGCTTCGATCGAACCGAAGACGCGGGTCTTCGGCTGGCCGCGACGAAATTCTTTCATTCAGCCGATGGTCGACGCCATCCTCCATGCTGGCCTTGATCGCTTCGACAGCGTGACGACGGTGATGGAAGCCGAAGTCACCGCGTTTGACGATCAGGGCGATGCCGTCTTTGTCGACGTTTCGCGCCGCGGTGTCACGGACCGGGTCGAGGCGCGCTGGCTCGTCGGATGCGACGGCGGGCGGAGCATCGTCCGCAAGAGCCTTGGCATCGGCTTCGAAGGCGTCACCGATTCCACCCGCTGGGTCGTGATCGACCTGCACGACGACCCGATCGGGCGCCCCGGATCCTACCTGCACTGCGTTCCGGAACGGCCCTTTGTCTCGATCGCGCTGCCGCACGGCAAGCGCCGGGTCGAATTCATGGTGTTCGATAAGGAGAAGGAGGAAGCGCTGTGTTCGCAGGAAGGCGTGCGTAAACTGCTCAGCCGCGTCATGCCGCGCCCCAAGGACGCTCGCGTGATGCGCAGCCGGGTCTACACCCACAATGCTCGCCTCGCGCGCCGGTTTCAGAAGGGGCGCGTGTTCATTGCCGGCGACGCCGCACACCTTATGCCGGTCTGGCAGGGTCAAGGTTACAATAGCGGCATCCGCGATGCCACGAACCTGAGCTGGAAGCTGGCAATGGTCGCCAGGGGCGAAGCCAGCGAAGCCCTGCTCGACAGTTATGACCGGGAACGCCGCGATCACGCCAAGGCGATGATCGACCTGTCGGTGACCGCAGGCAAGATATTCTCTCCGACGAGCAAGACCGTCTCGTGGCTGCGCGACAGGCTGGGACTTCTAATGAACGCGATTCCGCCGGTCAAGCGCTACTTCGTCGAGATGCGCTTCAAGCCGATGCCACGATATCACGACGGCGTGATCATGAAGACCACCCACGACAAGGTGGAAGGCAACGCAACCGGCAAGATGTTCCCCCAACCCGGCGTTTTCGACACCGCCGGCGTTCGCCGCCGGCTCGACGACATTCTGGGGCTCGATATCGCCATCCTGTCCTGGGGCAACGATCCGCAGCTTTTCCTGAAACCCGACGAGTGCGCGCGCTGGTCGAAACTGGGGACGCGCTTCTTCGCTGTCGTTCCGAATACCCAGCACCGAAGCTTCCAGGGCAACATTCTTCCGGGAACCGAGATCCTCGGGGATGCCGACGGTGCGCTGCATGAATGGTTCGCCGACCAGGGCGGCGATGGAAGCATCGTGTTTCTGCGTCCCGACCGTTTCGTGGCCGGCATTGCCAACCCACAGGATATCGGCCGCGTCAGCGCAGCATTGTTGAACGCCTTTCACGCTGCACGCTGACCAGTGTGCGTGCAACGGGGCCGACGGACACATCACTGCTCGGCGCAGGTGGTCCAAAACGTGGCGAACGACGCCAAGCCCTACAGCAGGAAAGTGATCATGATGGACGCAACTCCTTATTTCACCGACATCGTCGTGGTTGGCGCCGGCGCCGGCGGCCTGACCGCTGCAGCCGTCGCCGCCAGTGAAGGGCAACGGGTCATCCTGCTGGAGAAGAGCCGCTATGTCGGCGGCACCGCCGCGGTTTCCGGCGGCGCGGTCTGGATCCCAAACAATCCGCACGCTGTCGCATCGGATGTGGAAGACAGTTACGAGAACGCCCGGCTCTTTCTCGATACGGTTGTGGGGGATCTGGCCAGCGCCGAGATGAAGGATGCGTTCCTGCGGCGTGGTCCCGAGGCGATCGCGTATGTTGAGTCCAGGACTGATCTGCACTTTTCGGCGCGCGCTTACGGACCGGACTATCTCGACCTGCAGGGGGCGAGCCTGGGTGGGCGCCTGATGGACCCGGCCCCGTTCGACGGCCGGGAGCTCGGCGACCGGTTCAAGGATCTTCGCCCGCCGCTGCCGGAATTCGGGCTGTTCGGAAAGATGATGGTCAACCGGGCCGATCTTGAAGCCCTGCTTGCCGCGCGCCGCTCGCCGAAGGCTGCCATCCATTCGGCCCGCATCGTGTCGCGTTACTTTCGCGATCGCCTGCGCGGATACCCGCGTGGAACCCGGCTTTTGATCGGCAACGCCCTCGCCGCCGCTCTTTTCAAGACATTGCTGCGAAAGGGCACGCCGATCTGGCTCGAAACCAAGACAATCCGCCTGCTGAAATCGGACGGGCGGATCACCGGCGTTGAGGTCGAATGGAACGGCGCGCGAAACATCATCAACGCTTCCGCCGTCGTCCTCGCTAGCGGCGGCTTCCCCGGCTCGGCGCAGATGCGCGCGCGCCTGCTTCCCGAGTCACCGCAGCCACTGTCGGCCGCGATTGCCGACAATACTGGCGACGGCATCGCCCTGGCTGAGGAAGTTGGCGGAACGGTCGCCGAAGGGAACTCCAACGGAGCCTACTGGTCTCCCGTTTCGTTGGTGCCGCGTGACGATGGCTCGGTGGCGCATTTCCCCCATCTGATGTTCGATCGTGCCAAACCCGGTCTTATCGCGGTTACCAGCAGCGGCCACCGGTTCACCAACGAGGCCGACTCCTATCACGAGTTCGTCAAAGCGATGCTCAGGCATGGTGCCGAGTATGCCTATCTGATCGCCGACAACACGTTTGTCGGCAAATACACTTTCGGGCCAGTGCCACCGCAATCTGCCATGCGGCAGAAATTCCTGCGGTCCGGCTATCTGCTCAAGGCCGACAGCGTTGCCGAACTAGCCCAAAAGACCGGAATCGAGCCCGAAGCGTTGAGTGCAACGATATCCCGCTACAACGGTTTCGCCGAAAAAGGGCTGGACGTGGATTTCAACAAGGGCGGTTCGCCCTATAACCGGTATCTCGGCGACGCCGGCAATGCGGGCAATCCCTGCCTGGCGCCAATCTCCAACGGACCGTTCTATGCGATCAAGGTATTCAAGGGTGACATTGGTACCTGCCGCGGCCTGGAGGTGAATACGAATGCGCAGGTGCTAGGTTCGGACGGGATGCCGGTACCCGGCCTCTATGCTTGNACCCCCCCCCCCCGCCATCCCTCGCATATGGCAGCGTGACCGGGCTTGAGATTTCCCGCTATGTTTCTCTGCAATCCAAGAAGGTGAACTTGCGAGTCGGACCTGGAACGCAATACGCGATCAGATGGGCCTATGTTCGTGCCGACATCCCGCTCGAAATCATCGCGGAATACGGCACCTAAGCTAGGCTCAGGACCTATTAATTCCTTTTGAGATGTGATTCACAGTCTTTGAGAAGGAGGCCGTGATGGGTGATTTGTTTCTGCTGAGCGAGGGCCAGATGGCGCGGATATCGCCGTACTTCCCGCTGTCGCATGGTGTGCCGAGGGTCGATGACCGGCGGGTCGTG
>NZ_PYBP01000026.1:0-17057 GCF_003015025.1 Nitratireductor sp. StC3 | reverse complement strand
CGCCTTGAACTCGCCGAAAAACTTCGTGATCGCCGCCGTCAACGACGTCTTGCCGTGGTCAACGTGACCAATCGTGCCAATGTTCACATGAGGCTTATTACGCTCGAATTTACCTTTTGCCATGTGACTTCTCCATTTCCTTCCACCCGCTCGCGGGCATTGTTGACTTCGACGTCAATCCCTCGGGACTACGCGTACTTTTTCTGAATTTCCTGGGCGACCGCGGTCGGGACAGGCTCGTAATGATCAAACAGCATCGTGTACTGGGCACGGCCCTGAGACATCGAGCGCAGATTGTCGACATATTTGAACATGTTGGCCAACGGCACCATCGCGTTGATCACGGTGGCGATGCCGCGGGCTTCCGTGCCCTGGATCTGACCGCGCCGCGAGTTCAGATCGCCGATCACGTCGCCGACATAATCTTCCGGCGTCACGACCTCGACCTTCATGATCGGCTCCAGAAGCTGCGCGCCGGCCTTCTGCGCACCTTCACGGAAGGCGGCGCGCGAGGCGATCTCGAAGGCGAGCACCGAGGAGTCGACGTCGTGGTAGGCGCCGTCGATCAGGGTCGCCTTGACGCCCAGCATCGGGAAGCCGGCCACCGGGCCCGAGGACAACACGCTCTCGATGCCCTTCTGGACGCCGGGAACGTATTCCTTCGGCACCGCGCCACCGACGATCTTGGATTCGAATACGAAATCCTCGCCCTCGGGGTTCGGCTCGAACACGATCTTGACGCGGGCGAACTGACCCGAACCACCCGACTGCTTCTTGTGGGTGTAGTCGATCTCGGCGACCTTGGTGATGGTTTCGCGGTAGGCGACCTGCGGCGCGCCGACATTGGCCTCGACCTTGAACTCGCGCTTCATGCGGTCGACCAGAATGTCGAGATGCAACTCGCCCATGCCGGCGATGATGGTCTGGCCGGATTCCTCGTCCGTGCGCACACGGAAGGACGGATCCTCTGCCGCGAGCCGGTTGAGCGCCATGCCCATCTTTTCCTGATCGCCCTTGGTCTTGGGCTCGATCGCGATCTGGATCACCGGGTCGGGGAACTCCATACGCTCCAGGACGACCGGCTTAAGCGGATCGCAAAGCGTGTCGCCCGTGGTCGTTTCCTTGAGACCGGCCAGCGCGACAATGTCGCCGGCGAACGCCTCGTCGATGTCCTCGCGCGAATTCGAATGCATCTGCAGCATGCGACCGATGCGCTCGCGCTTGCCCTTGACCGTATTTTCCAGGCCGACGCCCTTCTTCACCACGCCGGAATAGATGCGGCAGAAGGTGAGCGAGCCGACGAACGGATCGTTCATGATCTTGAAGGCCAGCATCGACAGCGGCTCGTCGTCGGACGACTTGCGCTCGGTCTCCTGCTCGGTCTTCGGATCGACGCCCTTAATGGCCGGCACTTCCACCGGCGACGGCAGGAAGTCGACGACGGCGTCGAGCAACGGCTGAACGCCCTTGTTCTTGAACGCCGTGCCACAGAACATCGGGAAGAACTTGACCCCGACCGTGCCCAGACGGATCAGGCGGCGCAGTTCATCGTTGGACGGAACCTCGCCTTCCAGATACGCCTCGAGCGCGGCCTCGTCCATCTCGACGGCGGTCTCGATCAGCTTCTCGCGATATTCCTCGGCCTGCGCCTGCATATCGGCGGGAACATCCAGAACGTCCCACTCGGCACCGAGATTTTCCGACTTCCAGACCAGCGCCTTCATCTCGATCAGATCGACGACGCCGGCGAAATCGCTCTCCGCGCCGATCGGCAACTGCATGACCACCGGCGTCGCGCCGAGGCGCGACTTGACCATCTCGACCGACCGAAAGAAGTCGGCGCCGATCTTGTCCATCTTGTTGCAGAAGATCATGCGCGGCACATGATATTTGTCGGCCTGGCGCCACACCGTCTCGGTCTGCGGCTCCACGCCGGCATTGGCGTCGAGCAGCGCGATCGCGCCGTCGAGCACGCGCAGCGAACGCTCGACCTCGATCGTGAAGTCGACGTGCCCGGGCGTGTCGATAATGTTGAAGCGACGCTTCTTGCCGTCGCGCCCCTGCCAGAAGGTCGTCGTCGCGGCCGACGTAATGGTGATGCCGCGCTCCTGCTCCTGCTCCATCCAGTCCATGGTCGAGGCGCCGTCATGCGTCTCGCCCATCTTGTGGCTCTTGCCCGTATAGAACAGAATCCGCTCGGTCATCGTCGTCTTGCCGGCGTCGATATGCGCCATGATGCCGAAATTGCGGTAGTCGTCGATTTTATATTCGCGGGCCATCTTCGTGCCTTTCGCTCGTCTGTCCGCTCTGCCGCTTACCAGCGATAATGGGCGAAGGCGCGGTTGGCCTCGGCCATGCGATGCGTGTCTTCGCGCTTCTTGACGGCAGAGCCGCGATTGTTGGCGGCATCCAGCAACTCGCCGGAAAGCCGGTCGACCATCGTGGTCTCGTTGCGGCCGCGCGCGGCGCCGATCAGCCAGCGAATGGCCAACGCCTGGCGACGCTCCGGGCGCACATCGACCGGCACCTGATAGGTGGCGCCACCGACGCGGCGCGAGCGGACCTCGACATGCGGCGCGACATTGTCGAGCGCCTGATGGAACACGCCGACCGGCTCCTGCTTGGTCTTGTCTTCGATCTGCTGCATGGCGCCGTAGACGATGGTCTCGGCGATCGACTTTTTGCCGTGCAACATGATCGCGTTCATGAACTTGGTAACAACCAGATCGCCGAACTTCGGATCCGGGTTGATCTCACGCTTTTCTGCTCTGTGACGACGGGACATCTTTTCTCAGCCTCAAAACTGGCAGGCCCAACCCCGGATCGCCGCATCGCGCCGCCCGGACCGACCTTCGCTCAGGTCACTTCGGACGCTTGGCACCGTATTTGGAACGACGCTGCTTGCGGTTCTTCACGCCCTGCGTGTCGAGCACGCCGCGGATGATGTGGTAACGCACGCCGGGAAGGTCCTTCACGCGACCACCACGGATCATGACCACCGAGTGCTCCTGAAGATTGTGCCCCTCGCCGGGAATATAGCCGATCACCTCGAAGCCATTGACGAGGCGGATCTTCGCAACCTTGCGCAGCGCTGAGTTCGGCTTCTTCGGCGTCGTGGTGTAGACGCGCGTGCAGACACCGCGCTTTTGCGGGTTCTGCTGCATGGCCGGAACCTTATTGCGCTTCACCGGCGCAATGCGCGGCTTGCGGATCAGCTGGTTTACGGTAGGCATCAAACCTTCCTTCTCTTCCAATTCCGTGTCTTCAGGCCGTCATCGGGCCGCTCGCAGCGCCTTTTCCATACGCAAAGCCGGGCAAAACGCCGCCCAGCGGCTTGCCCGAACAAAAAAGCAGAGGAAGCGGGAGCCCCGCCTCATGCGCGCCGGATATGTCGTCGCTCGTAGAACGAACCCTGTTTGAGACGAACTTCAGGACGCGTCGTCCCGAAAGGCCAAGTCTCACATCGGCTCAGACGAGGCGGCTAATACGCCCAAGCCGCCGAATCGTCAACCCCGCGGGCCGATAAATCGCACCGAAACCGCCGCGCGGCGCCGGTCGCGCAATTTTATGTCGCAATCACCCCGGCTATCCTGCGGATCGAACCGGGGGCGGCCTGTCGCGCCGCCTGCGAACATGCCACAACGGCCATCATTCACCCGATTCGACCCGCACGGGGCGCATAAAGGGAATCACCTCATGCAGGACAACGACAACCAGCCCGTCACCATCATCACCGGCCGGGTCTGGGAACGGAAGGGAAGCGACCCGCTCGGCGTGCATGTATTGCTGGTCGCCCCCGACGACGACACCGCCGTGCGCTCGGCGTTGGAAGCGCTGGCGCGCGAGGGTTACGTCGAGGCCGAGCTCGATCGCATCGGCGACATGGACGGCGTGCCCGACGACGAACCGCATCTATCGGCCTATGAGGGCGCCTTGTCGGGCGAGATCTCGATCGTCACCTTCGACGAACCGTTCTGAAGAAACCCTGCCGCCGACACGAACCATCGTCGCTGCCGGCTTTCGGCGACGGCCCTCGCGCTCGATACTGGTCGCACCCCAGGTCCCGGTGGCAAGCCTGTGCGCGCCGGCGTGACGAAAACGAAAAGAGCCGCCCGGTGGGGCAAATAACCGGGCGGCCCAAAGCGCGGCTGGGAGGTCATGGACCCGATCGATTGCCGCAGCCTCATCTAAGCGGCTTGTCCATGAGGCGTATGTGAGGTTTTTCACCCTCCGCCCTGCCCCCAAGCGAGCGCCGCCGCCACGAGACGCCAACACAAAACCCGCCGCCTGAATCCAAAGAGGCCCCGGTCATCCCGGGGCCTCCACTCGGTGTTCACAACGGCCGCACGGACCGGCTGCCTAAAATGTCGGCGATCCCGCGCCTTTTATTCGGCGTTTTGCGGGGACATGTCGGCCAGCATCGGCTCGGCCATCTCCGCACCGGACGCCTTGCGGCGCTCGTCGAGGATCAGGTCGTCGCGCTGGACGGCGATGCGCCGGATCTGGCTCATCACGCCGCCGGTGCCGGCCGGGATCAGGCGGCCGACAATGACGTTCTCCTTCAGGCCCTGCAGCGTGTCGGTCTTGCCGGCGACCGCCGCTTCCGTCAGCACCCGCGTCGTCTCCTGGAAGGAGGCGGCGGAGATGAAGGACGGCGTCTGCAGCGACGCCTTGGTGATGCCGAGCAGCACCGGCTGGCCCTTGGCGGGCTTCTTGCCGTCCTCGACCAGGCGCTCGTTGATCTCGTCGAATTCGATCGAATCGACGTGATCGCCGGGGATGTAGACCGAATCGCCCTGCTCGGTGATCTCGATCTTCTGCAGCATCTGCCGCACGATCACCTCGATGTGCTTGTCGTTGATCAGCACGCCCTGGAGCCGGTAGACCTCCTGGATCTCGTTGACCAGATAGGACGCGAGCGCCTCCACGCCCCTGATGGCGAGGATGTCGTGCGGCGCCGGGTTACCGTCGAGAATGTAGTCGCCCTTCTCGATGCTGTCGCCGTCCTGGAGGTGGAACGGCTTGCCCTTCGGGATCAGGTACTCGACCGGATCGCCGCCCTCCTCGTGCGGCTCGATGACGATCCGGCGCTTGTTCTTGTAGTCGCGCCCGAACCGCACCGTACCGTCGATCTCGGCGATGATGGCGTGGTCCTTCGGCCGACGGGCCTCGAACAGTTCGGCCACCCGCGGCAGACCGCCGGTGATGTCCTTGGTCTTGGCGCTTTCCATCGGAATACGAGCCAGGACGTCGCCCGGCTTGACCTGCGCGCCCGGCTCAACCGACAGCACCGTCTCGACCGACAGCATCACCCGGGCGTCACCACCCTTGGAGAATTTGCCGATCTTGCCCTTGGCATCCATGATGGTGATCGCCGGCTTGAGATCGGCGCCGCGCGGGGTCGACCGCCAGTCGATGACCTCGCGCTTGGTGATGCCGGTCGATTCGTCGGTGGCCTCCTGCACGGACATGCCGTCGACCAGATCCTCGAAGGCGACCGTGCCTTCGATCTCGGTCATGATCGGCCTTGTGTAGGGATCCCACTCGGCGATACGCTGGCCGCGCTTCACCTTGTCGCCGTCGTCGACGAAGATGCGCGATCCGTAGGTGACCCTGTGGACGGCGCGTTCCTTGTCGGCCTCGTCGAGGATGACCACCGCCATGTTGCGGCCCATGACGACCAGATGGCCGTCGGAGTTGCGCACAACGTTGCGATTGCGGATCTGCACCTTGCCTTCATAGGACGCTTCCAGGAAGGAGGAGTCGACCACCTGCGCGGTGCCGCCCATGTGGAAGGTGCGCATGGTCAACTGCGTACCCGGCTCGCCGATCGACTGCGCCGCGATGACGCCGACCGCCTCGCCCATGTTGACGGGCGTGCCGCGGGCGAGATCGCGCCCGTAGCAGACCGCGCAGACACCGACCTTGACGTCGCAGGTGAGCGCGGAGCGGATGCGCACCGACTGCACGCCGGCCTTTTCGATCCGTTCGACGTCGCGCTCGTCCATCAGCGTGCCCGCCTTGACGAGCACGTCGCCGGTGACGGGGTGGTTGATGTCTTCGAGCGCGGTGCGACCGAGGACGCGTTGGCCGAGCGAGGCCACGACCTGGCCCGCATCCACGATCGGCTGCATGGTCAGGCCCTTGTCGGTGCCGCAGTCTTCCGCATTGACGATGCAATCCTGCGCCACGTCGACCAGACGCCGCGTCAGATAGCCCGAGTTCGCCGTCTTCAAGGCGGTGTCGGCCAGGCCCTTGCGCGCGCCGTGGGTGGAGTTGAAATACTCCAGCACGGTCAGGCCTTCCTTGAAGTTGGAGATGATCGGCGTTTCGATAATTTCGCCCGACGGCTTGGCCATCAGGCCGCGCATGCCGGCGAGCTGGCGCATCTGGGTCGGCGAGCCGCGCGCGCCCGAATGCGACATCATGTAGATCGAGTTCATCGGCTTCTGGCGGCCGTTGTCCAGGAACTCGACCGCCTTGATGCGGCCCATCATCTCGTCGGCGACCTTTTCGGAACATTTCGCCCAGGCATCGACGACCTTGTTGTACTTTTCGCCCTGGGTGATCAGGCCATCATTGTACTGCTGCTCATATTCCTTCGCCAGCGCCTCGGTCTCGCCGACCAGCTTGTGCTTGGTGTCTGGAATGACCATGTCGTCCTTGCCGAACGAGATGCCGGCGCGGCAGGCATGGCCGAAGCCGAGCGCCATGATCCGGTCGCAGAAGATCACCGTCTCCTTCTGGCCGCAATGGCGATAGACCGTGTCGATCATGCGCGAGATGTTCTTCTTGGTCATCTCCTGGTTGCAGATATCGTAGGGCACGTTGACGTTCTTCGGCAGGAGCTCGCCGATGATCATGCGCCCAGGCGTGGTGTCGTGGATCTGCGAGACCGGGTTGTTGTCGGCATCGACCGTCTTGAAGCGCCCCTTGATCTTGGTGTGCAGCGTCACCGCCTTGGTCTCGAGCGCGTGGTGCAGCTCGCCCATGTCGGCGAACACCATGCCCTCGCCCGGCTCGTTCTCGTTGACGATCGACAGATAGTAGAGACCGAGCACCATGTCCTGCGACGGCACGATGATCGGCGCGCCGTTGGCAGGGTGCAGGATGTTGTTGGTCGACATCATCAGGACGCGCGCCTCGAGCTGCGCTTCCAGCGACAGCGGCACGTGCACCGCCATCTGGTCGCCGTCGAAATCGGCGTTGAAGGCGGTACACACCAGCGGGTGAAGCTGGATCGCCTTGCCCTCGATCAGCACCGGCTCGAAAGCCTGGATGCCGAGGCGGTGCAGCGTCGGCGCGCGGTTGAGCAGCACCGGATGCTCGCGGATCACCTCGTCGAGAATATCCCAGACTTCCGGCTTTTCCTTCTCGACCAGCTTTTTCGACTGCTTGACCGTCGAGGAAAAGCCCTTGGCGTCGAGACGGGCGTAGATGAACGGCTTGAACAGCTCGAGCGCCATCTTCTTCGGCAGGCCGCATTGGTGCAGCTTCAGCTCCGGACCGGTCACGATCACGGAACGGCCGGAATAGTCGACGCGCTTGCCGAGCAGGTTCTGGCGGAAGCGGCCCTGCTTGCCCTTCAGCATGTCCGACAGCGACTTCAGCGGACGCTTGTTGGCGCCGGTGATGACGCGGCCGCGGCGGCCATTGTCGAACAGCGCGTCCACGGCCTCCTGCAGCATGCGCTTTTCGTTGCGGATGATGATACCGGGCGCGCGCAGTTCGATCAGCCGCTTGAGACGATTGTTGCGGTTGATGACGCGGCGATAGAGATCGTTCAGGTCCGAGGTGGCGAAACGGCCGCCGTCGAGCGGCACCAGCGGGCGCAGGTCCGGCGGGATCACCGGGATGATCTTCATGATCATCCATTCCGGACGGTTGCCAGACTCGATGAAGTTCTCGACCACCTTGAGGCGCTTGAGCAGCTTCTTCTGCTTCAGCTCGGAGGTCGTCGTGGCGAGTTCTTCACGCAGATCGACCGCGACCTTCTCCAGGTCGAGCGAGCTCAACAGCTCATGAATCGCCTCGGCGCCGATCATCGCGGTGAAGGCGTCCTCGCCGTAATTGTCGACGGCGACCATGTAGTCTTCCTCCGACAGAAGCTGGTGCAGCTTCATGTCGGTCAGACCCGGCTCGGTGACGATGTAGTTTTCGAAATACAGGACCCGCTCGATATCCTTGAGCGTCATGTCGAGCAGCGTGCCGATCCGGCTCGGCAGCGACTTCAGGAACCAGATGTGGGCGACCGGCGCGGCCAGTTCGATGTGGCCCATGCGCTCGCGGCGCACGCGCGACAGCGTGACCTCGACGCCGCATTTCTCGCAGATGATACCCTTGTACTTCATCCGCTTATATTTGCCGCACAAGCACTCATAGTCTTTGATCGGACCGAAGATGCGCGCGCAGAACAGGCCGTCGCGCTCGGGCTTGAACGTGCGGTAGTTGATGGTCTCCGGCTTTTTGATCTCACCGAAGGACCAGGACAGGATCTTGTCCGGGCTGGCGAGCGAGATCCGGATCGAATCAAACGTCTGCGCCGGCGCCTGCGGGTTGAAGAGATTCATGACCTCTTGGTTCATGCCGTGCTCCTGTTCGAGACCGTGTCGGCCTCTTGTCGAAATCCACCGGGGCCCGGGGCCCCTTTTGATCGGTCGCGCGTTGCCGATAGGCATCGCCGCGACCTTGTGTCGGCCGCCCGCTCCCGCAATCGGGAAGCGGGCGGCTCAATCTTCTACTCAGCCGCGTCCGGCAACGAGGTCTGTTCCTCGTCGATGCGGGTGTTTTCCAGCTCGACATTGAGGCCGAGCGAACGCATTTCCTTGACCAACACGTTGAAGCTCTCGGGGATGCCGGCCTCGAACGTATCGTCGCCGCGCACGATCGCCTCGTAGACCTTGGTGCGGCCGGCCACGTCGTCCGACTTCACCGTCAGCATCTCCTGCAGCGTGTAGGCCGCGCCATAGGCTTCCAGCGCCCAGACCTCCATCTCGCCGAAGCGCTGGCCGCCGAACTGCGCCTTGCCGCCCAGCGGCTGCTGGGTGACGAGCGAGTACGGACCGATCGAACGCGCGTGGATCTTGTCGTCGACCAGGTGGTGCAGCTTCAGCATGTAGATGTAGCCGACCGTGACCTGCCGGTCGAACGCCTCGCCGGTGCGCCCATCGTAAAGCGTCGACTGGCCGCTCTCGCGAAGCCCGGCCTGGGCCAGCATCTCGTTGATGTTGGCCTCGTGGGCGCCGTCGAAGACCGGCGTGGCGATCGAGACGCCGCGCTTGACCTGCTCGGCGAGCCTCATCACGCTGTCGTCGTCGTAACGGCGTACCGGTTCGTTGCGGTCGTTGTCCGGGTAGATCGCTTCCAGCGTGGTCCGCAGCGGTTTGATGTCGCCGCCCGACTTATAGGCCTCGATCATCTCCCCGATCTTGTTGCCCATGCCCGCGCAGGCCCAGCCCAGATGGGTCTCCAGGATCTGGCCGACATTCATCCGGCTCGGCACGCCGAGCGGGTTGAGCACGATATCGGCATGGGTGCCGTCCTCCAGGAACGGCATGTCTTCGACCGGAACGATCTTGGACACCACGCCCTTGTTGCCGTGACGGCCGGCCATCTTGTCGCCGGGCTGGATCTTGCGCTTCACCGCGACGAAGACCTTGACCATCTTCATCACGCCGGGCGGCATCTCGTCGCCGCGCTGCACCTTCTCCACCTTGTCCATGAAGCGCTGCTCGAGCGCGTTCTTGGAATCGTCGTACTGCCCGCGCAGCGCCTCGAGTTCGCTCTGCAGCTTCTCGGCGTCGACGGCGAACTGCCACCATTGCGAGCGCGGATAGTCGTCCAGCACTTCCTTGGTCAGCTTGGAGCCCTTCTTGAAGCCCTTCGGGCCCGCGATCGGCTCCTTGCCGACGAGCATGTCGGCCAGGCGCGCATAGGTGTTGCGGTCGAGGATCGCCTGTTCGTCGTCGCGGTCCTTGGCCAGGCGTTCGATCTCCTCGCGCTCGATCTGCATCGCGCGCTCGTCCTTCTCCACGCCGTGGCGGTTGAAGACGCGAACCTCCACCACCGTGCCGAACGTGCCGGGCGGCATCCGCATCGAGGTGTCGCGCACATCCGATGCCTTTTCGCCGAAAATGGCGCGCAGCAGCTTTTCTTCCGGCGTCATCGGGCTTTCGCCCTTCGGCGTGATCTTGCCGACCAGGATGTCGCCCGGCTGCACCTCGGCGCCGATATAGACGATGCCCGCCTCGTCGAGGTTCTTCAGCGCCTCTTCCGAAACGTTCGGGATGTCGCGGGTGATCTCCTCCGGCCCGAGCTTGGTGTCGCGCGCGGCGACCTCGAATTCCTCGATATGGATCGAGGTGAACACGTCGTCGCGCACGATGCGCTCCGACAGCAGGATGGAGTCCTCGTAATTGTAGCCGTTCCAGGGCATGAACGCGACGAGCACGTTGCGCCCCAGCGCCAGATCGCCGAGATCGGTCGACGGGCCGTCGGCGATGATGTCGCCCTTTTCGATCCGGTCGCCCACCTTCACCAGCGGACGCTGGTTGATGCAGGTGTTCTGGTTCGAGCGCTGGAATTTCTGCAGCCGGTAGATGTCGACGCCCGAAACCGCCGCGTCGACCTCGTCGGTGGCCCTGATGACAATACGCGTGGCGTCGACCTGGTCGACGATGCCGGTGCGCCGGGCGCCGATGGCGGCCCCCGAATCGCGCGCCACGATCGGCTCCATGCCGGTGCCCACGAACGGCGCCTCGGCGCGCACCAGCGGCACGGCCTGGCGCTGCATGTTGGAGCCCATCAGCGCGCGGTTGGCATCGTCGTTTTCCAGGAACGGAATCAGCGCCGCGGCGACCGAGACCATCTGCTTGGGCGACACGTCCATCAGATCGACATTGTCGCGCGGGGTCATCATCACCTCGCCGGCGTGGCGGCAGATGACGAATTCCTCGACGAAGCCGCCATCCTTGTCGAGCTCGGCATTGGCCTGCGCGACATAGTGCTTGGCCTCTTCCATCGCCGACAGATAGACGACCTCGTCCGACACCTTGCCGTCGACGATCTTGCGATACGGGCTTTCGATGAAGCCGTATTTGTTGACGCGGGCGAAGGTGGCGAGCGAGTTGATCAGGCCGATATTCGGACCTTCAGGCGTCTCGATCGGGCAGATGCGACCATAATGCGTGACGTGAACGTCGCGCACCTCGAACCCCGCCCGTTCGCGGGTAAGGCCGCCCGGTCCGAGCGCCGACAGGCGCCGCTTGTGGGTGATCTCCGACAGCGGGTTGGTCTGGTCCATGAACTGCGAGAGCTGCGAGGAGCCGAAAAACTCGCGCACGGCCGCTGCGGCCGGCTTGGCGTTGATCAGATCCTGCGGCATCACCGTGTCGATCTCGATCGACGACATGCGCTCCTTGATCGCGCGCTCCATGCGCAAAAGACCGACCCGGTACTGGTTTTCCATCAATTCGCCGACCGAGCGCACCCGGCGATTGCCGAGATTGTCGATGTCGTCGATCTCGCCCTTGCCGTCGCGCAGGTCGACCAGGGTGCGCACGACCGCGATGATGTCCTCCTTGCGCAGGACACGCATCGTATCGTCCGTCTCCAGCTCCAGGCGCATGTTCATCTTGACGCGGCCGACGGCCGACAGGTCGTAGCGCTCGGAATCGAAGAACAGCGAATTGAACATCGCCTCCGCGGTTTCCAGCGTCGGCGGCTCGCCCGGGCGCATGACGCGATAGATGTCGAACAGCGCGTCCTGCCGGCTCTCGTTCTTGTCGACGGCGAGGGTGTTGCGGATATAGGCGCCGATATTGACGTGGTCGACGTCGAGAACCTGCACCTCCTGGACGCCGGCCTCGTCGAGTACCTTGAGCGTCTTTTCGTCGAGCTCGTCGCCGGCCTCCAGATAGATCTCGCCGGTCGCCGGGTTGACGATGTCCTCGGCCAGGTAGCTGCCGAAAATATCCTCTTCCGTGGCGCGGATCGCCTTCAGGCCTTTCTCGCCGAGCTGCTTGGCCTGGCGGGCGGTGATCTTCTTGCCCGCCTCCACCACGACTTCGCCGCTGTCGGCGTCGATCAGATCCAAAACCGTCTTGCGGCCGCGGAAGCGGTCGGCGGAATAGGGAATGCGCCAGGTCTCGCCGTCACGCTCGAGCGACAGCTTGTTGTAGAAGGTCGACAGGATTTCCTCGCCGTCCATGCCCAGCGCCATCAACAGTGACGTGGCCGGAATTTTGCGGCGACGGTCGATGCGCGCGTGGACGATGTCCTTGGAATCGAACTCGATATCCAGCCAGGACCCGCGATAGGGAATGACGCGCGCC
Source organism: Nitratireductor sp. StC3 (assembly GCF_003015025.1). Lineage (NCBI taxonomy): Bacteria > Pseudomonadati > Pseudomonadota > Alphaproteobacteria > Hyphomicrobiales > Phyllobacteriaceae > Nitratireductor > Nitratireductor sp. StC3. Next base: position 4,725 of record NZ_PYBP01000026.1, on the reverse strand, counting down.
GCAAACAGCAGCTTGCCGGAAGAGTGCGACTTGCCCTTGTCGTGATCGAAGAACACGCCCGGCGAACGATGCATCTGCGAGACGATGACGCGCTCTGTGCCGTTGACGATGAACGTACCGTTCGACGTCATCAGCGGCATGTCGCCCATATAGACGTCCTGCTCCTTGATGTCCTTGATCGACTTGGCGCCGGTGTCCTCGTCGATGTCGAACACGATCAGCCGCAGCGTCACCTTCAGGGGCGCGGCGTAGGTGAGGTCGCGCTGACGGCACTCCTCGGTATCGAATTTCGGCGCCTCGAACTCGTAATTGACGAATTCCAGCATCGCCGCGCCGGAAAAATCCGTGATCGGGAACACGGATTTGAAGACCGCCTGCAATCCCTCGTCGGGACGGCCGCCTTCCGGCTCCTCGACCATGAGGAACTGGTCGTAGGACGCCTTCTGAACCTCGATCAGGTTCGGCATTTCCGCCACTTCGGGAATATTGCCGAAGAATTTGCGGATACGCCTGCGGCCGTTGAAGGTGTGGGTCTGGGCCATCGTCACTCCTTGCTGCCTTGCCGGCTTCGTGTCGGGCCGCGGGGCAATCCTCCGCGCGGCAAATCAAAACGGATGAAAACCCGTTTCCTGAAGGCCGCGATCGGCCCACAGGAAAAGGGTTCTCGACATCCCCGTGCAAGCGGGGCCGGCGGGCGGACCAGGTCCACCCGCCGAACACGCGTACTTACTTCAACTCGACCTTGGCGCCAGCGCCTTCGAGCTGACCCTTGATCTTGTCCGCCTCGTCCTTGGAGACGCCTTCCTTGACCGGCTTGGGCGCGCTCTCGACCAGGTCCTTGGCTTCCTTGAGGCCAAGGCCGGTGATGGCGCGGACTTCCTTGATCACGTTGATCTTCTGGGCGCCGGCATCGGTCAGGACGACGTCGAACTCGGTCTTTTCCTCGACCGGTGCGGCATCGCCGCCCGCACCGCCGGCAGCCGCGACCGCCACCGGGGCAGCGGCGGACACGCCCCACTTTTCCTCAAGCATTTTCGACAGCTCGGCCGCCTCGAGGACGGTCAGGCTCGACAGGTCTTCTACGATCTTGGCGAGATCAGCCATTTTTTCAATTCCTTACAAGGTTCGAACACAATTGGGTGACAGCGAGGAACGGCCTCATGCCGCCTCGTCCTTCTGGGCATAGGCGCCGACGACGCGCGCAACCTGCGCGGCCGGGGCGCTGACCACCTGCGCGATCCGGGTCGCCGGCGTGGAGATCATCCCCACCAGCTTGGCGCGAAGTTCGTCGAGCGACGGCAAGGTCGCAAGCGCCTTCACGGCATTAGCGTCGAGATTGGTCGTTCCCATCGCGCCGCCGAGAATGACGAGCTTGTCATTCCCCTTGGCGAAATCGGAGGCCACCTTCGGCGCCACGATCGGATCGTCCGAATAGGCAATCAGGGTCTGTCCGTTGAACAGATCCTGCATGCTCTCGGAGGGCGTGCCTTTCAGGGCGATTTTGGCGAGACGGTTCTTCGCGACTTTGACGGTACCGCCGGCTTCCCGCATCTTCGTGCGAAGATCGTTCATTTGCGCGACGGTGATACCGGCATAGTGGGCCACGACGACCGTTCCGGCGCTCGCAAAAACACCGTTCAGTTCCGTGACAAGTTCGCGTTTTTCCGCTCTGTCCACTGCCTGTCTCCAGTTGACAACCGCTCCAAAGAACGGCTGTCGGGTTGCCTTTTGCCGGGCGGGCCATCCACAATGGATCACCCGAACGGCGTTCGAGGATCCTGCCCCCTTTCACCACGCCGGCCGAAGCCGGCACGCGGGCAAAAGGCAAACACGGTTCGAACCTTTCATCGAGGCCTCGGCCTCTTTGTCCGGTCGACCCCGTCTCATGCAGGCCCATAGCGGATTAAGGAAAACCGCCTGCAATCTCGGACAGGATTTCCGGAGGCCTTGCGGCCGCCGGATTCCGGGCCCGTGGGTCCGGAATTCTGCCTCCGCGGCCGGCGTCGCCGCCGACCGCGGATGTCACATCACGCCTCGGCGAGAGAGGCGACGTCGATCTTAAGCCCGGGGCCCATCGTCGAGGAGATCGCGATCTTCTTGACGTAGTTGCCCTTGGCGCCCGAGGGTTTCGCCTTGATCACCGCATCAGCGAAGGCGCGCACGTTCTGCACGATCTTGTCGGCATCGAACGAGGCCTTGCCGACGCCCGCATGCACGATACCGGCCTTTTCGACGCGGAACTCGACGGCGCCGCCCTTCGAGGCCTTGACCGCGGCGGCGACATCCATCGTGACCGTGCCGACCTTCGGGTTCGGCATCATACCGCGCGGGCCGAGCACCTTGCCGAGACGGCCGACCAGCGGCATCATATCGGGGGTCGCGATGCAGCGGTCGAAATCGATCTCGCCCTTCTGCACCGTCTCCACCAGATCCTCGGCGCCGATGACGTCGGCGCCGGCTTCCTTGGCCTCATCGGCCTTGGGACCGCGGGCGAAGACGGCGACGCGCACGTCGCGGCCGGTGCCGTTCGGCAGGTTGACCACGCCGCGGACCATCTGGTCGGCATGGCGCGGATCGACGCCGAGATTCATCGCCACCTCGATCGTCTCGTCGAACTTGGCGGTGGCGCGCTCCTTCAAAAGACCCACGGCCTCGGCCAGATCATAGTTCTTGTCCCGGTCGATGCCGTCGCGCGTCGCCTGGATCCGCTTTGCAATTTTCTTGGCCATTTCGCTCACCCAACCACTTCGAGGCCCATCGAGCGCGCGGAGCCCTCGACCATACGCATCGCGGCCTCGACGTCATTGGCGTTGAGGTCCTTCATCTTCGCTTCGGCGATCTCGCGCACCTTGTCGCGCGACACCTGACCGGCGACCTGCTTGCCGGGCTCCTTGGAGCCGGACTTCAGCTTGGCGGCCTTCTTCAGGAAAAACGTCACCGGCGGCGTCTTCATGGTGAAGTTGAAGGATTTGTCCTGGTAGTAGGTGATCACCACCGGAATCGGCGCACCCTTCTCCATCTCCTGGGTCTGGGCGTTGAACGCCTTGCAGAACTCCATGATGTTGATGCCACGCTGACCGAGCGCCGGTCCGATCGGGGGCGACGGCGTCGCCGATCCCGCCGGGACCTGGAGCTTGAGCTGGCCTGCAATCTTCTTAGCCATTTCTCATCTGCCTTGGTTCACACGCCGGCTGGGCCGGCAACTGCAGTTTGGTGGTGCGGACCCGACGACCGGCTAAAGCCGCCTGCCCTCCCACCGCTCGTGGCGGGCACCGCCCGCCGCCCCGCCCGGCAAGGGGCGGAATGCTCCGATCAGGCCTTTTCGACCTGACCGAATTCCAGATCGACCGGCACCGCCCGGCCGAAGATCGACACTTCGACCTTGAGGCGCGAACGCTCCTCGTCCACCTCCTGAACGTGGCCGTTGAACGAGGCGAACGGTCCGTCGGAAACCCGCACCTGCTCGCCGATCTCGAACGTGATCGACGGCTTGGGACGCTCCACGCCCTCCTGCACCTGATGCAGAATGCGATCGGCCTCCGAATCGGTGATCGGCACCGGCTTGGAATCGCCGAGAAAGCCGGTCACTTTCGGCGTGTTCTTGATCAGCGAGAACACCGCGTCGGTTAGATTGGCACGCACCAACACGTAGCCGGGAAAGAACTTGCGCTCGGCATCGACCTTGCGGCCGCGGCGAACCTCGACGACCTTCTCGGTCGGCACCACCACCTGCTCGACAAACTTGTCCAGGCCCTTCTGCCGGGCCTTGTTCTCAATGTCCTCGGCGACCTTTTTTTCGAAATTCGAATAGGCGTGGACGATGTACCACCGCGCGGTCATGTCAGGCGTTCTCCATAAAGCGGGTCGTTATCGTCCAAGATCCAGAAGCAGCTCGACGCCAAGCGCGAGGACCTGATCGGCGGCGAAGAAGAACAGCGCAGCGATCACCGCGAAGATCAGCACCATGATCGTGGAAATCGTCGTCTCGCGCCGGGATGGCCATGTGACCTTGGACGTTTCCTGACGCACCTGCTGCAGGAAAACGAAAGGATTGGTTGTTTTTGACGCCATATGCCGCTCTGTTTCACAAAGCCCGTTGGCCGGACTTCTTTTCGGATGCTCCCGCGAGGGAGTAACTGCACATCGCCAATCACGCCGCCTGCCGAATCAGCGCTATCGCCCATGCAATAAAGGCGCGCAAAGCCATTTCCGGCCCCGCACACCGTGAGTCTGAATGGCCCTACATAGTCCCGAACGTGGGTCCATGCAAGTGGCTTTTCAGTCCGGTGTCGCCGCCGGCGGAACCATCCAATCGTCCCGCAACCCCGTCGATACACGATAATCTTCGCCTTGCGCGAGACTGGCAGGGGCAGAGGGGCTCGAACCCCCGACCTGCGGTTTTGGAGACCGCCGCTCTACCAACTGAGCTATACCCCTAGGCACCGCGTTCGCGCACGGCAGCGCTTCCGTAAGGTCTTCCGCCGCGTCTGTAAAGGGTGCTTTGCGCTCCCCGCGGCGTTTTCGTTCGGGCAGCCGGCAAACCGCCCTTGCGGTGCCGTCGCCGACTTCGAAAACGATCAGGGGCGGCCGCGAGGCCGCCCCTGGATAGTGTCCTTGTTTGGCGGGGTGCGGCGGGATTGCCGCGCCCGCGCCAGACCGGTTTTGCCTTATTCGGTGATCGAGGCGACGATGCCCGCGCCCACGGTGCGCCCGCCCTCGCGGATG
>NZ_PYBP01000025.1:0-17289 GCF_003015025.1 Nitratireductor sp. StC3 | reverse complement strand
GATGCTCCTTCAAAACCCCGATGATCTGTTCTTCCGAGAACCGTGATCGCTTCATTGCCTGTCTCCTTTGTCGAGGAACAGGCTAACCCAAAATCGGGAACATCTCAGGGGAGCAGGTCAGGATAAACCCCATACAAATTTCATTATTTTGCTGTCTGTACGAATCAGCATAATATATAATTTATTGATATAAGTAAGGGAAATTTATTGGAAATAAAGATTGCACTATAGATTGAACTATTTATTGAAGATGTTTCGAATTTCGTCTTGAAGTCGCTTATCCAAATCGTTGGCGTCAAGCCCCAGATCACGCGCGAAGACCTCGCGGTAAAGCGTGTAGCCATAGACCAAAGCGGCGTAGATCGCATGCAGAGCCTCGAGATCATCCGTTTCCTGAATCAGCCCGAGTGCCAGATCACGCTGCAGCAGCAGCAACGTGGCCTCCGCGTTGGGCATCAGCGTTGGAGCAGTCGAGCCGTCAAGGTGAAGCAGGGTCGTCAGCTTCAGCGTATCAACCGCATTCTGGGTCGCGACGAGCGCGTGCACGATCCGTTCATCCAGCGGCATCGGTTTCTTGGGGGTGGTTTTGGCTGCGTTACTTGCAGCCATGCGACGCCTGATGGCCGAGCGCAAAAGGCCGCGCCGATCTCCGAAGTGATGATAGACCAGCCCGCGGGTAACCTGGGCCTTGCGGGCCACGTCGTTGAGGTTGATTCCCGCCAGGACCCCCTGGTCCTCGAGCAGGTCGAGCACGGCCTTTTCGATTTTTTCCGTCACGGTGGCGGGCGCGTCGTCAGATGCGACGTCGGGAGCTTCATCGTCCAATGCGAGTGTCCTTGTGTCCAGTCATCGGCTCGGCTTCGATCTTCGTCCGTCGAGCGCGCTCATAAGCAATACACCGTCCAGCTGTTCAAGGTCGCCTGTACTGGCGCAACGGGCGACCGCTCTGAATTGACGCTTCGTCAATATGAGCGTCTGCGCATCGATTGCAAGCAATCGATCCAGGCGGTCTTCGAGCAGAGCCTGGAGGCTCCGTGCGGACCCGGCCTGACTGCACAATCCGCGCGCGACGCTTTCGCCACCCGTAAGAACACGGCCGTTCGTCAACATTTCCCAGGCGCCGGTGGCGCCCAGCGCGGCGATGATACGATACAGCCCCCCCCAGCCCAAGGGCAGTCCGAGTGACAGTTCCGGCAGTGAGAGGGTAGCATCGTCGGCCACCAGCCGGATGTCGCAGGCAAGGGCAAGCGCGAGTCCGCCGCCTATCGCGTGCCCCTGGATGACGGTGATCGTGACGGCGTTGGTCGCGGCAACGGCGTTGCAGGCCTGGTTCCCGATGTTAATTTTGGACTGCGCCCGCACGGGATCGGCCTCGTCGGGATGCGGTCCCGGGTAGCTGCGCAGATCGGCACCGGCGCAGAAAGAGGGACCGTCGCCACGCAGCACGATGACACGCGCGCCTGCCGCGTCGGCAGCCGCAAAGGCCTGGCCGACTGCTTCGAGCGTGTCGAAATCGAGCGCATTGCGGACTTTGGGCCGCATGATCGTGATTGTGGCAACCTGGTCGTCCCGGCTCCACTGCATTTCCACCATTGCGCGCTCCAGACCGGCGGAAGGATACGGAGTTGTGGTCATACGGACATCCTTTTGCGCTGCGTGATGTCGGCGGACCGGCGGTTCGTTTCCATCAGCACCTGCTCCAGTGCCGCGGCCCACGAGCCGCGGTCGGCGGCAAGGGTATCGTCTCGCCAACAGATGGGCGCACCGGCGGTCTGCGTAAGATCGGGTAGGCCTAGGGCGCGCCTGGCGAGAATGGCGGCGCCCCGCGTTGTCGCCTCGGCTGCGGACGCGCGGTGAAACTGCCTTTCAGCGGTGCGTGCCAGGATCGCGGTGAATGCCGCGCTGGCACTCAGCCCGCCGTCGACGCTTATTTGCGCCAGACGTCGGTCGAGTGCGCCCTCGAGCAACTCTATCGCCTCGCATGCGGAGCAGACGATACCATCGAGCACGGCGCGCGCTATGTCCGCAGGCGCATCTGCGCCCGACAGACCTAGGAAGGCTCCACGCGCCTGCGGCTTCCAGTGGGGCGCTCCGAGTCCGTACAGCGCAGGGACGAACACCGCGTCCCCATTCCGAACGCCCGGGTCCACGAGGCGGTCGAGCGCCGATGGCGATTCCAGCAGGCCGAGCCTAACCAGCCAATCGACCGACGAGCCGGCCGACTGGAACGACGTCTCGACGCCGTAGACCGTGCCGCGCGCATCGCTCAGGGCGACATTGGCGAAGATTGCGGCGCTGCTGGCGGGAGGGGCCGCATCGTCAAGGCGCACGTTGATCGCTCCGACCGTGCCGAGCGTGATCTTGGCCGCCCCCATTGTCTCGCAACCCTGCCCCAGCAGCGAGGCTTGCTGGTCGGCGATCACGGCCAATAGCGGCGGCTGACCGGGAAGCGCGGTGGCGGGGCCGAACGGTCCGTCGCAGGCGACCGTGCGCGCCAGGATGCCGCCCGGGAGCTTCAAGCCTGCGGCGACGTCTTCGTTCCAATCGAGCCCGGCGAGGTCGAGCAAGCCGGTATGGGAGGCGTTTGTATGATCGGTGATGTGAAGCGCACCCTCCGTCAGGATCCAGGCCAGCCAGCTATCGAGCGTTCCGGCGAGGATCTCGCCCCGGCGGCTGCGCGTCCGGTCCGGATCGACGGTGTCGAGCAGGTAACGGAGTTTGCCGGCCGTCAATCCGGCAATGAACGGCACCCCTTCGGCCCGCAGCCGTCGTTCGAGCGGGCGCGCGCGCGCGTCCGGCCAGCCGATCACCGGGGTTAGGGGCGTGCCGTCGCGACGGTCCCACAGCAAGCAACTGGTACGCTGCGTCGCCACGGCCACGCCGGCGACCGGTTGCTGTGCGCACAGCTCCGCCGCCGACCCCAGTACCGTCTCCGCGATCCATTGCGCATCCCAGCACATCGAGCCCGGGCCGTCGGCGCCTTCCGACATCGGCATGCGGCGGGTGGCGGTGATCGTGCCGTCTGACCCGACCACGCAAACCCGAACGCTGGTCGTGCCAAGGTCGATAACCATGATCGACGGTTCGCTCATGGCAGCCTTATCCGCAAGGCATCTCATCCTTCCAGTCGGGTGGCGCGCCGAACGGGCTGTCCAGACCCATTTTGCCTGGATTGAGGATCCGTTTCGGGTCGAGCGCCGTCTTCAGGTCGTCGAGCACATCGAAGCCCGTTCCCAACGCTTCGGAGACGAAGCGGCTGCGACCGAGCCCGATGCCGTGATGGTGGCTGAGATTGGCGCCGGATGCCAGGGCGGCGCGCGTTGCGGCGTCCCAGGCTTCCCGATACCAGCGCGGACGAAACGTCACGTCGGGCCGTCCGCCGAACATGAAATAGAGGCCGGCCCGGTCCGGATAAGCATGCGAGATGTGTGCCGTTGCCGTTCGCGTTCCCGCTACCTGCATCAGCGCGCCGGTAACCGCATCGTATGTTTCTGCGACCCGGGACCAGTGTACCGTCACCTCGAGTGTGTCGGGCGCGCGGTCGGCTATCAGCGTTTCGATTCCCGATACCGTGTTGCGGTGGGAAAGCCATCGGTCCACCAGAGCGCTGTCGAGCCTTGTGCCGTCACATTCCTCCAAAACGATCGCCCAGCCGGCGTCCACAAGCGCTGCTTCACCTTCGTCGTGCAGGATGAGGACATTTTGGCCGTCAGTGCCAAAATTTCTCACCGATTCGGTCGCGTCGTAGAGGCGAACCACTGCCGGCGTCGCGCCGCGTCGCATGAAGCGGCGTATCGCATCGCTTCCGGCCGCAAAGCTCGGAAACGAAAACGCTGCACTCACGCGATGGGTGGGTTTGGGGCAGATGCGAAGACGCGCCGAAGTGATGACGCCGAGCGCGCCTTCCGAGCCGACGAATATCTGGGTCAGGTCCGGTCCTGTCGCCGAATGCGAATATTCGCCGGTATCGACGACCCGGCCGTCCGCAAGCACGACTGTAAGGCCTTTGACGATGTCGGCCATCGTGCCGTAGCGGGTCGACATCTGGCCCGACCCGCAGCACGCGATCCAACCGCCGATGGTCGAAAGTGCGATCGACTGCGGCCAGTGACCGGCCGTATAGTCGTGCCGCTGCAGCGCGGCTTCGAAATCGTCACCGAACGTACCGGCGCCGACGTCGACGGTCAGGTCGTTCGCGCGCAAATCCCAGATGCCGGACATCTTCGTACAGTCCAGCGAGACGCCCCCGAAAACCGGTAACGATCCGCCCAGCACACCGCTTCGTCCTCCATAGGGAGTGACCGGGACGCCGTGTTCGTTGCAGACCGACAGGACTGCTGAGACTTCCTCCGTGCTGGTGGGCGCCACGACGACGGCGGGAAGTCGCGCGACCAGGCTCTGGCTTGCCCAGACCATCCCCAGCGGCCACCAGTCGCGGCTCGCGTCGATGAGGCTCGCTTCATCGACGCGAACGTCGTCGCACAAGGCCTCCAGCTGTGTGATCAGGCCGTCGCTTATGCGGGCGGGTGCGCCCTCCAGTGTCGTTGCCAGAGTGGCCAAAGAAAGCCTCGCTCCTCCGGGGGGAGGTTCCGGCCGCCGAGCGGGTACGGCAATCGGGGATTTGCTCATGAAAGTTCCTTCCGGTCTTTTCGGTGGCGCGGACAGGGTCAGGTGTGCCGCGGAGATGGGATGCGGGAATGCGCCGAAGTCGGGAGCGGCGCCGCCAATGCTCCCAGTTCACGCGTGAGGACATCGCGTGCGTGTTGCAGTTCGGCGTCCTTGCGGACACGGGACCAGTCCGTCCAATCCATGATCCTGTCGCCGATGCGCGCGATGTCGGCCAGTACCACGCGGCCGCAGAACGTCCCAAGCCGAGTTCGACGGAGAAGTATGTCGGCAAGATGTAGGCCCATCTCCGCGTGCAGTCCCCGAACGGCATCGGCCAGCAATGTCTCGTTTCCGGGTAGCAGCGGTTCGGCGAGCCGGTCGTCCAAGGCGATTAGGGTTGCCGCGCTGGGAACTCGGTTGCCGTGACGAAACTCTGTGGGATCGGCATGGCCAGTCAGTTTGAGTGCGCTTGTGATCGACCGACGCTTCAGGTCGAGCAGGCCGACGACGAGGTCCGTCGCTTCCTCGGCCATTGCACGATAGGTGGTCAGTTTCCCGCCGGTCACGGTGACGAAGCCGGGTGCCTCAAGCTCGACGAGATGTCGTCGCGAGAGGTCCGCGGAGCGGTGTCTGCCCTGTTCGCCAAGGAGTGGACGCAGGCCGGCCCATCCGCCGGTGACGTCGTCGATCGACACGGGTTCGCGCAAATGCTGGTTGAGCCCGTCGAGCAAATATTCGACATCGCTCGCGTCGATACACGGCGTGTCCGCGGCGCTTCCCCCGGCCGTGTCGGTTGAGCCAACATAGGCGAAGGGGCCGGCGTTGATCACTGAGACAGTGCGCCGGTCTCTCTTCACCGGCAGGCTGATCGCCGTGTCGTTGAGCATTTTCGCTGCCGGCAGTACGAGGTGGACACCCTTGGCCGGAGACAACCGACCGGCCGCTCTGCCCTTCTCCCGTGGGACGATGCGGTCGGCCCACACGCCGGTGGCGTTGACGACGACGCGGGCACGAAGCTCGAACGTGCCTTCCTCGGCCCTTACGCGTATGGTGCGTCCGCCCGGGCCGAACGCCGATATCGATTTGCATTCGGCATGGTTCAATACCGCTGCACCGTGTTCGGCCGCGCTTGCCAGCACCGACAGTGTCAGGCGTACATCGTCTGCGCGAAGATCGTGCATCAGATATCCGCCACCGACGTCATCGGCTGACAGGGACGGCATGTGCTGGATCGTCTCGCGCGCCGAGAGCCGCTTGTGGCGTCGGCCCAGCCGCCAGGCCCCGGCCATCTGGTAACTCCACAACGCACCGCCGATCGCGCGAAACAGGCGTGGATTAACAATGCCGTCGCGACGCAACAGAGGGATCACAAAAGGTAGAATGTCGACGAGGTGCGGGGCATTGCGGTGCAGCCTCCGGCGTTCGCGCAGCGATTCGCGAACAAGGGCGACGTCGCCAGTCTGCAGGTAGCGGAAGCCGCCGTGTACCATTTTCGACGAGCGCGAAGACGTGCCGGACGCGAAGTCTCCCTTCTCCACCAGCCCGGTCCGCAGCCCGCGGCTGGCCGCGTCGAGCGCTACGCCCGCCCCTGTGACGCCGCCGCCCACCACCAGCACGTCGAGAGTTGCGCCGTCGAGCTTTGCAAGATGGGCCGCGCGATCGGCCAGCGGCGCATCGCACAGCGCTTCCCTGATTTGGCGGATGGTGGCGCTCGTCGCCGAGCGTACCGGTTCGGTCATGCCTCGCGCTCCGGAACCATAAGAGCGTCGAGAGCGACAAGTCCGCCCCGGGAATCGCGAACCATAGGATTGATGTCGATTTCTGCCACCTTGCCGGAGCGCAAGATGGTGTCGATGGCTTCGATCACCGGTTTGAATGCGCCTTTGGCGAGGTCATAGCTCCGTTCGATCCGGTCGGCGAAAGCCGTGTGGGTATCGATATCGGTGTTGAGCAGAAGCGCATGCCGCTCGTGCTGCGCGGATTCGATGTCACCGCCGCCGGGGCCGACGACGAGAATGGGCCCGAAGGCGGGATCTACCAGGCCGCCGACGCCGATTTCCTGGTCAAACCGGATCAGCGGTTGAACGAGGATACGGCGCTGCGGGTCGTTCGATGCCGCGTCGAGGCGGCGGGCCATGTCGATGAGGGCATCGGGCAGCGCTTCCAGGGCCACGCCCACGCGGACGAGACCGCTCCTGGCGCGATGGGGAATGTCGTGAGCGTTCGCCTTCACCGCTACTTCGGACCAGCCGTTCGCTGCGCACGCCGCGGCGAGTGCGGCGCATTGCGACGGGGAGGCCGAAACGGATGGGACGGTGTTCATGCCCAGCGACTCGAGAATCTCGGTACTCTCCAGTTCGGCCAGCGTCGTCTGGCCCGGATTGATCGGCGAAAGCCCAATGTCCGTCGATGGTCGCATGCTCCAGCGCGACACCGGCCCCGTCTTCAGCACACTCATAGCAAGGAGATCGCGCACCCCCTCGGCCATCGAAGTGGCCACGACGCCCGGCGCCGTCACCAGTTCCAATCCCTCGGGCGGCGCTATCTGCCAGACAAAAATCGCCGGTTTTGAGAGGCGGGCGCACATCTGCGCGACGGCGGCGAGCGGCGCCACCGTCATTTCTCCGAATGCATAGTAGACCAGAACGGCGTCGATGTCGGGCTCGGCTTCGAGTATGGCCAGGGTGGGCGCTACGCGGTCGAGCGTGGCTTCCCATCCGCCGCCGATATCGATCGGGTTTGTGTCCCCCGCTCCGGAAAGCTTGACGGCGCGGATGCGGGCCTGCGTGTCGGGCGAGAATGGCTCGACCCGGGCACCGTCGACGCTCAACCGGTCGGCAAGCACCGCCGCCGCGCCGCCGGAGTTTGACAGCACCGCCACGCGCGGGCTTTCCGGCAGGCTCCAGCCGTTGGCCAGGGCGGTTAGTACAGGCTTGACCGCGTCGTCGTCGGCGAGCCGGACGATCCCGAAGTCTCGGCACAGCGCCTCCACCATCGCCGCGTCGCCGGCGATGGCGGCCGTATGCGACAACGCTGCCCGTCTGCCGGCGGCGGACAACCCCGCCTGAAGCAGGACGATACGCTTGCCGAGGTCGTGGGCCCGCATTGCCGCGCGAGCAAGATTGCCGGGGTCGCGCAACGTCTCCAGATACAGGATGACCGTTTCGACGTCGTCGCGCTCGATCAGTTCGCGCGCGATCATCGGCGCTGTCAGGCACGTCTCGTTGCCGACGCTGACAAAGTGCGAATAGCCGACGCCCGCATTCTCTACGCAGCGGGTCAGCACGACGCCGAGCGCTCCCGATTGAGCTACGAGGGCCACGGGTCCTGCAGGCAGCAGTGGACGATTGAGGAACGGTGCGACCGATATCTTTACATTGTCGATCCGGTTGGAAAATCCGAGACAGTTGGGGCCAAGCAATGGCATGTCGCCGGCCGCCTCGGCCAGCTCGGCCTCCAGGCGTCGGCCATCTTCGCCGAACTCGGCAAACTCCGAAGCAAACACGACGGCCGCTTTCGCGCCAAGGGCGCGGGCTTCACGCACCAGTGCCACGGCCGGTTGCGCGCGCACGCAGATGACGACCAGATCGAGCGAGGAGCAGTCTGCCAGCGCACGTGTCGTGTCGACGCCGGGAAAATCGTCGCGCGGATGGACGACTTGCAGACGCCCGTCAAAACCACCTTCCAGCAGAACGCGCACGACACGATGGCCCCAGGATTCGGGCTCTGCGACCTTAACCCCGACGATCACGATGGATCGCGGTGCCAGGAGCTGTGAGATATCGACACGCCTGCCGTATCTGGCGCCGCTATCCTTGCACGCGTTCATGTTGAGCAATCCGCTGTTGCCTCGACGGCGTGAAATCTGCCCTCGGGATTCGAAAATTGTCAATATGTTAATTTTGCTTGACACAATGATAATTCACCCTCCAATCTCTGTGGAAATCGCGAAAAAAGCAGCAGGCCAAGGAGGAAGCGGAGACTATGACCGACGACCAGAAACTTGATCTCGTCAGGCGCGGTGCGATGAGCCGGCGCGACTTCGTGCAGCTCGCATTGGCCGCCGGCGTCAGTTCGACCGTGGCGCTTGGGGCCTATTCGAATGCCATGGCAGCCGAACCCAAGAAAGGGGGGCATTTTCGCCTCGGCCAGTCGAGCGGCTCGAGCAACGACACGCTCGATCCCGCAACGTGGGCCAGCGGATTTGCCGGCGTGATCGGAATCGGGATCATCGGTGATGCTCTTGTGGACATTGACGCCTCCAACAATGCCGTTCCTGCCCTGGCCGAAAGTTTCGAGGCCACCAACGCAGATGCGAGCGAGTGGGCCTTCAAGTTGCGCAAGGGGGTCGAGTTCTCGAATGGACGCAGCCTGAAGCCAAAGGACGTGCTGGCTTCATACCATCACCATATGGGCGAAAACTCAAAATCGGGGGTCCGCTCGACGCTGGCTGATATCAGGCAGATCAGAATCGATGGCGACGACACCGTCGTGTTCGAGCTGGAACAAGGCAATGCGGATTTTCCGTATATAACGTCGGATTATCGGCTGCCGATCCTTCAGGCCGAGGATGACGGCACGCTCGATTGGTCGAGCGGCGTCGGTACGGGTGCCTTCAGCCTTGAGCATTTCGAGCCGGGCGTTCGGCTCGAAGCGCGCCGCAACCCGAATTACTGGCGTGACGCTTGGTTCGAGTCGGTCGAGATGCTGGCGATCCACGATGTGGTGGCGCGTACCGCGGCGCTGAAGACTGGGGACGTCGACTACATAACGAACCTCGATCTCAAAACGCTCAATCTGTTGAAGCGAGATGCCGCTCTTGCGATCACCAACGTGACCGGTTTCGCCTTTTACGTCGCGCCGATGGACGTACGGGTCTCGCCGTTTGACAACAACGACGCCCGTCTGGCGCTCAAATATGCGGTCGATCGCGAGGAACTGGTTGAAAAGATCCTTCGCGGCTACGGCAAGGTCGGCAACGACAATCCGATCGCCCCATCGATCAAATACGCAATCCAGCCGGAGCCGGTGCACGGTTACGATCCGGACCGAGCCAGGTATCACCTCAAAAAGGCTGGCTTGTCGTCCATGCGGGTCGACCTGTCCGCCTCCGATGCCGCTTTCCCGGGTGCGGTCGATGCCGCCATATTGATGCAGTCGAGCGCAAAAAAATGCGGCATCGACATCAATGTGATCCGGGAGGCCGCGGACGGTTACTGGTCAAACGTGTGGATGAAGAAGCCGTGGTGCATGTCCTACTTTCGCGGAAGGCCCACGATCGACTGGATGATGTCGATGGTCTACTATTCGAAGGCGGCCTGGAACGACACGTTCTGGGAGAACACTCGCTTTGACGACTTGCTCGGCAAAGCCCGCGTTGAGACGAACGAAGCCCGCCGTGGTGAGATGTATGCAGAAATACAGCAGATTCTGCACGATGAGGGTGGCGCGAATGTCTTGATGTTCAACGATTATGTGTCGGGCCATTCGGCCAAGCTGGCACACGGGGCGCTCAATTCGAATCTCGATCTCGACGGCGGCTACATTTTCCGCAAGTGGTGGTACGCCTGACCTTTCCCTTCCACCTCGCTCCCGATCGCAGTCGTGGGGCGAGGTGTCAGGATCTCATTGCATGACACGACTTCTCGCACTCGTCCTCAGACGGCTGGGACTCGGCTTGTTCACGCTGCTGGGCGTCTCCCTGATTATCTTCTTCTCGGTAGACCTTCTGCCGGGAGGATTCGCCGAGGCTATCCTGGGGCAGGCGGCAACGCCGGAGGCGGTCGCCGCGATCAATCGCGAACTGGGTCTGGATCAGCCGTTCTGGGTACGCTACCTGGAGTGGATTGGCGCTGCGGTCCAGGGCGATTTCGGCGTTTCCTTCTCCGGGCGAAGCGATATCGGTGCGCGGCACGTCACCGACCTGATCGCACCCCGACTGGCCAATACGCTATTTCTTGCCGGCGTTACCGGACTGGTGGCGGTCACGCTGTCGCTGACGCTGGGGCTCCTAGCCGCGCTCTATCGGGACACGCTTTTTGACCGCACGATAAACGTGGTCTCGCTCACGATGATATCGGTACCGGAATTTTTCCTCGGATATATGTTGATCCTTGTATTGGCGGTGAATGCGGGATGGTTTCCCGCACTTTCGAGCGTAACCGCCGACATGGCCCTTTCCGAACGTCTGTGGCGCGTCGCCCTGCCGGCGACCGTCCTGACGCTGGTGATCTCGGCGCACATGATGCGCATGACCCGGACCTCGATCATCAACCTGCTCGGCAGCGCCTATATCGAAATGGCCCATCTACGGGGCTTCCGAAGGTGGGTCATCATCCTGCGTCACGCCTTGCCGAATGCATGGGCTCCGATCGCCAATGTGATCGCATTCAACCTCGCCTACCTGATCGTGGGGGTCGTGGTTGTCGAAGTGGTGTTCGTCTACCCCGGCATCGGACAACTGATGGTGGATGCGGTCGTCTCGCGCGATATCCCCGTCGTCCAAGCCTGTTCGCTGCTGTTTGCGATGACATATATTGGTCTCAACCTGCTCGCCGATGTCGTGGCCATCGCCAGCAATCCCAGGTTGCTGCATCCGAAATGACCATCAACCCCGTTCGCCCCAGCCGTTGTCGCATCCTCCCGAGCCGAAGCGGCCGCCTGTGTCAAACCATGCGCCGGGCGCCCCCCTCCGCATGGTTCGGCATGAGCGTTCTGGCCATCTATGTCCTGGTCGCCGTTCTCGCACCGCTTCTGGCTCCCTACGGCGAGAGCGAGGTGTTCGATGAATCCTTCGCGCCGTGGAGCGCGCAGTTCGTGTTCGGCACCGATTATCTGGGCCGGGATGTGCTGTCGCGGCTGATCTACGGCGCGCGCAACACCATGGCGATCGCCGTGGCGGCGACCACATTGTCCTTTGCAGTCGGCGCACTGCTTGGCATCGCCGCCGCTCTCAATCAGGGCTGGTTCGATACCGTGCTCAGCCGGCTGGTCGACACGCTCATGGCGATTCCGGCTCTGATTTTCGCCCTCATGCTGCTGGCGATATTCGGATCCTCGATTCCCAATCTGATCCTGATCATCGCGCTGATCGACTCCACGCGTGTCTTCAGGCTCACGCGTTCCGTTGCCATGGATGTGGCGGTGATGGATTTCGTAGAGATTGCCCACCTGCGCAGGGAGGGCTTCGTGTGGATGCTGCGGCGTGAGATCCTTCCCAACGTGACCACGCCGCTGATCGCCGAGTTCGGCATGCGCTACTGCTTCGTGTTCCTGGGCATTGCCGCGCTCTCCTTTCTAGGGGTTGGCATCCAGCCGCCGACAGCCGACTGGGGGTCGATGGTGCGCGAGAACGCCACCTTGATCGCCTATGGTGACCTCACCCCGATGCTGCCAGCCGCGGCGATTGCACTGCTGACCGTGGCAATCAACTTTATCGTGGATTGGCTCCTAGCCCTTTCGAGCAGGCTGAACGATGCGCAGTGACGACCGTAAGACCGCTCCGCTCCTCGAAATCCGGAACCTTCATGTCGACGGGGGCACCGATCAGGGGAGCGTGTCGATCATCAAGGGCGTCAGCCTTGCCGTGGGACGCGGAGAAATGCTGGGCCTTGTCGGTGAATCGGGAGCGGGCAAGTCGACCCTCGGTTTGGCGGCAATGGGCTATGCCCGTCGCAACTGCAGGCTGTCGAAAGGGGCTGTACTTTTCGACGGGGTCGATCTCGTCACTGCCGGCAGGGAGGCGCGGCGCAGGCTGCGGGGGGCGCGCGTAACCTATATCGCCCAGAGCGCCGCCGCATCGTTCAACCCGGCGCGTCGGTTGATGGTTCAGACCATCGAAGCCACCGTGCGCCACGGTTTGCGGTCCCGCTACGACGCGATGCGCGATGCGGTTGACCTGTTTGAGAAGATGAACCTGCCCGAGCCGCACAAGATAGGGCAGCGTTATCCGCATCAGGTCTCCGGCGGGCAGCTCCAGCGTATCATGACCGCTGCGGCTGTTTCCTCGCGCCCGGACTTGATCGTGTTCGACGAACCCACGACCGCGCTCGACGTGACGACCCAGGTCGAGGTCCTTGCCACGATGCGCGATATCGTGAGACGTCTGGATATCGCGGGAATCTACATCACCCACGATCTGGCCGTGGTCGCCCAGATGGCGGACCGCATCGCGGTGCTGCGCCATGGCGAGCTTGTAGAGGAAGCGCCGACGCGGCGCATGCTCAGTGCGCCCCAGGCCGAGTATACCCGCAGTCTCTGGTCCGTGCGCGAACTGCATAAGCCCGAAAACCCTGGCGGGAAGCCGGTTCTGCGCGTGGCCGGGCTGAGTGCCGCCTACGCAAGCGCCCGGGTTCTCGACGATGTCACCATCGAGGTTCCGCGCGGGCGTACCGTGGCCCTCGTCGGTGAATCGGGGTCCGGCAAATCGACACTCGGCCGGGTGATTTCCGGACTTCTGCCTCCTGTCGCCGGCACGATGGAGTTCGAGGGAACGTCGCTGGCGCCACGGCTGCGCAATAGACCGATGTCTCAGGTCCGGCGTATCCAGATGATTTATCAGATGGCCGATACCGCGATGAATCCGCGCCAACCGGTGCACGAGATCATCGGCAGGCCGATGGCCCGCTTCCTCGGCATGAACCGCCGGCAGCGGCGTGAACGGACATTGGAACTTCTGGATCTGATCGAACTTGGCGCCGAGGTCCATGATCGCTATCCCGACGAATTGTCGGGCGGCCAGAAGCAGCGCATCTGCATCGCCCGTGCCTTGGCCGCCGAACCGAGCCTCATCATTTGCGACGAGGTAACCTCCGCCCTCGACCAGCTTGTCCAGGATAGCATCCTGCGCCTGCTGCTCCGGCTGCAGGAGGA
This sequence comes from Nitratireductor sp. StC3, assembly GCF_003015025.1. Taxonomy (NCBI): domain Bacteria; kingdom Pseudomonadati; phylum Pseudomonadota; class Alphaproteobacteria; order Hyphomicrobiales; family Phyllobacteriaceae; genus Nitratireductor; species Nitratireductor sp. StC3. The sequence continues at coordinate 3,810 of NZ_PYBP01000025.1, read as the reverse complement.
GCTTGGCCTGAGCTACCTGTTCATCACCCACGACATCGACACCGTGCGGGCGATAGCGGATCGGGTCGTGGTTCTGCATCGCGGCCGGATCGTCGAGCAGGGCCTGAAATCCGAGGTCCTGTCGCCGCCGCATCCTCCCTACACCGACCTGTTGCTGTCGTCGGTGCCACAGATGGAGCCGGACTGGCTGAGCGGCGTGCTCGCCAGAAGGGCCGACTGAGCAGTTTCATCGCGCTGTATCCAAGATTGACGTTGTGAAAATGATGATTGACATTATGTCAAACTCCGACACTATGGACCCGAAAGCCCGGAATGACCGGGACAGGCCGTAAGGGGCAATCAGATGAATGCTGTACAGGAGCCGGGCCGCACGACCCCGGTGCTCGCGGAGACCGACGTGCTGGTTGTGGGCAGTGGGCCTGCCGGTCTTTCGGCCGCGCTCGCTGCCGCACGCGCCGGTGCGAAGACGCTGTTGGTCGAGCGTTTCGCGGCTTTCGGCGGCAACATCACCCAGGCGATGGTGGGCACGATCGGCTGGTACAGACATCCCGGAACCGTGGAGTCGGGGGGTATCGGCGTCGAGTATGAACGGCGCGCCAAGGCGCAGGGCTTCAGCCACAAGGATTATGATGGCGATTCAGAGATCCTCGACAGCGAATCGTTCAAGATCGTCATTGACGACATGATCCGCGAGGCGGGCGTCACGCCGCTGCTGCACACCTGGACGGTCGGCGTTCTCAAGGACGGCAATGCGGTCACCGGCATCATTACGGAAAGCAAGTCGGGACGGCAGGCCATTCGCGCCAGGCGCGTGATCGATGCCACGGGCGACGGCGACGTGGCGGTCATGGCGGGGGCCGATTTTGAGGAACTGCCCGGTGACCAGCGCATGGGAGCAACCACCACCTTCAATTGCAGCGGCGTCGACAAGGAAGAATTCCTCGCCTACGTGAAGGCGAACCCCGAAACACTCGACAGCTGGGCCAAAACCACCAGCGGCAAGGAGGACAAGATGTTCTCCACCTGGCTACAGGCGCCGTTCGAGGCGGCGAAGGCAGCCGGCGACATTCCCGACGACATCAACATCTACGGTTACTGGGGCGGGCTGACGGATACCGGTGAAGCGACGAATATTTCGCTTGCCCACACCCGCAATATCGACGCGACCGACGTGCGCAGCCTGACGTGGGGCGAAATGGAGAACCGCCGCAAGGTGCTCTACGCCTACCGCGCCCTCAAGAAATATGTGCCCGGCTTCCAGAACGCCCGGCTGCAATCGATGAGCATCCTGGGCATCCGGGACTCGCGCAGGATCGTCGGCGATTACCAGATGTCCGAGCATGACGTGAAGAACGAAGCCCGCTTTGACGATTCGATCGGCATCTTTCCAGAGTTCCTCGATGCCTACGGGACCGTGATCATGCCGACCACGGGACGGTATATGCATATCCCCTACCGCATCTGTCTGCCGCGCGGCCTCGACAACATCGCCGTAGCGGGCCGGTCCGTTTCGGCCGACAAGATCGCGTTCGCCGCGACGCGGCAGATGAGCTGTTCGACGGTGACCGGTCAGGGCGCGGGCATTGCCGCCGCCATTTCAGCAAAACAGGGAGTTCCAAGCCGGAAGGCCGATATGGCGGCGGTGCAGGCCGAACTCGAGCGCCAGGGCGTGCGCTATCTCTAGCGCGCCGGGGGGGCGGGCCGGGCGGCCGCTGATGTCGTTGGGGCGATCCGCTGGGAGGCCCGGCCCATTTCCCGCCGGCGCGCCTCGGCTGCAACAGTGAGCGAATAGGACATTTGTAATGAAGACCTACACCGAACCGGCGCGGACCATTCCCGTCATGACCGAGGTCGATGTTCTGGTTGTCGGCAGCGGCCCGGGCGGCCTGTCGGCGGCTGTTGCCGCGGCCCGCGCCGGCGCCCGAACGATGCTGGTCGAACGGTACGGATGTTTCGGCGGCGTTCTCACCCATGTCGGCGTGGAGACCATCTCGTGGTATCGCGGCGAGCATACCGTCGACGGCGAGGGGCTGGGACTGGAGTTCGAACAGCGCGCCCGTGCGGCCGGCGGCACCCGCGACAATCGCTCCGGTCGCGGCAACACCATAAATTCGGAGATGTTCAAGGTCATCGCCGATGAACTGGTGCGCGATGCCGGCGTGATTCCTCTCCTGCACAGCGCCGCCGTCGGCGTGATCGTAGAGGACGGCACCATCAAAGGGATAATCACCGAAAGCAAGTCGGGACGCCAGGCGATCATGGGGCGCGTTGTCATCGATGCGACCGGGGACGCCGATATCGCCCACATGGTCGGCGTTCCCTACACCAAGACGCCGCGCGAGAACATGCTGGGTGTGACGGTCGTGTTTTCCTGTGCCGGCGTCGATCGGGAAGCCTTCCTAGCCTATACCCGGGCCAACCGGGCGACCTATGGCGACTGGGGCGAATCCTGGTCCGTCAAGACCACGGGCAAGGAAGACGACATCGAAACCAACTACCTTCAGGAGCCTTTTCTCCAGGCTCAGCGTGACGGTCTGATCCCGAAAGAGATCAAAAGCATCGCCGGCAGTTGGAGCACGGTCACCGAAGCCGGTGAGGCCACCTATCTCAATCTCAATTACATGTCCGGGTACGACAGCACCGACGTTCACGATCTGACGCGGGGCGAAATGGACGGTCGGTATCAGGCCATGCTGGCGATCAAGGCGTTGAACGCCTATGTGCCCGGCTTCGAGAAGGCCCGCTTGCGGACCTTCGGCATGACACTCGGCACCCGCGATTCCCGCAAGATCGTCGGCCGTTACAACCTGACCGGCGAGGACGTGCAGAACGAGGCGCGGTTCGAGGATGTGATCGGCATCTTTCCGGAATTCCTGGACGGATACGGATTGCTCACCCTGCCGACCACCGGCCGCTATTTCCACATTCCCATGGGAAGCCTCATACCGCAAGGCGTGGATAATCTCCTGATTGCCGGTCGCTGCATTGCAGGGGACCGCGTTTCGCATGCCGCGACACGCAACATGATGTGCTGCACGGTTTCGGGCCAAGGCGCGGGCGCGATTGCGGCAGTGTGCGCGCGCGACGACATGCCGGTTAGCCAGGTACGCCACGAACCGGTGCAGGCTGTCCTGCGAAACCAGGGAGTGCGCCTCAATTAGGCTCAGGACTCGTCAAATCAGAGCCAGAAGATAACCGTTGTGGCGAGCGCGATGGCGGAGAAGAAGGCCATTGGGTACCTATCGTAGAGCTTAGCGACATGCCGCCAGTTTCTAAGGCGCCCGAACATGATCTTGATGCGGATGCGCCGTTTTTAGCTGTGCTAGTCGTATTTGATGGTCTTATGTCGGGGGTTCCTACCCGGAATGCAGGACGTCATCCTCTTCATCCTCTTCGCCTGTAAAATGTTACAATACCAATCAGCATCATAGCTGCGGTCGACCAGCAGCTATTTGGCCTTGGAAAGATCATAAAGAAAGGCAGCAGCACCCATGTAATCGCTGACCTAACCTTCCGTCATAAAGAAACTGACCAGACGACCATTCGCATCCGCTACGGCATGAAGCTTGGTGTTCATGCCGCCTTTCGTGCGTCCATGTTTCGTGAACCGGGTTCAGCTGGCGGCCTCGCTGCCATTACTTGTCGGCAATCACTGTCTGTTGGACATGCTCGCGTATGCCGACGCCATTTTCCTTTCCGCTCGACTTCTTCTGCAAAGGAAGCATTGGTTTGTGCGTCGCGCGCCGCATGGCTGCGGTGCCTTCTCGCCTGGTGGTAGCGCCGGGCTTGTCGTGGTAGCGGCGCCGGACG
>NZ_PYBP01000024.1:0-21393 GCF_003015025.1 Nitratireductor sp. StC3 | reverse complement strand
ACCCGCTTCCAGAAGGGACAGTCCGGCAATCCTTCTGGTCGTCCCCGTGCCGCCAAGGCGGATGGATTGACACTGGAGGAACAGCCGCTCTTGCATGCGGTACACGAACGGGCGCAAAAGACGATCAGAATGCGGGAGGGCGATATCGTCTCCGAGGTCGGCGCCCGCGAGGCCCTGATCCAGTCGATCCTGGCTACTGCTCTCAAGGGCAATGCGCGTTCACAAGGATTGGCGCTCGATCTGATCCGTTCGGCCGATATTCAGCGCGCACGCGATCGAGCCGAACGGCAACAGGTTGCAAAACGATACAAGGCCAATCAGGCTGAGGCGATCGCGGCTGCGATCGAAGCGGGCAAGGACACCAGGCTGATCCTCCCGCATCCCGACGATATCGTGCTCGACGACGACTACGGTTTCCACTTCATTGGCCCGTTGAACGAGGCCGAACTGGGTAAGGTCGAAGAATCCGTGCACTACCGTGATGCGCTCATCCTGCAGGATGCGCTCGATAGCCGGCTTGGCGATCGCATGCCGAGCGCCACACCAGCAGCTTCATCCGGTGGGACGCAATCCGGTGCATTGCTCTTCGCGACGGTTCTCAACACGACCTTGCCGGCACGTTACCAGTTGGACGACGCAATGATCGTTCATCGGCTGGCGCGCCACGAACGCATCAATCTGCGTCAGCTTCTGAAAGAGACCTATCAGGCATGGCGAAAGGCCGGCGTCAAAGTCAAACGAGGCGTTCGGTTTACCGATCTCGACACAGCCAGAAGAACGGTTGGATACACGATCGATTTTGGTCGGGCCTTCCGTGATGGTCGTTTGGATCTGGATGCGATCGCTCGTGACGGATTTGACGATGTAACCCTCGAACTTATGGAGCGACATGGCCTCAATGCAAAGTGACCACGGACAAACCGTCCGTCTCCTGCCGGGAAACTCTATCTTCCGGCGATCCAAAGAATGGGACCAGAGCATGCAGTCGACGGGCTCTACCAAAATCTGGAGGAGGTTCAGGAGCTCACGTCACAGGTCAGATCTTGAGCTTTTCGGAAGTGGAGTATCTCATTCGTCGTCGCCCCCATCCGCGATCATGCTTTTTTGAGCAGCCGCAGTTCCAACGCCTATTCGGCGACGACCTCCTTCAGATCGCGCGTCTCGCGGCGAAGAACCTTGACCTCATCGGTGGTGGTAGCCCGCGCCGTGTCGCCCGCCCGCCGCTTCTTGCCGGCCTCGAGGAATTCCTTCGACCAGTTGTAATACAGGCTCTCGACGATCCCTTCGCGCCAGCACAACGCTGCAATCGACTCATCACCACGCAGTCCCTCCAACACGATGCGGATCTTCTACTCCGCTCCATACTGCTTGCGGGCGGCCCGGCGGATGTCCTTGATCACCGCTTCTGCAGGGGCTTCTCTGTCCCGGATTTCTGTCTCATCTTCACGCCTTGAATGGCTACGATGAACCAGAAATCTCCCCTCTCAGTTAAGTCGATTTTGTCTCATTGGTGCTGACGCCGGACATATCACGTCCTCGACAGGGCGATTTGCGCTATCTCAAGGGATATCGATGCTGCCCGGTGCCGATTTGCGCGCGGGTAGCGTCTCATAGCACTGCTTGCTGTGCGAGAGGCCGAGCGTCACCAGGCTTGCGGCCATGTTGATGGCGCAAGCCATCGGCTCGATGATCGGTATATCATACTGTTTTCGCAGGCCGTCGACATAGCCCGACATGGCTGTGCAGGCGAACAGGATGGCCTCCGCGCGATGCGCGGACATCGCCAGTTCAATTTCCCGGCGGATGACGTCGAGGCAATATTCCTGGCTCTCGATCAGATCGGCCGGAGGGCAATCGACCACCTGAATCGAGCACACCTTGTGCTCGAAGCCATAGGCTCGAATGTGCTCCTCGATCGTCTGCTGACCATTCCTCATGCTCAGGACGGCCGTGCGATAGCCAAGCATGCTGGCGACGTGCAGCCCAGAATGAAGCGGAGCCATCACGGGTATCCGCACCGTCTCGCGGGCCGCCCGAAGGACCGGATCGACACAACAATCGAGAACGACACCGTCGACGCCGTCATTTTCCGCCTTGCGGACCGCATCGAGGATGCAAGGTCCGGCCAGGACCTCTTCAGTAGCGAACTCCATCGAATAGGGGCCGGCCTCGATCGGAACCACCTCGATCTCCACGCCCGGCCGCGCCCATTGCTGACGCTGGCTAGACATCCCGGCAATGACCTTCGGCGAACGAACCGGAACAATATCCCTAATACGCATGAGGCATTCCCAACATATGTGATCACGATTAGAGATCATATATATGAAAGTCCAGCTTTAGCAAGGGTTTGAGCGCGGCTGCCCGCCAAAAAAATTCGGCGAATGCTGCATACAACGCCGGTCGTTGTCCTGCTTGATTTACTGGCGGGGCCTTAGAGCCGGTGCGAAACGGTTGAGTAGCTGGCGCGGTCGTGATTCCGAATTGGGTGTCGAAGCCTATTCGGAGAGACCTGATGTGGACGCCAGCTACCCGCCGCCAGCATAGCCGAGAGCACCTGCGTTACGAAACCGACTTGACGGATCGGGAATGGAGTTTGATCGCGCCGATGATGCCGGGGGCGGCGAAGACGGGACGGCCGCGCCGATGGCCGCTGCGCGAGATCATGAACGCGATCTTTTACGTCATGCGCGGCGGCATCGGCTGGCGGCTTCTGCCGTCGGACTTCCCACCCAGAAGCACAGTGTTCCGCTGGTTCCGCCGCTTCCGCGACGAGTGCCTGTTCGAAAAGATCAACCACCGACTGCTGATGCTGGACCGCGAGCGCTGCGGACGCGAGGCCTCGCCCACGGCCTCGATCATCGACAGCCAGACGGTCAAGACCTGCGAGAGCGGCGGGCCGCGGGGCTATGACGCCGGCAAGAAGATCAAGGGCCGCAAGCGCCACGCCCTCGTCGATACCGACGGCCGGGCGCTGGTGCTGTTCCCGCACCCCGCCAGCATCCAGGACCGCGACGGTGCAGGCCCCGCTCTGCAAGCCTCGCGGCGGCCGTTCCCCTTCATCCGCAAGGTCTTCGCCGATGCCGGTTATCAGGGTCCGCGGGTAGCCGAAGCCACCTCCATCGCCGTCGAGATCGTCAAGCGCAAGCCCGACCAGATCGGATTCACGGTCCAGCCAAGGCGGTGGGTAGTCGAGCGCTTCTTCGCCTGGGTCAGCCGCAACCGCAGGCTATGGAAGGATGCAGAGGCCACCATCAAATCCGCCACCGCATTCCTCTACGCTGCAGCCGTCATGATCCTCGTCAGGCGCATCGCACGAAACTCATGAGCGGTTTCGGCACGGACTCTCAGGCCGCGAACACTCCCGGGAAAAGGAGATTGACATAAAATTGTGATCACATTATGTAGTCACATTATGCATGGTGACGCTCAAGATGAGTTTGACAGTTTCCAACATCAGCCGACCGTCGCAGGTTCTCGGTCATCCAGGTGTCAGTGAATCGACTCCCGCATTCTCTCGTGAAAATCGTTGCGACGCTGTGCAGGAGGGAAGATGGATGCCGCGAGCGCGGGTGCTTAAAAAATAAACAAAAGAATGATCACAATTGATCATTACAAAAGAGGAGTGAGGGAAATGAAAAAAGCAGTGATAGTCGCTGGTGCTCTAATGATCGCCTGCCGTCCGGGCGTTGCGCAGGAGATCAAGGTGCCAATCCTTGCTCCGCTCACCGGCTATATCTCGCTGGAGGGGACGAGTCAGCGTAACGGTGCAGTGCTTGCGGTCAAGAATGCGCCTGCTCCGTTGCAGGCAGCCTATGAGAGCTTCGATACCGCCACCGCCCCCGAAAACGCCATCAACGTGATGGAGCGGGCGCTTTCCGATGGCGACGTGAAGGCAGTGGTCGGACCAATTTTGGGCGTCCAGATGCTGGCCCTTTTGCCGTTGGCTAAAGAAAACGAAATTCCGCTGATTACCATTTCGGGTACCGCAAAGGTCACTGAAATGGATAATCCTTATGTGTTTCGGTTTATGGCCGACGATCGGGTGGCTGGCGAGGTCCAAGCCCGCTATGCCGTTGAAGAGCTAGGCAAGAAGAAGCCGGCGCTTCTTTATCAAACCAACGCCTACGGGCAGAGCGGGCGTGAAGTGCTCCAAGGGGCCCTGAAGAACATGGGCGCGCCCCTCGTATTCGAAGAAGGCCTGGAGGTTTCGCTCAAGGATATGCTGCCTGTGCTGATCAAGGTGCGCGATTCCGGCGCCGATATTCTGATCACGCGAGTGCATGGCGGTCCAACGGCGTTGATCCTGAAGCAGGCTAGGGCAATGGGGCTCAATATCCCGATCATCGCTAGCTCGACCATGGCCCAACAGTCGACGGCGGCTCTTGTCGAACCGAGCGAGCTCCAGAACGTATGTGCCGAGGCGACCCCTGCGCCGCTTTATGACGATCGCGAACCGATCCAGAAGTTCCGCGCGGACTATCTTAATGAATTCGACCAAGAGCCGGATGCCTACGCGCTCGCTCAATATGACGGCGTAATGATGGTGCTCGATGCCATGAAGAACGGTGCGCAGGATGCTGAAGCCATTCGCAAGGCGCTTGCCGGAAACACCTATCAAGGCCTTGCCGGAGAATACAAGTCGGACGGCACCGGGAACATGGTCAATTCTGGCCTGATCATTTGCTATGACGGTGCGTCCCGGACGCCCAGGCAGGTTAAGGTTTACGACCACGTACTAAACCGGTGAGGGCGCAATGACTATCTTGCAGCTCTGTTTGAACGCCTTGGTGCTGGGGGCGGCTTACTCGCTGGTGGCGCTTGGTTTCGTCCTGGTGCTGAATGCGGTCGGAGCCGTGAATTTCTCACAAGGCGATCTTGTGCTTGTCGGCGCCTATGCCGGGATAGTGGCCGCCAGCTTCGTGGACCTGCCCGGGCTTCTGCTGCTTCCGTTCGTGATAGTCGTGGCGGGATTGGTCGGAGTGGCGCTGTCGGGCGCGGCATTCTTTCCACTGAGAAACAAACCACCTGTCACCGTCTTCATCAGTACGATCGCATGCGGTGTCGTCATTCAGAACACGCTGAACGTGGTCTTCGGTCCCGAGCCGCGCAGCGGGCCAGCCTTGCTCGGAAATGTACAGCTGGACATGGGGGGCTTACAGGTGAGCAGTCAATCCCTCGCCATCGTGGCCGTCGCCATTATTCTGGTTCTTGGGCAGCATTTGTTGCTAAATGCTACGCAATTCGGGCGAAGGTTGCGGGCGACGGCGCAAGATCGGGAGATGGCGCGGGGAATCGGTATTCCCGTGACCGCGATGATCGCCGCTAGTTTTGCCCTTTCGGCGATACTGTCGGCAGCTGGCGGACTTCTTCTCTCCAATCAATTCTTCGTTTCGCCGAATGAAGGGGGCCATCTCATGTTGAAGGCCTATATAGCCGTGACTATCGGCGGATGGGGCTCAACACTTGGCGCAGTCATCGGTGCGCTCATCGTGGCGTTCTTTGAAGTGTTGATTTCATCATACGTTTCCTACACGGCAGCGTCGATTGCACTCTACATGTGTGTATTGATCCTGCTCGTCGTCCGGCCGCAGGGCCTTGTCAAAGAAACAGTGCAACGGCGCGCCTGATAAAGAACATGCAGACTTTATCAAAACCCAAGGGGCACTTTTGGAGTGTCGCGACGCGAGGGCTTAACCCGTTTCTTCTAGCGGGTTCCGCCATACTGGTTATCTACGCAATCGGATTTGCGAATGGATACAGCATTCGCATTCTGACGCTGTCGGGTGTATTTGCGATATTAGTTCTGGGCTATCAGTTCATTTTTGGACATGCGGGCGCGTTGTCTCTGGCTCAAGGGGCGCTCTTCGGCCTCGGAGCTTATGCGACAGGCATTCTGGGGGCCCAGTACGAACTCGGATTTGCCTTCACATTCCCGATTTCGATTGCTGTTTCAATGATCGTCGCCGCGATCGTTGCGATCCCGGTGCTTCGGCTTGAAACGCACTACTTCGCCTTGGCAACGCTCGGAATTTCCCAGATATGCTTGATGGTCGCGGTTAACTGGATCGACCTGACCGGCGGTTCCAACGGAATCGCCAGCATTCCGAGTATTGTGGTTTTTGGCTTCGCCGTGCCGCGAGGGATCGGGCTTCTCTCGTTTATCTGGCTGGCCGTCATCCTGTTCGGGGTGATCAGCTGGAGGTTGATGAACGGCATCTACGGCCGTGCCTTCGAAGTCGCGCGAGCCAACGATGCAGTCGCATCAGCGATTGGCTTGAATACCTCGCGATTGCGCTTTACCGCCTTTCTGCTGAGTGCCTTGTATGCGGGAGCAGCCGGCGCTTTTTACGCTCATACCATCCGCGTGGTGTCGCCAGATGCAATGGAGCTGCCGTTCATGGTGACATGCATGACGATGGCGGTCGTCGGTGGACGTTATCGTGTAGCTGGCGCCATCCTTGGTGCGCTCCTCCTCATCCATTTGCCGGAATGGTTTCGCTTCCTCGAGCGCTACAACATGATTGCCTACGGGCTCGTGCTCCTGTTCATGGTGGTGCTCGCTCCGTCAGGAATCGTGGGGCTTCTCGAGAAGGCCGTGGCGCGGTTGAGGCCGCCGCAGCCGGATCTATTGCCGAGCCCGATACAGTTGCCGGCTACGGAGGCGGCGAGTGCAAGCCCAGGCCAGCCCGTGCTGGCCGTCGAAAACCTGTCTCTAAGCTTTGGGGGGGTGAAGGCTGTCAACGATGTATCGTTCACGATCCAGGCGGGCGAGATCGTTGGCCTGATCGGCCCCAACGGTTCCGGAAAGACGACACTGATCAATCTGATCAGTGGTTTCTACAAGCCGGCCACCGGCTCGATCCGCCATAATGGAATGTCGCTGGCAAGGCTCCAAGCTTTTCGTATCGCTCAACTTGGCATCGCGAGAACTTTTCAGAACCTCAATCTGATCGACGAGATGAATGCAATCGAGAACGTTGCTGTCGCACGCGGCGCCAAGCGTAAGCTTGCCGATCTTGGCTCGGCACTTCTGGGTCGGGCCGCTGAAACAGCGATGGCGCGGCAGGAAGCAATGGGGTGTCTCGTTCGTCTCGGTGTCGGCGAGTTGGCCAATACCAAATGCGGTGACCTTGCTTATGGCGTCCGGCGAAAAGTCGAAATCGCGCGTGCGCTCGCGCTTGAGCCGTCACTTCTACTGTTGGACGAGCCTGCCGCGGGCCTTAATCCGCGGGAGCAGGACGAACTGCGCGAACGCGTGCGGAGCCTGGCCGCAGAAGGCGTGACGATCCTGGTCGTCGAGCACAATATGCGCTTCTTGCGCCCGCTTGCAGATCGCATGATCTGTCTGGATCAGGGGAGTATTCTGGCGAGTGGTCTGCCGGAGGCAGTGTGTAGCCATCCCAAGGTGGTGGAAGCATATCTTGGTCTGGAGGATACCGCGGCATGAGTCAACCTCTGCTTGAAATCGACTCGCTCGAGGCCGGATACGGGCTGGCTCCCGTCCTTCACAACGTCATGCTTTCAGTCGGCGTCGGCGAAGCCATAGCTCTTCTGGGGGCCAATGGCGCAGGCAAGACGACTTTGATGCGCTCCATCATGGGATTGGGTCCCCGTGTTTCGGGCTCGATCCTTCTTGACGGACAACCAATCGATCATCTCAAGTCGGAGGCGCGGGTTCGTCGAGGGCTCGGCTACGCGCCGGAAGGCCGGCGTGTTTTCCCAGGGCTGACGGTTGTCGAGAATATCGAAGTCGCGAGCAATGAATCCAAGGCGATGCGTAAAATCCGCACCGCTCGGATGTTCGATCTTTTTCCGCAACTTGTTCCGAAGCGGGATACACCCGCTTGGCAGTTGTCGGGTGGCCAACAGCAGATGCTGGCTATTGCGCGCGCGTTAATGACGGCGCCGCGGCTCCTGCTGTTGGACGAGCCTTCTCTGGGCCTGTCGCCACTGCTGGCGTCTCAAGTGATCAGCAATATTCGTAACATCGTGGCGGAGGGTACATCAGTCCTTTTGGCCGAGCAGAATGTGGCGAAGGCCCTTGAGGTTTGCGACCGGGCTTATATTCTCCGCCTTGGGGAAATGGTCGTGTCTGGAACCAGCAAATCCCTTCGCGAAAGCTCAGCGGTTCGTGATGCGTTTCTCGGAGCATGACGATCTGGATCCACGCCGGGATCGTGATCCGACTTGGAAGACGGTCGCCGAGACCAAAGGTGGTCGCGATCAGATAGAGCCGCGAGCCGCTGATTGCCGGGGGGCTGTGATGGGCGGTTGGACGAAGGCCTCGGATCATGCGTAAATGGTCGAGGATTGTGCTGTCGGTCAATGGCGCCGATCATTCGATCGAGACGGAGAGATCAACTCCGTTGCTTTTCATTCTGCGCAATGATTGTAGCCTCAACGGTCCCAAATATGGTTGCGGGTATGGAGAGTGCGGAGCCTGCACGGTCATCATCGACGGTCTCGCGGCGCGTTCCTGCGTAGTTCCCGTGAGCCTAGCCGAGGGCCGCACGATACTAACGCTTGAAGGTCTCGCCAAAGGGGATCAACTTAGTCCGATTCAACAATGCTTTGTAGAGGCGCAGGCCGCTCAGTGCGGGTACTGCCTGAATGGTATGATCATGACCGCCAAGGCGTTGCTCGACCGCAATCCGACGCCTAGCGATGACGAGATCAAGAACGAGTTGCGATTCAATTTGTGCCGTTGTGGAACCCATGTCGAAATCCTCAACGCGGTGAAGCTGGCAGCCGGGTGTTCGTCAAACGCGAACAAGGGCAGAACATGAACGGAGATAACGGCGGCCCATCTCGCAGGAGCTTGCTTCGGAGAAGCGGGATCTTGGCCGTGACTACACCGCGGCCGGCAGGGGGCCAGGACACCTCCGAAGAGGACCGTTTCGACATTCATGTCTGCCTCACGGATCAGGGGCATATCTACGGCTTCAGCGGCAAGGTCGATCTCGGCACCGGTGTCCGCACCGCTCTTGCGCAGATCGTTGCCGAGGAACTCGACGTTCCGGTTTCGAGCGTCGAAATGACGCTCGGCGACACCGAAAATGCCCCCGACCAGGGTGGAACGATTGCCAGCGAGACCATCGAGACCGCAGGCGCCGCGCTGCGTTCGGCCGCAGCGCAGGCCCGCAGGCATCTTCTTTCACTTGCCGCTGACGTGCTGGACAGCGGAAGAGATTCCCTTGTCACCGAGGAAGGCACCGTCCGGATCAGAAGTGATCCGGCCCGAAGCGTAGGTTACCCGGAACTCCTTCAGAACCGGCGCATCCATCTTGCCCTCGACAGGGCGACACCGACCAAGGATGTGTCTGAATACCGTATCGTTGGAGCGGCTGTTCATCGAACGGATATCCCGGACAAGGCGGCGGGGCGATTTATCTATGTGCATGACGTGCGCGTGCCCGGCATGCTTCACGGCAGGGTGGTGCGGCCGCCTTATGCGGGTCTCGATAGCGGAAAGTTCATAGGCGGCTGCCTCGAAGGCGTGGACGAGGCATCGATCGCGCATATTCCCGGTATCGTCGCTGTGGTGACGCAAGGGGATTTCGTCGGCGTCGTCGCGGAGCGCGAGGAAGATGCCGCCGAAGCCGCGCTTGCCTTGCGGGTGCGATGGAAGCCATGGTCCTATCCCAACCAGCTTCATGATCTGGAAGGCGCGCTGCGTGCAGAGCACGTCCAATCGCGCCGCTTGATCGACGACGGGGATGTCGATGCTGCATTGGCGTCGGCGGAGAAGCGTCTCGACCGCACCTATGTCTGGCCATATCACCTGCATGGCTCAATCGGGCCTTCCTGCGCGATCGCCGACGTTCAGCCCGACGGCATAACCGTATGGGCCGCGGGGCAAAGTCCCAATTGGCTGAGGACGGACCTTGCGCTCCTGACCGGCCTTCCCGAGCACAAGATCAGGATCATCCGCCATGAGGCGGCGGGCTGCTATGGTCGCAACTGCGCGGATGATGTTGCCGCCGACGCAGTGCTTCTTGCGATGGCCGTCGGCCGGCCGGTCCGGGTTCAGCTCACGCGCGAGCAGGAGAATCTCTGGGACCCGAGGGGATCGAGCCAGCTCATCGACATATCCGGTGCGCTTGGACCCGACGGCTCCCTTCTGGCTTACGATTTCCAGTCGCGTTACCCGGCGAACCTGGCGCCGACTCTGGCCCTGCTGCTCACCGGCAAGATCGAGCCGGTTGCCGCAATCGACGACAGAGGTGATCGGACGGCCCGCCCGCCCTACGGATATGAAAACCTGCGTGTCACGATACACGACATGGCGCCGATCGTCCGGACGGGATGGATCCGCGGTGTCGCGGCGCTGCCGAATGTATTTGCCCACGAGAGCTTCATCGACGAGCTGGCGGTCGAGGCCGACGCTGATCCGCTGGATTTTCGCGTGCGGCATCTGGACGACCAGCGTGCGATCGACCTGATGAAGGCAACGGCGGAGCGCGCGGGGTGGGAATATCGCGCCGGGCCTAATCCACCCCATGGCGATGACGACATTCTGCGCGGCCGGGGAATCGCGCAGGGACGTTATGTGCACGGTCCCTGGCCGGGCCACCCCTCCGCCTGGTCCACCTGGGTTGCGGAGGTCGCGGTCAACCGGAAGACCGGGGAAGTCGACGTCACCCGCCTGGTCGTGGGCCAGGATACCGGCATGATGATCAATCCGGCCGGCGTGCAGCATCAGATCCATGGCAACGTCATTCAATCGACGAGCCGCGTCCTGAAAGAGCGGGCCAGTTTTGCGGAGACCGGAACGTCGGTCGTGCGCGAATGGGGCGCTTACCCGATCCTCACATTCCCTGAACTGCCGGCTATCGAAGTCGTCATGATGGATCGCCAGTACGAACCCCCGCTTGGTGCCGGCGAGTCGGCCTCGATTCCAAGTGCGGCGGCCATCGTCAATGCGGTCTATGACGCGACCGGTGTCCGGTTCCGCGAGATTCCGCTGACCCCGGAGCGGATTCTCGCCGGCCTCGGTCAGGCCGAGCGGCAGAAGAAAAAGGATGGCGGCAGGCGTGGCGCTTTTTCGTTTGCCGCAAAGGCCGCCGGCTTCCTGGGATTGATCAGCTTCGGCACGGTCGCGCTACCGATCGCGACGCCGATCGTGCCGATCGCACGACCCGATCCCTCCATCTATTCACAAGCCACGATCGAAAGGGGAGAGATGCTGGCAGGGCTCGGCGCTTGCGCCGTTTGCCACACCTTGCCGGGGGGAGCCTGGCTGGCTGGCGGTGTCGCTCTCCCAACGCCGTTCGGCACGGTGATGACGACTAATATCACCCCTGACGTCGAAACCGGCATTGGCGGCTGGTCTTATTCCGCTTTCGAACGGGCGATGCGCAAAGGCATTCACCGCGACGGCTATCATCTCTATCCGGCTTTCCCGTATCCCAGTTTCGCCAAAACCACCGAAGCGGACTTGCAGGCGCTCTACGCCTATCTGATGGCGCAACCGGCGGTCAGCCAGAAGAACGAGGATTCGAGACTGACCTTTCCGTTCAACATCCGGCCGCTGATGAGCGGGTGGAACCTGTTGTTCAATCGTGTAGATCATATCGACCCAGACCCCGCTCACTCCGCCGAATGGAATCGCGGCCGCTATCTTGTGGATGGACTTGGACATTGCGGCGCCTGCCATACGCCGCGAAATTTGTTTGGGGCCGAGAAGAAGGGTCAGTCATATCTCGCCGGTGGTGTCGCGGAAGGATGGGATGCCCCGGCCCTGACGAACCTGTCCGCCGCCCCGGTCCCCTGGACGGAAGAAACCCTGTTTCTCTATTTGCGGACAGGTGCCTCGCCTCACCACGGCGTCGCGGCAGGACCGATGGCGCCTGTCATTGCGGAATTGAAGACTTTGCCGGACAGCGATCTCCGTGCTATGGCCACTTATCTCGCAAGCCTGAACACTCCCGCGACGCCCGCTCAGGCAACTGCCAGGCGCGACGCAGTGGTCGCGGCGACCTCCACGGCATTGCACCCGCCGGTGAGCGATGCCGCGAGGCTGTTCGATGGCGCATGCGCGGCTTGCCACGAAGCCGAGCGCGGGCCGCAATTGTTCAATCCGGGGCCGCCCCTCGGCTTGAACACCAATCTTCACCTCAATCGACCGGACAATTTTTTGCATGTCGTGCTGCACGGCATCGAGCATACGGTTCATGGCGCGATGCCAGGCTTCAGCAATGCGCTCGATGACCGGCAGATCTCTGATCTGACGCGTTATGCGCGCCAGCGCTTCGCTCCAGACAAAGAGCCATGGGTTGGTATCGAGGAAGCCGTCAAGCGTGTTCGTGCTGGGCACTGAGCATTCGTGTCGACGGCGTGGCTGGCGCTTGCTCCCATACATGCGAATTTCCGGTCGCAGCCGGCTAAGGCCTGAATTCCTCGGAAGGGCGCTGTTGCGCTGTCTGTTCGACAAAGCTGGCGCCGGGCAAGCAGGGGTGGAGATGGCGGACATTTTTGGGAGAAACCGTTGACAATCAAAATGTGATCACATAATGAAATCACATTCTGGAGATGCAGAAATGATCTCAATAAAATCAATCGAAACTCGGTTGGTCCGAGTCCCCACTCGTCGCAAGCACCAGTGGGCAGGCCTCACGGAAACGATCGGTCAGTACCTTCTCGTGAAAATCACGGGGAGTGACGGCACCGTTGGGTGGGGCGAGGCGCCTGTGCTAAAGGATTGGGGTGGCGAATTTGGTCGCTATTACGGCGAAAGCACGGTTATCGTCGACGCCGTCATCAAGCGTTATCTCGCCCCGGCTGTCATCGGCTTGGAAATTGGGCATCCATCTCTTCTGCACAAGAGGATGGACGCCGCTATCAAGGGCTATCCCTATGCCAAGGCTGCGATTGATTTTGCGTATTACGATCTGACCGGAAAGTCACTGGGCGTTCCGGTTCACGTGCTGCTCGGCGGATTGCAGCGCGAGACGGTGCTCATCACCCATTCGATAGGGCTCCTGCCGATCGATGAGGCGGTCGCCGAAGTCAAGAAGGTTGGTGCCGACGGGATTAGAACTATCAAGATCAAGGTCGGGGTGGAGCCGGCAAGGGACATCGCTATCGTGCGGGCAATCCGTGACGCGGTCGGGCCGGACATCGGGCTCTGCATCGATGCCAACGAGGGTTACAAGACGCCCGGGCAGGCTATCCAGACGGTTCGTCAAATACAGGACTGCAATCTGCTCTATGTCGAGCAGCCTGTGATGGGCATCGAGCGCATCGCCCGTGTCGCGCAGGCGATTGATGCGCCGGTCATGGCGGACGAATCCGCCTGGAATGCCCACGACGTCATTCAGATCATCGCCAAGGAAGCCGCACAGATCGTTTCGATCTACACCACAAAGCCGGGAGGCCTCTACCGGGCCATGCAGGTGTCCGCGGTTTGCGAGGCCGCGGGAATCGTTTGCAACGTAAACGGCTCCGTGGAGCTAGGAGTTGGCAATCTCGCCAATGTCCACTTGGCTGCGGCCGCGCCCGCCGCAACGCTTTCCAACGTTATCCCGATCTCCATGCCTGCAGGGGCGATCAAAGGGCGTGTCGGAGGTATCTATTACGCCGACGATATCTTGGTCGAGCCGATGACATTCGAGAATGGCGGCATTCGCGTTCCGACAGCCCCTGGCATGGGCATTGCTGTCGATGAGCGGAAAGTCGAGAAATACTCGGTCGATTTATAGGAGTTGTACTGATGCGTACGGAGATTGCTCAAAACCTTCGCAATGCAATGGCTGCGGACTCGCTGGACGCGGTCATTACCTCCTCACCGGAGAATTTCGCCTACGTCATGGGCTTAGTCGTTCCGACGCAGCCGATGATCCGCCATCGCCACGCGATGGTCATCCTCACCGCGGAAGGGAACGACTTCCTTTTTGGCGTCGATATGGAAGCCTCGACCATCGAGAAGAGCGCCGGCGGGCTGCCTCTCACCGTTTGGCGTGAATTCCACGACGACGCCATGAAGGTGCTGGCCGATGCGCTGACGCGTGCCGGCCTTGCCAAGTCCCGGATCGGCATGGAGATGGACTACCTGCCCGCCGGCGACTATCAGCGCCTTGCCAGCTATCTCCCCGACGCGACATTCGTCCATTTTGAGCAGCAGCTCAACCGAGCCCGCCAGATCAAGACGCCGGAAGAGGTTGCGCTGATCCACCGTCTTTCCCGCATTGCCGATCAGGCTATCGCCGACAGCTTCAGCGCGGTGCGGGCAGGGGATACGGAACTTGATATTGCCGCGGTCCTGACGCGCCGGATCTACGAGCTCGGTGCTGAGAATTTCAAGCTTCTGATCGTGGCGACGGGGGAACGCAGCCAGCTTCCAAATGTCGGCCCGACCAGCCGCCAGCTTCAGCCGCGAGATGTTTGCCGTGTCGAGATATTCTCTCTCCTTAACGGCTATCAGGCCGGTGTCTGCCGCACCGCCTATGTCGAGGAGCCGCCGGCGATGGCAACGGAGATCTGGGATCTCATGGTCGAGTGCAAATATGCTATCCTCGAGCAGATCAAGCCAGGGGCGAGCTGCCTTGCGATCTACGACGATTTTATTCAGCGACTCGCCAAGATGAACTTGCCGCCGATCTCCTTCGTCGGGCATGGCATCGGCCTCCACTTGCACGAGGATCCCTATATCGGTGCGACGCCGATTCTGGGACGGCCGGGCAAGGACGCGCCCGTCGAGGAAAATATGGTGCTCGGCTTCGAGCCGCTCTGCTATCGCACCGGTTATGGTTTCGGCGTGCAGAACAAGGACGTCCTGCATGTCACCGCAGGGGGCTCTGTGCTGCTGTCCGACTTTACCGACACCGACAAGCTGATCCGCATCGGCTCGTGAGAAGGGGAAAAGCGTGATGACCCAGAACCCGCAGTCCTGCGACATTCTCATTGTCGGAACCGGCTACTATGCCGAGATCATGCTTGCCGACCTGGCGGCGACCGCGCGCAGCGCAATCTCGGTCGTCGTTGGAGGCCGGAACCGCGAGCGGATGAAATGGCTCGTGGAGGCTTGCCGCGCCCGCGCCGTCAATTTCGGTTCGCCGGCTTCGTTTTCGAGCATCGAACTCGACTCGACTTCCGCGGCCGCGCTTGCCGATGGTATCCGCCGCGTCAAACCGCGGATCGTCGTCCAGTCGGCGTCGGCGCAATCGCCCTGGAAAGTCGATATCGCCGCCTCGGAATGGTCGAAGCTGGTCGCCAGGGCAGGTTTTGGGTTGACCCTCGCCTTCAATTCCCTGCTGGCGTTCCGGACCGCAACCGCGCTGAAGGAGATCGGGGATGGCGCGATCTTCGTGAACACCTGCTATCCGGACGGGGTGAACCAGGTTCTTGCCCAGGCCGGCCTTCCGATCATGACCGGCGTTGGAAATATCGGGATATTCTCGTCCGTCATCGGTGGCCGTATCCCCTTCGAGCAGCGTGGCGACCTGCGCGTCCTCGCCCATCACCGGCATATCGTCGAGTGGCGCAAGCCGGGAGCGGAGCGCGCCGGGGCTCCCGTGCGCGCCTGGATCGGCGACACGGAGCTGAAGGATGTTGACGATCTCACACGCGACGTTCAGCTGCCCTACCGCGAGCTGAACGTGATCTCCGCCGCCAATGCGATTCCGGTCCTCCTCGCGCTTGCCGGAGAGGGCGCCAGGCGATCCCACGTGCCAGGCCCCCACGGCATCGGCGGCGGTTATCCCGTTATGGTGGACCAGTCCGGCGTTCGGCTGGACCTGCCTTCCTCGATCTCGAAGGCGGAGGCGATCGCGTGGAACCGGCAGTTCGAAGAGGCCGACGGCGTGTTCGTCCGGGACGGCCGCGTCATCTATGCCGACCGTGTCCGCGATATCCTCTCGACCTACAGCCCGGAACTGGCGAAGGGCTTCGCGGTCAACGACGTGGAAGAAGCTGCCGCCGATCTGGACGTCCTGCGGGCAAAGCTGAGCGCCTGAGTCCGACCGGAACCATCTTGCTGGGAGAGAAAAAATGAGAGTGACCGTCATCGGCGCTGGCAACGGCGGAGCCGCGGCTGCGGTTGAACTGACCTTGGCGGGTCATGACGTGGCCTTGCACGGCCGCTCGGAAGCGACCATAGAGCCGTTCCTCAGGCAGGGGATCCGGTATCAGGGTGTTTTCGGCGAAGGATGCATAAAGCCGGCGCTGGTCACGACCAGCCTGAAGGAAGCCATCGAGAACGCGGATGTGGCCGTCGTGACGCTGCCGACCTTCGCGCTCGGATCGGTGGCTCGCGAGCTTCACGAGGCGGGCTGGGGTGGGAGCCGACCGGTAGTCCTGAATCCAGGCCACACGGGCGGTGCGTTCGAGTTCGACACCGAATTTCGACGCGTCAGCTCCGCGATCCCCCCCATCGCCGAATTCGCGACTCTCGCATATGTGGCGCGCAAGCCGGCTCCTGACGCGATCAATATCACGGGCCGTGCCAAGAAGCTTCGAGCGGCCGCTTTGAAGGGCGGTGAAGCCGCCATCGAGGCGGGGACGATCCTCTTCCCGGGAAGCTATGACTGCGGGGACGTCATCGCGTCCGACCTGTGCAACGTCAACATGGTCGTCCATCCGCCGGGCGCCATACTGGGCGCGTCCTGGGTCGAGGCGACGGGCGGCGACTTCACCTTCTACGTCCAGGGGCTCACGAGTGGCGTTGTGCGCGTGATGGAAGAGCTCGACCGGGAGCGCATCGCCGTCGGGAAAGCCTTCGGTCACGACCTCCCGACCGTCATCGGGGAGATGAAGGCGATCGGAACCGTTCCCCCGGATGCCGATGAACGGGACTACCGTGCCATCGCCGCAGGTGAGGCCAACAAGCGGATCAAGGCGCCGGATAGCCTTGGCCATCGATACTTCACCGAGGATTTCAGTCACGGCTTGGTACCGTTTCTCGTCTTGGCAGAGATCGCCGGAGTGCAAACCCGCACGACAAGGGCGCTTGTCGACCTGCACGGGACGATGGTCGCCGGTCTTCCAAGACCCGCCGCTCGCGATGCGCGATCCATGGGTCTTGTCGGAGCCACGATGGCATCGCTGCGCGAGCGGCTCGGAAAATAGCCTGTGCAGCCGGCCCCCTCAACGGCCTGCTCCCGGTGACGTATGCGCACGGCCGGAAGCCGGATGGAGTTGGAGTTCCCCCGGTTTGATGGACAGTTAATGGCTTGCGGACTCCAGTCTCGTTTGGGCGCTCCGTTCGAAGCTGATGGTTCTCGTTGCGCAGCCGCCGGAGCTCGTCACGCTCAGCATTGGTCAGACCGTCGTCGCGTATCCCACCGTCGATCCCGGCCTGCTTGACCCAGCCATGGATCGTGGCGACACACGGTTCGAGCTCCCGGGCAAGGCTTTCAACACTGCGCCCGGCTCGCGCCAAGGCAATGATCTGTTCCCTGAATTCCGCACGGTACGGGTTCCTGGTTCTTGGCATGAGAAATACTCTCCTTCACAATCGAAAAAGTGCCCATCAAACCGTAGGAACACCAACTCCAACTCCATGGTACGAGGTTCGTTTTGGAACAGTCTCACAGACAGAGGCTGCGGCGGCATCTTTCAACCCGTTCATCCGCTAGTGGCCAAGAGTATCCATGCATTGCCGGCGGCCGGATTGGAGCGGGCAAATGTCCAGGCTTCGGCCACGTCAATTATTTTCTGAGGATCCCCGCCGGTGATCGTACCTTCGGCCGTGCGTTCGACCCAGATCATTTGCGCGTGGAAGCACAGCGTCACTTCCATCGAAACCGCATCCACGTCCACATGCACAATGTCAATGTCTTCGATGCCGATCAGAGTTAGGTCGACGATCTCTTCTCGACTGGCACGCGCGGCGCAGGATTCCGCAAATACCGCCAAAACCTCTTTCGAAACCAGAGGGGCAAGTTTTTCCATGTCCCCCGCCGCAAACGCTTCCACAATGATCTCGTAGGCGTGGCGCACACCGTTCAGAAACATATTGAGGTCGAATGCGGGATCGAACCGCAGGATTTTGGCGACTCCCTTCTGGGCAGCGCCATCCTCGATCAAGGTCGCTGTCACCGGTAGTGTGTCGTCCTCGTCTTTGGGATGTTAAGCGGCGAGCTTGCGATGCTGCAAGCGCCGGCGTTCGATGGTCTGTTTTTTGATCCTTTCTCTCTGTTTGATGATTGTGTCGGCTCGCCCGAAGTAGGCGTCGGCGGGCGCCACTTACCTTTCCGCTCGACTTCTTCTGCAAAGGAAGCATTGGTTTGTGCGTCGCGCGCCGCTTTGCTGCGGTGCCCTCTCGCCCGGTGGTAGCGCCGGGCTTGTCGTGGTAGCGGCACCGGACGGTCCGGCGCCGATGGCGAAGGAGCCAACCATGACAAAGAATAAGACGACAGCCGAGGCACACGTTGAGGGCGCACAAGGCGCAACACTGAATGCAAACAAGACGAAGAGGCCTGGAGCGACCGCCGGCAGTGCGCTGAGCTATCCGCCGGACTTGCGACTTTTGGCCCGCGCCGACGACGAACTGGGGGACGGCACGAGGGCAGCGCGGCGCGGTGTTCGGAAACGGAAGCCTTCGGCACCTCGCCGGGCAGAGGCCGGTGGTGATCCTGTCGCCTCAGGAACCAAAAAGACGTTGCCCAAGATCACCAAAACCGAGGCGGCGCTGAAGGCGCTTCGTCGCAAACGAGGCGCCAGCCTTGTCGAACTGCGGGAGGTGACCGGCTGGCAGGCGCATTCGGTGCGCGGCTTCTTGTCGGGCACGGTCAAGAAGAAGCTCGGGCTGGCCGTGACCCGCGAGATCGGCAAGGACGGGGTCCGGCGTTATCGCATTGATGGCGCAATGCCGGCAGAGCAGGCCGGTTGATGGTCATGCGGCCGGATAAGAAGTTGGAGAGGGAGGTCGCCACGATCGGCGACCTCTCGCGCGAGGAACTGATCGCGCGATGGCACAAGGCCTATGGCTGTCTGCCGCCCAAGGGTATCAATCGCAGCTTGCTCGAACGATCTGCTGCCTGGCACTTGCAAGCCGGGCGGTCGGGCGGATTGTCGGCAGCGGCCCGGGCGGTGCTGAGGGACGGGCGGAAGTCTCTCGCCAGGGGTCGTCGCCGTGAAGGTGGATCGTGGCAACGATCTGTCGATGGCGGTGGATGCGCGCCCGGCGTACGCAAGCCCGGTCGTCCAGATTCCACGCAGTCTGCCAGCCGCGCGGGTGCTGCTGCTCCCCTAGCAGCCGGCACACGGCTGTTGCGAGAATGGAATGGCCGGATGCACGTGGTGGATGTGACCGCGGAGGGGGTTCTCTTCGATGGTAAACTCTACCGTTCGCTGACCGCGGTCGCCAAGCGCATCACAGGCGCCCACTGGTCGGGGCCGAGGTTTTTCGGTCTATGAGTACGGCGGTTTCCTCTCGTCTGCGCTGCGCGGTGTACACGCGCAAATCGACCGAGGAGGGGCTCGACCAGGCGTTCAACTCCCTCGACGCCCAGCGTGAAGCCTGTGAAGCCTATATCCGGTCGCAATCCTCGCTGGGCTGGAAGCTGGTGCCGGATCGTTATGACGATGGCGGTATCTCGGGGGCGACGATGGACAGGCCGGCCCTTCAAAGGCTGCTGAAGGACATTGGGGACAATCGAGTCGATGTGGTGGTGGTCTACAAGATCGACCGCCTGACCCGCTCGCTCTCCGACTTTGCCAGGATCGTCGAGGTCTTCGATCAGGCGCAGGCGTCCTTCGTCTCGGTCACCCAGCAGTTCAACACGACGACATCGATGGGCAGATTGACGCTCAACGTGCTTCTGTCCTTCGCCCAGTTCGAGCGAGAGGTGACGGCAGAGCGGATCCGCGACAAGATCGCAGCGTCCAAGCAGAAGGGCATGTGGATGGGAGGCGGTGTGCCGCTCGGCTACCGGGCCGTAAACCGCAAGCTGCAGATCGACGAGCAGGAAGCGGCCATCGTGCGCTATCTCTTCCAGCGCTATCTGGACCTGCGTTCAGTGAAGGCACTGATGGCCGACGCAACGGCTCAAGGATTTCCGGAGCGAGCAGTTCGCACTCGCAAGGGCGCCAATGGCGGACAGGGCAATCCCGGCGTTGCATTGGTGTCGCCTGATGCCGAGGCGGCAGCGACACGGCGCTTCGGACGCGGCCAGCTCTATCATGTGCTGTCGAACCCGATCTACATCGGCAAGGTGCGGCATCACGAGAAGATCTACGATGGCAAACACGCGCCCATCATCGACCAGGACACCTTCGCCGCCGCCCAGGCGCTGCTGGCGGAGCAGGCGCCGATGCGAAGAACCGGCTCGAACGTATCCGACCTCCATCTGTTGACCGGTCTGCTGTTCGACGAGGATGGCAATCGCCTGACGCCGGTTCACACGCGAAGGGGCGACATCCGCTACCGCTACTATGCATCGAAGCCGGATCGGGACGGAAGGGGCGTGGGCAAACGTGGTGGTTGGCGATTGCCCGCGCGGACGATTGAAGAGGTCGTTGAAACCGAGTTGAAGCGGCTTCTTGATGACCAACGCAGGCTGAGCGAGGTGCTGCAGCCGTTCATCCCTGCAAGAGATCTGCCGAACACACTGGCGGCTGCCGATGCATTGAAGACCGCATATCAATCTTCTTCGCCACAACACCGGCGAGACCTCCTGCGCAGGCTGATCACACGCATCGATCTGGCGGCGACGATGCTCACTCTCCGGGTGGATATGGTTCGGCTTGTCGGGGAGCTGATCGGCCGGGCGCCGGCAGCAACCGAAGCTGGCGATGCGGATCGGATCGCCATCATCGAATGCCGGTTCTCGTTGCGACGCCGTGGCATCGAGACGAAAATCATCCTGGCCGATCCATCGACCGAGGGCCGAGCTCCCGACGACGGTCTGGTCAGACTCATCGTCAAGGCTCACGCCTGCCTGGCGCAACTAACCGATGGTTCGGGCCGCGGCATCGGCGAGATCGCCTCGGCCAATGGTGTCGACCGTTCCGACTTCAGCCGCATTCTGCGCCTGGCCTTTCTGGCGCCTGACATTGTCGATCGCCTGCTCAACGGCACTCACCCGACGGAGTGCACCGCCCAGAAGCTCTCACGCCTGACCGAACTGCCGCATTCCTGGGCAGAACAACGCGCGTTGATCGGCAAGTGACGGCTCAGTAATTGCCATTCGCGCCGGGATAGGCACCATCAACTCAGCATCGCCATTCCAAACATGGGGACACCGCACCGGACCGACAGAGACGGCTGGCAGAAGTGGCTGCTTTGGTGGGCGGAACTGTCTGAAACCCGCCCCGTCTTTGGATAACTGGAGCCGCAACCCACGGAAAAGACGCAGCTATTCCGAGACGGCGGGGAGACGGGAGTGGTGCAGGAAAAGAGTGGTGCCGAGTGTTGTCTGCGGCTAACGCGTCTCTGACCTGAATTCCCTG
>NZ_PYBP01000023.1:0-21964 GCF_003015025.1 Nitratireductor sp. StC3 | reverse complement strand
CGTCCGGCGCCGCTACCACGACAAGCCCGGCGCTACCACCAGGCGAGAAGGCACCGCAGCCATGCGGCGCGCGACGCACAAACCAATGCTTCCTTTGCAGAAGAAGTCGAGCGGAAAGGAAAAACTGGCGCCCGCCGACGCCTACTTCGGGCGAGCCGACACAATCATCAAACAGCGAGAAAGGATCAATAAACAGACCATCGAACGCCGGCGCTTGCAGCATCGCAAGCTCGCCGCTTTACATCCCAAAGACGAGGACGACACTCCGTTAATCCGAGCTGCGGTCTGCGCCAAATGTTCTGACGACGAACATGCCTGCCTGACCCAGTGCATTCTGTCGGACGACAGGTAAAGCTTCTTATCGAAGCTGGACGCCCGCAAAAACCTCGCGGGATCGATCGTTTCGTGATTCACTTTGCCTGTCGTGATTTGGAGGCAGGTCAATGGAACAGCGGTCTCTCTTCGGCCTTTCGGAGCATCTCGAACGGCTGAGCAAGAATGGCGATCCTCTGGACTCATCCCGTGGCCATGCGGCGTTCGTGGAAGATCAAGCGGTCCATGTTGTAGGCGATGTTGACGAGCGTCAGTTTGGCCTCGGGATGAGTCCGCCTGAAAACGGATCAAAGATCCCCGAAATCGCCACTGACCGCCGCGCAGGAGCAAATGCTGCGCCTGAACTCCGCATCCAGGTCGTCATACGGCGAAGATCAAGCAGTTGTTGCGGGTGTCCAGCTGACAGCGGGCGTACTCCTGCCGTCGCCATTATACCCCAAGCCGCTGACCGTAAGTTAATGTGACATCGCCATCGCGCCAGTATTCACAGCTGCTAGCGACGTCTGCTAGAACCTGTTCGTCTGGCGTCTCAAACGTCGGAAACACCTCTATCGTCAGATGTGTCACAACCGAAGCCGGCGCTTTTGCGATAGTAGTGCGAACTTGCTCGGGATGAATGATACCAACCGCGTTGGCCTCGTCGGTAAAGCACCAATGATAATCACGCTTTCCATCGGTTTGCTGTAGGTGCACGATCGGGCTGAGATGGCTTAGTCGGGTGAGCCAAAGATATGGATCCTGCTCCGCTTCCGGGAGGTCGGGCCGGCATGCATGACCGACATCGTAGCAGTAAGCGACGGTCGCTCCATTCATCTCAGCGAACTGCTCGGCAAGGCTCAGGCATTCGGCGATGGTGCTCGGAAACTCCCGCGCCACGGGCATCGGCTCCCACAAAAGGTAACGCAGTCCCGCCTGTCCAGCGTAGTTTGAAAGCGCGGAGACATGATCCAACTGCTCCTCCGCCAGCGCTTGACGGCGGGCGGGGTTGTGGTAATCAGCAACGCTATAGGCGCCCATGTGCCCACCGAACGTGTCAGCGCCAACGAGAGCGCTGAATTCGATGCCGCGCTTGTATCGTTCTACTGCAGCCAACCGCATCTCTGCATCTGGATGCAGGAGCATGTTGGCACAGTATTCGCTAAGGCCCGAGAACACACTTGATATCTCGATACCGTTGCTTTCGCACGCGTTGCGGATGCGAGAGGCTTGATCGTCCTGGCGCTCCACCCCACCGGTCAAGTCGATGAGATCCAGCGACAGCTGCACATCGGTGACCCCCATTCGATTTGCGATCAGCTCTGCCCAGACCTCAGGCTCGGGCCAGCGTTTCATCGCGAAGCCATTGTTCAGACTGAGTGTCGGCATGAAGAACCCTCCGTTCTGTTTGGTTATTCGTGGTCATCTCTTCACCGGTATCGCCGCACTCACATGTGTCAGGTGGCCGAAGCTGTAAAACAGCGGTAGTACCGCTGCGCCAAGTGCCGCCACTTTCTGCCCGGCCGCCCCGAGGATAAGGCGAGGAACCTCGCGGCGCCGGCGCGAAGCCACCGAGGAGGGCAGTGGTAGGGCGCGGCGCTGCAGTTCCGCAAGAATTGGGTGTGGCATGAAACCATTGACGATCACCGCCTCCGGATCGAACAGGTTTTCGAGATTGACCACGAGCAGGCGTAAGACGATGGCGGCCTTGTTCATCCATGTGTCAAACTGTCTCTCGCCCGTACGGAAGCGGTCCACAAGTTCGTCATATGCCGGCGGTGTCCTCGCATAGCCGAGATGCTCGTAGGCCGCGTGGACAGAAAGATAAGTCTCCGCGCATCCTTGGTTGCCGCAGTAGCAGCGCCTTCCTTCGGGATAGACGGACATATGGCCAATCTCGCCGGCATTCCCGAACGCGCCTCGATAGGGCTGGCCGTTTACGAGTACGCCGCCGCCAAGACCCGTTCCGACGAAGATGACAACGATATTCCGATGCTGACGTGCTACTCCGAAGTAATGCTCGCCCATCGCGGCGGCGGTAGCGTCGTTCTCCAGCGAAACCGGCAGATTGAGCCGCTCGGCAAGACGGTCGGCAACCGCTACGTCGGCCCAACCAGGCAGCACGGTCGGTCCGTTGTTGGCGATCGGATCGACTTCGAAAGGCCCGGGCATGACAACGCTAACCCCGCAGATTTGCTCAAGCTGGATATTGGCGCCGACGGCGAGGTTACGCGCCGCTTTCTCCAGCGCTACGAGTCCGGCCTGCGGAGCGGGACTGTCCACCTGAACCACAATCTCGCCCCGTCTCACGCCAGTGATATCCAGGAGCACGCCTATCAGCCAGTTATGATCGAGTTGCAGACCGATCGAATAGGCACCGTCGGGATTTATCGTGAGCAGTTTCGGCGGCTTGCCTCGCATACCGGTGCTGACAGGTGTCTCAAGCAGCAGGGAGGCTGCGATCAACTCCTCCGCGATGTTGGAAATCGTCTGTACCGAGAGCCCAGTGATCCGCGCTAGGTCAGCACGCGACAGCGGCCCATGCACTCGCACTGTCTCGATCGCCACACGCCTGTTGTGATCACGAGCATTTTCGAGGTTTGCGCCTGAAAACACCCCCGGGTTGGTCGGACCTATCGGCCTCAATTTCTGTGTTCCTTCCTCCAGTGATCAGTCCGCCACTAGATTGTCACCGTCACCTTCTGCAATGCCCTCGGCGAATCCACATTAACACCGCACTTGCCCGAAAGACGTTCGGCGAGGGCGTAGAAGCGCGCGATCATTGCGATCGCCTCGGCTACGCTGTTCGATGCGTTCGGTACAGGCAGGCAGGCGCGCCCTTGGTCGCTAGAAACGACGAAGACGCGCGCGCCCAAAGCCCGGACCTTTTCGGCGGTGGCAACGGCACCGACGGATGCCTCGTCGGCCGGAGCAATCAGGATGACCGGCCGCTCAGGCGTGATCAGCGCGGCAGGTCCGTGCCAAACCTCGGCCGCGCTGAAGGCCTCTGCGAAAATATAGCTCGTTTCCTTGAGCTTCAGCGCAGCCTCACAGGCGATGGGATAGCCGGCACCGCGTCCGAGAATGAGTGCGCTCTCGCACCCGGCGAGTGCTTCTTCGGCCACGCCCCAATCCAAACGATACGAGCGCTCCACCAGTTCAGGCAGCGCGTGCAAGGAATCGAAAAGGTCCCTGTCGCCCGTCCATTCGGATACAATGGCGGCGATCGCGACCAAGCTGCAAACGAAGCTCTTAGTCGCGGGCAGAGCGAGCTCCGGCCAGGCGCCTATCGGCAACGCGATGTCGGAATTCTGCGCCAGGCGTGAATTCGGGCTGTTGACAAGCGAGATCGAAAGCGCACCGGCAGCGCGATTGCTACAGTGCAGCGCGTTGATGTCCTCGCTGGCACCCGATTGCGAGATCGCCCAGGACACCGCGCGCTCGATCCACAGCGACTGCCCGTAGACCGACGACAGCGACGGACCGACCGAGGCGACGGGAACGCCCAGCCGCACTTCGACCAAATGTTTCAGGAAGGCGGCCGCGCAGTCGGAGCTTCCGCGTGCAACCGTGATCATCACTGTTGGGGAATGTGCGCGCAGCCGGCGGCCGACATTTTTGTAGAGCGGACCATGCTGCTTGATCTGGTGTGCGATGCAGCCCGGGATCTCGGCGATCTCCTGCTTCATCTGAGTGTCGCGGGGGAATGCTGGCTCAGGCGGCATCGCTATCTCTCCTTTCACGCGTTCCTCCGCCTGGCCCCGCGAGCATCCGCACGCAGCCCTTCAGAGCGGCAAAGCGGTCCGTGATGAGGAAGATGCCAACATCTGCAAGGAAGGGCCTGCCGCGGCCCTTGCGTTCGAAGCGGCTGTGCAAGGCGCTTCCCGGAAGAAGCGGGGCCAGCTCGTTCAGCAAATCGCCGTTCAGAAAGACACCACCGCGAGCGCCCAAGGTCAGCGCTGCGTTTCCCGCCACATCGCCGAGGAGGCTGAGGAACATATCAAGTGCCTCCCTCTCGCGAGACGACGCATCCGCCATTCCGTGTTTGACGATTTCGTAGGATGAGCTCTCCTGCGCGCCATCGACACCATCGACCACGCCCAAAGCGTTGTAGAGTTCGACCAGTCCGCTGCCGCACAGAACCCGTTCTGCGGACACGCGACCGAACAGGCTGCGCAGGACCTGCCATACCGCCAACTCCCTGTCGGTATGCACCGGCAGGGTTACATAACCGCCTTCCCCTGCAAGCACTACCGGCGCGTCGGTATCGCCGAACAGCACCGTCGCGACGCCGAGTCCCGTGCCGGGGCCGATGATCAGTTGGGGCATAGATGCGCGGCACTGAGCTCCGCCGATGCTGGCGAGGCTGGCTTCGTCCAGCAGCGGAAGTGCAGACGCCAGCGCGGCGAAATCGTTGACCGCCAGAAGTTCGTCCAGCCCCAGACGGTTCTTCGTCGCGCTGACGGAAAACGTCCAGTTATTGTTAGTGATATTGACTTCATCCCCCATGACCGGCGCCGCGACACCGATGCAGGCACGATCGACCTTGACGCCGGCATTGCCGATTGCGAAGCGCAGCGCGTCCTCAAGTGAACCGAATTCGCTGCAATGGAGCACCTGCGGCTCCGATTGGAACTGGCCCTCCACAATGGCGATGCGGGCCTTGGTTCCACCGATGTCGGCGACGAGACTCGTCAAGACGAGCCTCCCCGCGCTACGGCCGGTACAAAATCGATCAGGTCTTCCTTGTCGAATTCCACCGTGCGGCCTTCTTCGGCGGACTTGTAAAGCCCCATTAATATCCGCACCACCTCGACGCCGTCGCGGAAGGTCTCGAATGGCATCTCGCCCATTCGGAACGCTTCCACCATAGCGCGGTTCTCGCTCGTGTAGCCGTAGGTTCCGTGTTCATCCTCCAGGACAGGCATTAGTCCCTGTTCGGAGTTCTGCTTCTCGACAAGGTCCTCGCCGGCATCACCCTGTAGATTGCGCGAGAGGAAGAGCTTGAGGCCCGAGCCCAGCGAATTGTATTCCATCGAGTACTCGGCTCCCAGAACCTCAAGCTGGATGCGCAGGCCCGCGCCGACATAGGCCCAGGAAGTCGCGCACTCGATGACGACGTCGGTTCCGTCCTCGCGGGTCATGATTACGGTTCCCCGAGCGAAATCCTCCGCCGCGCGCTTGAGATAATCGACCTCCGCCCCCATGCTCTTCGTCAGCGAACGGGCGTAGTCCGGGCGGTTCCACTTGAGCGTGGCGATGGTGCCGTTGGCGGATTTGGGCGTGAGGGTGTCGCGGGCGGCACCCGGCGCCGTCAGAAGGAAACGGGCGACCTCCACGCTGTGGCACATCATGTCTAGCAGCACGCCGCCGCCCTGCCGCTCTCCTTGCCAGAACCAGGGCTCGTGAGGGCCGGAATGTTCCTCGGTCGCTCTTGCGATAAAGGGCGCGCCCGAAACGGAGGCGGCACGCTCCCAAAGGATGGCCTTACCGCGGGCGACCGCGGTCGCGAAGAGCTGGTTCTCCAGATAGCCGTGCAGAAGCCCGGCTTCCTTGACCAGCGCGAGCATTTCCTCCGCTTCCCGTACGGTCCGTGCGAGGGGTTTTTCGCACGCGACCGCGCGCAGCACGCCGGGATTGCCGAGAGCAAAATCGCGGATCGCGCGCATCGTCTCCAGGCGAGCATGGTTCGGGACCAGTATCCAGACTGCGTCGATTTCGCCAGACGACAGAAGCGCGTTCAAATCAGGATAGGCGACGCATGGGCCAAGCTTCAGCTGGTTCGCCTTCGCGGCCAACGCCTCGCGCCGCGCCTTGGTCGGGCCATAGATTCCGCGTACTTCGACGTTGCGCACCGAGATGAGCGATTCCAGATGGAAATTGGCGATGAAGCCGGCGCCGACTAGGCCGATGCGCAGTGTGTTCAATTCGTAGAGTGTATTGGGCACGATGTCTGCCTCGTCTGCTTCGATTTCTCGTTTGAGCCGGGCGGCCCCGATGTCGCCGCCCGGCTCTGCTCGGGAGGAGCTTACTTCGTGCCGCCCCAAACCTCGGGGTAGCCGGCCATGTCTTCGCAGCCGCAGAGAGCATAATGCTGTGGAGGCATGTTGGCTTGGGTGTACTTGTCGAGCGTTTCGGCGGTGATTGTCGGCTGGGGCAGATACCAGATTGGGCCTGGAACTTTTTCGCCGCTGAGGATCTGGGTGGCCGCGATGATCGCCGTACGCCACTGGAAGGTAGGGTAGGTGGGGGCGATCGCCGTCAGGCCTTTCTCCTTCCACTTGGCGAGGAAGTCCTGTTGGTCCTCTCCCGTGAAGATCGGAATCTCGATACCGATGTCTTCGAACGCCTCGATCGCCGCCACCGAGGTTGCGCCAGCATCCATCCAAACAGCGTCAATCTCGCCGAAGCGCTGTAGATAGTCCTCGACGATAGACTTGGCGATAGCACGGTCGTCGCTGGTGAACTCGGAGCCGATGACCTTGATCTTGGGGTTGGCCGCGAAGATCCGCTCGGCCGCCGACCAACGCGTTTCGAGGACGTCCACGCCGGGCGAGATGCGAAGTGCAAGCACGTTGCCGCCTTCGGGCAGTTCATCGACGACGAAACGCGCTGCCTGAGCACCATAGGCATAGCCACCGATAGGCGTGATGAAGGTAACGGGACATTCAGTCGCCACGCCGCGCGAGAACACGATCACCGGCAGCTGAGCACAGGCACGCTCCACCGCGGGTGTCAATGCCGCCGTGGTGTTTGGCGTCACAAGCAGAATGTCACACCTCTTGCTGGCCAGGAGGTCGTCGATATCGGCGATCTGCTTGTCGTCCTTACCTTCGCCGTCTGTAACGATGAAATCCTTGATGTTCGAATGCAGCTTGATCTCTTCCTGCATGGTCTTGTAACCGACGACCTGCCAGGGGTTGAAGATGCCCGCGTTCGAGAAGCACACTGTCCACGGCCCGTCCTTCTTATATTTCGAAGTGTCGCGGAAATTGTCGGCCATAGATTGCAGCCAGGGCTTGTCTGCATCCCCGATCGGCGTCGCATCCAGCATGGCGATCTGGCGGTCATGTTCGGCTTGATCGAAGAACTTATTGTCCTGCGCGAGCGCCGACATAGCCATCGGCGCCGCGAAAGCGGCGGCGAGGACGCCCTTGAACGTGCTTTTCAGTGACATACCCTTCTCCTCCTTTTATTTGGCGGGATAATCCGCCGGTCGATTGCCAGAACGCGCTCTGGCTGCGCTCACTTTCTACGGGCGGAGTAAGCCACCGCGCAGATGATGATTAATCCTTGGACGACGTCCCGCATCGGCTTGGGAAAGCCCCAGATGTTTAGCAGCGTGAACAGAGCGTGCAGCGCCAGCGCGCCAGCTATGACCGGAACTACTGATCCTCGCCCGCCAAGGAGCACCGCGCCCCCAAGCACCGCAGCGGAGATGGCCTGCAGTTCGTAGCCATTACCCGCTGAGGTCGAGACGCCCGAAAAACCGCTGAGCAGGATTGCGGCGATCGCGGCGCTCAGGCCCGATAGCATGAAGGCCGCGATGCGAATGCCGGCAACGTTCACACCCGAAAGCCTGGCTGCGAGGGGGTTGGCACCAACCATGTAGAGCTGACGCCCGAAGCTGGTGCGATGCAGGATGAGCCATGCCGCCGTGCCAAAGACGATGACGACGATCAGCGCGAGCGGAAAACCAAACATGCTGTCGCGTCCAAATGCGCGGAATGTGTCCGGCAGATTGCCCCGTGCCGAACCTCCAGACAGGTAGAAGCCGGCTCCACGCAGCATGAGCAGCATCCCAAGCGTCGCAATGATGGATGGCACCTTCCAAAACGACACGACGAGCCCATTGACGGCACCGGATGCAAGACCGACCACAAGGCACAACGCGATGGCCGGATAGGCGAGTTCCGGGCTGCTGTTCAGGAGCAGGGCACAAACCAGGATCAGGAACGTCATTAACGACCCGACTGAAAGGTCGAACCCGCCGGAGATGATGACGAACAGCTGCCCGATCGCCAGCACGATCAGCGGGGACGAACGGCGCAACAACTGCATCATTGGGCCATAGTCGAGATAGATCGGGTTCGACAGCACCATAGCGACGACGATCGCCAGCAGGATGAAGTAGATCGGCTCGATCGAGCGCAGTTCGCGCAGGCGGCTGGGGAGCGTGTTTCTGGTTGAGATGATGCTCATCACGCGACCTCCTCGCGGGACCTGACCGAGTAGACGGCTACCGCAACGATGATGATCGCGCCGCGCAGCACCTGCTTGAGATAGGGGTCAATGCCGAGTTGGTTGAACAGGCTATCGATGAAGCCGAGGATCAAGACGCCAGCTAGGGTGCCGAACACACCGCCCCTGCCGCCGGTCAGGAGCGTTCCGCCAACGACAACAGCCGCGATCGATTCCAGGTCGTAGATTCCATCCGGGCCGACCCAAGGCGCGCCGGAGCCGAGACGGCTAGCCAGAAAGAGGCCCGCCGCCGCCGCCAGCAACCCGGCGATGACGTGCGCGCTGGTGATGACGTTCGCCGTGCGGATGCCGGCGAGGCGTGCAGCCTCCTGGTTGCCGCCCACAGCGTAGACGTGGGCTCCGAAGCGCGAGCGATGCAGCACGTAGCTAGCGACACCCACCAGCGAGAGCAGCAGGATAATCGGCGCGGGGATGCCGAACGGCTTACCATAGGCCAGCTGTTGGTATTCGGCCGGTACCGAACCCGCAAAGTTCTGGAAGGTCGTGCTGAGAACACCCTGAATGATCAGCCCTACGCCCAGAGTGGCAATAAGCGGATTGACCTTCAGCCGCGTTACCAACAATCCATTTACCAGCCCGATGGCCATGCCGAAAAGCAAGATCACCGGGACCGCGACTGCGATCATCGCCGGATTCCCTTGCATGATAAACGACGCAAGTACCGCTGCCAGGGAAATGACGAAGGCAACGGACAGGTCGATCGAGGCGACGAGAATGACAAAAGTCTGGCCGACCGCAACGATACCTAGGGTCACCGAGCGTTCCAGCATGTTGGAGAGAAACGCCCATGACATCCCGCCCGCACGGCTATAGACACTGAGTAATGGAACGGACGCAACCAGCATCAACGTAAACACCCAGAACACCGGCGGCACGGCCCGCACCATGCGGCGCCAGCGGATCCTCGGGGCCGGATGGGCAGTCGAACTATGCATAGGGCTTGCCTCCCGCCTTGAGGAGAATCTCCGACTCCGCCGTGTCGGGTGGAAACTCCGCGATGAGGGTGCCGTCTCGCATGACAAGCACGCGGTCGCTAATCCCGAGCACCTCAGGCAGCTCCGAAGAAAGAACGAGAATTGCACGCCCCTCGTCGGCAAGCTTGCGCAGCAGTCCGTAGATCGCAGCCTTGGCGCCGACATCAACTCCACGCGTCGGCTCTGCAAGGATCAGAACTTGGGCATCAACAAGCAGCCATTTCGACAACACCACCTTTTGTTGGTTGCCGCCGGAAAGGCTCGAAACAGGCGCTTTCGGATCGGCCGGAGCGAAGGCAACACGATCAAATACCGCTTGGGTCGCGACGGCTCCAGCCGGGTCGGGTCCACCAAGCCAGCCAGAGAGAACGCGCTTGGCAAGTAACAAATTTTCGCAGAGCGGCAGCTCCAGCGCCAACCCCTCACTTTTTCGGTCTTCCGGAACGAAACCGATGCCAGCGCGCATCGCGTGGCCAGCGCTGGTCAGAGCGAGCGGACAGCCATCGAGTGTGACCACACCTTCCCGGAAGCCAGGGCTGCCCCAAAGAGCGTAAGCGAGTTCGGATCGACCTGAACCCTTCAGACCAAAGACTCCCGTGACCTCGCCACCCCGCAGCTCGAGATTTATGTCCGAGAGGTTCTGGCCCGAGCCACCTACGATCTTCAGCACCGACCTGGCGGGTGACTGCGGCCCCCTCCTTGCCGGGTAATATTCATCAAGCCGCCGTCCGATCATTGCGGACACGAGCTGCTCCGGGTCGACATCGGCCGTTGGGACGGACAGCGCCTTGCGCCCATCTTTGATGACGGTGACCTCGTCACAAAGGTCGAAGATTTCCGCCATTCGGTGCGAGATGTAGATGATGACGAGGCCACTCGCACGTAGCTTTCGAATCAGCGAGAAAAGGATACGGCAGTCGTCTTCGGCAAGTGTTGCTGTCGGCTCGTCGAAGATCAGCACGCTGGCGTCAAAGGCAACCGACCGAGCGATTTCGATCATCTGCTGGCTTGCGATGCTCAGCCTGCCCACAGGAGCGTCTGGATCGAGGTCGATCTCCAGCTGCTTCAGGACCTCGGCTGTACGACGCCACATCGCGTCAATCTGAAGGCGCCCACCTTTGACAAGCTCCCGCCCAGCGAAGATGTTTTCCGCGATGGTCCGATGCGGGAACAGGTTTAGTTCCTGATGGACGATGCTGATCCCGTGCGCCTGCGCCTCGCGCGGATGGTTTATGAGGATCCGCTGCCCATCCAGTATGTATTCCCCGTTATCCGGCGAAACGGCCCCGGTTAAAACCTTCATCAGAGTCGACTTGCCGGCGCCGTTCTCACCGACAATGCCGTGAACGCAGCCGCGGAAGAAATCGACGCTGACGCTCGTCAACGCTTGGACTGCGCCGTAGGTCTTGCTGATATTGCGCAGCGAAAGCGTTGGCTTAACGCCAAGTAGCGTGCGAGATTCCACTATCCCCATTTGCGCTCCTCCACTCTTGGAAATAGCGTTCTTTTTTTATTATGTCAAATTGATATAATAAAATTTTTGTAAGCGGCGGGTTCTCTCGGGACATCTGGTTGAGTGATTATAGCTTCTCTCGGAGCGCCTCGTAAGGCGTCTTTCCGTTTTGCCGGAAACTCCAGCATCCGGCGGTCCAAAGAATGGTATCGGAGCAATGACGCGGAAAACTCTACCTTCCGGCGGTCCAAAGAATGGGATCAGAGCAATGAAACCCAGGACTCTCCAAACAACTGGAGGGCAGTCAGGGCTCAGGTCAATCTCAGGTCAAGTCCTCTCCGGCCACTTCAGCTAGCCGATGGCACAATCCAACATGCGACTTGATGACCGTTGGTTGGACCGGAAAGTATCGGAGCATTGGCAGCACACATAGGTTGAGCGACGGGACAGCGCGTGTGGAACGCACATCCGCTGGGCGGATTGGCCGGGCTTGGTAGATCCCCCCTTAGGAGCGTGCGCGTTCGCTTGCGCTCAACCACCGGGTCTGGAAGCGGCACTGCGCTGAGCAGCGCCTGGCTGTAGGGATGCATCGGCCGGCGGTAGAGCTCAGAACTTTCTGCTATCTCGACGATGCGACCGAGATACATGACGGCGACGCGGCTCGATATGTGCTTCACCACGTTCAGTCCGTGAGCGATGAACAGATAGGTCAGACCCAAGCGCTGCTGGAGATCCTCAAGCAGGTTGATGACCTGAGCCTGGATGGACACGTCGAGAGCCGAAACGGGCTCGTCGCAAACGATAAACTCCGGCTCTACGGCCAGCGCCCGCGCAATGCCGATGCGCTGGCGCTGGCCGCCGGAAAATTCGTGCGGATAGCGGGTCATCATCGTTTCGTTAAGCCCCACGAGTTCAAGCAGCTCGCTCACCCGCTCGCGTACGGCCGATCCTCTGCGCAGCCCATGCATGCGGATGGGCTCACCTATGGCCTGCTCGACCGTCATGCGTGGATTGAGCGAGGCATAGGGGTCCTGGAAGATCATCTGGAGGCGGCGGCGATAGGGACGCATGGCGGTGTCGCCAAGACCGGCGATCTCCGTTCCCCGGAACCGCACCGATCCCGCGGTCGGCCGATACATCTGGAGGATGGCGCGGCCCGCGGTCGACTTGCCGCAGCCGGATTCGCCGACCAACCCGAGCGTCTCGCCGCGTGCGATGCCGAAGCTGATACCGTCGACAGCGCGCACCGCGCCGACCTGCCGCTGCACCACAATGCCTTCCCTGATCGGGAAATGCATCTTGAGGTCGCGCACTTCCATGAGAAGCTCGCCGCTCATGATGCGCTCCATAGCCGGGAGCCGGTGGAATCCCCTGTGCGGTCCAAACCGCCGTGCAACATGTCGGCATCGACGTCGATGTCAAACAGGCACGCGGCCTGCCGGCCGACTCCCACCGGCCGGAGGTCCGGCACACGGCTGCGACAGAGCGATCTGGAATAGTCGCAGCGCGGTAGGAACGCGCATCCGGTGATCGGCGTGCTGACGTCCGGCGGCGTGCCGGGAATCGCATAGAGCCGCTTGCCGCGCTCGTCATCGACGCGAGGCACCGAACGCAGCAGGCCCATCGTGTAAGGCATGCGGGGCTGGGCGAAAATCTCTTCGGTCGAACCGGTCTCGACCACCTTGCCGGCATACATGACGTTGATGCGATCGGCCATGCCGGCAACCACGCCGAGATCATGTGTGATGATGATGACGGCCATGTTGAGTTCGGTCTGCAATTGGCCAATGAGTTCCAGTATCTGGGCCTGGATGGTTACATCGAGCGCGGTCGTCGGCTCGTCGGCAATGAGCACCTTGGGATCGCAGGAAAGGGCCATGGCGATCATCACCCGCTGGCGCATACCGCCCGAGAACTGGTGCGGATAGTCGTCCAGCCGACGATTCGGCTCGGGAATGCCAACGATGGAGAGCAGTTCGGCCGCGCGCGTCTGCGCCTGCGCAGCGCTCATACCCATGTGCAACCGCAGCGGCTCCGCGATCTGTTTGCCCACAGTGATGACGGGGTTGAGCGAGGTCATCGGATCCTGGAAGATCATGGCAATCTCACGGGTGCGAATCCTACGCATCTCACGTTCGCTTGCTTCCACAAGATTGAGGTCTTCGAGCCAGATCTCTCCGCCGGCGATATAGCCGGCAGGCTTCGGCAGAAGTTGCATGATGGAGAGCGATGTGACCGACTTGCCCGAGCCGGATTCCCCGACGATGCCCAAGGTCTCGCCTCGGTCGAGCGTAAAGGAAACGCCGTCGACCGAGCGCACGACGCCGCGCGGCGTGCGGAAGTAGGTGCGCAGATCCTTCACTTCCAGCAAGGGGCGGGTCATGGCTCGTTTCCGCTCCGGTAAGCGAGATAGGCAACCTTGTCGCCGGTGCCGGCAGCCTGATTGCCCTGAAGCGGAAAGGCGATGATGACACCGTCCTGCGGCGCGAGAATGCGTTCCATCTCCGTGCCCCAAACGTCGCGCAACGTGGCGATGGGCTCGTCCTTCGTAACGGCGCCGCCGCACTCGACGTCGAAGAAACAGAAGCCCCCCTTCGTTGCTCCGATCGACCGGTAGGTCCTGACCTCGTCGAACGGACGCGGCACGTCGACTGCCACGGGCCCGCCGGCCAGCATGCCAAGATGGCGAAGCACATTGCGCACGCCCGCGACGCCTGTGTCGATCGACACAGGATCGAACCGGCGGGAGAAGACGAATTCCGGCGTGATGGTCGGCTTGCCCTGCTCCAGACAATAGCCTGACAGGGTGCCGGAATACGCGGTGTTGGCGAGCACGACGGGATAGCCGAAGACCTCTGCGATCTCGACAGAGCGTCTGCGCACCTCGGTCCCGCCCTCATCGCCGACGATGGTGAAATGAATGGATGGCGGATTGCACGAATGGCAATCGATGACGATATCGGCGCGATCCAGCAATTCGCGGGTGATGACGCGCGCCACCTGATGCGAAACGCTGCCGCCGGCCGCACCGGGGAAAACACGGTTCATGTCCTGCGCATCCTGCGGCGTGAAGCGGCTGGAAGCGAGGAAGGCCCAAGGATTGATCTGCGGTGCCAGGACGAGCGTCCCGGCGAGATCCGCCGGGATGAGTTCTTCCTTGAGACGCCGGCAGATTTCCACCGTCACGATTTCGATCCCGTGCAATCCACCCTCGATCAGGACGACCGGCCCCGGCCGCCCACCGTTGACGATCGCTATCGGTATCACGACCTCGCGAGCGTCCATCCCGACCGCGACAGGCAGGACGCCGATCGCAGTCTCGCCAGCCGCAGCGCTGGCTGTGCCGATGCTGAATACGTCCTGAACGGGAGCGTCCATCACGCCGCAGCCGCGTTGGCGAACTCGACCTTGCCCGCCTTCATGACGAAGGTGACGTTGCGCAGGTCGCGGACGTTGGACAGCGGGTCACCGTCGACCGCGATGACGTCGGCCCATTTTCCGGCTTCCAGCGTGCCGGTCTTGCTGCCGAGACCGCACAGCTCAGCGCCCTTGATGGTGCAGGCCTGGATCGCTTCCATCGCGCTCCAGCCGGCCTCCATCAGCGCCCACGCCTCGGTGTCCATGCGGCCGTGGTTGGTGTCGGTGCCGACCGCC
Source organism: Nitratireductor sp. StC3 (assembly GCF_003015025.1). NCBI lineage: Bacteria > Pseudomonadati > Pseudomonadota > Alphaproteobacteria > Hyphomicrobiales > Phyllobacteriaceae > Nitratireductor > Nitratireductor sp. StC3. The sequence goes on along the minus strand of NZ_PYBP01000023.1, from coordinate 7,312 downwards.
ACCTTGACGCCGTGCTGCTTGGCCCATTTGCGGACCTTCAGGCCGTTGGCATGGGCGGCGCTGGCCTTGGCCTTGAAATGAGCGGGCGTGTCCGGGCTTTCCATCGCGACCATGCCGACGCCGGTGGTAAAGACCAGCCAGGTGGGCGAATTCGCCACCAGCTTCACATCCTCTTCTGTGTAGAGGATGCCGTGCTCGACCGTGTGGACGCCGGCCTCGATGCAGACCTTGAGCGCCGGCCCGCCATGCAGATGCGCAGCCACTGTGCGGCCGTTACGGCGCGCTTCGTCGACGCAGGCGACGATCTCCTCTGTGGAGAATTCCTGCGAGTCAGGCAGCGACCCCTTGGTCGACATGCCTCCGCTGGCCATGATCTTGATGAGGTCCACGCCCTGCTTGAGCTGCTCGCGCACCGCCTTGCGCATATCGGACACGCCATCGGTCTCGCGGCCGAGGAAGTGGGCGTGGCCACCGGTGCGGATGAGCGGGTGACCGGAGATCAGAAGGCGCGGCCCCTGGATGAGCCCTGTCTCGATGCAACGTTTGACGTCGACGTCGATGAAGTACTTCTCGCCGACGTCGCGCATAGTCGTGATGCCAGCCTTGAGGATCGCCTTGGCGTTCCACATTGCCTTCATCGCCAGATAATTCTGCGTCTCGGCGCACTGGGCAGCCTCGTCGCCTGGATCGACGATCAGGTGCTCGTGCGAGTCGATGAGGCCCGGCAGGACGGTGCGGTCGGAAAGATCGATCTTCTCGGCTCCTGTCGGCACGGCGCCGGCGTCGACGATGGCCTTAATCTTGTCGTTCTCGACGACGATGGCCTTATTCTTCTGCGGCTCGGCGCCCGTTGCGTCGATGAGCGAACCACACACGATGTACTTGGTCATTTTCTTCCTCTGGTCTCGGGAATGAGCGCCGCCGCGCCCTTAGCGACGGCGCGATTTATCTATTGTTTGGATTTCACGGTGGTGACGATGATGTATTCGTCGAGCCGTGGGATGAAGCCTTCCACCTTCGCGCTCAGGCCGATCAACTGGGGCTCGTAGTAGAGCGGCAGCGCCCCGCCAAAGTCCTCGTGCGCGATGGCCTGGCCTTGCTTGTACAACTCAGCCGCCTTCGCATCATCGAGCTCGACCGAGGCCGCCTCGATGATTTTGTCCATCTCCGGATTCACGTATTTCGTGATGTTGGTCGGAGAATAGAACAGCGTGCCCCAGTGCTTGTGGGGAGTGGTGGTGAAGTCAGTCTGGCCGATGAAGGCGAAGTCGTAGGCCGCTTCGTTGTATTTGGCGATGTAGGACGAGAATGCGAGCGTCTCGATCTCAACCTTGATGCCGATCGCCTGGAGCATGCCACCGATGGCCTCGGTGACCTGCTTGTCCATCGAGTAGCGCCCTACCGGCCCGCCGACCTTGATAACCTCGCCGTTGTAGCTCGACTCGGCCAGCGCTTCCTTGGCCTTCACGGGATCGTAGGCATAGATCGGCAAATCGGCGTCGTAGCCCACGGTTCCGGGAGGCGAGATCGAGTTTGCCGCCTTGGTCGTGCCGCCGAGGAGGTTGTCGACGATGCCCTGACGGTCGATGGCGAGCGACAGCGCCTCGCGGAACTTGATGTCGCTCATCAGCGGATTGCGGAAATTCATGATCATGTAGTCCACGCGCAGCGTGGGCGTGAAGACGACCTGAAGCTCCGGGTTGTCGCGCAACGCGGGCAGTTTGTCCGGCGGCAAGTTTTCGGCCACCTGCACTTCGCCAGCCTCAAGCGCGGCGAGCCGCGTGGAATTCTCTGGCATGATGCGGAAGGTGATCTTGTCGGCCTCTCCGGACGTGCCCCAGTAGTCGGCGTTCTTCTCGATCACCACTTGGCCGCTCGGAGTGTAGGAAGCAATCTTGTACGGACCGGTGCCGATCGGCTGCTTCTCGAAATCGGGTGATCTGGCCGCTTCCGGTGCAACGATCGGAACCTGCGCCAGAACATTGAGCAAGCCACGCGTCTGCGACGCGGTCTTCAGCACCAACGTGTAAGGGCCGGTGACCTCGACGCCAACGATATCGCGGGTCCACAGCTTCAGATTGGTAGTGAAGTTGGGATCCTGGATACTGGTGATCGTGTAGGCCACGGCGGCAGCGTCGAGCGGCTCGCCATTGTGAAACTTGATGCCCTCGCGGATCTTGACCTCGAGCTCTGTCGGGCTCTTCTGGGTCCAAGATTCGGCGAGCACCGGATACAGCAACACGTTGCCGTCCCTCTCTTCGCGGAACACCAGTGGCTCGAACACATGCGCATTCATCGAATAGCCCTGCGCCACCCAGGTCTTACGTGGGTCGAGCGTGGTCGGATCCGCGCCGGCCGCGACCGTGAGGTCGAAGGCCAGTGCTTGCCCGAGGCTTAGGAAAGTCGACCCTAGCAGTACGCTGGAGACGATGGTCAGACCTTTCAACGACTTTATCAGCATTTCATTCCCCTTTCTTTGATGTTCAGGAAGGAATCGGCCGCTACGCGAATGGCGGGAATCAAACTCTTTCGTGGCTTTCCACCGGGATCGCTTCGGCACAGATCTCGCCCGCATGGGTCGGGTAGAAGCGGCAACGGATAGCGGCGATGTAGGAATCATCGTAGGGGTTGTTGATCTCTTCGACCGTCTCGCCGAAGAGGTCGATCATCCGGGCGATCGGCGCTCCCTTGGGCAGGATGTCGCCGACCTCGCACAACGGCACGAACAGGCCACCCTCTCGGTTGTGGATGAAGGAGCCGCCGCTGATGATCGTGTAGCGGCCTTGCACCGGCGCCTCGCCCGGCAATACGCCGGTTGCCTGCATGAAACCGCGGATCGACGTGAGATAGTCCTGAAGGTGCTGTTCGGTAAACGTGCCGCCGCCGCACTCTATCGTCACCGAGGGCGCTTCGTGGCGAAGTGATTCCGCGGTGACCGTGCCGCCCATCCCTGCCGCCTCCTGCACCCGCCAGATGGTGTCGACGCCGACGCGCTTGGCAAGTTCCTTCGAGCGGTCGGCGGTCTTTGTCCCGTCGTCCTTGTAGATGACATAGAACGGCACCTCGGCGCCGATGCCGCCACTGTGAAGGTCGATCACATAGTCCGCATACTTGGCAAGCAGTTCGCCGATGACAGCCGCCAGCTGGAAGCTGTGACTGCCCTCTCTGCTACCGGGGAAAATGCGGTTTAGATTCTGCCCGTCGATCGAAGACACGCGGGAGCGGAAGTTGAACGAGGCCGGATTTGCAACCGGTACGCCGATAATCGTGCCGGAAAGAGTCGCCACGTCGACGCCGCGCATGAAATCGATGATGGAGGCGGCGCCCCCATATTCCTCGCCATGGATGCAGCCTTCGAGCCAGACGGTCGGGCCGTCCTTCCGGCCGCTGGCGATAAACACCGGTAGGCGGATCGGTGAGCCGTCAGCCATGCTGCCCACGCGCAGTTCGCCCCTCGTCAACTTGCCTGGCTTCGCCTCTGCCGTTCCTACGACAATTGCCATCGATGATCCCTCCTACTTCTCGATTCCGCCCATCGCGGATGACGGATTGAGATGGGTTGTGTCGGACGTCGCGTGTGACGACGTGGCTTGGCGACGCGTAAACAGGCGCGCCAGGCGACCACCACCTGGATTGCCAGACGCCCTCAGCGTCGGATCCATAACGTCGCGAAGGCCATCGCCGATGATGTTGAAGCTAAGCGCGGCCAACATGATCGCCACGCCTGGGAATACCGACAGCCACCATGCGTCGCGCACGTATTCGCGCCCGTCAGCCAGCATCGAACCCCATGTCGGCACGCTGTTGGGCACGCCCAGGCCGAGGAAGCTGAGTGAGGACTCCGCGATGATCAGTGCTGCCACCTGAAACGACGCTACGACCAGGAACGACGAGAAGACGTTCGGCAGGATGTGGCGGAAGATGATGCGGTAGCTGGGAATCCCCAGCACCCGCGCCGCCTGGATGAATTCGCGATTGCGCAATTGCAATACGTCGCCGCGCACGACCTTGGCGTAGTTGATCCAACTCGTTAGTGCGAGCACGAGGATCACGTTCATAATGCTGGGGCCAAGGATCGTGACCAGCGCCAGAGCCAATAGCATGAATGGAAAGGCCAACTGCATGTCGGTGAAACGCATGATCACCGCATCCACCCGTCCGCCATAGTACCCCGCGAGCAGGCCGAGCAGCAGACCGACGCTGCCACCAAATGCGACCGCCACTACGCCCACCAGCAACGAGATTCGCGAAGCGTGTATCAGTCTGGCGAGGATGTCGCGACCCAGATGATCCGTGCCCGCAAGGTACATGACGCCCGTGGAATCTACCCATAGCGGCGGCTTGAGTCGGTTGAAGATATTCTGTGCTTCGATGTTTTCCGGGGCGATCAGCGGCGCGAAAATCGCGATGAAGACCAGCAGCAGCAGGATGAACAGGGCAAGCGCCAATATCGGGCGATGGCGGATGAAGGTGAACAGCTCCATCTTGCGCCTCAATTGTAGCTGACGCGGGGATCGAGAATGACATAGATGATGTCGACGATCAGGTTGGTAACGACGAAAACGAGTGCCGAGATGACAATCATCGCCTGGACCACCGGATAGTCGCGGGCGCCGATCGAATTGACGAGGAGATTGCCTGCGCCCGGCCATCCAAACACGGTCTCGGTGATGATGGCGCCGCCAAGCAAATTGCCGATCTGGAGACCGAGCACCGTAACCACAGGCGCCAGCGCATTGCGTAGCGCATGACCGACAACAACCGAGGTCTCGGAGAGCCCCTTGGCGCGCGCGGTGCGGATGTAGTCCTGCCTGATCACTTCCAGCATGCTGGAACGCATGATGCGCGCCACCAGCGCCACCTGGGCGGCGGCTAGAGTCACAGCAGGCAGGACGAGATGCTGTAAACCTCCCTGTCCTGACGTGGGCAGCCAGCGCAAGTGTACCGAGAATATCAGGATGAGCATGATGCCGAGCCAGAAAACGGGCACCGACTGACCGACAAGCGCGAAGCCTGAGAGGAGACTGTCGATCCAGCTTCCCTTTCGTATCGCTGCCACCGCGCCCAACGGCACCGAAACCACGATAGTTATCAACAGGGCAGCAGCGGCAAGCTGGAAGGTTGCTGGCAAATATCCGAGAACCAGGCCGAGAGCCGGTGTCTGACTCCGATAGGAAACTCCGAAGTCCCCGGTGAAAATCTGCTTTAAATATACCAAAAACTGAACCCAGATGGGCCGGTCGACACCGAGCGACTGACGAACGCGTTCGATCTCCTCCGGGGTGGCGAGATCGGAAAGCATCATTACCGCGGGATCGCCGGGAATGACGCGAAGGATCAGAAACGAGAAAACCACCGCTCCAAAAAGAACCACGATACTTTGGATCACACGACGGAGAATATACTTAATCATCCGTTCTACCCCGCCCCGCAAACGGGTTCGCGATCACTGAGATTCTCGTCCACTTAAAAATGGCAGATTGACCCACGCCGCCCCCCCCGGACGTTTTTCACTTTTTGATATGTTGAACATATCTAGGCAATCTTTCATTCGTCAACCCCAAAATTTCGAATTGACCAGTTTGAATTTCATTATATTGAAATATCTGGTAGACCACTCTTCGTTCACGGGCGTAGGGTGGCACCTCACGTTGCCAAGTGTGAATCGCGGCAGTGTCCATTGTCGCTATTCGCCGGTTTCGGTTAGAGTGTCGCGTTATGAAAATCTTGCTGGAAAGAAAATACTTAAATGAAGGCAGCGGGTGGTTCAGAGAATTTACAAATGGAAGCACCCTCGAACTATGTGGGAATTGCTATTCGCCGCTTGCGTCGTGAGCGTAACATGTCACTCCAGGAATTGTCGCGCGCCTCAGGCGTTTCGTCGGGCATGCTGAGCCAAATCGAGAGGAACCTCGCCAACCCATCCTTAAAGGTGTTGACAAAAATTCAGGTTGCTCTCGGGACCAGCGCCGCAGCGCTCTTTCCCGACCAACCGAAGAGCGAGGAGGCCGTTACATTTCCGCCACGCCGAGATCCGATTTTCGTGAAGCGACTGGATCAGCGCCCGTTCTGCGAGCTCGGTCACCTCACTAAAGAGTTGCTCTCCACGGGTACAACCCAACATTTGGAGATGATGCTACTGCACATTCCGCCGGGCGGCTCATCTGGCGGAAGCATGCTCACGACCATGGCTGAGAAGGGCGGTTATGTGCTTGAGGGCAAAATCGTCATGAGTGTCGATGGCGAGGAGGCAATACTCAGCGAGGGCGACAGCTTCGTCTTTGATGGTCGCAAGCCACACGCCGTTAGCAACAAGACAGCGTCGGACGCCAAGGTCATCTGGATCATCAGTAACTTTCCGATCCAGCGCCATTTGTGACTGTCCATTGCGGATCGGTTTCCACACTCGTTCGGTTTCAAGGCATCAGCGAGATACTTGTGGTGCGCTACGGTCGCTGTGCATCGAGGCCATATCTCTCCATAAGTTCGAGGGTCACATCGTCAAATCCGTCACGAGCGATCGCATCCAGATCCAAACGACCATCACGGAAGGCCCGACCAAAATCGATTGTGTATCCAACCGTTCTTCTGGCTGTGTCGAGATCGGTAAACCGAACGCCTCGTTTGACTTTGACGCCGGCCTTTCGCCATGCCTGATAGGTCTCCTTCAGAAGCTGACGCAGATTGATGCGTTCGTGGCGCGCCAGCCGATGAACGATCGTTGCGTCGTCCAACTGGTAACGTGCCGGCAAGGTCGTGTTGAGAACCGTCGCGAAGAGCAATGCACCGGATTGCGTCCCACTGGATGAAGCTGCTGGTCTGGCGCTCGGCATGCGATCGCCAAGCCGGCTATCGAGCGCATCCTGCAAGATAAGCGCATCACGGTAGTGTNGTGGAAACCGTAGTCGTCGTCGAGCACGATATCGTCGGGATGCGGGAGGATCAGCCTGGTGTCCTTGCCCGCTTCGATCGCAGCCGCGATCGCCTCAGCCTGATTGGCCTTGTATCGTTTTGCAGCCTGTTGCCGTTCGGCTCGATCGCGTGCGCGCTGAATATCGGCCGAACGGATCAGATCGAGCGCCAATCCTTGTGAACGCGCATTGCCCTTGAGTGCAGTAGCCAGGATCGACTGGATCAGGGCCTCGCGGGCGCCGACCTCGGAGACGATATCGCCCTCCCGCATTCTGACCGTCTTTTGCGCCCGTTCGTGTACCGCATGCAAGAGCGGCTGTTCCTCCAGTGTCAATCCATCCGCCTTGGCGGCACGGGGACGACCAGAAGGATTGCCGGACTGTCCCTTCTGGAAGCGGGT
>NZ_PYBP01000022.1:0-23580 GCF_003015025.1 Nitratireductor sp. StC3 | reverse complement strand
GCACCTGGCCGGCATGAAGGACTCCAAAATCATCGTCGCCATCAACAAGGACGAGGAGGCACCAATCTTCCAGGTCGCCGATTACGGCCTCGTCCAAGACCTCTTCACAGCAATCCCAGAGCTTCAGAAAGCGCTCTGAGACCAAAGCGCGCAGCGGCGGCGGCAGGAAAAGGCCGGGGTGGACGAAATCCACCCCGGCTTCTATTTTTCGCGACTGCACAATTTGGGCGCAACCGCTTTCCATGGGTAGAGCAAGATGACAATCCAGACCGTCGGCATCATCGGCGCCGGACAGATGGGAGGCGGCATCGCGCATGTCTGCGCCCTCGCCGGCTACCAGGTGCTTTTGTACGATCTCTCCGAGGAGCAGGTCGAAAACGGCATCGCGACGATCAACGGCCACATGGCGCGGCAGGTCTCGTCCGGAAAATTCGACGACAAGGTGCGCGCCGACGCGCTCGCCCGCATCTCGGGCGCGGCCACGCTTGAGGATCTCGCCGGCGCCGACCTCGTGATCGAGGCGGCGACCGAGGACGAAACCATCAAGCGCAAGATTTTCGCCCAGCTTTGCCCGCTTCTCAACCCCGAGGCGCTGCTGGCCACCAACACCTCCTCGATCTCGATCACCCGCCTGGCCGCCCAGACGGACAGGCCGGAGCGTTTCATCGGCATTCACTTCATGAACCCGGTCCCGGTGATGAAGCTGGTCGAGCTGGTTCGCGGCATCGCCACCGAGGACAGCACCTTCGAGACGGCGAAAGCCTTCGTGAGCAGCCTCGACAAGACGATCACCGTCGCCGAGGATTTTCCCGCCTTCATCGTCAACCGCATTCTGCTGCCGATGATCAACGAGGCGATCTACACGCTTTACGAGGGCGTCGGCTCGGTGGAAGCGATCGACACGGCCATGAAACTCGGCGCCAACCACCCGATGGGTCCGCTGCAGCTCGCCGATTTCATCGGCCTCGACACCTGTCTGTCGATCATGCAGGTGCTTTATGACGGGCTGGCCGATTCGAAATACCGGCCCTGCCCGCTGCTGGTCAAATATGTCGAGGCGGGATGGCTGGGGCGCAAGGCTGGGCGCGGTTTCTACGACTATCGCGGCGACCACCCCGTTCCCACCCGCTGAGGCGGCCGGCAGGCGCGCGCCAACGCCGGGCCGGCGCGCGCCTGCCGGCCGGGCGGTGATCAGTGCACGGCCGCCAGGTCGTTGATGCCGTAGGCCTGGATATGGGTGAGTTCGATCCGGTTGCGGCCGCCGTTCTTGGCCTGGTAGAGCCGCCGGTCCGCGATCCGGAACAAGTCCGCGAAGCCGAGCTGATCCTCGAAGCTGACGCCGCCGACGCTGACGGTCAAACGATGCGGCTTGCCCATCGGCCGGAACGACACTTCGCTGATGCTGCGACGAATGCGCTCGGCCACGCCGACCGCGTTCTCCTGTGAGGCGCCCGGCAAGAAAACCCCGAACTCCTCACCGCCGAGCCGGCCCACGAGATCGTCCTTGCGCACCTGGCCGCGGATCGCCGCGGCGATCGTCCTGAGGGCCTCGTCGCCGAGATCGTGGCCGTAACTGTCGTTGATCGACTTGAAATGGTCGGCGTCGATCACCAGCAAGGCGCCTTTGATACGCTGGTTGCCGCGTCCGGCATCGGTCAGGCTTTCGTCGACCCGTGTCGAAAACGCCCCGCGGTTGAGGCAGGCCGTCAGGCTGTCGGTCGAAGCGACCAGACCCAGTTTCCTGTTGGCGCGCCCCAATTCGCGCAGCCTGTAGCCGAGAAACAACAAAACCGGCCCCGCCAGCACGAGCAACAGCAATGCTGCGACCGGCAGCCCGCTGCGAAACGCCTCCTCGCCGATCCCGGCCGCCGCGACGGCATTGTAGCCCAGCGAGACGAACAGACACCACGCCGTGCCCACCAACGTCCACCGCAAGAGACTGGACCGGCCCAACCGGGACACAGCCCGACCAAAATACCGCCTCAACGCATCAGCCATTGATGCCCCCCCCTCATCACGACACGAGAAGGTAGCCCGCGGCTCTTAAAGACCGGGTTAGGAAAATCGGCGGCATTCGCCGCCCAACGGATACCCAACGTTTACGATGGTGTCGCAACCGCGTCCGACGGCGCCCGGTCGGACGGCGTCAGTCGCGGCTGTAGATACGCCAACCCTTGGCGGATTTCATGTCGGGCAGTTCCGAAAACCGGGTGCAGCGATTGCGCCCGTTCGTCTTCGAGACGTAAAGGGCTCGGTCGGCCTTGACGTAAAGATCGTCGGCGCTTTCGGCCTGCGTGGCCATGCAGATTCCCACCGACACGGTGATCGAGCCGCTGGCAAGCCCCGCCCCGTTATTGGTCGCGGCCAGTTTTTCGACCATTTTGCGCACGCTCTCGCCGACCTCGGCCGCCTGGTCCTCGCCCATGCCCTCCACGATCGCTGCGAATTCCTCGCCGCCCGTGCGCGCAACCATGACGCCCTCGGGCACGGCCGAGCGAACCACGCTGGCGATGTGCTGGATGATCTTGTCGCCGACCGGATGGCCGAAACGGTCGTTGATCTGCTTGAACCGGTCGATGTCGACGATCACCAGGCAACTGTAGAGCACCCGTTTCTTGTCGTCGTAGATCTGCGCCATCGCCCTGTCGAAGGCGCGGCGGTTGAAAAGCTGGGTCAGCGGGTCGGTGTCGGCAAGCTTCTTGTATTCTTCGAGCTTCGACTTCACGTCCTCCAGCTCGGCGGACTTGTCCTCGATCGACGAGACGATCTGCTTGCCCTGCTCGATCTTGGTGTCGGTGGCGGCCGACATGATGCTCGAGATACGGTGCAGGATTTCCTGGGTGACCAGATTGCGCTTGTGCAGCCCGTCCGAGGTCTGGTTGAGGATCGAACCGTAGCGCTCGAGCTGCACCCGCTCCTTCTCGAACAGCTTCATCACCTCCTCGACCTTGTCGGAGAGATGGTTGCGAATATCCTCAACGAAAAGCTGATTGTTCGCCTGGGCGAAATATTTGACGCTGAGGCGATCGAGGTCGTCCTGGCGCGGCCGGTTGCCGAGCTTGCCCAGATCCGCGTTGAGTTCGGGGTTGGCGCCGGCGAACACCTCGTAGAAAATTTCGTAGTTGCGCGGCAACCCCACCACCCCCATCGCGCGCATGGCCAAGGCGATCTTGGCGGCGACGTCGCCGGCCGGTCCGGCCGGAGTGTTGCCGCTACCCGTAGTGTTCGAAAGCTGCATGTTCATACGCACTCCCCCGTCGGCCGCGGTCGAACTTTGTGGCCGAAACGCTCCACGACCGGCGCACCGCAATCACCCCTGAACGCTATCGACCCGTCGCCCTTCAATGGAAGTCCCACCCATATCTGAGATCAGCCTGACGTACAGGTAAGCCAATCGCGCTAATTGTCCGTTAAACCCGGACAATTCGTCACAAATTGATGCAAGTTCGGAAACGGGCCTAGACTTTGACCGGCTTGGCAACGCGCCCGGTCTCGCCGAACAGCGCAAGATAGCGCTGGATCTCTTCGGGCGCGCCGGTGGCTTTTTCGGGGTTGTCCGACAGCTTGACTGCCGGCCGGCCATTGGCATGGCTGACCTTGCAGACGATCGAGATCGCGTTGAGACTGTCGATCTCGACCGGCGCGCAGCCCTCGAAATCGTTGGTCAGGTTGGTGCCCCAGCCGAACGCCATGCGCACCCGGCCGTGAAAATGATGATAGGCCTTCTCGATCGTGTCGACGTCGAGGCCGTCGGAAAAGATCAGCAGCTTCTCGCGCGGGTCGCGGCCGCGCGCCTTCCACCACGAAATGATCTTTTCGCCGCCCTCGATCGCCGGCGCGCTGTCCGGTCGGAAACCGGTCCAGTCCGCCACCCAGTCCGGTGCGCCGCGCAGGAAGGATTCGGTTCCGAACGTGTCGGGCAGCACGATCAGCAGGTTGCCGCCATAATACTGGTTCCAGTCGCGCAGCACCTGATAGGGCGCCTCCAAAAGGGCCTCGTCGTCGGGCGCCAGCGCGGCCAGCACCATCGGCAGCTCGTGCGCGTTGGTGCCGAGCGCCTCCAGATCGGTATCCATGGCCAGCTTGACGTTGCTGGTGCCCGTCAGCGCATCGCCCAGCCCCTCCTTCAGCGCCTCGACGCACCAGCGCTGCCACAGGAAGGAATGCCGGCGCCTGGTTCCGAAGTCGGAGATGCGCAGATCCGGCAGCTTGCGCAGCCGCTCGACCTTGGACCACACCTTGGCCTTCGCCCGCGCATACAAAACGTCGAGCGAAAACGGTCCCATCGACCGCATCGTGGCGCGCGAGCGCAATTCGTTGATGATCGCCAGCGCGGGGATTTCCCACATGCTGGTTTCCGTCCAGCGGCCGTGAAAGCGCAGCTCGAAGCGTCCGTCGCGGCGCGCCAGCTCGTATTCGGGCAATTGAAACGTGCTCAGCCATGCCAGAAAGTCGGGCCTGAATATCTGCTTGCTGCCATAGAAGGTGTTGCCGGCAAGCCAGATCATCTCCTTCTTGGAAAACCGCAGGCTGCGCGCATGGTCGAGCTGGTCGCGCAATTCGGCGATGTCGATTTCGTCGGCGAGCCGCACCGCCTTGGTCCGGTTGATCAGCGAAAAGGTGGCGTCGACCTGCGGATAGAGCCCCCAGATCATCTGCAGCATCAACAGCTTGTAGAAATCCGTGTCGAGCAGGCTGCGGATGACGGGATCGAGCTTCCACGTATGATCGTAGACGCGCTTGGCAATGTCGGTCTTGGTCATCGTGCCCTTCCCGTTTCGCCCCGGCCGTCGCCGGCAACGGCGCGGTGGTCTAGGATGAAATTATCGCGCGCGGCAAGCGAACCGCCGGGCCGGCCTGAAACCGGTCCGCCGCGCTCAGCCGAGATGCTCGCGCACCTTCTCGCGGATCTGGGACAGCGTGAACGGCTTCTGCACCACGTCGACGATCACCTTGTCCAGGCCCGCCGCCCGTTCGCGCTGGTCCGCGTAGCCCGTCACGAGCATGATCTTGAGCCCGGGATAGTCCTGCACCGCGGCTTGGGCCATGGCGATCCCGTCCATACCCGGCATGCGGATGTCGGACACGACCAGGTCGAAACCGCCGCCAGCTTCGCGGATCAGCGCCAGGCCCGCCTCGCCGTCCTCGGCCGTCTCCACGCTGTGGCCGTCGCGCGCCAGCGCCCGCGCCGCCAGGGCGCGCACCGGTTCGTCATCTTCGACAATCAGGATTCTAGCCATTCACCCGACAATGCCCGGTCTCGTTCCGGTTTTCTGCAAAACCGCCTCAACCGGCCGCATCCCCTTTCACAACGCCCACGAAAGGCAGCTCACGGAAGGCGTGCGCGACATCCATGCCGTATCCGACGACGAAATAGTCCGGACATTCGAACCCGACATAGTCGGCGTTGAGCTCGGTCTGCCGGCGGGTGTGCTTGTCCAGAAGAACCGCGATCGAGACGCTGCGCGCGCCGCGCGAGACCATCAGGTCGCGCGTGAATTTCAGCGTCTTGCCCGATTCCAGAATGTCGTCGATCAGCAGGATGTCGCGGCCGCTAACATCGTTGTCGATATCGCGCAGCACCTTGACCTCGCCGCTGACGGTGCCGGCACCGTAGCTGGAGATGAAGATGAACTCGACCTCGGGCGAACTGCCCGCGTCATGCATCGCCCGAATGAGATCGGCGGCGAAGATGAAGGAGCCCTTCAGGATCGAGATGACCAAAAGGTCTTTATAATCGCGCCCGGCGATCTCTTTGGCCAGTTCGAGATTGCGCCGCGCGATCGTCGATGCGCTGAACAGAACCTCGATTTCCTTGCCGCGTACAACCGGCATCAGCCGCCATCCCCCTTGATCATGCTCACCGACACGCCGGCAACGCCGCCCTGGGGCGCGTTGACGCGGCTGGAAAAGGGAAACCGTGTCCCGGGTCCGATCCGGGCCTGTCCCGGATCGAGTATGTAGCGGGTGAGGGCGCCGCCGTCACCCCTGACCTCGATGGCCAGGCGCGGAACCTGTTCGACAGAGGCGCCGTTATTGGCAACGGCGCCGTCGACATGCACGATCCCGCGCACGCCGCTTGTGTCGACATGCGAGCGCAGCGCCACCAACCGCATGGCCTCGACCGCGTTCACCGGCGTGGCGGGAAGCAGGGCACCGCGCAGCGCATGTCCGCCCGAGATCCAGAACGCCGCCAGCGCGGCCACGGATCCGAGCACCCAAAACAACGGGCCGGCGCGTTGGCCTTTCGGACCGGGCGGGCGCGGGCCATTGCTCTTGAGCATATCCATGCCCGACATCGCCGCCGAGCCGGGCGCGGCTCTCGGCGTTGGACGAGAGAGATCGGATGACGTGGACGCACGGCCGAGCGTGATATAGTCGGCATCAACGATCTCGCCACCGAAATCGGTCCGTGCCGCCTTGGAGCGCCCGCCCGCCATGATTTCGCCCGAGACCGGGCGGACGTTCGCTGCATCGACCATGGAAGGGCGCCGTCCTTTTGCAAAACCCTGACACGGGGTAAAGGGAATTGGTTAATGATTTGCTGCCGGATGGCACAGAGGCGGCGTGACAAGGCCGGAAGTTTACCGTCCGTTAACCATGGAAAACCAAGGTCCGCCGCAATCGACGGATATCGAAGCAGCCGGGGCCGCTTAGGACAGTGATTCATTTCGAAAATGTTGGCTTGCGCTACGGGATGGGGCCGGAAATCCTGCGCGACATCTCCTTTCAGATCCCCAAGCGCTCGTTCCAGTTTCTCAGCGGACCGTCGGGGGCCGGCAAGACCACCTTGTTGCGCCTGCTTTTCTTGTCGCTGGCGCCGACCCGCGGCCTGATCAAGGTGTTCGGCAAGGATCGGGCACTGATTCGGCGCGACGAGCTGCCGCATATCCGCCGCAAGATCGGCGTCGTCTTCCAGGATTTTCGCCTTCTGGAGCACATGACGACCTATGAGAACGTCGCCCTGCCGCTGCGCGTGCGCGGCCGTGAGGAGGCGAGCTATCGCGGCGACGTGACCGAACTGCTCAAATGGGTCGGTCTGGGCGAGCGCCTGAATGCGCACCCGCCGATCCTGTCGGGCGGCGAAAAGCAGCGCGCCGCGATCGCCCGTGCGCTGATCGAGCAGCCCGACATCCTGCTCGCCGACGAGCCGACCGGCAATGTCGACCCGCCACTCGCCCGGCGGCTGCTGCGCCTGTTCATCGAGCTCAATCGGTCCGGAACCGCCGTCCTCATCGCCACGCACGACCTGTCCTTGATGGACCAGGTCGACGCGCGCCGCCTGGTGCTCGCCGACGGCAGGCTGGCGGTCCATGACTGACTCCACGCTCAAATCCCTGGTCCGCCCGGGCAGCGGCAGGCGCCGCCGCATGGCGCCGATCGTGCCCGCCCAGACCGTTGCCGGGCACGCCCTGATCGCCGTGATCGCGATCATGACCTTTTTGGCCTGCCTCACCGTGGGCGCGGTCACGCTGGTGCGCGACACGGCCAGCGTCTGGCAAAGCCAGATCGCCCGCGAGGCGACGATCCAGATCCGTCCCCGCGACGATCTCGACATGGAGGCCGCACTCGATGCCGCCAGGACGATCGCAGAAACTTTCGCCGGCGTGCGCGCGGCAACCGTCGTCGACAGCGCCGCCACCGCGCGCCTGCTCGAACCCTGGCTCGGCACCGGGCTCGACCTCGACGAACTGCCGGTACCGCGCCTGGTCATCGTGACGATCGACGAGGCCGCGCCGCCCGATTTCGTCGCCATGCGCGAGGCGATCCGCAAACAGGTGCCCAACGCCAGCCTCGACGACCATCGCAATTGGGTCGACCGCCTGGTCTCGATGGCCAGAACCACCGTGACGATCGGTTTCACGGTCCTGATCCTGATGTTGTCGGCAACGGTCCTGACCGTGATTTTCGCCACCCGCGGCGCGATGGCCGGCAACGGACACGTTATCGAGGTGCTGCATTATGTCGGCGCCGAGGCCCGCTTCATCGCCTCCCAGTTCCGTCGGCATTTCCTGTTGACCGGCATCAAGGGTGCCGCCGCCGGCGGCCTCGCCGCGATCGTCGTCTTCATCCTGTTCGGCTGGTGGTCGGGACGCAACATGGCCACGCCCGAGGCCGACCAGGCGACCGCGCTGTTCGGGAATTTTGCCATCGGCATGACCGGCTATCTCGGAGTTGGGGTGGTGGTCATCCTGGTCGCCGCGTTGACGGCGGCAACCTCACACGCGACCGTGGTCGCCCATCTCAACGGGGTAGACGTTGGCACCACCGACCATTTGTGAGCGCAAGACCCACTGGCGGCCGGGTCCCGGCACGCGACGGCGCGGAATGAAAAGTGTCGCAGCACCGGCGCCGCATCTACCGCCTGCCGCAATTCAGCGCTAAGCAACCATCATGGCAGATGCGCCCCGCGAAACCGAACCGCATTCCGCGCGCGACAGGCACACGGAAGGGCGTGGCCGCGCCGGCCGCGCCGGCATGGCCGCGGGCGTGCTCGTCGCGCTGGTCTTCATCGGCGGTTTCGCCTGGTTCGCCAATCAGGTGAGCCTGATGACGACGCCGGCCGATCCGCCGGACGCCGACGCGATCGTCGTCCTGACCGGCGGCCATTTCCGCCTCAACGCGGCGGTCGACCTTCTCAAGGCGGGCAAGGGACAACGCCTGTTGATCTCCGGCGTCAACCCGGTCGCGCGCGCCGGCGATCTGCGACGTGCCACCGGCGCCGAGGAAGCGCTGTTTTCGTGCTGCGTCGATATCGACCGGCTGGCGCTCGACACCGTCGGCAATGCCGCCGAGAGCGCCAAGTGGATCCGCGCCCACGCCTATAAGACGGTCATCGTGGTCACCAACAATTACCACATGCCCCGCAGCCTGCTGGAAATGCGCCGCCTGCTGGCCGAAACGGCGCTGCTTCCCTATCCGGTGATCGCCGGCAACGCCAAGGACGGCGTTCTGCTGACCAAGCCGGACGCCTTGCGGGTGCTTTTTACCGAATATGTCAAATATCTCGGCGCTTTGGCCCGCGGCGCCTGGCCGTATGGCAATGGCGGCGACGCAGCGACGTCACCAAGCGACCTCGCCCGGCGCTGAGCAAACGGCCGCCACGGCGTTCGGACGCGCAATCCGCGGTTTTCCTGTGCGATGGCCGATGATACCTAGAAGGCAAGACCCACAACCGGGATCGCCACGGGACGCCGGACACGCTTCATGACAATGATTCGCTCGCTGACGTTCAACGTCGCCTTTTATGCCAATCTGATCGTCCAGATGATCGTCTGGACCCCGTTTTACTTTCTGGCGCCGCGCCATCTGGCCTGGTTCGTGCCGAAATTCTGGTCGCGCACCAGCCTGTGGCTCTACAACACCATCGCCGGCACGCGCAGCGAGATCGCCGGGGTGGAGAACCTGCCCGAGGGCTCCTTCATCCTGGCGCCGAAACACCAGTCCTTCTGGGACACGATCGCCTTTTTTCCCTATCTGCGCGATCCGCTCTACATTCTGAAGCGCGAGCTGACCTGGATCCCGTTCTTCGGCTGGTACATCCTGAAGATGCGCATGATCCCGGTCGACCGGGGCAGCCGCTCCAGGGCGCTCAAATCGGTGATCCGGCTGACCAAGGCCGAACTGGCACGCAATCCGCGCCAATTGATCATCTATCCCGAAGGCACCCGCCGCGCGCCCGGTGACGACCCGGCCTACAAATGGGGCATCGTCGAACTTTATACCGAACTGGGCCTGCCGGTCGTCCCGGTCGCCCATGTCGCCGGCCTTTATTGGCCGCGGCGCAAGTTCCTGCGCTATCCCGGCACGATCAAGGCGCGCTTCCTCGAGCCGATCCCCACCGGCCTGAGCAAGGAGGAGTTCATGCGGCGCCTGGTTTCGGCGACCGAGCAGGCCGTCGACGACTTGCTGGTGGAGGCCGCCAGCGCGCCCGACGCACCACCCTTGCCCGAGACCGCCCGCAAGCGGCTGGAGCGGCTGGGGGTCGAGCTGCCCTCCTCCGTGCCGGCCTGACGGCGCCGCCATCGTCGCCGAAATCGGCTGATCCGCCTGGGAGCCCGGCAGAACCCGCGCCGGCTTCACCGGATCCGCCGCGCGACCTCCTCCAGCCAATGATCGCGAATGCCGAGCGCTTCCAGATGCTCGACCGTGTTGAGGACGTAATCCTCGTTCGGGCCCGACTGGCCGACGGCGCCGCACACCGCCGCGGCCGCGTGCGCGGCGTCGAGCCGCCCGGCATATTGATCGTGCGCGCGGTCGACGACGTAACACAGCGCCTCGCCGCGCGCGCCGGAGGCAAAAGTGACCGGCAGCACGCGCTCCAGATAGACATGGGTGACGAGTTCGCGAGCGCGCAAATAGTCGAGCACCTCCTGGCGCAGGTCGCCCGGCACCCGAAAGGCGAGCCCGATACACGATCCGCCGCGGTCGAGCCCCAGCACCAGCCCCGGCCGCGCCGGCGTGCCGCGATGCACGAAAGACCGCACGCACAGCGCCCGACGGTAGCCGTGCAGGCGCGCGCGCTGGGTTTCCACATGGGCAAATCCGGGCCGCCACATCAGCGAACCGTAGCCAAACACCCAAAAATCGCCCATATCGCCAAGCCAATCTGAAGAAATGCGCCGGGAACGACCGGCGGCACGATGGGTAGCGAGGCCGAAGGCGTGACGTCAAGTAAACGCAAAGGCGGGAGCAGTCGCCGGTTCGTCTGGCTCGCAACGGCGATCGTCGCCGCGCTCGCGCTCTACACGGGCGGCTGGTATTACGCCGCCGGCACGCTGGAGCAGGCAACCGACACCTGGCTTGAGCGTATGAGCGCGCGCGGCGCCGACGCGAGCTGCGAACGGCGCCAGGCACGCGGCTATCCGTTCCGCATCGGGCTGTTCTGCACCGAAGCCGCCATCGCGGACGCCGAGGGCCGTTTCGCCGTCAGCGCCGCCGGGCTGCGCTCGGCCGCGCAGGTCTACGATCCCGCCCAGGTCGTCGGCGAACTGGACACGGTCCGCCTCGATCTTTTCGGCGCGCCCAATCCCCTCGGCGCCAGCGCCCGCGATATCCGTTTCAGCGCGAGGCTTGCCGAGCCCGTGCCGGCGCGCGCCTCGGTGACCGCCCGCCAGGTCGAACTCGACGCGACGCCGGAAAACCGCATCGCCTCGATCCTGTTCGAGGCCGCACGCGCCGAGGCCCATACGCGCCGCAATGGCGCCGATCTGGATCTTGCCGTCAGCGCCGAGACGATCTCGGCCTTTCCGCCGCAACTCGGCCGCGAGATACGCGCGGATCGGTTCCAGGCCGATTTCACCATCGCCGACGGCGTGCGGCTCGCCATGGAGCGGCCGCAAAGCCTGCGCGGCATCAGCCTCGTCATTCGCGATCTCGCCATTACCCTGGCAGATCAGGCCGGTTTCGCGCTTTCCGGCCCATTTTCTGTCGATATGGACGGATTTATTGACGCAAAATTGCAGCTTTCAGCGCAAAATCCGCAAAAAATTGCCACGCTTTTGGCAGAAATCATGCCGGAAAACGGCAATCAGATCCGCTCGGTGGCGGCCGGGCTCGCCGCTCTCGGCGACAATCCCAGCCTGCCGCTGACCGTCACGAAGGGACAGGCGCGGATCGCCTTCATCACGCTCGGCCGGGTGCCGCCGCTCAACTAGAGCCCGAGTTTTCCGGCTCCTTGGCATCGCGGGTCGGATGGGCGACGACGTGGCGGCCGAAATCGGGCACGTCGATGTCCTGGCCGGCCTCGATGATCGAGCGCCGCACCGCCCGCGTATGGGTGAACAGGTCGAACAGCTTGTCGCCGTCGCCCCAACGGATCGCCCGCTGCAATGCCGACAGATCTTCGGAAAACCGCGCCAGCATCTCCAAAATGGCCTCGCGATTGTGCAGGCACACGTCGCGCCACATGGTCGGGTCGGACGCGGCCAGGCGGGTGAAATCGCGAAAACCGGACGCCGAATATTTGATCACCTCCGACTTGGTCACCGCTTCCAGGTCGTCGGCGGTGCCGACGATGTTGTAGGCGATGATATGCGGCAGGTGCGAGACGATGGCGAGCACCATGTCGTGATGGGCGGGGTCCATCACGTCCACCTTCGAGCCGCACGCCTCCCAGAAACCGGATAGCCGCGCGAGCGCGTCGGGATCGGTGTTTGGCAGTGGCGTGAGGATGCACCAGCGCCCGTCGAACAGGTCGGCGAAACCGGCATCCGGCCCCGACCGTTCCGTGCCGGCGATCGGATGGCCGGGGATGAAATGGACCGAGGACGGCAATTCCGGCGCCATCTGGCTGACGACCGACCCCTTGGTCGAGCCGACATCGGTGACGATCGCCCCGGCCTTGAGCGCGGGCGCGATCGCGCCCGCCACCGCGCCGGACGCGCCGACCGGCACCGACACGATGACGAGATCGGCATTTTCGACCGCCTTTGCCGGGTCGCCTTCATAGGCGTCCCCCAGGCCGAGTTCCTCGGCCCGTTCGAGGGTCGCCGCAGAGCGTGTCGAGACCACGACCGTGCCCGCAAGCCCTTCGCGGCGGATCACATGGGCAAGCGACGAGCCAATCAGGCCGATGCCCACCAGGGCAACGCGATCGAACATCGGATCGGACATGGTTCAGTCTTTCAGGAAATCCGAGAGCGCGGCGACCACACCCCGGTTGGCTTCTTCCGTGCCGATCGTCATTCTGAGCGCATTCGGGAATCCATAACCGGCGACACGGCGCAATATATAACCGCGCGCCGTCAGATACTCGTCGGCCAACGCCGCCGAGCGGCGCTCGTCGGGGAAATGGATCAGGATGAAATTGCCGATGCTCGGCGTGACCCTGAGGCCGAGCCCTGTCAGTTCCTCCGTCAGCCAAGGCAGCCACCGGTCGTTATGCGCGACCGATTTCTCGACATGGTCGCGGTCGCGGATCGCCGCCACGCCGGCCTCGATCGCCACCGCGTTGACGTTGAACGGGCCGCGAATGCGGTTGAGCGCGGCAATCACATGCGCTGGCGCGTAGAGCCAGCCGATACGCGCCCCGCCGAGCCCGTACGCCTTGGAGAAGGTGCGGGTCATGACCACGTTGTCGCACGAGGACACGAGTTCGATGCCGGTCTCGTAGTCGTTGCGGCGCACATATTCGGCATAGGCCGCGTCGAGCACCAGAAGCACGTTTTTCGGCAGCCCCGCATGCAGGCGCCGTACCTCCTCGAACGGCACATAGGTGCCGGTCGGATTGTTGGGATTGGCCAGAAAGACGATCCGGGTCCTGTCGGTCACCGCGGCCAGGATCGCATCGACATCGGCCGCCTCGTCGGTTTCCTTCACCACCACCGGCACGGCACCGGCCGCCTGGATGTAGATCCGGTAGACGAGAAAGCCATGCTCGGTGAAAATACCTTCGTCGCCCGGCTGCAGATAGGCCTGCGCCAACAGGCCGAGCGCCTCGTCGGAGCCGTTGGTGCACAGGATGTTGTCCGGGTTGAGCCCGTGCACCTCCGCGATCGCCTCGCGCAGCCTGCTCGCCGCGCCGTCAGGATAGAACTCGAGCGAGGCGGCGACCGAGCGCACGGCCTCGACCGCCCTGGGCGATGCGCCGAGCGGGTTTTCGTTCGACGACAGCTTGTGCACCTTCGCTACCCCGGCCGGCGCCGCGCTTTTGCCGGGCACATAGGCGGCGATATCCATGATGCCGGGCTTCGGCTCTGGGCGGACGGGCAGGCTCATGGCGGGATTCCTTCGCGGATGATCGCCTTCCGACTAGCAAAGCTTTGCCGTTGACGCAAAGGCTAGCGCAAGATTATAACCGGCTTCCCGTGGTGATTTGGCCGGTCGGCTTGCAGCCACGTAAAACAAGTCGCTAAAGGGCCGTTTGCATCAGGTAACCGGCTTTGCGAGCGCGCAATGCCGGTTTTTTTGTGCTTCCCAGCCAGGCCGGCCGCATGAGGTGATGTGGATGGCGGCACGGCGTGCCCGAAAGCTGAAGGCAACCAACGAGGCGACCGACCCGTCAGGCCGCGTGGTCCGCTTCGGCCCCGACAGGCCGTTGTCGCTCGATTCAGGCAAGATATTATCGCCGTTCCAGATCGCCTACGAGACCTACGGCGCGCTCAACCCGGCCCGCAGCAACGCCATCCTGATCTGCCACGCGCTGACCGGCGACCAGTACGTGGCCAGCCGCAATCCCATCACCGGCAAGCCGGGCTGGTGGGAAAGCCTGGTCGGCCCGGGCAAGGTGATCGACACCGACCGCTTCTTCGTGATCTGCTCCAACGTCATCGGCGGCTGCCTGGGCTCCACCGGTCCCGCCTCGCTCAACCCCGAAACCGGCCGCGCCTACGGCCTCGACCTGCCGATCATCACCATCGGCGACATGGTGCGCGCCCAGACGATGCTGGTCGACGAACTCGGCATCGACCGGCTGTTCTCCGTCATCGGCGGCTCGATGGGAGGCATGCAGGTTCTGGAATGGGCGGCGAGCTATCCCGAGCGGGTGTTCACCGCGCTGCCGATCGCGGCCGGCGCGCGCCATTCCGCCCAGAACATCGCCTTTCACGAGGTCGGCCGCCAGGCGGTCATGGCCGATCCCGAATGGTGCGGCGGACGGTATATCGAAGAGGGGCGCCGGCCGGAAAAGGGCCTCGCCGTGGCGCGCATGGCCGCCCACATCACCTATCTGTCGGAAGCCGCCCTGCACCGCAAATTCGGCCGCAACCTGCAGGACCGCGAGACCCTGACCTTCGGCTTCGACGCCGACTTCCAGATCGAGAGCTATCTGCGCCACCAGGGCATGACCTTCGTCGACCGCTTCGACGCCAATTCCTATCTCTACATGACCCGGGCGATGGACTATTTCGATCTCGCCGCCGATCGCGGCGGTCGGCTGGCCGACGCCTTCCGCAAGACCGAAACCCGTTTCTGCCTGGTTTCCTTCACCTCGGATTGGCTGTTTCCGACCGCGGAAAGCCGTGCCGTCGTGCGCGCGCTCAACGCCGCCGGCGCCTCGGTCTCCTTCGTCGAGATCGAGACCGATCGCGGTCACGACGCATTCCTGCTCGAGGAGCCGGAGTTTTTCGCAGCGGTCGGCGGCTTCCTGGATTCGGCCGCGCGCGCACGCGGGCTGGAGAACGCATCGTGAGCGTGAACCACGACGCACGGGTCGATTTTGCAATGGTCGCCGGCCTGATCGAACCGCGCGCCCGCGTGCTCGACATCGGATGCGGCGACGGCACGCTGCTCGACCTTTTGATCACCGACAAGCAGATCGACGGTCGCGGCATCGAGATATCACAGCGCGGCGTCAACGAATGCGTCGCCCGCGGCCTTTCGGTCATCCAGGGCGATGCCGATACCGACCTGAGCTACTATCCCGACCAGGGTTTCGACTACGTCATCCTGTCGCAGACCCTGCAGGCCACGCGCAATCCCAAGGAGGTGCTGGAGCAGTTGCTGCGGATCGGACGGCGTGCCATCGTCTCGTTTCCCAATTTCGGCCATTGGCGCGTGCGCCTGTCGCTGCTCTTGCGCGGACGCATGCCGGTCACCCGCGACCTGGCCTATAGCTGGTACGACACGCCCAACATCCATTTCTGCACGATCCGCGACTTCGTCAATCTGTGCGAGGAGATCGGTGCCACCGTGGAGAGCGCCACCGCGCTCAACGACAACGGCCAGAAGATCGGCGTCTCGATGCCATGGTGGTTCTGGAATTTCTTCGGTCAGCAGGCGGTCTTCCTGCTGAGGAAATAACGCTCACACCAGCAAGGCGGTCGCGTACATGACCAGCAGGCCGGCGGCGACGCCGCCGGCATAATTCAAGCCGCCCAGCGCGACGAAGCCGCTCTTTCTCACCGTCAGCGCCGTCACCTCGACCATTACCTGGAAGATCGCGCCGGCCCCGACGCCGAAACACAAAGCCAGCCAATAGGGACTTGGGGCCTGCGTTCCGGCCCAAACGCCGGCGACCGCGGGCAGGCCGGCGAGCCCGGCAAGCAGGACGAACAACGACAAGGGCGGCGTTGCGCGCACGAGCGGAGCCGCGATGCCGATGCCCTCGGTCACGTTGTGAATGATGAAGCCGACGACGAGGAAGGTCGCCAAGGCGCCGGCGCCGGCTGAAAGCGCGCCGCCCACCGCCAGGCCTTCGCCCAGATTGTGCAGCCCGATGCCCAGCGCGATGAAACCGGCGAGCGCGGCGCCCTGCGGCGCGGCGCCGCGCCAGCGCCCGGCCACGAACAGGCCCAGCGCCGTCAACGCCGCCGCCACCCACACCGCCGTCTGGCCGCGCAGACGCTCCAGCGAGGCCGAACCGGCCTCCAGCCCCTCGCCCAGCGTGTCGAGGAAAAGATAGGCCAACAGCCCGACGGTCAGCGCCAGCAGGAAATCGAACGTGCCGGCGGACAATCCGCGCATGGCGGGAAAGGCCAGCATGCCGGTTGCCACCGGCGCCACACCGAGCAGGAGCCCGATCACGGCAAGCTGCCACAGCGAGCCGGCATCGAGCTCCGGCGTGGCCTGGGCGACCTCGACCGTGTGCTCGAACGTCGCCCCGGTCGAGGTCACCAGCACGACATGATGCGCCTCGCCCCCGATCCATGGATAGGGAATCGTGACCCGGGCGCCGTCAAGACGTCCGACAGGTCCGGCCGGCTTGATGTCGAAGGCGCGATAGGCCCCGTCGACCTGGACCTGGGCGATGACGATCGGCTGCGACCCGTCGGCGCGAATGCCGAGTTCGATCACGCCAGGGCGCAGGCGCGTGCCTTCCACCACGACCTGTTCGACAGGCGGCGCGGCGGCGCCGATCCGGTCGAGCGGACGCGCGCCCAGCACATAGGCAACGATCGCGGCAAGGATCAGAAGCGGAAGCGCGAGCCAGACGAAACGGACCATCACACCACCTCGAAATGGCTCATCCAGCCGAGCTCCGCAAACTCGGTCTGATGGGCATGGAACATGTAGAGGCCGGGTTCGTGATTGGCGAAGCTGAGCTCGACGATACCGCGCTGCGCCTGGCACTGCATGACGGTATCGATCCGGCGATGGGTCGGCGTCAGCGTGGTGCCGTGATCGTAATAGTCGAAAAAATTCGCATGCACGTGCAGCGAATTGATCGGATCGAATTCGGTGATGTTGATCAGATAGATACGGATCGGCCTCGATCTGTCGATCCGGATCGGCCTGTCGAAATAGGCAAACGGAATGGTGTTGACGGCGTAGAATTCGTTCTCGTCGTCGAAATTGGTGTCGAAGCCGTTCATCACCATCACCAGCTCCTGCCAGGATGCGTTCTGTGGCGTGCCCAGCCTTCGCGAGGCGGCGTCCTCGCGCGCTAGCGGGTGCCGGTCCGGGTCGGGATCGACGATGAAGGCGCCGTAAAGCCCCTTGTGGATGTGGCGTTTGAGCGGGATCGAGTGGCAGTGGTAGAGATGGCAGCCGAACGGTTCGGCCGCGAATTCATAGGTGAACGCCTCGCCCGGCCTGATCTCGCCCGCACCGGGCACGCCGTCCATGCGCGCCGAATGGATGCCATGGAAATGCATGGTGTGCGGGTGCGAGCCGGCGTTGAGGAAGCGGATGCGCAGACGCTCGCCCTCCGTGCAGCGAAGGGTCGGCCCCGGGATCCGGCCATTATAGGTCCATGCGGGAAAGAACACGCCGGGCGCGATCTCCACCTCGCGGTCGACGGCGGTGATCGTCCACTCGCGCACCTGCCGCCCGTCAGGCTCGGTGGTGACGATACCGGTATCGAACTCGGTCAGGAAATCCGTCGGATCGAAGCCGTTGCGGTCGGCGTCCACCGTTCCGACGACGCGATTGCGACCATGCCGGCCGGCCATGTCGTGCCCCGCGGCGGACGCATCATCGCCGCCGCGGCCGCCCGCCGCCGAACGCTCGACCCCGAAGGCCATCCCCGCCAGCATGGCCCCGCCCCGCAGCAGGCCTCGTCTGGGAATGCGTGCGAACGGCCCCAAACCCATGCCTGATCCTTTTTGCAAATGCTTCGCATTACTGATAACACGCGCCGTCCGAGGGCGCAAGCGGATCGGACGCGCGGCTGGCGGGGACGCGCCGCGGGGCCGCAACGCGTCGCGCCCGTATCGTCCCGCGGTCGAAAACATGCATGAAGAAAGCGGCCCGGTACGGCAGGCCCGGCGGCCGGTCAGCGCGCGCGGGCGCCTTGCGCCAGGAGCGCCTGCGCCGCAGCGCCAAGCCACCGGGTCAGCTCGCCGGCCGGCATGACCCGGCCGAGTGCTGCGGCCTGGCCGGCCCACAAAGGCGAGAAGTCGCGCGAACCGGCCTTTTCCGCCCGCGCCCGCAACGGCCCGACGGCCGCGCTCGCCAGCGGAAAGGCGGGCGCCTCGGCGCTGAGCGGCCCGACCTCGCGCACGATCCGGTTGACCAGCCCGCGCGCCGGCCGGCCGGTGAACACGTTGGTCAGCACGGTCTCATCGTCGCGCGCCGCCGCGAGCGCGGCCCGATGGCCCGGCGCCGTCAACGCCTCGGGGCATTGCAGGTAGCCGGTTCCGATCTGCACCGCCGCCGCCCCCAGCATGAAGGCGGCCGCGACGCCGCGCGGATCGGCGATCCCGCCGGCGGCGATCACCGGCACCGCAACGGCATCGACCACCTGCGGCACCAGCGCCATCGTGCCGGGCTGGGCGGCGACGTCGTCGGTTAAGAAAAGGCCGCGATGGCCGCCCGCCTCCGCGCCCTGGGCGATGATCGCGTCGCAGCCACGGCCTTCCAGCCAGCGGGCTTCGGCGACCGTTGTGGCGGAGGCGATGATGCGGGCGCCGGTTTTTTTCACCCGCTCCACGAGCGCCGGCTCGGGCAGGCCGAAATGAAAGCTGACCACCTGCGGACGGCACTCTT
This sequence comes from Nitratireductor sp. StC3, assembly GCF_003015025.1. Taxonomy (NCBI): domain Bacteria; kingdom Pseudomonadati; phylum Pseudomonadota; class Alphaproteobacteria; order Hyphomicrobiales; family Phyllobacteriaceae; genus Nitratireductor; species Nitratireductor sp. StC3. Next base: position 4,713 of record NZ_PYBP01000022.1, on the reverse strand, counting down.
CCACGAGCGCGCACCCCGCCTCGTCGAAGGGGACGCGCCCGCCTCCCGGTGGGACCTGGTCGGGATCGAGATCGAGTTCCGCATAATAGGCCGCAAGCCGCGCGCGCCAGCCCGCTTCACGCGCCGCGTCGGGCGCGGGTGTGGCATGGCAGAAGAAATTGAGGTTCACCGGCCGATCGGTTTGCTGCCGGAATGCGCCGTATTCGGCGCGGATCCGTTCGGGCCCGAGCAGGGCGCAGGGCAGCGACCCGAGCCCGCCCGCGGTGCTGACCGCGATGGCGAGTTCGGCGCCGGACGAGCCGGCCATCGGCGCCTGCAGGATCGGCACCTCGATGCCGATAAGCTCAAGAACGCGATTGTCGGACCACATCGGTCTACCCCTCCTCCACTCCCTCGCGCCGGACGCCGCGCATCCCTGTCTGCGCCATGGTGCGGGTGGCGCCCTGCGGGGACAGCACCGGCACGAAGACGCGCCGCGAGCTGCGCTGCGCGACCGGCAGTCCCTGATAGAGACGCTTCTGCGCCTCCACGATCGTCACGCCGGAAAAGATCGGCGACAGCCGCCGCCCGGTCTGCTCGATCAGGCGATGGAACCTGAGCATCCAGCGCCGGCGCGACGGCGGAAAGAACAGCGCCTCGCTCCACTGCCCCGGCGTGAAATTGGTCTCGCGCAACAGGCTGGTCAGCTGGCCGCGCGACCAGGGCCGCCCGGTGCCGAAGGGCGTGTGCTCGAAGCGCGCCCACACCCCGCGCCGATTGGGAACCACGATGACCAGCCGCCCGCCGGGCGCCAATACCCGCCACAGCTCCATCAGCGTCTCGCGCGGGTTTTCCGCATGTTCCAGCGAATGCACCATCAAGACGCGATCGATGGAGGAATCGAACAGCGGCAACTCCTCGTCGAACACCAGCGCCGTCGCGGACGGGCCGTTGGGCGGCCAGGTCACCGCCCCCTGCGTTGCCGGCATGAAGGCGAACACCCGTTCCGCGTCGGCCCCGAACCGCTCCAGCCAGGGCACGGCATAACCGAGACCGACCAGGCGCTCATTGGGGATGTTGGCCCACACGCTCGACAACGCCATGGCGATCGAGCGCTCGGCCAGGCGCCCGAGCACCGATGCGTAGAAAGACCTGAGATCGACGATGTCCGAATACATGGCCGGACGGTATCCGCGCCCGGCCGGCACGGCAAGAAATCCGTGCGACGGGGTGACAGCTCCATGCCGTCCGGCTTATCGTCCGGCCGCAGAAAGCGAGGATGCCCATGGCCCTGGAAATCGAACAGTTCATGTGCCGCAGCGACAATTTCGGCGTGCTCGCGCACGACCCCGCAAGCGGCGAGACCGCCATCATCGATGCGCCCGAGACCGCGCCGATCCTGGAGGCGGTCGACCGCACGGGCTGGACACCGACCGTGCTGCTGGTCACGCATCACCACGGCGATCACGTCGCCGGCAATCTCGATCTCAAGAAGCGTTTCGGCCTGAAGATCGTCGGGCCCCGGTCCGAGGCGGACAGGATCCCGGGCATCGACGGGACCGTGGGGGACGGCGACCGCTTCGCCTTCGGCACGGACGAGGTCGACGTGATCTCGACGCCGGGCCATACCGCCGGCCATGTCTGCTACCACTTCACCCGATCGGGCGTCGTCTTCACCGGCGACACGCTGTTTGCGCTCGGCTGCGGGCGGCTGTTCGAATGCAAGCCGCCCGACATGTTCGCCTCCCTGAAGAAACTCGCGGCCCTGCCGCTGGAAACGGTGATCTATTGCGGCCACGAATATACCGAAGCCAATGCGCGCTTCGCGCTTTCGGTCGATCCGAGCAATTCCGCGCTCAAGGAACGCGCCGCCCTCATCCAGTCCAGGCGCGCCGCCAACCAGGCGACATTGCCCACGACCCTGATCGAGGAGATGGCGACCAATCCGTTCCTGCGCGCGCACGATCCCGTCATCCGCCGCAATCTCGGCATGGAGACCGCCAGCGACGAAGCCGTCTTCGCCGAAATCCGCAAGCGCAAAGATATCTTCTGATCGGACGGGTCAGGCGAGCAGCACGCCGAGTACGATCGCGAGCTGGCCTGCATAATAAAGCACCCAGACGGCCGGCCTGCTCCAAAGCCGGTGGGCGGACGCCTCGGCAAGCAGGAAACGTTCCGCCCCCAGGATGGCGTCGGACGCCATGAACAACACCGCGCCGACGATCACCAGCGGCGCGGGCAGAAACAGCGCCGCGATCCCCATCGCCAGGATCGCAAGGACATAGACGGCGACCGGCACCACCAGTGCGGCCGGCAGGATCGGGTGCAGGCGTTTGTAGAACAGACCCGCGAACGCCGCCAGGCCGAGCGCCACCAGCGGCCGCCAGGACTCTCCGGCAAACAGCGCCGCACTGCCCGCGCCGGCAAACAGCACCGCATAGGCCAGGTGCGCGCCCAGAAACGAGGCCAGGCCGGCCATGAAGGCGCCTTCGCCCTCCCGCGCCAGGCAGGCGTCGCCGAGCGCGCTCAGCACCAGGGCGAGCGTGAGAAGCCACGGCCCGCCGACGGCCAGGGACAGCACCGCCAGCAGCGCCACGCCGGCCGTCTTGGCGGCCAGGCGCCGCCAGGACGCCGGCCGCGCCGTCGTCGGCAGATAGAGCGCGGCCGCCGCAACCGACAGGACGAGCGTGCCGTTGGCCGTGCCGACCAATCCACCATCGAACGGCATCATCTTGCGCCGCCTCCCGCGGCAACCGCCCCGTCCATGCGGCGCAAGAAGAGATTTTTGGCCGCAAGCGCCACACCGGCGGTGATCAGCAGGCAGGCGGCGACGATACGCCAGGTCGGGTCGGCAAAACAGAACATGATCAACACCAGGGTCGACAAGAGCGGAGCAGCATAACGCGCCGCGCCCAGAACCTGAATATTGCCGCGTTTAACCCCGTGATCCCAGGCGTAGAACGCGCCGCCGACCGGCATCAGGCCGAGACCGGCGACGGCCAGCCACTTTACCGCGCTTTCGGGCCATACCGTCCGCTCGAGCGCCGGCAGCGCCCGCATCACCTCGGCCGAAAATCCGTCCAGGGTCGCCCGCCCCATTGCCTGTCTCCTCCCGCACGCCGCGACGCCAGCGCCGCGCCGGCGGGACCGGACCTATCCGTCTCCGCCCGCCAATGGCAAGCCCAGATCGCCATCCTCGCTAGTCCAGGAGCTCGAAGCGCTTCGTTTCCAGCGTGAGTGTGCCGACCTTGGTCTTGGCCGTGACGCCGACGGGCGCGTAGACGCCGGTGGCGCCGATCTGCGCGAAGGCGATGCGGATCTGGCTCTTGTCGCGAATATAGCGCAGCGAGCGGTTGTCGCGGCGATAGCCCGAAACCGGGACGAACTGCGCCCGGCACACCACGGTGCCGCCCTCGTAGCCTTGCGCCGACAGCGTGCCTCGCCCGGCAGGCGACAGGCGCAGGTCGGCCCGCAGCGCGCCGTCGAAGACGCTGATGGTGCGGTTGCACACATCGGCCTCGCGGTCCGCCGGCACGAGCGTGGCCGACAGCGGATCGGCGACGTCGACCAGGGCCGTCGCACCGTGCGGAACCCAGTCGTCGCGCTTCGTGTCGACCGGCGGCGCGTTCACCGCCTTGTGGACCCGCCCGTCGGCGAACGAAATCTGGGTGCGTTTCTTCTTCTTGCCGCTTTCATAATCGGCCACGTACCCCTTCGGACGCGCCCTGTCGTTGTCGAAGTGCCCCATCGCGGTGACGCTACCCCGGGTGTCGTCGAACACCCGGGCCAGCCCGGCGCTCGACACGCGCCCTTCGACCTTGAAGCTGTCCCGGCTGACCGAGGACGAAAAACTCGAACGCGCGATCACCACGCCGTAGATCGTCACGATCTGCTCGACACGCATCGAATGCGCTTTTTCCGCGCGCGCAGGGGCCGCGCACGAAAGGGCGGCGGCAAGGATCGGCAACAAAAAGATCTTGGGACGCAAATCACACACTCCGCAACTCGACCAAGACGAACGGCCCGCATCCCCCTATATGTCCAAACATCACGAATCGGGCCTATCTGTGAATGGCCGCGTGGGTTTTGGGTAAACGGAGCGGTAATCGCACCGCACGCGCGCGTAGTGTCTCAATTTGAAATCTGACGCCGCAAACGCGGTTGTCGCACCCCGGCTCGAACTCCTGTATGCTTACCGGAAAGCATGAGGAGATTGGATGCTTATCCCGAACCAGACATATCAGTTCGTCCCTCGAGATGGGGATATCACAAAACCCATCATAATTGCTGGTCTTCAGGGATACTCTCCGGGGCAGTCGCGGAAGGTTGACGTATGGGCGTTCACTGTCCCGGATGCGTACAGGTCCAAGCTACAAGACGGAACCGAATGCCGTTCGTATGGTGAGGTCATACGGACCCTTGCAGCGGTTTTCTACGATGGAGATGAGGAAGCAGTCGGGCGGTTGATGAAGAAGGCTCGTTAATGCCCACCGGACCTAAAGGACAGAGGCGCCCCGCTGACGTGATCGGCAATGCCGTGAAGGTCATGCGCATCGCTACCGGCGAGGAAGAGGAAGAACTGGAACAGGACGGCAAAGATCCTGCCGCCAATGCTCTAGGCTCAGGACCTATTAATTCCTTTTGAGATGTGATTCACGGTCTTTGAGAAGGAGGCCGTGATGGGTGATTTGTTTCTGCTGAGCGAGGGCCAGATGGCGCGGATATCGCCGTACT